>JAFGVV010000028.1 GCA_016937795.1 Paludibacteraceae bacterium
AAAATACGTTCAAAAGAGCCTCAAAAGGTTTAAATGTCTTTATTGTAATAAATTTAAAATGCGACATTATTTTGTTCCTATTACTTATGTAAAAAGCAAAGAGACTGCACTTCGAAAAGTGACAGTCTCTTTTTTTGTTTTGCATATGATTAATTATGCCGGGCTGATTGCCTCTGAAGGACAAACATCAGCACAAGTACCACAATCGGTACATACATCTGCATCAATCACATAAATATCGCCTTCCGAAATCGCGTCAACAGGACATTCGCTAATGCACGATCCGCAAGCAATACAATCTTCTGAAATTACGTAAGCCATTTTTCAAAAATTTTTTGTTAGTACTAATTAGTCCTGCAAAAGTATCATTTTTTCTATATAACCAAAAGAGTTGAGCTGATTTTTTTTCAACAGCCTGACGAAACCTGGCTTTTTTTGTTCGAAATATGGGTTTTGGGCTTGTTTGCTAATCGGTTAATCAGTTAAATAGTCAATTAGTTAAATGGTCAATTAGTTGATTCGCTGATTGGTTAATTCGATTTTATTTTCAGAGGCGATACTATTAAATAGTAAATAGTAAATGACAAAATGGTAAATAGATAATTATCCATTATCAACTGTCAACTATCAATTATTCACTGTTTAAGCCTTGAAAATTGTACTATTTAATTTGCTTTCGTTCATTTTGTAATTATTGACTTGTTTTTGTTCCTGACCTTATCTTCTTTTTAAGTAGATTTGCGTAAATAAAATCATCAATCAGATATTTATGAAAAATATACTTTTGGCAATAACGCTCCTTTTGTCGGCTTTTGTGTACGCTGCCGATACCGAAATTTTATATCTTTCGGGGACTGGTTTGGGCAACGAAAAAGAATGGAAATTTTATTGCACCGAAGGAAATAAAAGCAAAAAGTGGAGCAAAATTAAAGTGCCTTCGCAATGGGAACTTCAGGGCTTTGGCGAATATACCTACGGTCGCTGGTACAAAGCGGGTATTAAAAATCCGAGCATGGAGCAGGGCTTTTACGAGTATTCGTTTACTTTGCCACGCAACTGGAAAGACAAACAGGTGGAGATTGTGTTTGAAGGTGTAATGACAGATGCTGAGGTGAAAATTAACGGACAATCAGCCGGAGAAATGCATCAGGGGGGATTTTATCGTTTCACTTACAATATTACGGATAAACTGAAATTTTCAGGGAAAAACAAATTAGAAGTAAAGGTTTCGAAGCATTCGGTCGACAGATTAGTGAATGCAGCCGAGCGTCGTGCCGACTGGTGGTTGTTCGGAGGTATTTATCGCCCGGTTTTTCTGACTGCAAAACCATCAAATCATATCGAACGCATTGCTGTAAATGCCAAAGCCAATGGTGAATTTAGCGCCGATATTTTTACAAATCCGCTTCCCGAAGGTTTCATGCTCGAATACACTGTAAAACCACTCAGGGGTAATGCTACATTTCGTAGCTTTTCGCAAAAACTGAAATTTGCCACAGCAAGTCACCAAATCAACGCACAATGGGATAATGTGAGAAACTGGACACCCGAAACGCCCGAACTTTATGAGTTGATCATCGATTTGAAAGACCAAACAGGTAAAAAAGTGCATACGCATACCGAAAGGATTGGTTTTCGAACTATTGATTTTCGCGAACGCGATGGACTTTACGTGAATGGCGTGAAAATAGTGATGAAAGGTATCAATCGTCATTCGTTTCATCCTGATGGCGGGCGAACCACCAACAAAGAAATAAGCATTCAGGATGTGAAACTGCTGAAAGAGATGAATATTAATGCGGTGCGCTTTCATTATCCGCCCGACAAACATTTTCTGGATGTGTGCGATTCGCTTGGTTTGTTTGCTGTGAATGAGTTAGCCGGCTGGCAAAATGCTTACGACACAAAAGTGGGCTCGAAACTGGTGCGTGAGATGATTACCCGCGATGTAAATCATCCGTCTATCATTATCTGGAGCAATGGCAACGAAGGTGGCTGGAATTACGAACTCGACCGGCTTTTTCATGTGTACGATCCGCAAAAACGCCACGTAATTCATGCCTGGGCCGATTTTAATGAACTCGATACACATCATTATCCTGCTTATCAAACCGGAATTGCACGTTTCAACAATGGCTACAAACTTTTTATGCCTACCGAATTTATGCACGGCATGTACGATCAGGGACATGGCGCCGGGCTCGAAGATTTCTGGAACAAATACACGCAAAGTCCGCTTTTTGTGGGTGCTTTTATGTGGGATTTTTCCGACAATGCCGTGAGACGAGTGGACAAAGGCGGTATTCTCGATTCGGAAATGTACAACGGAACAGATGGAATTCTCGGCCCTTACCGCGAAAAGGAAGGTAGTTACTACACTGTTCGTGAAATATGGTCGCCTGTGAAAATCCGTGATTTTATGATTACGCCATCATTCAACGGCGATATTTTTGTAAGCAACGACTATCTTTTTCTTTCGCTCGAAGGTTGCAAACTGCGACATAAAGTGCTGAAAGTGGGTTCGCCATTAAACAAAGCAGAACAAACAGTGCTTACTAACGGAGAAGTGAAACTTCCGGCTATTGAACGCAATGAAACACGAAAAATAAACCTCGGAATTGGTGCAAAACTGTTCGATGGCGATGTGCTGGAAATTGAATGTGTTGATGCGAATGGAAATGTACTTTGTTTGCGCACCTTTCCTGTAAAAACAGCTCCTGTGTATCATACAAATGCCATTGCCTCACAAAAATCAGTTCGGGCTGCTCAATTGCTCGAAGATGCTGAAAATGTGACCCTGAAATGGGCTGAGCTGACTGTGACTTTTGCCAAATCGTCCGGTTTAATTCTGAAAGTTCAAAACGGAAATGAAAATATCTCATTCATAAATGGTCCTGTAGCTGTGGGCATTAAAACCCGCTTCGATAAATATCAGGCGCGCATGGAGGGCGACAAAGCAGTGGTGACGTTTAAATATTTTGGCGGAGTGGATTCTATTCGCTGGGAAATGAACAGTACCGGATTGCTTCAAATGTCGGCTGTGATGCTTAATCGCGCTGATTTTGGAGGAGGTTTCGACGATTCGTTTATGGAAGAAAATATCACCAATTTTGGTCTTACTTTCAGTTATCCCGAAGCAAAATCGAAAGGTATGCAATGGTTTGGACGCGGTCCGTATCGCGTATGGAAAAACCGTATTCGTGGTACAAACTACGGTTTGTGGCAAAAGGACTATAACAATACCATTACAGGCGAAAGTTTCGAAAGTCTTGTTTATCCGGAGTTTAAAGGTTATCACGCCAATTTGTATTGGGCAACCATGCAAACTGCTGAACAGAATTTCAGTATTTACAGTCTGAGCGATGGTGTGTTTTTCAGAGTATTTACACCCGAAGAGCCTAAATTCCGTCAGGATGGCAAAAATACAATGCCTGATTTCCCTGAAGGCGATCTGTCGTTTCTTTACGAAGTTCCGGCTATAAGAGACTTTAAACCGATTGAGCATCACGGGCCGAATAGTCAGCCGGCTTCTATCCGTATCAAAAAAGGTGACGAAGGAATTAAGATGCATCTGGTTTTTGATTTTAGAAAACAGGAAAATTAATTTGAAAATTTGAAAATTTGAGGATTTGGAATTTGAAAATTAAATGTTTGACCCTGAATTGAGAACTCACAATAACATTATTTATACTGATGAATAAATTATTTTACAGCATTGCATTTTCACTGATTTTTTTCTTTGGTTTTCAGACTACAGCATTGTGCGACGAAAATTCAAAGGCAGGTACACGCTGGTGGTGGTTGGGTAGTGCTGTCGATACGGTGAATCTGGCTTACAATCTGCAGGAATATGCCCGTGCCGGAATTGGGTCAGTGGAAATTACGCCCATTTACGGTGTGCAAAAAAATGATGCTAACAATATCGCTTTTCTTTCGCCTGAATGGATGAAAATGTTGTCGTTTACTATTGCTGAAACAAAACGTTTGGGTATGGAAACCGACATGAACACAGGCACCGGTTGGCCTTTTGGCGGCCCTGAAGTGACAGTGCGTGATGCTGCTTCGAAACTGATTATTCGGGAATATCAGGTGAATGGCAAATCGGTTTTTTCTGAAAAAATCATTCCTGATGATAAGCGTCAGCAAAAAGATGCTGTGCTGCAAAGGTTGATGGCTTATTGTGGGAAACGTGTGCTTGACCTTACAAAATTAGTGGATAGCAAAGGAAATATAAACTGGAAATCGCCGAAAGGCAATTGGCGACTAATAGCTGCATTCAACGGAAAAACATTTCAGCAGGTAAAACGCGCTGCACCCGGTGGCGAAGGTTTGGTGATGGATCATTTCTCGGCCTCTGCTGTCGATAAATATCTGGCTCATTTCGAAAAAGCTTTCAGTACTTCGGGCAGCCCTTATCCGCATGCTTTTTTCAACGATTCGTACGAAGTGTATGGCGCCGACTGGACCGAAGATTTTTTCGAACAATTCGAGCGCCGTCGCGGCTATAAACTGGAGTTGCATTTGCCGGCATTTCTGTCGAAGGAACGAAGCGATCTCACTGCTCGCCTTGTGGCCGATTATCGCGAAACTATTTCGGACCTTTTGTTCGAAAATTTTACCCGCAAATGGACCGATTGGGCGCACAGTCACGGAAGCATTACCCGCAATCAGGCGCATGGCTCACCCGGAAATCTGATTGATTTGTATGCCACAGTGGATATTCCCGAAATTGAAGGTTTCGGCCTCAGCGATTTTGGAATAAAAAGTTTGCGTCGTGATTCGCTTACGCGTAAAAACGATGCTGACTTTTCGATGCTGAAATATGCTTCGTCGGCAGCACATATCTCGGGCAAAAAGCTCATTTCGTCCGAAACTTTTACGTGGCTTACCGAGCATTTCCGCACTTCGCTGTCGCAATGCAAACCCGATCTCGATTTGATGTTTGTAGCAGGTGTGAACCGTATGAATTTTCACGGAACAACTTATTCGCCCCGCGAAGCCGCCTGGCCGGGATGGAAGTTTTATGCTTCTATCGATATGTCGCCCACCAACAGTATTTGGCGCGATGCTCCTGCCATGATGCAATATATCGAGCGCTGTCAGAGCCTTTTGCGTACCGGAAAGCCCGACAATGATTTTTTGCTATATCTGCCGGTGTACGATGTGTGGCACGATCAGGAAGGACGCTTGTTACAGTTCGATATTCACAGCATGGAAAAACGTATGCCTGCTTTTATTCATGCGGTGCAATCTATTTATCAGAATGGTTACGATGTGGATTATAGCTCAGATAGTTTCGTGCTTTCGGCCCGCTGCGAAAATGGCAAAATTGTGACCAAAGGAGGAGCAAGTTATAAAGCGCTCATTTTTCCTGCGGTCAGAAAAATGCCTGTGCAAGTGTTGCAACACATTTCTGCACTTGCTGCTCAGGGCGCTACAGTAGTTTTTCTGGAGAATACTCCGAACGATGTTCCCGGATTGAAGGATTTAAAACAAAGGAGAAAGTCACTGAAAATGGTTTTGAAAAATATTAAAACCGATTTTACAAAAGTGACTGTTAGTCAGTATAAAAATGGTCGGTTTGTTTCTGGTACTGATTACAACGAAACGCTGAAAGCCATTGGAACAGCTTCGGAAGAAATGATTTCAACTTATGGTTTGCATGCAATTCGTCGTGCAAATGCTGATGGATATTTATATTTTATCAGCGCATTGCACGAAAAAGATACCCGCGACTGGATAACACTTGCAGTAAAAGCTGAATCGGCTGAGTTTTTCGATCCGATGACAGGAAAAAGTGGAAAAGCTGCGGTTCGCCAACAAAACGGACGCACGCAGGTGATGGTGGAATTGAAGTCGGGGCAGTCAGTTTTTCTGAAAACATTTACCGAAAAACAAAGTGACCTGGCCGACTGGAATTATCCTTCACTCAAACAAAAACGAATTGTATTGAACAATGGCTGGAAAATGCATTTTGTGCAAAGCGAACCTCAGGTAAAAGATACTTTTACGCTTGTTAATCTACATTCGTGGACTGAACTGGAACATCCGACTTTGAAAATAAATACCGGAACAGCTGCATACGAAACTACTTTCGAATTCAATGTAGCCAATCTGAATAAACAGGTGTATTTGCACCTAGGCGATGTGCGCGAAAGTGCGCGCGTGTTTCTGAACGGAAAAGAAGCTGGTGTGGTTTGGGCTGCTCCTTTCGAAATTGACCTGAGTGGCTTACTGCTTGCCGGGAAAAATGAACTCCGCATCGAAGTCACCAATTTACCCGCCAATCGCATTGCCGACTATGACCGACGCGGAATAAACTGGAAAATTTTCAATGAAATCAATATCGTGAATATCGGATACAAACCACCTTATTATGCCAATTGGGAAACTGTATTCGGTGGATTGTGCTCCGAAGTCAGTCTCTCGATAGGCGAATAGAATTATTTAAAACTCTGATAAACCCGATAGCTTCATTGAAGCTGCCGGGTTTTTCTTTGTGTGATTGAGTTTTTTTACTAAAGACTTTTGTTTTTGAAAACTAAAAACCATAAAATTAATGAGGCTATACTTGACTTCAACAAAAAACAACTAAATTTGTAGAGATTGTGTCTTTCAAATCGAATTTGCGATATGAACAGAGGATAATTGTAAAACGAACATTAAAGTATGGATAAAGATTCGATAGATAAAATTGAGATAGTTTACCTGAAATCAGTAAACTATCTAGAAATAAAAAATGTGATGCTTGAAGCATATCCCAATATGCAATCATCTTATTGGAAGGAACATCACATTGAAACATTAAATACATTATTTCCTGAGGGTCAGGTGGCCATCATGGTGAATGATGAGATTGCTGGTTGTGCCTTGTCGATTATTGTGGACTCAGCAAAGTTTTCAGAAAAGCATACATACAAAGAAATTACCGGAAATTACAGCTTTAATACACACACTCCGAAAGGCGACAAGATTTATGGTATCGATGTTTTCATTCGTCCTAAATATCGTGGTCTCCGATTGGGGCGCCGTCTATACGATTACAGGAAGGATTTGTGCGAAAAACTGAACATGAAGGCCATTATTTTTGGAGGACGAATTCCGAAATATCACGAATATGCCGATAAATTTACGCCCCGCGAATATATTGAGAAGGTTCGCCGTAAAGAAATTCACGATCCCGTGCTCGACTTTCAAATGTCCAACGATTTTCACCCGGTGAGAGTCATAAAAGGCTATCTAGAGGGCGATAAAGAATCGCACGAATATGCGGTTCTGCTTGAATGGGATAATATCTATTACGAGGCTATGAGTATAAAAACAATTACCAGCAAGAATATAATTCGGTTGGGATTGATTCAATGGCAAATGCGTTTGTATAAAAATATGGACGAACTTATGCAGCAAGCCGAGTTTTTTGTGGATGCAGTGTCGGGTTATAGATCGGATTTTGCTTTGTTCCCTGAGTTTTTCCATGCGCCCTTAATGGCCGATTATAATCATCTGACCGAACCGGAGGCAGTACGAATGTTGGCTAAATACACCGACGAAATGGTGAAACGATTTGCGGAATTGGCTATTTCGTACAACATCAATATCATTACGGGAAGTATGCCTGAACTTGTAAATGACAAGTTGTTTAATGTGGGATATTTGTGTAAACGCGATGGTGGAGTGGAACGATACGAAAAAATACATGTGACTCCCGATGAAGCGAGAGTGTGGGGTTTACAAGGTGGAAAAGCACTGAAAACCTTTGATACCGATTGCGGGAAAATTGGAATACTGATTTGTTACGATGTGGAATTTCCTGAACTGAGTCGCATTTTGGCCGATGAAGGTATGAATCTGCTGTTTGTGCCATTTTTGACCGATACTCAGAACGGATACTCGAGGGTTAGGAATTGTGCGCAGGCACGAGCTGTGGAAAACGAATGCTATGTGGCTATTGCTGGAAGTGTGGGGAATTTGCCCAAAGTTCACAATATGGATATCCAATACGCTCAATCAGTGGTGTTCACGCCCTGTGACTTTGCTTTTCCGGCCAATGGTATAAAAGCGGAAGCTACACCAAATACCGAAATGACACTGATTGTAGATGTGGATTTAGAACTTCTTAAAGAACTTAATATGCATGGAAGTGTGAGAAATCTGCACGACCGACGAACGGATATTTACACTGTTGCTAAACGTGTGACAGAATAAGTATGTGTGTTTTAAAGCACAGCAGGATATGAAAAAAACACCGATATATTGTAATAATTTACATGGTCGGTGGTTTTTGTTTTGTTATGTAACGCAATTGTTTAGAACTTCAACTCATCGATTTTAAGCACTACATTTCCTTTTACATTGGCCGAAAGACGCACAGCTCCGGGCACTAAATCCACTTTCTCCACAGTAATTGTATTGAGTGTTCCTACCAGCGAAACGCCATCGTATACGCTGTAACCTGACAGCATTTTGTTGGACTCAAGTTTCAGATTTTCAAGATCTTCCTTCACCGGATAAGTGAGGTAGGGCGACAGTTTATTCAGAATAAAACCATGTAGTAACCAGTCTGCCGATTTGAGAAGTGCATTTTTAGTTTTCAGGTCGAATTGCGGATTGATAATTTCCACAGCCATTTTTTCCGGGTTATATTGCAGGTTTCCGCTGAAATAAATGCGACCTTTTACCGAACCTATCACATCAAGTTCCACAATGGCGCGGCCTTCGCTTCCGTACAGATTCAGTCCGGTAATGGTGAGCGAACGTTTTCCATCCTTAAAAGTTTTATTGACCAATTGTGTTCGTGCCAGTTCCGAAATTTTTTCGTAAGTAGCATCGGCAGCTAAGTTTACATTAAATTGCTGAGGTGTAGAGGCACGTAGTTTAAATGCTGGCAAAGCAATTGTTTTCTGTGTGTCGGGTTTTACGCCCATATACGATTCCACAAGTCCCGAAAGCGACATTCCCACTCTGAGCTTATTTCCCGAAGTGCTGAATGGAGTCATGAAAATGTCTTTGGGGATGATTTTTATCCACAAATTGTTTTCTTCGCTAAACTGAACAGGTTGCTGAGCCATAGTCCATGCCATTGCGGCGTATTTCTTCAGATCGACCATATCGGCTAGCGCTTTGTCAATTTCTTTTGTGATAAGACCTGAGCTTTGCGACATGGCAATGTTGGCAATGGGTGTGACAGGTACATTTACGCCGGCTACCGAAATACGCGGAGTTTCGATCCACTGATATCCGTTTGGTGTAGTTTTGGCCACCAGTTTCCAGTTTTTATCAATGCTGATTGTTGTTTTGTACGAAAGCGCAATATTTCCGTTTGCTTCGTAATGATCGCCTACTGAAAGGCCGAATTTTTTCATTTTCCAGCCAAAACGCGACCAAACTTTCAGCGGGATTTTGTATTCAATGACATTGTTCTTCACTGTGAACCTGAAGTCTGATGACTTCCAAATCCTGACACTCATGTCCTGGTTGTTGAGCTGACTTCCTTCGTACAGCAAACCCTTAAGTGACTTATTCACCGCACTCTCCATTTTTTTTAAATCAATTTCAATTTGCAGCGGAAATTCCGATAACGCGGGTTCGAGCGACGCGGGTAAATATGATTCGCGTGGTTTTTCGATTTGCAAAGTTTTACAGGATGCTAAGAGTATTGAAGCAGACAACACCACTAACACCGAGATGTATGTATATTTAAGAATATCCTTGATGATAATTATTTTTAAGGCAAGTCTCATAAATCTAAGTGTTATATTACATGATTTATTTTATTTGTTTTTGAATGTCGGAGTTATAAAACAAAAGTAAATAAAATAGACGATATGTGTATGTGAAACGATTGAGATATTTTGAAAGTGGGTTGGTAATTGCTAATTCTCTTTTTATAGTAAAATTATTACATCATATTTTTAATAGACCTTTGTCAGTAATGTCAGTTTATAAATGATATTCTTTGTAGTATATTGTACAACTCTACACTTTTATAGTATTAAGTTTAACCTAAATAATTTAAAATGATAGTGTTTTTCATTTAAATAATACACTTTAATCTGTATTCTATCTTCTTGTTTGATTTAAAATGTTGAATGTTAGGTGTGTTAATTCGGTTTTGTGCACAGTTTTCACTTTACTATGTGTCGTATTTTGTGTTTGTTTTGTAGTTTGATATAGTTTTGTTGTTAAATACTTTGGTCTTTTTAGTATCATCTATAATTGTTTTTTTTATTTGAAAATTTTTTGGAACAGCCCCTGATTAGTAGTTTCTTGAAGCGTAGCATTCGAATATTGATCAACACTGATACTTCAAATCATATTAATTGTATTGAATAACATAAATCATTTATTGGTGAATTGTTTGTTTTTGAGTTTTTATGTTTCGATATGTAGATTTAAGTTTAGTGCTTTGCCAAAATAAATACTACATAAATAAAAGTGATGACTACAAATTTGTATATCAAATATTAAGCTTGAATTTGTCTTATTTTTACTTTCAGAAAGTCGGGGTGAAATACTCTCTACTGTTTGTAATTTCTAAATGGAAAAATGAAAAGACAAATTCAAAAATATCTGGTTCTACTCTTAATACTTTTGAGTGTTTCAATTTCAATAGTCGGACAAATTGATTTACGATATTTTAATCATGAGTTGAACTATGCTCCTGGTTCAGGGGTTTCTGTGGCGTTTCATCCAAATGATACTTTTGGTGTTCAAAACAATTTTATACTCGAAGTTTCAGGCGTCAATAGTGATTGGAGTAGAGTAGATATTCTGAAAAGTGTTTCTGAATTTTATGTGCCGGTAATAAATGCTGTATTGCCGGAAGATTTATTGTTTGGCGATTATCAGTTAAGAGTGCGTGCTACTTCTCCTGCCGATACATTATATGTGCGATCGTTTAATATACAAGGGTATAATACGAATGCTAACGTGCGTTTGTTGTCTGATTTACCTAATAATACGAATTTTTTTAATTGCTTGAGCTGTGATTCTCAAAATTTTATTTTCGGGTCGCAAAACCAACAGGAAGGTGCAATTACCTCGTCGCTCAATGTGGCTCAACGAACAATGACCATTTGTGGTTTCGATTCTAATGCAGACTATCTTATTCAGCTTACCGATGTGTTGCGAAACCAGAAACAACCTTTAGAGCAAACGAATGGTTTTTTTCAAATACCTTCAAACCTGCCCATTGGCACTTATGTGTTGACTGTTGAAAAAACATTTCAATCGGTTTCGGATGTGTATAGTGTGGTTTTTATTTTTCACGGCAATGGAACAAGTCTGGGTAACTCAAGTAGCGAAGAAATTTGTGTGGGTAGCAGCGTGGTTTTCAATGTGGATACATCGGAATCGGGTATTGGACGTAATTATCCGGGTTCGAAATATGTAATCAATTTTGGAGATGGAACGCCAAACCTTGAGTTTACACAGGCTCAATTGATGAACAATTCAAAAATTGAGCATGTTTACGAAATACCTTCCTGCTCCGAAACAGGGAGTTATTTTACTGTACAAAGCAATCTTTACAGTAAGGGAATTCAGAACAAATGTGATTTATTCAGCAAAAACGGTAGTGGTGTTACTAAAAGAGTAAATGCAAGTCAACCTCCAAAAGCTTTTTTTAGAGCACCTGAGAATGTTTGTTATAACAGTGCAACTACAATTCTAAATGCTACTATCCCTGGATTTTATGGGTCTGCAGGTTGTCGCGACGAATCGAACTTTTTTTGGTATTATAAACGTCCGGGAGACACAAATTTTACTTATGTAAGCAATAAGTCTTGGGTTGATGAATCGAACAACCTTATATTGCCTTCTTCTTTTCTGAACCGTGAAGGGTGTTGGGAGTTTAAGCTCGAAGCCCAGAATCAGGACCTTTGCCAGTCGCTCAGCGAATTTGTTGATACAGTTATGGTTGAACGTAAAACAGAAGCTACATTTACAGCTTCGTCAACAACGATTTGTCCTAACGAAACTGTATCGTTTGTGAATACTTCAGCTGTGATTGGAAATAGTTGCAGTCAGCCTGGTTATAAATGGAAAGTGTGGGCTGAAAATAGTGAAAATTCTAATGGATTTGTTTTCGATAATGGAACAAATGCTGATTCATTGAATATTGCAGTTGCTTTCAATAAGCCGGGTATTTACAATGTTCAGCTTAATGTGAAAAATAGTTGTGGTGATAATCTTTCTGAAATTATAACCGTAAAAGTATTCGGAACTCCTGTTGTTTCATTTCCACAGGCAGCTTTTACAGTTTGCAAAAGCACTGATATTTCCACTGTAGTTGATTTCAATCAAGAGGGTTACAAGCCCACATATTCGGTTACGCCTTACGATATTAATGCTTATGAATGGATAATTTCAGGCGACGATGTGATACCTGGCGATTATGAATTTATCCAAAACACCAATGCTCAGTCTGTTTATCCGGTTATTCGTTTTAACACCTTAAAATCATTCACTATTCAGGTAAATGTTATTGGTAATTGCGGATTCAGTAGTTCGGATTCAGTAGTGTTGTTGTTCCACAAACAGGGCGAAATCACTGAAAGTCTTGTTTCTCAATATTTATGTTCGGGTGAATCAACTCAGGCCGTAACTCCTGAGACTAATCATCCGAATGTGACTTTCCGTTGGACTATAGCAAGGCCTCAGAATCTCGAAACCAATGCCTCAGATGGAAGTGGTTTGTTAATCCCCTCTGCTGTATTTACAAATAATACCGATTCGGTACTCGAAGCTGTTTACACAGTTGTTCCTTTCGACGGATACTGCGAAGGCGCAGCTAAAAATTTCAGCATAAAGGTAAATCCTTCGTTTAGTATGGTTCAGCCCGTGAATTTAATATCCTGTGCCAACGATAGTATTGCACCTGTAGTTTTTGCAGGTTCACTTGCGAAGGGTATAAATTATAAATGGACCAATAGCGAGCCTTCTATTGGTTTACCCGCAAGTGGGATCGGAAATCTTCCTGCTTTTAAAGCTTTGAATAATACTAATAAAACCCTGACTGCCACGATAAGCATTGAACCTGTTTTAAATGTCAATGCTACTCAATGTAGTGGTGAAAGCACCAGTTTTAATATCACAGTTTTACCGGAAATTGTAGTGAGTCAAATCCATGATATTGAGGTTTTCAACAGTCAGCAAATTTCTAAAATAACATTTTCAAGCAATGTCGAAGATGACAATGTGCGTTATTTTTGGTCAAATTCGAATCAGACAATCGGCCTGACTGCAAATGGCGAAGATGCTATTCCTGCTTTTTCAGCAGCGAATTATTCTGATACTTTGGCAGTCTCGAAAATTGAAGTGTATGCAGTGTATGAGTTGAATGGTGTTGAATGTCAAGGCGATATGATGGAATTTGAAATTCGGGTTAAACCAACTTCATATGCCAATATCTCAGGTGATGCATCGGTATGTATGGGTGCCGAAATGCCGGTGGTTATATTCAAAGGTTTAAACGGGACAGCGCCTTACACTTTTACTTATCGTATAAATAATGGTGAGGTTCTGTCAGTAAATACTGTAAATACCGATAGTGTTAACTTTTTTGTACCTACAAATGCTCCGGGTCGTTTTGTGTATAATTTGCTTAGTGTGACCGATTCAAAAAATGAATTTGTAAATTATCAACAGGATTCAGTAATTGTAGAAGTGGCCGACAACCCGCTTATAAAAGTTCAGCCCATTGCGACACAGACTGTTTGTGTGGGTGGTGATGTGCAGGAGTTCGTTGTGGCATTTGAAGGTGGTGCCGGAAATACACAGGTGCAGTGGTATAGTAATTCTACAAATAGTAATTTTAATGGAACTTTGATAGCAACCGATGTAAATGGTCGTTTCCAACCTGAACCATTTGCTCAGCCCGGAAATTATTATTTCTATGCTGTAGTTGTTTCTGACGAAAGCAGTTGCGGAATGGCAGTTTCGGAGGTCTCTGAAGTGGTGGTTTTATCCGATCCGATTATAATTTCACAGCACTTGCCCGGACAAAGTGTTTGTGCTTTTGCCACTGCCGACACACTGTGTATTAAAGCCGATGGTCATGGATATGAACTTAAATATCAGTGGTACAGAAATATCACTCCTGAAATTTTGGGTGCCGATATAATCGAAAATGCTCGAAACAATTTCTTTATTCCAACTACAGATGAGGCTTTTGTATTTTATTATTTCTGCGAAGTTACAATGCCTTTTGGTGGTTGTTCAGTGTTTTCAGATTTTGCAAAAACAGTAGTGTATCGTCAACCTGAAATTAGTCGTCAGCCTGTTTCACAAACTGTATGCCTGAGCGAAAACAATGTGAATCTTTCGGTTTCGTATCGATACGGTTCGCTAAAACCTAAATACCAATGGTACGAAAATACTGAGAATAACAACTCCGGCGGAATTCTTATTCCAGGAGCAACCGATTCGTTGCTTACAGTTAATGTTGCCGAGGCCACAATTCGTTATTTCTACTGTGAAATAAGTTTCGATACACAAGCCTGCGCTTTACTTACTTCAGAAGTTGCGACTGTCAATGTGCTTCAATATCCTGTTATTCAAAATTATACTGTAGAAGCAGCCAGTGGAATCAGTTTTAGTGTTTCTCCTGAGAATTCTCAAAGTCAGATTGTTCCTCAGGGAACGCAGTACTCATGGCCGATGCCTCAAATTGCCGAAGCAGGAAGCGTTGATAATGCTACAAGTGCTAACCAAATGGTCGACGTATTTTCACAAATGCTTGTAAATAATACCAACCATGCTGTTCAGTTGCGTTACGTGATAAGTCCTGAAGCTAATGGTTGCAAGGGTGCCGAATTTGAAGTGATTGTGAATTTACAACCTGCTATCACTGTGCTGGCTGATGTAGAGAGTGTAAGTTGCAATGGTGCAAACGATGGTGCTATGTCGGTACAGATTGTGGGTGGTATTCCTTTTACATCGGGAAATACTTACCATATTCAATGGACTGCTGACGATGGATTCGAATCGTCCTTAGCTCAAATTTCCGGTCTGACACCTGGCGAATATCATTTACTAATTAGTGATTCGGTTGGATCAGTTTTCGAAGCCGACTATTATGTGAGTGAACCCCAATTGCTTGTAATTACTACCGATAGTGTAAGCAATGTACTGTGTGCAGGAGCTTCGAATGGTTTTATCAGCATAAATGTAAATGGTGGCAATGGAGGTTACAAATACGAATGGACTAAAAACGGGCATGCCTTTTCGAACGATAGCCTTCTGAATAATATTGGCCCCGGACTATATTCTGTTTTTGTGTTTGACATGAACGGATGTAACTCTGAAACTCTAACGTACAAAATTTCCGAACCTGATTTAATTCAGGTGAAATTAATTTCTGCTTCGCACAATAGCTGTTTTGGCGATAATCAGGGCGCTATTGAAGTGGAAGTGACAGGTGGAAAACCTGCATATAAGTATAACTGGACAGGGCCGAATGCTTTCATTTCGTCCGATAAAAACATTACTCAGTTGTACGCAGGCGAATATACTTTGGTAGTGACCGACGAAAATGCCTGTGCTGCTGTGTTTAATTACACTATTACTCAAAACGAAAAACTTGTAGTAAATGCTCAAACAAAACCCGAATCCTGTTATGGTCGCAACGATGGCGAAATTGAACTTATGGTGACAGGTGGTGTACAGCCTTACAATGTCGTGTGGAGTAATTTAGCAGAGGGTTTTAGACTGATTAATTTGTCGCCGGGAATGTATAATGCAAGCATTGTCGATGCTGTGGGCTGTGTGGCTGACGTTCAGATAAATATTGATTCTGATAGTACTTTCAATGTCAAACCTGAAATCACAAATGTGTCCTGTTTTGGAGCTAACGATGGACGAATTAAGCTTAACCTTAGCACGGAATCGAAAAATGTAAAACTGAAATGGAGTGATGGATCAAAAGCCGGAACCGAGCGAAACAACCTAGCTCCGGGACTTTATTCAGTGGAAATTGACAATGGTAGTGCTTGTGTGATTACTGAAACTATTGCAATTAGCGAACCCGAATTACTTACTGTTAGTGGCACTGTGACTCATGCATTTAGTTGCAATAGTACCAAAGGTGGTGCTGTGGAATTGCAGATTATTGGTGGTACCTCACCATACACTTTCTTATGGTCGAATGGCTCAACAAATCAGAATGTACAAAATCTGAATGCCGGAACGTATTATGTGACAGTGGAAGATGCCAACGGTTGTGCTGCGACTGAGGAATTTAAAGTTATCAGACCATTGCCTCTGAAGTTAAATGTAGAATCGTCAGCCATTTTCGATTGTAATAGATCTACTGTGAAACAGGTAAATAAAGCTTTGGCGAGTGGAGGTATTCCTCCATACCAGTTGTCTTGGTCGGCAGGCGAAGTGAGCGGACTCAATGCGGATACAATGATAAGTGATAAAAACATGACTGTGTTTGTAACTGTGGTCGATGCGGCAGGTTGCAGCAAAACAGAAGTGTTTAATAATGAGGTGCAAAATGTTGGTATTCAAATGTCGTTAGTGGATTGCGACCGTATGATTTATGCTTTCGATGCCGCATTTCCTGAGTCGTTTTTGAATAATGCTACTTATCTCTGGAATTTTGGCGATGGCAATATCTCTGAGTCAAAATCTACTGTTCACGCTTTTCGTAATGCAGGAGATTACGATGTGCGACTTTCGGTGAAAAATGGCGATTGCAGCACTGAGTTTGCTGTTTCGTTTTCTGTCGATTCTCTTCCTCAGCTTACCCTCAATCGTCAACCTGTGCTTTGTCCCAACGATTCGGTGGAGATTAGCGTGAGCGGTGCCAAAAATTATGTGTGGGAAAATGGCTCAACCGGTAACCGACGCATGATAAGAAAGGAAGGAAGCTACAGCGTGACAGGAATTACAGCTACCGGTTGCAGCTCGGTACTGAACTTTACTGCCCGATATTATAACCCTGTGAATTATGAAATCTTTGCCGACCGTGAGGTGGTTACTCCCGAACATCCCACTGTGAATTTCTGGACTAACGAAACCGATTCGGCTGAATATCAATGGAAATTTGGTCTGGATTTAGCTATGCGGGCAGGAAGCTCTGTAAGTCATACTTTTGACATTGTACATCCAGCGCCAATTGATGTAAGTCTTAATGTGCAAAATCCTTATGGATGTGTCGAAACTGCTGCCAAGCGTATCTGGGCGCTTACTTCCGAATTACCTAATACTTTTACTCCCAATGGCGATGGTGTAAATGATGTTTTTCTTGAAGGTATTGAAATTGAGGTTTATAACTCAAAAAGCGTGTTGCTTTACAAAGGTAAGGATGGATGGGATGGTAAATTTAACGGTCGCGAAGCGGCTATAGATACCTACTATTATGTGGTGATGTTTTTCACTCCCGACGGTATGGTAAGTAAACCCGGTTATATAACCCTTATCAGATAAATAATATGAGAAAGCTACTTTACATATTGATTTTCTGTATGGGTTGGGTGTTACAACTCAACGCTCAGTCGCATATTCGTTTCAATAACTATTGGGACAATATGTACAGCCTGAATCCGGCCTCTATCAACGATGCTTATCTGGGTTCGGTGTCGATGGCTGCGCGCAAACAATGGGTGAACTTCGAAGGCGCTCCAACTACTTTGGCGGCTACAGGAACGCTTTATTTCGAAGAAATATCCACTCAGATTGGGATGAAAATATTCAATGAAAAGAAGGGCTATACCAATTCGTTCGATATCGATTTTTCATACTCTTACGCAGTGGCACTGAATAATGCATGGAAAATGAATCTCGGATTGGCTGTGAGCTATCAGAATTACAATTACGACATTTCGCAAATGACTTTTGCAACGCCCGAAAATCCTGAAATTTACGATAGATTATTAGCTACAAACAATGTAAATGCCGATTTTGGCTTTGAGTTTAACGACCAAAACTGGAAGATTGGTGCTGCCTCGCACAACCTTAATTCAATTTTTGACCAGAAAAATGAGTTGCATGCCAATACTAATATTGTATATGCCATGTTCCGTGAAAACACAGATAACTATATTAATTACGGTTTTGGATTAAGTGGTTTTCAGTATGGAAATGTCTATCAGGCCGAATTTAATCTTTCCACATTTATTAAAAAAGATTATCAAAGCTCACCCATTCAGATTGGTGCTTTTTACCGTACATGGCGCGAAGTGGGAATGATTTTCGGTGTCGATTTCGACAAAATCAAACTCTCGTACAGCTGCGATTACAACTTTGGCAAAGTCATGTATCATTCCTACGGCACACACGAAATAACCATTACCTACAATTTCAACAAAGCTTATCAATGCAGAACATGCTGGTAAAAAAAACAGTCGCAAAAAAAATCTTTTGCGACTGTCGTTGTAAATAAATAAATTATTGCCTGTTGTAATAACTTTTAATATAACTTACTGCCTGCGAATAAATGGGTTTTGTGAATTCCACAAACAATTGCTGATGCGAGGGTGGAATTTGTGGTTGCCGGTTGATATTGTTTTTCTGCTCAGCTGTGAGTGCACGCTCATCGCCGTTGAACGATGCCCAGGTAGTAAACCATACATATTCGCCCGCGAAATTGCGTTGTTGGATTAGCCGGTTTTGTCCGTCGTAAATGCGAACACTCAGCACGCCGCCCGATTTTATTTCGCGACGATAAGTATGATACTTTGCTGTAACCACATTGTACACATCTACTTTTTTTCCGTTTACAGTAGCTGTTCCCACTTTTACACTGTCGCTTTTCATTTCCACTGTGTTTTTAGTGTCGCGCACATTTCCAATAGAGAAATCCTCGAAATTCAGTACCAGAAACTGATGCGGTTGTAGTTCGCGATTTTGCTGATATTCGTAGAAATTGTAAAAACGAATAAAGCGTTTGCGTAAGTACTGACTGACTTCTGACATTAACTCGTCGCTGAAAAAGTCGGCTGAAAGCTGGTATGAACGGCCTGTAAGTGGTTTTTCGACCACCACACGCAGGGTCGCAGCAAAGCGGGCTTCTTCAATCAGGTTCAGCACATCGCGGTAACCGTAATGAAATTCATTTGTTTTATTGAAAAACTGATAGGCATTTCTTCCCTGTTCCAAAGTGCCGGCATCGAGTGCTCTGAGCCCTAAATCGTAAAACTGTGCAGCAGCTTTCTCGCGGGCCGCAGTCAATTCGGCGTGATAAGTTACAGGTTCGGGAATCAGTTCGCTGGCTCTTGGCGTTTTGTAAATGGCATTGGCCATTTGGTTGATTCGTTCATATTCGTACACTACAGTTTCGTAGGCAGTTTGATGATTCGATGCAATAGCTGCAGCAATATCGCGTTCAGCAGCTTTCACAGCCAGAGGATATGCTTTTGTGAGCACATAACCGGCTTTATCGCTGCGGGGTGAACTTCTAAGCTTGTCCACAGCATCGATCACAGCTTTGTAATAGTCGCCTTTTTTCATGGCCTTGTAGCCTGACGAACAGGCAAAAGTCAGCATTGTGACAGCCAACAGAAACAGTAGTTTGTAGATTTTTTTCATAACAATCCCGATATGGTGGAAAAAAGAACAAATAACAATTGATAGTTGATAATTGACAATGGATAATCATTTTTTTATTTACCATTTAATCATTTACCATTTACTATTTAATAGTATCGTCTCTGAAAAATAATGACTAATTAACAAATTGACTAATCAACTAATTAACCAATCAACCAATTAACCAATCAACCTTAAACTTTGGAACCCGAAACTATGAAGCTTTCGAACTTTGTTTCTACATTCTCTCCGGAACTTCAATTCCTAAAAGTCCCATTGCAGTTTTAATTACTTTGGCAATGGCTTCCGAAAGGTTCAGACGGAAAATTTTCAGTGTTTCGTTTTCTTCTCTCAAAATCGAAAAATCGTGATAGAACTGATTGTATTCCTTCACAAGGTCGTACGTATAGTTGGCTATAAGTGCAGGACTAAATTCCTCACCGGCCTGACGAACTACTGCGGGGAATCCTGAAAGCAATTGAATCAGATAGCTTTCTTTTTCCGAGATTTCGATTGTTTTATCAATTTCTGTTCCAAAATTTATTCTCTGATCGGCAGCTTTGCGCAATACCGATTTAATACGCGCATGCGTGTACTGAATAAACGGACCTGTATTGCCATTAAAATCAATAGATTCCTTAGGATTAAAGGTCATGTTTTTGCGTGGATCCACTTTCAGAATAAAGTATTTGAGTGCGCCCAAACCAACCATGCGGGCAATTTCGCGAATTTCTTCTTCGCTGCAATTGTCGAGTTTGCCAAGTTCCTGCGAAGTTTCACGTGCAGTTTCAATCATTTCGGCCATCAAATCATCGGCGTCAACTACAGTTCCTTCACGACTTTTCATTTTGCCTTCGGGCAGTTCCACCATTCCGTAGGAAAAGTGTACAAGGCTTTTTCCCCATTCGTAACCCAGACGGTCGAGCAGGAGAGAAAGTACCTGAAAATGATAATTTTGCTCATTGCCAACTACATACACCATTTTGTCGATTTTATAATCGTCGTAGCGAAGTTTAGCTGTACCAATGTCCTGCGTCATATATACCGAAGTTCCATCGGCGCGAAGCAGGAGTTTTTCATCGAGTCCGTCTGGTGTCAAATCGGCCCACACCGAGCTGTCGTCGCGACGATAGAAAACCTTTTCGGCTTCACCACGTTCCACTTCCGATTTTCCGGTGAGATATGTGTCTGATTCGTAATATATTTTGTCGAAATTAACGCCGAGCTCTTTGTATGTTTCGTCGAAACCGGCATACACCCAGCCGTTCATGGTTTCCCAAAGCTGACGCACTTCGGCATCGTTTTGTTCCCATGCGAGCAACATTTTCTGAGCTTCGAGCATAAGCGGAGCATTTTTCTTGGCTTCCTCTTCGGTCATGCCTTTCTCCATAAGCTCTTTTATTTCAGTTTTGTAAGCCTTGTCGAAAACCACGTAGTATTTTCCAACCAAATGGTCGCCTTTCATGCCTGTGCTTTCGGGAGTTTCGCCGTTGCCGAAAAGTTTCCATGCGAGCATCGATTTACAGATATGAATACCACGGTCGTTTACAATATTGGTTTTTACCACCTGCCAGCCGTTGGCTTTCTGAATTTCGGAAATGCTGAATCCGAGCAGGTTATTGCGTATATGTCCTAAGTGAAGTGGTTTGTTGGTGTTGGGCGACGAATATTCAATCATCATAAGTGGCGAATTGTCGTCAGAAGCGACAGTGCCAAATTTCTCATTTGCACTGATATTGTTCAGCAAATCAATCCAATAGGTGCGGTTAATGCTCAGGTTCAGAAAACCTTTGATTACATTAAATGCTGAAATAACATGGCTGTTTTGTACAAGGTATTCGCCAATTTCCTGACCGGCACCTTCGGGCGATTTACGCGCTGCTTTTACAAAAGGAAATACAACAACTGTGACATCGCCTTCAAATTCTTTCTTTGTTTTTTGTAACTGTATTTGAGCGGGCTCGGTTTCGAACTGATATAACACGCTGACAGCCTGCGATACTGCCTCTTGAATGATAGCTTCTAAATTCATCGTTTTTTACATTTGCATTTTGGACTGCAAAGATACAAAAAAGTTTGGCGTTCCGCGATTTGAGATTTGAGTTTTGAACCGGCATAAGCAACTTACAGTCGACTGAAAGAAAAAAGCCGCAGGCGAATACCCACGGTTTTTCAAGTATTTATGATAAAGATTAAAATATCTTCCAACCCAATGAAATTACGAAGTTTGAGTTTAAATCTGGCTTGTCTTGCCATGTAGCTGTGTGTAAGCTGTTTATGATGTTCATTCGTGCATCGAGGGTAAACATTAATACATCTACTCCAGCACCAAACTCAAGTCCAACCTGAGAATTTTTAAATTCGCCTTCTAAAGCTTCTCTATCTAACGGATCATTGTTTGTTAGATTTTTAAACGAAACCTGAGAACCTGCATCTAACCTGAACTTAGGGCCTGCAAATACACGCAGATTTACTACTTTTAAATCCAAAAGTCTGTATCCGAGTAACAGAGGGATATCTATCGTGCTGAAAGTTACATATTTTTCGACATCGACATCCGGATTCATAGCATCCTGAATGGTGAATTCGTAATCTTTTTTTTGCATTGAATAAAGCAATTCAGGCTGAATGTACACTTTATCGAAAAACAAGCGGCCAAAAGCCCCGAGGTGAAAGCCATTATTGAGTTCCGATTTTACATTTGTTAAATCATATTCTCCCGACCTAACGGAAGCTACATTGTCTAAATTTAGCGAGGAGTTGTATCCCGCCTTGATTCCGAAGTTGACCTGTGCCCGTACAAACGATACACTGAGCAGAAGTACAGCTGCTAAAACGATTTTTTTCATAAAATACTTTTTGATGGTTTAATATTTGAAACGTTTGATTGTAGTGCGTTGTTTTCATGTTAATAGCATTTATTCCTTTAGCGGGTTATGAATTTTGATTTTTGAACTTTTAAAAATCATATCGCCTGTGTCGGGAATGTCAATCATATACTCTTTTCGTTTTGGGTTGCTGAGTTTCCGGTCGCGAAGCCATACGTTGAATTCTTTTAGTTGTGCGTAATTTATGCCTTGTTCCTGCGCCCATTTAGCCAAATCGCCGATTGAATCTTTTACTGCCACTTTTTGGGTGTTAATGTGCTGATAGTAATGTTCGCGGTCGATACGAAAGCCCAGGCGATATGGGTTTTCGATAAATTGCTTCATGGCCAGAATACGAAACAGATATCGACTACTTTCGCTTACCAAATGCATATCGTAGGCTTCCTGAACATATTGTTTCTGTTGCTCTGAACTGATTTTGCCCATACCGGCATTGTACGATACAGCTGCGGTTGTCCAGCTGCGGTAACGGTTGAAGGCCGTTTTCAGATATTTGCAGGCAGCTTCTGTCGCTTTTTCTAGATGATAACGCTCGTCCACTTCATCGCTAACTTCAAGTCCGTGTTCTTTTGCTGTGGCAGGCATTAATTGCCACAATCCCCCCGCTGTGGCAGGTGAAAGTGCCCTCGTGTCCAGATTACTTTCGATAACAGCCAGATATTTGAAATCATCGGGTATTCCATTTGCTTTCAGAATAGGTTCGATTATGGGGAAGTATCGATTAGCACGTTTTAAGATTAAGATGCTGTTGGTGTGGGTATATGCAATTTGAGTTTGCTCGCGGTCGAACCGTTCGCGCAGATCGTAACGGTCGAGCAAAATGGTTTGACCTGCAAACTGAACTTTAGCAGGAATGGGAAAACTAACCACTGTTTGAGTGGCATTTGCAAATAAATTTAAAATAATAAAAAGCGATAAAAAAAATAGTTTACGATGCATTTCAGATTAATTTTGGATTGATTTTCTACAAAAGTAATATTTTCCTGTTTACGAGTGTTGAACCGAATGTTATTTTCACACAAATATTGCTTAACGCATAAAATAATTATCTTTGCAACTGCTTGTGTTTGTAATTATGTTAGTTTTTTAATAGTAATACATGCAGATTATCAAAAATTAAGCCAGAATATTATAAATGAAAAGAGCCATTTTTCCGGGGACTTTCGACCCCTTTACTGTAGGACATTATAGTATTGTTACACGCGGATTGACATTATTCGACGAAATTGTGATAGGCATTGGAACCAATCAGTCCAAGAAAACACTTTTTTCGGTTGAAAAGCGCCTTGAAATGATACACCAGGCTTTTGATGGTAATCCCAGAGTGCGTGTAGAGTCATATAATAGTCTGACAGTCGATTTTGCACTGGCGGTTGAGGCTGGTTTTATATTACGCGGATTACGTTCGGTAGGCGATTTTGAGTACGAAAGAACCATTGGCGATACGAATAGGATTTTGACAGGGCTCGAAACAGTTATTCTATTTACCGAATCTGCCTATTCGCATATTTCGTCCACAGTAGCCCGCGACCTGATCTCGTACGGAAAGGATATTTCTTCATTTTTGCCACCAAATGTGAAAATCTAATTTTCTGTGGTATGACAGATCATAGTTTTGAAGAAAATATGTTGCGTATGCGCCTCCTGTATCTACGCAATGAGTTCTCCGACCTGATAACTCGGAGAAACGAAATGATTTGCCACGAAGATAATTATCTTCAAAACCTTTATCTGAATATCTTTGGACCCCAAAAATACGAAATTTATTGTCTTAAACTCGATATTGCAATCCTGAAACGACGAGGGGAGTACCTCAGTCATTATATCACGCATAACCGGATTCCCGAGTTGAAAGTAATAGAGCAGGAACTGAACAAGAATTTCGAACAATATATTAAGCAATCGGAAGAGGAAGCATTGAAACTTGCAGCTGCCCGTGAATATATCGAAAACAATAAAGCTGAACCTGAATTGCTTAAGCAGGCTACTGAGCTTTACCGTACTATTATCCCACATATTCATCCAAAAATTTATCAGGAGTCTTGTGCCCGATGTGTCGATTTGCTGGCACAGACAAACTCAGCTTATGTAACGCTTGACATTCAACGGTTAGAGAAAATTGCAACACTTACGGCTAATATTGTAAAAGAGGATCATTTTGAGGATACAAAAGAATTTATACTCTTTGTCGATAAAATTGAGGTCAGAGTGAATAAACTCAGAAGTCGTGTGGAAAGTATGAATCTTGATTTCCCGTTTTGTTATCGCGATAAAATGTGTGATGAGCAGTGGATTGCAAGCGAGATTGTAAAATTGGATAAGGAGATTTTAAATCTGGGAGATGAGAAACGCAAGGTATCCGACGAAGTAATTCTTTGTCAGCTTTGGAAACCGGATAGTTTAAATTAAGGCCTTTTTTGCTTTTTTGCACATCCAGATAATGTCTGAAACAAAGTTTTTCCATACTTTTGTTAGCTTAAACAAAGCAGATATAAACACACAGACTTATTTTTTAGAAATGAATAAAACCTTTGCACCTTTTGCAAAACCGATGTATGTGATGTTAAAATCGGTAGGATCGGCCTGCAATCTTAAATGTGAATACTGTTACTATCTCGAAAAGGAAAATCTCTATCCTTCGGCCAAAGGTCAGTTAATGAGCGATGCGCTCCTCGATAAATTTACTGAACAATACATTAATTCACAGACACAGAGTGAAATACTTTTTACCTGGCATGGTGGCGAAACACTGTTACGTCCAATAAGTTTTTACAAAAAGGCCCTCGAGTTTCAAAAAAAATACGGACGAGGACGTAAAATTGACAATGTAATTCAAACCAATGGAACGCTGCTCAACGATGCCTGGTGCGAATTTTTTAAAGAAAACAATTTTTTAGTGGGTATTTCTATCGATGGCCCGCAGGAGTTTCACGACGAATATCGCCGAAATAAAGGTGGTCAGCCCACTTTTGTGAAGGTTATGAAAGGAATTAATCTGCTCAAAAAACATGGCGTGGAATTTAATGCTATGGCTGTGGTGAACGATTTTAATGCCGATTATCCGATCGAATTTTACAATTTTTTCAAACAAATAGATTGCCGTTATATACAGTTTGCGCCTATAGTGGAGCGAATTGGTAACCGCACCGACGGCCTGAAGCTATCAGCGCCGCACGAGGAAGCAACGCTTACCGATTTTTCGGTGAAGCCTGTGCAGTGGGGAAAATTTCTGTGTGCACTTTTCGATGAGTGGATCAAAGAAGATGTCGGAAAATTCTACATTCAGATGTTTGACTCTACGCTTGCTAACTGGATAGGGGTTCAGCCTGGTGTATGTACATTGGCCAAACATTGCGGACATGCAGGTGTGATGGAGTTCAACGGCGATGTGTATTCGTGCGACCACTTTGTTTTTCCTGAATACAAACTCGGAAATATCAATAACGAATCGCTTGCTTCGATGATGTATTCGGAACGTCAGTTGAAATTTGGAACGGACAAACATGATACTTTGCCCCGTCAGTGTAAGGAATGTGAGTTTCTTTTTGCTTGCAATGGCGAATGCCCGAAAAACCGTTTTGCATTTACAAAAGATGGCGAACCAGGACTAAATTACCTTTGTGCTGGTTGGAAAATGTTTTACAACCATGTGGCTCCTTATATGGATTTTATGAAAAATGAACTTATGAACGAACGTCCGCCTGCAAACGTAATGGAGTGGGCGCGAAACCGCTATGTTCGCTAAGATGATTTAAGAAAATGCTTTATTTAAGATAATTACAGATTAAAATCCCATGACCATAATAAAATTTTGGACACACAAAGGGATGATTATGAAAATTAACACTAATCTCTGTCCCCCTTTAGGGGTTAGGGGTCAATTATAAACAGATGAAGAAAAATATTTCATTTCAACGATTTTTTATAGCTGCACTCATTTTTTCGATGCTGAGCGTAAGTCTGTGGGCTGCTCCAAAGGATAACCGCACTTTCCGCATTAGCAAAAATCTATCGGTTTTCAATACAGTTTTCCGCGAGCTCGAAGCTTACTATGTGGATACGCTTAACTACGATAAAATGATGAAAACGGCTATCGATGAAATGCTTTCAAAACTCGATCCTTACACGGTGTATATGCCCGAAGAGGAAACCTCGGATCTTACTTTTATGACTACAGGCGAGTATGCAGGTATTGGTGCCATGATTATGAAAACAGGTAACGACATTGTGGTTTCCGAACCTTACGAAGGAATGCCCGCACAACGCAATGATGTGCGCGCAGGCGACATTATCCTGGAAGTGGACGGGAAAAGCACTTCGGGCATGTCGGTAAGCGATGTGAGTAACCGGCTCAAAGGAACACCAAATACTATCATTAAGCTTAAATTGAAACGTTTCGGCGAGAAGAAAACTGTTGAGAAGGCTTTTTTACGTGAAAAAATTCAGATTAATCCTGTAGCTTATTCGGCTGTGGTGGCTCCGCAAACGGGTTATATCCTGTTGTCAGATTTTACGGATAAATCGGCGCTCGAACTGAAATCGACAGTAAACGAAATGATTAAATCCTCAAATATCAATGCTTTGGTGATTGATCTTCGCAATAATGGTGGTGGTTTGATCGACGAAGCGGTGAAAATTTTGGGCTACTTTTTACCCAAAGGAACCGAAGTGGTGAACACCAAAGGTAAAAATAAAATGACCGAACGTATGTACAAAACGCCAACCGAACCTGTTTTTCCGGATATGAAACTTACGGTACTTGTAAATCGTGCTTCGGCTTCGGCTTCCGAAATTCTGGCAGGAGCTGTGCAGGATCTCGATCGCGGAATGGTGATTGGCGAACGTACTTTTGGTAAAGGTTTGGTACAAAATATCCGTCCTGTGGGTTATGGCGGACATCTTAAAATTACAACAGCTAAATATTATATTCCGAGTGGTCGTTGCATACAGGCCATCGATTACAGTCATCGCAACGAAGACGGCAGTGTGGGACGTGTGCCTGATAGCCTGACTATCGAATTTAAAACCCGAAATGGCCGTACAGTGCGCGATGGCGGTGGAATTGTACCTGATATTAGCATAACCGACGATCGGAAACTGAATATTGCATATTACATTTTTGCACAAAATCTGTATTTCGATTTTGCCAACGAGTTTGTATCAAAAACTCCTTCCATTGCAAAGGCATCCGATTTTGTGTTGTCGGAAGAGGCTTTTAACGCCTTTTGCGATTTTCTTATGCAAAGGAATTTTACTTACACTTCTCAAACTCAAAAGTATTACGATCAACTTTTCGAAATGGCTAAAATGGAAGGACTTGATGAGGTAGCAAAAGCTGAGTTTGATTCGCTTAAAGAAAAATTACTCCCTGATGTGCGCAAGAATATTATTGATAATAAGGATGAAATTGCTGAACTTCTGAGTTTGGAGATTGTTAAACGTTATTATTTTCAGAAAGGTGAGGTGGAGTTTTCGTTGCGTACGGACGAAGCTTTGAAAACTGCTCTCGAAAAAATGAACGATGTAGTGGTAATGTTGCAAATGCTTAAAAATAAGTAGATAATAGTGCTAAATATTAGAAGATTGTAAGATTTCGGAATGATTTTTTGTAAAATCGTTCCGAAATCTTTTTTAGAAGTGAATAATATTTATAATTTTGCATGACTTTATACAAATTTTCAAAACTTATCCCGATGTTTAGGGATTCACAAATTATTGACATATGAAGCAAAATATTGTGGGTGAAAAAATCCGATCAGTGATGACTGCCAGAAACATTTCGTTGGCAGAGCTTTCGGAACGTACAGGGCTTAATGATGCGCAAATCAATCTCATTCTCGAAAGTGAAGTAGTACCTTCGCTTGCGCCGCTGATTAAAATTGCTCGCGGACTTGGTGTTCGTTTGGGCACTTTTCTCGACGACAGTGAACAAATGGGACCCTTAGTGCATCGTAGCAACGAATCGCAAACACCTGCTTCTTTCTCAAGTCAGCTCTCTACAGCCAATTCGCATCTCGACTTTTTTGCTTTGGCCGGAAACAAGGCCGGACGTCATATGGAGCCTTTTATTATCGACATTAAACCTGCTTTAACTCAGGAACCTGTTCTTTCGTCGCACGAAGGCGAAGAATTTATTTATGTGCTCAGCGGTAAAATTAAAGTGAGCTATGGTCGAGATGAGCAAATTCTTTCTCAGGGTGATAGCATTTATTACGATTCAATTGTGGAGCATCTTGTGAGTGCTGCCAACGATCAGCCTGCTAAAATTCTAGCTGTAGTGTATACACCTTTGTGATAAGATACGGACATTTATGCAATTATCAGACAAAACCATAGGAGAGTGGCTCGAATACTGGGCTTCCGAAACTCCCGACAAAGAATGTATCGTGTATTCCGACAGAGATTTGCGGTTTACATGGAAGGAATTTAACGCTCGTGTGGACAATATGTCCAAAGGTTTGTTGGCCATTGGTGTCGGCAAAGGTGTACATGTGGGTATCTGGGCGCAAAACGTGCCCGACTGGCTTACTTTTCTTTTTGCCTGTGCCCGAATTGGTGCAGTAGCTGTAACCGTAAACACCAATTACAAGGCGCACGAACTGGCTTTTGTGATTGAAAATTCGGACATGCACACGCTTTGTATGACCGATGGCGTTCCCGGAAACGATTATCTCGACACGATTAACCAGCTTTTGCCTGAGTTGAAAACAGCACAGCGTGGCAAATTCAAATCGGATCGTTTTCCCGAACTGAAAAACGTGATTTATATTGGTCACGAAAAACACAGGGGAATGTATAATACGGCTGAAATGCTGTTGCTCGGACAAAATAAATCTGACGAGGAACTGAATGCTGTAAAATCGACTATCAATTGTCACGATGTGGTGAATATGCAATACACTTCGGGAACCACAGGTTTTCCTAAAGGTGTGATGCTTTCGCACCATAATATTGCCAACAATGGCTATCTCACCGGTGAACACATGAATTTTACGCCCGACGATAAACTTTGTATTTGTGTTCCGCTTTTCCATTGTTTTGGAGTGGTACTGGCTGTAATGAACTGCCTTACACATGGAAGTACACAGGTTATGGTGGAGCGTTTTGATCCGCTTGTGACGCTGGCTTCCATTCATAAGGAACGTTGTACTGCCGTTTATGGCGTGCCCACAATGTTTATTGCCGAACTCAATCATCCGATGTTTAATCTTTTTGATATGAGTTCGTTGCGTACTGGAATTATGGCCGGAGCGCTTTGTCCTATCGAATTGATGCGTCAGGTGAACGAGAAAATGTTTATGACCATTACCAGCGTGTACGGACTTACAGAAACTTCGCCGGGAATGACGCAAACGCGCATCGAAGATTCCTTTGAGATTCGTTGTAGCACTGTGGGACACGATTATGAGTTCACCGAAGTGGCCATTATTGATCCTGTAACCGGTGAGCATTTGCCCGATGGTGTGCAGGGAGAAGTTTGTTGTCGTGGCTACAATGTAATGAAGGGCTATTACAAAAATTCTGAGGCTACAGCGCAGGTTATCGACAAGGATGGATATCTTCACTCGGGTGACCTTGGCGTGCGCGATCCGGACGGAAACTATCGCATTACAGGCCGTATAAAGGATATGATTATTCGAGGTGGCGAAAATATTTCACCCCGCGAAATCGAAGAATTTCTGTACCACATGCCGGGTGTGAAGGATGCGCAGGTTGTAGCTGTAACTTCGCCACGCTATGGCGAGGATGTGGGTGTTTTTATTATTCCGCACGATGGAGCCGAAATTACTGCCGAAGATGTACGCGATTTTTGCAAGGACAAAATTGCCCGTTATAAAATTCCGCGTTATATTTTCTTTGTCAACGAATATCCGCTCACCGGTAGCGGTAAAATTCAGAAATTCAAACTACGCGAAATGGCCATTGAACTTTGTCAAAAAGAAGGGATTCAGATTGTGTGAAATGATTGATATACAAATAAATAAAGGAGCGAAAGCCGGTTTGTGTGATAATCCCGGCTTTCGCTCTTTTTTTTGCATATTATTTTCTCAAAATTTTTTCCATATCTCTGCCTTTAGCCAGTTCGTCCACTAATTTGTCGAGGTAGCGGATTTTTTGCATCAGCTTGTCTTCAATTTCTTCCACCCGATATCCACAAATAAGTCCGGTGATTTTCGATACATTCGGATGAAGCATTGGAGCCTCCGCAAAGAAAGTTTCGAAATCCACAGCTTTGTCCAGTTGCTGCTGAAAACTTTCGGCATCATACCCTGTTAGCCAGCAAATAATGGTGTCCACTTCGGCTTTTGTTCTGCCTTTTTTCTCCGCTTTTTGTACATAAAACGGATATACTGTTGCAAATGCTGTTTTGAAGATTTTGGTATTGTTCATATTTTGATTTTTGAAAAGTCGTTTTTTAGTTGGTCGTCGGTTCAAAAATAACATTTTTTTTTCGAAATTATTTAGCAATATCTGAAAATTGCATTTCGGGTTAAATTGCTTATCTTTGCGAATTATTTAAGATGAACAGATACGAAACCAATGAAATTTGAAGAACTTCCGCTTTGTGATGCAGTGCTCGATGGCTTGCAGGCAATGAATTTTAAAGAAGCTACACCGGTGCAGGCCGAAACCATTCCCGTTATTCTGGAGAAACGTGATGTAATTGCCTGTGCACAAACAGGTACCGGAAAAACGGCTGCTTTTATCTTGCCTTTATTACACAATTTGCAATCGAAACATCATGCCGAAGATAAGGTAAATGCCATTATTATGGCTCCTACACGTGAGTTGGCACAACAAATCGATCAACAAATGGAGGGCTTCTCGTATTTTACTTCCTTTTCGTCGGTGGCTGTGTATGGAGGTAACGATGCTGCCGCATGGGATGTGCAGCGGCGTGGTTTACAAAAAGGAGCCGATGTGGTAATTGCCACTCCCGGGCGGCTTATTTCACATATAAATCTTTACGATATTGATTTTTCCGGCGTTGAGTATTTTATACTCGATGAAGCTGATCGTATGCTCGATATGGGATTTTTCGATGACATAATGCAGGTGGTGAAGCGTTTACCTGCCAGTCGACAGACGATAATGTTTTCAGCAACTATGCCTCCCAAAATCCGACAGTTGGCAAAAACCATTCTCAATAATCCTGTAGAAGTGAAAATTGCCATCTCGCGACCACCCGAAAGCATTATGCAGACAGCATATATATGCCAGGAATCGCAAAAAACACGTATTGTGCGCCACCTGTTTGCAGATCAGAATCTGACCAAAGTGATTATTTTTGCAGGCTCGAAAATAAAAGTTAAGGAACTTTACAAAACCTTCTTCCAAATGGGTCTTTCGGTTGGTGAAATGCATTCCGACCTCGACCAGGCACAGCGCGACCATGTGATGCATGAGTTTAAAAACAACCGTGTGTCGGTGCTTGTGGCTACCGATATTGTCTCTCGCGGTATCGATATCGACGATATTTCAGTGGTTATCAATTTCGATGTGCCTCACGATGCCGAAGATTATGTACACCGTATTGGACGTACAGCGCGTGCTAGTGCCAAGGGTATGTCGATCACTTTTGTGTCGGAGGATGAACAATATAAATTTAAGCAAATTGAGGACTTTCTCGAAAAAACCATTTATAAAATTCCTATGCCCGAAGAATTAGGCGAAGCACCCGAATATAAGCCTGAAAAACACAGACACAGCAAAAAATCTTTTCCTGCCCGAAAAGGACACTTTAAACGCACAAATCCTACACGATAAAGTTTTCTACGGAATATAAATGACCTTTTTAATCTTAAATGCCTTCACAATCAATCTGGAAGCGTTTTGTAATAAAATTTGAGAAATATTTAAAAATATTTCTCTTTTTTGTTGCAAATTTTAGAAATTAACCTTACTTTTATGCCGAATTAACTTATAATGTTTAACCTCAAAATCATGTATGTATGTCTGTAAATAAAGTTATCTTAGTTGGAAATGTGGGACGGGATCCCGAAGTACGTTATCTGGAAAAAAATGTGGCTGTTGCAAATTTTACCTTAGCTACTACCGAAAGAGGATACTCCTTGCAAAACGGGACTCAGGTGCCCGATCGTACCGAATGGCACAATATTGTGGTATGGCGAGGATTGGCCGAAGTGGCCGAAAAGTATATTCGTAAAGGTATGCAATTGTATGTGGAAGGAAAAATTCAAACACGTTCGTGGGAAAAAGATGGTGTCAAGCGCTATACCACTGAAATTTATGCCGATAACATTCAAATGTTGGGTAAAAAGCCCGATAATGTAGATGGACAAGCTACAAGTGTTGTGTCGGCTCCTGCAACTGCAGGTGAAGTAGAAGCTCCTCCTCACGCTGCTGATGATCTGCCATTTTGATTGAATAAAAAGCGCCTCAGGCGCTTTTTTTATTTTACTGCAATTGTTTCAATCTCCACTAAAGCGCCAAGAGGCAAATCTTTTACTGCAAATGCCGAACGCGCTGGGCAGTCAGTCGCATAGTATTTTTTATAAACCTCATTCATGCCGGCAAAATTGGCAATGTCCGATAAAAATACAGTCGATTTTACTACATCGCTAAATTCGTATCCAGCTTCTGTCAGTATGGCTTTAATGTTTGCAAATACTTGTTCGGCTTGTGCGCTAATATCCGTAGCTTCAATTTTTCCAACCAATGGATTAACCGGAAGCTGTCCCGAAATATAAAGTGTACCATTGGCTTCTACGGCCTGGCTATACGGTCCAATGGCTGCCGGTGCATTGCTTGTGTTGATAATTCGTTTCATTATAATGCGTTTTATTTGAAATTTGATTCTGATACAAAAATAATAAAAAGCCACCAATATCAACTGTCCTTCTGTTTTTCTAACTTTAATCGCATTTTTTTTTGTATAATTGATTGATTACATTGTAGTTAATGTTGTTTTGCAATCGATTGCGTAGAAATGTGACGTTAATTCTATTGTATGGGATGATAATAAATTGTTTATTTTGATAGATTTGAGGTCAATTAATCACATATTTATCAAATTTTAAATCAATTCATTATGAGAAAACTCTTTACCCTTTTATTTGCGTTGTGCGTGACAAACTTTATTTTTGCAGTAAGTCTGACTGTGACTGGTAGTTTCCCAGATAATAGCTGGAATAATTCAAAACTGGATTATTTGATGACCGAAATTGAATCTTCAGGTGTGTATATGCTTGAAAAAATATTACCAGCAGGCACTTATGAATTTAAGGTTTTTAATACCGGAACGTGGGATGGTCCCGGTACTGGTGAAAACAGACAAATTGTGCTGAGTGCCGAAAAAACTGTGAAATTTTATGCAAAGATGAATGGTTCACAGATATTATTCTTCTCTGATGCGCAGGAGATTTATGTGATTGGTGATGTTGTGGGTGGTTGGGAGTTAGCCCATGCCAAACTAATGACCAACAATGCTGCTGATGCTACTTATACTGCCGATGTGGTAGGTGGAGCATACAAACTCATTGTAAAAGACAATGCCGGCGCTATAATTTGGAATGATATTACGCCCGACAATATGACTGTAACCGCTAGCGGAAATCATACCATTAAACTTGATTTTGCTAGTTTTGCTGCTACAGCTACAGCAAACGGATCGACTACTCCAGCGCTTAGTGCTATTTCAAATTCATATATTTTTGTTGGTCAATCGCCCGAATCGGCCACATGGTACAATGGAAGTGCTACTTATCAAACTGAGAACTTCAACGGGAAGAATCTTGGTTCGGTTACCACGCCTGTTTATCTTGGAGCTGAAATTACAACGGCTCCTGTACTCGAAGGAGTGGTTGTGAAAATGTTTATTCAGGTGAATGATTTAGCAGTGAAGGAAGTTGTGTTACCTCATAACTCTGACAATGGTACTGAAAGTTCGAAATGGAAAAGCACTACCGGCACCAATGTATTTACAGATTACAGTCTTGTGAGAGGTGAAACATATCAGATAAAAGTATGGTTTAATGCTAACCAGGGCGAAACAACACTTTGGGATAGTAACAATTCTGCAAATTACATAGCTACATTTACTTACGATTTGGGAACAGATGTTGAAATGCTGAAAAATGATTTTAAAATAATGACAAATGATGGTCTGAGAGTGATTTTAGGTTCGAAATCAATCGTAGAACTTTATAATATCAGCGGTCAGAGAATTCATTCGGATATGTACGAAAACGAATTTGTTTTTAAACCTGAAAGCGGGGTTTATTTGCTTAAAATCAATGGTGTGGCTGTGAAAGTGGCTATTCGGTGATAATTTTTGGATTAGTTTGGGAAAACCTGTGCTGGAGAAATCTGATACAGGTTTTTTTATTTCACAAAAATACAGTTTTATAAACCCTCAAATTTCATTATCTTTGCATTCTTGAAAAAGCCAGGTGATGCAACCTGTTATTGCTTTGAAATACAAATAATTGAATATTGAACATTCAATTGTAAATTGTAAAACATGTCCGCCGTGGCGGATAATTAAATTGTAAATTAAAAATATGGAACTTGCAAGTAAGTACAACCCGACGGAAATTGAGTCGAAATGGTATCAGTATTGGTTGGACAATGGTTTTTTTAGTTCGAAACCTGATGGTCGTGAGCCTTATACTGTCGTCATTCCGCCGCCAAACGTTACAGGCGTACTTCACATGGGACATATGCTCAACAATACTATTCAGGATGTGTTGGTGCGCCGTGCGCGTATGCAGGGGAAAAATGCTTGCTGGGTGCCCGGAACGGATCATGCTTCCATCGCTACCGAAGCCAAAGTGGTAGGAAAATTAGCTGCCGAAGGCATCAAAAAAACAGATTTATCCCGTGATGAGTTTTTGGGTCACGCCTGGGACTGGACACATAAACATGGCGGTATTATCCTTGAACAGCTAAAAAAACTCGGTGCTTCGTGCGATTGGGATCGTACAGCTTTCACTATGGACGAACCACGCTCTGAAAGTGTACTGAAAGTTTTTGTGGATTTGTACAACAAAGGCCTTATTTATCGCGGCGTACGCATGGTAAACTGGGATCCGAAAGCGCTGACAGCACTTAGCGACGAAGAAGTGATTCACAAGGAAATTACCGGAAAACTATTTTATCTGCGTTATAAATTAGAACCCCTAACCCCTAAAGGGGAACAAGAGGCGGAATATCTTGTGGTTGCTACCACTCGACCAGAAACGATTATGGGAGATACGGCAGTTTGTATTAACCCAAACGATCCAAAGACTGCTCATTTAAAAGGTCGTAAATGTTTTGTGCCACTTATCAATCGTGAAATTCCGATTATTGAGGACGATTATGTGGACGTGGAATTTGGTACTGGTTGCCTGAAAGTAACACCAGCCCACGATGTGAACGACTATATGCTGGGTGAGAAATACAACTTGCCATCGATCGATATTTTTAATGATAACGGAACGTTGAATGACCATGGTGCACAATATGCCGGAATGGATCGTTTTGACGTACGTAAGCAAATTGAAAAGGACCTTGAAGCAGCTGGTTTACTCGAAAAAACTGAGCCTTATACCAATAAAGTGGGTTTCTCGGAGCGTACCGATGTGGTGATTGAACCAAAGCTTTCGATGCAATGGTTCCTGAAAATGGAAGATTTGGCTAAACCGGCTTTGGATGCGGTGATGAATGACGATATTCAGCTTTATCCTGCCAAGTTTAAAAACACATATCGGCACTGGATGGAAAATGTGAAGGACTGGTGCGTGTCGCGTCAGCTGTGGTGGGGACATCGTATTCCTGCTTATTTCCTTCCACAGGGTGGCTTGGTGGTGGCTTTGAGTAAAGAAGAAGCTTATCAGAAAGCATTGTCAATTGTTAACTATGAACTATCAATTGATGATTTGCGTCAGGACGAAGATTGTTTGGATACCTGGTTCTCGTCGTGGTTGTGGCCAATTTCGGTTTTCGATGGCATTAACAATCCCGAAAACGAAGAAATAAACTATTATTATCCGACCAACGATTTGGTGACTGCTCCCGAAATTCTGTTTTTCTGGGTGGCTCGTATGATTATTGCCGGATACGAATACAAAGGCGAAATGCCATTTAAAAATGTATATCTGACTGGTATTGTGCGCGATAAGTTGGGTCGCAAAATGTCGAAATCGCTGGGTAACTCACCCGATCCGCTCGATTTGATTGCGCATTATGGCGCCGATGCGGTGCGTCTGGGCATGTTGCTTACTTCGCCTGCCGGAAACGACTTACCTTATGACGATAGCCTTTGCGATCAGGGCCGTAACTTCAATAACAAAATATGGAATGCATTCCGTCTTGTAAAAGGGTGGGAGGTAGCTGACATTGAACAACCTGAATCGGCTCGTATGGCTGTAAAATGGTTTGATGCGCAGTTGAACAAAACCCTTATCGAGATTGACGACTTGTTCTCGAAATACCGTTTGTCGGAAGCTTTGATGGCCGTTTACAAACTTTTCTGGGACGAATTTTCGTCGTGGTATCTTGAAATGGCCAAGCCTGCTTATCAAAAACCTATCGATCGAACCACGTACGAGGCTACGCTTGGTTTCTTCGAATCTTTGCTAAAAGTGCTTCATCCTTTTATGCCATTTATCACTGAAGAGCTTTGGCAGGCACTCGAGGAACGCAAAGAAGGTGAAAGTATCATGGTGGTACTTCAGCCTAAAGCGACTAACGTTGACGAAGCATTGATTGGAAATTTTGAATATGCCAAAGAAATTATCGCCGGAATTCGTACTGTTCGTTTGCAGAAAAATATTCCGAACAAAGAAGTGTTGAGTTTGCAAGTGATTCCAAGTGAGACCGCCACTCAAAGTGGCAGCCTCACTCAGTTCAATGCCGTGATTGCTAAACTCGGAAATTTAGAAACAATAGAAAAAACAACCGAAAAAGCTGTCGGTTCAGTATCATTCCTTGTGGGAACTACCGAATTTGCTATTCCTATGGGAAGTTTGATTAATGCAGAAGAGGAAATTGCAAAAATGGAAGCTGAAATCACATACTACGAAGGTTTTATCGAATCGGTAATGAAAAAGCTCGGAAACGAACGTTTTGTAGCCAATGCAAAACCTGAAATTGTAGAGGCAGAACGTAAGAAGAAAGCTGATGCTGAAAGTAAGATAGCTTCGCTGAAAGATAGCATTGCTTCGTTGAAAAAATAAATAGAGAAACCGCATTTTTTAATGCGGTTTTTTTATTGTCCGAACTTTAATTGTATTTTTGTGAAAAGAATCCTCAGATATCAGACCTGTTCAATAAAACGAAAGAATCTGAATTGCGATAATCATTCGTGTAATCCGTGTAATTCGTAGTTGATATTTTGAGATAAATAATAAAGTTATGGAAGATACTTACAAAAAACTTTGCCTGCAAACCTGCGAACTAGCCCGTACTTCCGGAAAAATAATGGCTGACGAACGCAAAAACTTCAGGTCAGAAGCTATCGAAAGTAAAGGTATGCACGATTTGGTCAGCTATGTGGACAAGGAGTCGGAAAAACGCATCATTGCTGAACTACAAAAACTTCTGCCCGAATCGGGTTTTATTGCCGAAGAAGGAACAAATGATACGCGTGGCGAACGTTTTAATTGGGTAATTGATCCTTTGGATGGAACAACCAATTTTATACAGGGTGTACCAATTTATTGTGTGAGTATTGGTTTGCTCGATGGCGACGAACTTGTGGTGGGTGTAGTGTACGAAGTGGGTCGCGATGAATGTTTTTATGCATGGAAAGATGGAGGCGCTTTTTTGAATGGCGAAAAAATTTCTGTTTCAGATCGGAGTGATATTCACGATGCACTTTTGGCTACCGGATTTCCATATTCCGATTTTAGTCGCATCGAAGAATATATCGAATTTCTGAAATGGGCTATGAAAAATGCACGTGGCGTTCGTAGGTTGGGTTCTGCTGCGGCCGATTTGGCTTATGTGGCTTGTGGACGGTTCGATGCCTTTTGGGAATACGACCTCAAACCCTGGGATGTGGCTGCCGGCGCGTTGCTCGTAAAAGAAGCGGGTGGAATGGTAAGCGATTATTCCGGAGGTGAAAATTACTTGTTTGGTCGCGAAATAATTGCCTCGAATTCATTGATTAATAGTACAATACTCGATAAAATAAAAGAAAGCCTGAAATATTGAATTTCAGGCTTTCTTTTATTTATGATAAATAGTGCATTGTCAATTATCCATTGTCAATTTTTTAATCATTCTTCGCTAAAAAAGAAATTGCAGCGACGATTAAGTCTGTAAGCGCTTTTGGGCTCGAGCACAATTCCTTTTCCATTCGAAATAATGCGTAAGGGATTGATGTTGAATTTATTTATAAGCTCATTTTTTACTTTGTCGGCGCGACGAAGACTCAAATCTTTGTTATAGTTTTCGTTACCTACATAATCGGCATATCCGCGTACTTCCACCATTACTTCCGGATTTTCGTTTAGCTTTTCGGCCACAGCTTCAATTGTTTTTAACGCATCAGCATCGAGGTCGGTGCGATCGAAGTCGAAATAAACGCTTGCAAACCCGTTTGTTTTGCTGCTGCTGATGGTTCTTCCCCAAAAATCAACAGGCGTATTTGCCGGTGTTTGTGGCTCTTTGTCGCGATGATCGGGCACGCCATCGCCATCGCTGTCGATGTTGCTGTTGCGTCCCACAGTTTCAAAGTCGGTTTTGTGGCTTGGGTTTTTCGTATTTGTTGTATTATTGCTTTGGTCTTCAGGTTGAGGTATATAAACAGTGCGAGTTCCGGCATTTTCAGCAATTTTCTGAACCTCGTTCATCTTGTTTTCGAGCGCCTCAATTTTGCCAAGTTGCGGTTTTAGTGCATCAATTTCATTCTGAAGTTTATTAACTACTTTTTGCAGTGAGTCGGCTTTGTTCTGTGCCTGACGCGCAGGTAGAATAGCTTCGTCGGGGCAAAAAGTTGTAGTATTTATATTACGGGTGTGTTTTTTCGAATTATTAGCATTGAATTTCCAGCGCAGCAGTACAGTTCCCATTGAAATGAAGTCGTTGGTTACGCCGCTGTATTGTTCGGCAGCTTCTATGCTGTCCTGATTGTGTGAACGATACTGTACTTTTGCTCCTATAGCTAATGAGGGTGTGAGGTTATATTCGATGAGCGCTCCAACAGGTACAGTAATAGCCATTCCGTTTTTAGTTTCGTTTACAAACAGGTTGTTTTTGTAGTGTTTGGTATGATATAAACCTAAGCCTCCCCCCACAGTAGCCCAAATGCCCCATTTTGTATTAATGTCGGGCGATAGAAGATTAAGCATATTCAACGAAATGTAAGGGTTTATATGATGCATTGTGCTGGTCATGCTCTCAGCGGTTTTCCCTGCCTGTAATGGCAGGTAATAATATTCAACACCTAAGCCCCAGGTAGGTGAAATGGTGTATTCACCTGAGAGACCGAAGGATGTTTTAGTGACAGATGGAGTCATGTCGCCATCGAACTGATTTGCGCCCACTTCGAGAGTAGCCGACCATTTTGAGTTTTGAACTCTTTGTGAGTAGGTTGAAATGCTGAAGGAGGCAAGTAGAATGATTAATATAATTCGTCCCATATTTGCTGCAATAGAAATTTATAATCTGAATGATGTGTTGACAATTAGATACAATAACACATTTGAGATATTATTGTTTTGGTTTTTGTATGAATATTTGCTACAAACATAGTAAAAAATACTACAAGATCGAATTTGCTTTCACTAAATCCTCAGGAGTATCAATGCCAATAGTTTCAATGTCAGTATAGCATACTTTGATTTTGAATCCGTTTTCGAGCCAGCGGAGTTGTTCGAGCGATTCGGCTAATTCGAGCGTTGAGGGTTTGAGAGTGGTAATTTGAGCTAAAATATCGGAGCGGTAGGCATAGATGCCAAGATGTTTGAGAAAAACATGTTTAGTTACCCATTCGTTTTTATCTGATCCTCTCAAATATGGAATGACAGAGCGACTGAAGTACATGGCTTCATCATTACTGTTGACTACTAATTTGGGATGATTTGGATTTTCGAGATAGGCAAGCCCGTCTTTCGAAGTTATTTTTTTTGCCATTGTGGCAATTTGCGTTTGCGTATTATCGAAGCAATCCATCAGTGCTTTTATTTGCGAAGGATCGATAAATGGTTCGTCGCCCTGTATATTAACAACCACATCAAACCTTTCGCCCGTATTGCAAAGAGCTTCGTAGCAGCGGTCGGTACCACTTTGATGATGCGGTGATGTGATAATCACTTTTCCACCAAAGTTTTTTACGGCGTTTGCAATTCGTTCGTCATCGGTAGCTACATACACATTATCGAGTACTGTTGAGGCTTGTTCGTAAACTCTCTGAATCATAGTTTTGCCACCAATCAGTGCCAGAGGTTTGCCCGGAAAACGTGTGGATGCATATCTTGCAGGAATAATCCCAACAAAAACTTTTTTTGTCATTAATTGCCGGTTTTGCTTTTGATTAAAAATTTCGATTTTCTGAAAATTCGGTGCTTGATACGCACCACCCACAGCGAGTAGCGTATGAAAATAAGCACGATTAGTGGAAATACTCCTGCGTTAAAATCTTGTACTGATAGTGCAATAGCGATCAGTGTAAGAATAAGTAACCCTATGTTTAGTATTTGATATACAAACATATATGCTCTGAGAGGTTTTATCCAGATAAGTATAGCTGCAAATACATTCAATGGATTCAACCATAGAATATTCAAATTCCATTTTACAAGTGGATGTATCGATACAAACATTAGGTAAAAAACAATAAAACCTGCCAATCCTGTGCTAAACAACAAAATACTGTCGAGTATACTGTAATATTTATTGCTTTTTTGTTCGTATAGACTTAATAAAATGCCGAGTAGCAGAACGATTGAAAAAATAATGAATGGTTTCGACAAAAGAATATGATCTGTGATATTTTGATCTGCTGCTTTTACTATTACATTGGTTCCTTTTACAAGTTTTCGGTTGTTGAGGTCGTTTTTCGTTACAATTTTAGCTTGTTCAAATTCGGCCATTAATATTTCGGGTAAAAACATACTTTGGTATTGCTGTGTGCTTTTGTCGGATGCAGTTCCGAAAACTAGGTCAATACCAAATTTGAGCCATGTGTCGTGACCCACATAGTCGGCTATCCATTGTCTGTAAGTTTTTGTTTCGTTTGATGTTTGTAGTTGTACATAACCCGATATGTTGTTCAAAATTTTATCGCGTGGACGGGTGGCACAATTGTCGAATACAAAGTTGTAGCGATAAACGCGATTTTCAGGTCGGTAGTTTTCGATGAGCGCATTAATGATTTTGCTTTTTTCCTGAGTTGTGAGATCCAGGATTTGCTCCCAAACCATCGAGTTTCGTTCTTCATATTCAGAAAGAAACAAGTCGGTGGGATGAACTCCTAAATAATAATCAGTTTCACCTTTTATAAATTTATAATAGAAATTTTCAGTATTGAAACTAAAAATGCCATAATTAAAAACCATGTCGGCTTTGCTTACCGGATCGTAGACACGGATGCCAGAATGTCCGAAACGGGCATACACTTCTTGTCCCGGAGAACAGGTAAGTAAACTGACAACGGATGAGTCGCTGAATTGAAGTTGTTGAGCTTTTAGCCCGCTGAATAATATAATCACAAGTATGATTAGAAGAATCTTTTTCATTCGTACTTTTTTTATTATTATAAATTGAGTAATCAATTGCTTGTTGTTTTTGTAAATTTTAGTCGAAAGCTACATTGCTCACAAGCTGATTGTATGCTATTTATACTTTTTAAAGTACAAATGTACTAACATTTCTTTAAATAACTGTCGGTTTGTAATCTGAAATGCAGAACTTACCATTTTTCTAAAAAATATGTGTAGCTTAAAGTCTTATCGTATCATAAGATAATGTGACATAATTTAGTTAGTTTAACTAACTTTTATCTGCTTTTTTCATGTGAATTGCGTTATATCTCGAAAAATTACTAAATTTGTGCTTTAAAACATTGTTGTCAAACATATTTTATTTGTATTGTCATGGCAAAAAGAAACACTTCTGAACTGAAACCCATCGAGGATGTATTAACTGTATGGGATGTATTGACACCCGATGAGCGTCAGTTTGTGAAGAATCATTTTACAACGCATTATTTCAAGAAAAATGAAATTATACATTGCGAAGGTGAATTGCCTACTCATATGATGGTTTTGGCTGCGGGTAAAGTGAAGGTATATAAAGAAGGTGTGGGAAGTCGTACGCAGATTATCCGAATGCTCAAACCTGGCGAGCATTTTGGCTACAGAGCTATTATTGCAAGTCAAACCTACAATACCAATGTAGCTGCTTTCGAACCCTCAACCGTTTATATGCTAAAAGCTGATATTTTCCTTTCAATACTCCGCAATAATAATGCTTTTTGCTATCGTTTTCTCGAGGAGATTGCCGCCGATTTGGGCGCTTCGGATGCGCGTACTGTCAATCTTACTCAAAAACATATTCGTGGACGATTGGCCGAAGCGCTGCTATTACTTCGAAAAAATTATGGTCTCGAAGAAGATGGGGCAACAATTAATATTTATCTCTCCCGCGAGGATCTGGCTAACTTGTCGAATATGACTACCTCTAATGCCATTCGTACCCTGTCGAATTTTGTGAATGAACACATTATTGCTATGGATGGACGAAAACTGAAGATTATCGACGAAGAGCGCTTGATTAAAATCAGTAAAATGGGTTGATGTTACTTTCACTTATGTATATTTGCATTGTGAATACTGACTAATAATAAACGGTATATTTATTGTTGCTTTATCTGCCTCTAATCGAAAACTGTATTTCTTGAAAAAATGTTTTTGAAGAGTGAATTGTCTGACAAAATTTACAACTTTTGTCAGATGATTGCAGAATGAAATTTTAATAATCAGCAAAAAGTGAGTGACATGAACCCGGATCAAATTCAAAATACATTTACTTCAGTTTTAAAATTTTTGTCGAAAGCTAGACTTAAAAATGCATTCGACAAACTCAATATCCTTGCTGCTGAACTTCAGATTGGACGATACAGCGATCGTTGCGATGAACTTCAGCAAAATTATCGTTACATGCTTCAGTATTATGTGGAAGGTGTGGATGATCCTCAGCGCAGAGTGGTTTATAATCGTTTGGTATCTAGGTTATATGTGCTTGCTTGTGATCTTCGTGAGGAACTGATGTTTCGCAATGCTACCAGCTTCGAATACATGCAAAAACGCTATTTCCCGCATAAATTAAGGTTTAGTAATTACAATGATCTTTTCGACGCGCTCGCATATTTTCATCGGCAGAGCGAATTGCTGGTTGAAAATACTACATCCGATAAAGCAGAATTCAGACGTATTCGTTCAAATTTCGAGAAACTTTTGCCTGATGTGTTTTCAATATTCTGGCTCAGTACACGATACGAGCAGGAGGAGAAAATGCTTTTCACAAGAATTCATGAAGCATCATATAAAGGAGTGACTGAAAAATCCTTATCAGTATCGGCGCTTACCCTGAATCTTTGGCGTATGTTCGACGAACATAAGCTTATGTTGCTGCTCGACGCCTGCGAGTCGGATGTACCTCAGGTACGTCAGCGTGCACTCACGGGACTTTGCTTTATCATAGTTCGATACAACGATTTTGTGACTTACTTCCCGGCAATACGCAATCGCTTGGTTTTGTTGGCCGACGATCAGCATTTCAGTCAGCAGGCTGGAAATATCATGGTTCAGATTGTAGCAACTATGGAAACCGACAAGATAAGCCGGAAGATGAGAGAGGAGATTTTACCTGAAGTGATGAAGATAAGTCCATTATTGAAAGACAGGATGGATGCCGAAAAACTTATGGACTCGGATGAATGGGAGGAAGGAAATCCCGATTGGCAGGAATTGCTTGATGCAAGTGGTGTAAGCGATAAATTGCAAGAACTGAGCGAACTACAACAGGAGGGCGCTGATGTGTATATGAGCACTTTTTCACTATTAAAGAGTTTTACATTCTTCAATGAGGTTTCGAACTGGTTTATACCTTTCGAATCGGTCCATACTTCTGTAAGCGAGCTTTTCGAAACGTCGGATAAGGGTTTAATATCTGCTTTTACAGCAAACAATGCTATGTGTAATTCAGATAAATATTCGTTTTGCCTGAGTATTTTACAAATGCCCGAAATGCAGCGAAATATGCTGAAAAGTAACTTTAAGGTTGAGGCTGAACAATTGGAAGAAATGGCACGTGATGAGGCTCTGCTAACTCCTGATCTGGCAGGGAAAACCATTTCGAAGCAATATGTGCAGGATTTGTTTCGTTTCTTCAAACTACACCCGCAAAAGGATTCTTTTACCGACTTCTTTGACTCGTCACTCAAAATGCATAACACTTTTCTGTTTGCAACCATTGCATCCGGAAATTCAATAAAATCTGGTTTGGCTGATTTTTATTTATCTAAATCGCATTATTCTGAAGCAATTGAGCTATACAGCGATTTGCTCGATGAAACTGAACCTACAGCAGCCATTTATCAGAAAATGGGCTATGCACTACAACAATTGTCGCAACTTGGTAATGCACTTGAAGCATACAAAAGAGCCGATATCATTCAGCCCGATGATTTGTGGACTGTTAGAAAAATTGCTCTATGTTATCGTTTACTTGCCGATTATGAAAATGCACTTCATTATTATCGACATGCTTCGTATCTCGATCCTGAAAATGAAAATATCCAAATGAATGTTGGTAACTGCCTACAGGAGTTGAAAAAGTACGACGAAGCATTAGCTGTTTTTTATAAAGTTGATGCGCTGAACGAAAACAATCAGAAAGTTTGGAAAGCCATAAGCTGGTGTGCTTTTTTAGCTTCAAATCTTTCGAAGGCTGCGTATTATAATTACAAGTTAATAGAGCAACAGCCCGATAAACACGATTTGTTGAATGCAGGACATATTGCATGGTGTAGCCGGAAAGTGAAGGACGCGATGGTTTATTATAAAATGGCTCACGAACATTATCAGTTTAATACCGGTCTTTTTCTATCAGCCATCGAGCAGGATAAAATGCATTTAATTGCTAACGGCATTGCGAATGATGAATATTCGCTTATGATTGATGAGTTATTGTACTCATTTTAAAATAATTATTAAAATATTCTCCAAATGAAAGTACTGCATTTTTTTAGTTTAATGATATTGTTTTTTTCTTTGTTTGCTTGTGGTAGTGCTACATCATCCGAAAAACAGGCCGATGAAAGGTTGAAAGAGATTGAAAACCTGATAGCCATTGGCAACTGGAATACAGCAGATGTGAAAATCGATAGCATACATGCACTTTTTCCGCGCATGGTAGATAAACGTAAATTGGCAGTGGCTTTTTCCGATACCATTTCTCGTCGCAGGTGTGCACGCACATTGGTTTATTGTGATAGTTTGCTACAGATTAGAAAAGTGCAGGCCGACTCATTGAAAGCTATGTTTCGTTTTGAGAAGGATGAAAAATACCAAGAAGTGGGAAATTATGTTTATAAAACACAAATTACCGAACAAAACGCTGGTCGAAACTATTTAAAGTCCTACGTAGACGAAAAAGGAGTTTTTTACCTCGTTAGCAATGTGAGTGGCACAAAATTGAAACATAAAGATATTACTGTGTCAGCAGCTGGGAAATTTGCCACTACTGTAAACGACAGTTTAGCAAAAGGAGTATTTCACAGTTTTAATACTGATGGTCAGTATTTCGAAAGTCTTACTTTTTCAAAAGCCGATGCCGGAATCGGAGGTTTTGTTGCTGCCAACCGGAACGAAAAAATAAAAGTGACGCTCGAGGGCGATCGTAAACTTGAATATCAGTTGTTGGATGCAGACAAGCGAGCTATTGAGGCTACTTATCACTTCTGGATTGTACTCAACGATATTTTTCAGTTGGAAAAGGAGATTTTAAAAGCACAGGTGAGAATCGGGAATATCAACCTGAGGCATAGTTTTTGAATTATACCCGATACACAATTATCAAAATAGAAAACAATTCAACATTAAACAAAATGAAAAAAGCAATTCAAACATTAGTATTCACTCTTCTTATTAGCTTAGGGACTGCATTTGCAGCTGAAAAGGGAGATGTGAAAATTGAAGAACTTACAGCTGCTACTTTTAAACAGAAAGTGTGGAACTACGAAAAAAATAAGGAATTCAATCGCGTAGGTAAACTCCCGATTATTCTGGATTTTCATGCCACTTGGTGTCGCCCATGCAAAATGCTGGCACCTCACTTACAGGCTCTTCAAAACAAATACAAAGGCAAATTGGTGATTTATAAAATTGATGTGGATCAGGAACCTGAACTTGCCCGTTTGTTTAAAATTCAGGCTATGCCTACTGTAATTTTTGTAGATAGCAAAACGGGTTACAAATCGGAACTTGGGTATAAAGATTATGCTGAATATGAAGGAATTGTAAATAAGTACTTTTTCTCAAAATAAGCTTATCAGAATCATTCATAATAATAAAAGCCGGAAATCAATCATTTGATTTCCGGCTTTTTAGTATAGTTATTCGGAATAAACGGATTAGTCTTTTACTTTCGAAGTAAGTGCATCGCGTATCATTTTGCGGATTTCGAGTTGCCGTGTATCAATTTCGCGTCGTTCAACCGGTCGATAGAATCGGGCGTATTTGCATTTTGCAGGTAACACACGCATTTTATCCATAGTACCTTTTACATCAACTCCTAACTGAACTGGCAAAGGACTGTCGGTGACTGAAATGTGATAATCGAAACTCATGTCGAGATTGTGACGACCACCTACTACCGCTTTGTATTTATCCATTACAATCTGGAACGGATACACATCTACTTCATTTCGGAAAATGGTGAATTCTGCCGAAAGACTGTCCACTTTATTTTGAGCCTGTTTGCTGAATCGCAGCGTTTTGGCTATTTCGGAGAATGTTTCACCGTCCATCAGCACCAGATTTTCGCCTTTGATGGAAGCAACACCACGAATGGTTGATTTTTTCAGATTATAAGCCGAATCGGTGTAAGCCTCGGCAGCAATATGGAATTCGCCTTTTCCACCAAACGAACGAAGCATAGGCATGATGCTGTCGATATCGGGAATGGTTTTGAGCAGTTCACTGATTTCGGTATTGGTCATGTGATAATCGAAGCCCACAAACAAATGATTGCGGCGTGGTGTGCGATACATGGCTGTGAGCTGCATGCGGGCTGCTGAAGTGTTGAAACGCAAATCCTGGAGCACCAAAAGTCCATCGCGCACATAAATACTTCCGAGCAGGTTACGTGCCGAATCGAAACCGAGCTGTACTTTGTTGATTTGTGCATCGAGTGTAATGTCGATACCTTTCGGAACCATAAAAGGTCCGCTGGCTGCACTTGCCGAGTCTTTGCTAATTTGTTCTGCAGCAGTCAGCGTGGTATCTTCTTCGCCAAAACCGCTTGTGAGATCCATAAGCCGATACACATCAGTCAGTTCGGAGCGAAATTTGAATTCACCTTTGAGCAAGCCTTTGTTTTTCAGATATTCATCCACATTCCAGAGTTTTCCTGTGAGTTCAAAGTCAGACTCATCCACTAAAAGTTTTGCATTTTTGATATTGTACGCATCGGGTGTAAAATTCATTTCAAGAATCGGAAGACTAATATCGGCAGCAAACTCAGAAGTTTCGATGTCAGCATTGTACATCGACACAAAACCATTTGGCTCCCATTGCAGCATTGTATTTTTTTCGTTGGGTTTGTAGGCAATTGCAGCATCCATATTCATATCGGAAGCTGTAATTTTTTCCTTACCCATTGAGGCTTTAGTGTTTTTGCCCGAATACACAATGTCGAGCAGCAGGTCGGCCGGATTGCCTTTGGCCGATTTCATTTTCAAACTTCCTTTGGGTGCATATATTTCGGCAAGTGTGCTGTCCATGGCAAAATTAAGTTTGCTGATGTCAAAGTTGCAATCGACTGTTGGCCACGAAACTGTATCGCTGAAATTCATGGCAATGTCAGCATCGCCTTTTGTTTTTTGCAGAGCGGTTGTCATATCGCTTATGCCAGCCTTCATTTGGTCGAAGTCGAAGTTGAGTTTTATTTGATTCAGCTTATCGGTTTTCATTAAATCCGAAGTAAGGGCAGTCATATTTACATTGTGTAGCGTGGCTTTGATGTTTTTACCCTGCTGCACATTGAGTTTCGGACTCCGGAGATCGGCATTCAGGAATGCGTATTGTTTACTTTGTGGTTTGCTGAGTCGTAGTTGAGCTTTGTCGGCCTGCATCGAAAGGCTGTCGTAATCGATGCGCAAATTGCTGGCGTCAATCCAACCTGTAATGTTCATTTTTTCGATGTTGGCATTCATGGCGTCCGACAGCAGGAATTTTGTGCTTGCATTTCCATTGGCCATTCCGCTAAACGACATATTCATTCCTTCCGGCAAAAAAGGTTTCAGGTCGGCAAGCTGAAGTCCCATTTTTAAATTGAGATCAAATAGCATATCATCGAGCATAATGTGGTCGATCAATCCTTTGGCTTCTATGCGGGAATTTCCGGTGAGGGTGCTGAACCTGTTAATTACAATATGCGAAGTGCTGTCGTTGTTCAGGTCGAGCAATACACGAAGGTCACCGTTCATTTCGCGGAGTTTTACGGGCAATGCGCTGTAGGCAAAAGTACCTTTGTTCATGGTTGCAACCACATCAATCACCGGCATTGAATTATTGTTGAATGTACCTTTCATAGTTCCTTTCGAAGATACATTTCCCGAAAGATTCATCCCTTCGATCGCTGTCAGATATTCGGCAGGAACGAGCGCGAGTAAATCTTTTACAGGATATTCAGAAGTGTGAAATTGTAAATCGGTAATAATGTCGTTCTTTAAATTTACATCGCCTGTGATGCCTGCTGCAAGACCGTTGATAAGAATTTCGGATTTATTAAGCGTGAGATGCATTTTATCCATGTCGAAAAGGGCAGGGACTTTCAACTGCACATCGGCATTATTCAAAAATACTGTACTGTCAGTTTTAAATGAAATTTTTGGTGTTGAGGCATTTAATGCCAGGTCAATCACCGATTTTTTCATATTCATCAGCATTTCGGCATCCATATTATTGATGTAGGCTGACATTTTCGATTTCAGATCAATATAACTGATATTGGCATTTTCCACAGCTACTTTGTCGAGTTTAATCAGTTCAAAAGGATTTTCGAAAGCAGAGCTATCCTGCGCAGTAGTGTCGGAAATAAATACATCGAAGTTTGTGTGCCCCGTTGCATCGCTGAATAGATTTGCCCGTAGATTTTCGAACAAAACATCAGTAATTATGACTTTGTTGTTTATTACAAATTCACGTACATCCACAGTGGCTTTCAGTACGCCGCTACTGAGCAAAGTGTCGTTTTGAGCTCCTTCAGTGGGGTTTACGAGGGTAATGCCATCAATCCTGAGTGCAAATTGGGGGAAGGAACTGAAAAAGGTAAGTTCCACATCTTTTATTTCGGCAGGGCACGAAATGTAGTTCTTTAGTTGTTTTTGCACAATAGGTGTTAGTCTTTCGGGCGTGAACACCACCCACAAAAGTACCGAAATGCTTATCAGCAGCACAACCAACAGGGATACAAAACTTATCAGGATGATCTTGACTGTACGGTTCATTTTTAAGGATTTTAGAGTTTCAGATAATTTTCAATGAATCATCAAAATCAGCATCCGACAATCGCAAAGACTTTAGCAATTGTCGGATGAGTTTGTTATTTTATTTTGACAAAGGAATATGTTTTCCCAAAATCGTCCTTGTATTTCAGCGAAGTTTCGGTGAGTTCGGTCACTGTGTAGATTTTAGGTACACCCGAACCACCGGTTTCCATAATATGAATGTGAGTGAGTTCGGCACTTTCCAGTGTCCATGTAAAAGGCAGTCCTTCCTCTTCAGTATATTCATCGGCAGTATCCCAGGTCACGCCCGATCCGTCAGCGTCGTAGCGGTAATGGTCGGTTCCCATCGCCCATTTCCCGATCAGCAGCGATTCGTCGAACATATCTTCGATAGGTAAACAGGAGTTGAAAGTGAGCGCGGCGAACACAAACGCCATAAAATAAATGCTTAGCTTTTTCATATTGGGGATGTTTTTTTGTGAATTTAAAACCTAATGTGCAAACTTACTTAATTTAATTCAAAATGAGAAAATAATTTGATTAAAAACGGAGTCAAACTATGATTTATGTCTAAGGTTTAAAACAGATATAACTTCCAACTGTGATAATTATTATGATTTTATCCCGATAAAAATCTTTATTTTTGCAGGCTGAATGAAATGACGCAAATGATATCCGAAATAAAAAACACAGAACTGGAACGTAACGACATGATATCGAAAATGAACAGGCTTGGTGCTGCCCGCGAAGCTTTTTTGTTCGTGATCGATTATCGTGCCAAAAATGGTTTTGTGTTTTGTAATGATGAATTGAATACCGATTTTGTAAGGTTTTCGCTGCATGCAGAAAGGCCTCATTCAAATGCAGAAAAGCCCCTTTGGAATACATTTCCTGTAAGTATGGCTGATTACAGAAAGGCTTTTGAATACGTTCAGGGTCAGATATGTAAAGGCAATTCTTTTTTGGTCAATCTGACAAAGCCCACACGACTTGAAACTGATTTGACGCTTGAAAGTATTTTTGAAAAATCACATGCTGCATATAAACTGTGGTTAAAAGATAGATTTACAGTGCTTTCGCCAGAGTGTTTTGTGCGGATTGAGAACGGTCGCATTTCGTCGTTTCCGATGAAAGGAACCATTGATGCTGCCATTCCCGATGCTGAAAATATCATTTTAAACGATTATAAAGAAAAAGCCGAACATGCTACCATTGTAGACCTGATTCGTAACGATCTGAGCATGGTAGCCGATAGGGTGGAAGTGAAGCGTTATCGTTATATCGACAGGCTCAAAACCAATAAGGGCGATTTGTTCCAGGTAAGTTCTGAAATATCAGGGATATTGCCGCAAAATTATCACGAAAATCTGGGCGATATTATTTTCAGGCTTCTGCCTGCAGGTTCAATCAGCGGTGCTCCAAAACCAAAAACAATGGAGATTATCGAAACAGCAGAAGCTTACGAGCGTGGATATTACACAGGTATTTTTGGCTATTTCGATGGCGAAAATCTCGACTCGGCAGTGATGATTCGTTTTGTGGAGCAGCAAAATGATGGATTGATATTTAAAAGCGGAGGTGGAATCACTTCGCTGAGCGATTGCGAAAAAGAATACGACGAACTTTTACGAAAAGTATATGTACCGCTTTGTTGAAACCATAAAACTCGAAAACGGAACATTTTTCCGGACCTACTTTCATCGTAAAAGAGTGGAAGCTACTTTTGCGGCTTTCTTTCCCGATACAGCAGTCTTCAATCCTGATGAGGTACTTCGGGAACACGATTTTCCTAAAACAGGATTGTATAAATGTCGCATAGAATACAGCAATAAGCCTGAAATGATTGAATTTGTGGCGTATCAGCGTCGCGATATAAAAACTCTGAAACTGGTGGAGATTTCTGCTGAACCGTCAGCGTTTAAATCGACCGACAGAAAGCAATTTGTTGATGCCTTTGCGCTTCGTGGCGAATGCGATGACGTACTCATGGTGCGCAATGGTTTGCTTACCGACACAAGTTATGCAAATGTGGCTTTGTGGAATGGTAAAGAATGGCTTACACCTGTTCGCCCTGCTTTATTTGGTACACAAAGGGCTTCTTTGCTGGCTGAAGGAAAAATTACGGAAGCCGATATTTCTGTGCACGATTTGCCACGTTTCAGCCGGTTGCGGATTTTTAATGCTATGGTAGAGTTTGGCGAAATTGATTTGCCCCTAAGTGCAATCATTTTCTGACCTTAAGGCTAAAAAAGCTATTGTTTCATGGCTCTGTCCATGCTTCGTTTGTCCTCTTTCTCTCTCAGGGTCTGACGTTTGTCGTAAGTTTTCTTTCCGCGTGCCAACCCGAGCTCGAGTTTTGCGAGTCCTTTTTCGTTGATAAAAAGCTTGGTGGGGACCATTGTAAAACCGGTTTCCTTCGTTCCGCGCAGCAATTTGCGCAGTTCGCGTTTGGTAAGCAGTAGTTTACGGTCGCGGCGTACTTCGTGGTTGTTGTAGGTTCCAAAAAAGTAAGTGGCAATGTGCATGTTTTTTACCCAAAGTTCATTGTTGATAAAAGTGCAATAAGTATCAGATAATGAGGCCTTCCCGTCGCGTATTGATTTTATTTCGGTGCCAAAAAGCTGAATGCCGGCCACATATCGTTCGAGTATTTCATAATCGAAAGTAGCCCTTTTGTTTTTTATAACAATGTTTGAATTTTTTAACATAACTTTGAAAATTGAGAAAAGTTTAGCTTAAAATCCCGGAAGCATAAACATTATAACGCTTCGGATTAATGAGGGCATAAAGATAACACATAAACTGATGAGAAGCATACTTTTTCCGCGTTCGTCTTCATTTAAATTAAAAAAAACGTGACAGGCTTCCCAAACAATATACACTGTATATACATTCAGAATTTGTAAAAAGAATAAATCGGGAATGATAGTGGTTATGATTTTTGTAATATAAATTACTGAAAATGAATAAGCAATGATTTTCGAGATGTCGGTTTTTGAAAAAATATCGCTGTGGTTTTTGCGAAAGAATGAGATAGCAAGCGACCTGCTCAGAAAAAATGATGCAATATATGAAATAGCTGTCACAACCAGCATTACAATGGCTGTTTCAATCACTTTTTCTTTGGTATATAGCGACGAAAATACCGATAAAATAACCGATAGCAGCACAGTCCACGGTAAAACGAAGCTTGTGAAAGCTCTGTTTACAGAATTGTCTGTTCTGATAACTTCCCATGTATTTGCTGTTGACATCATTAATCCCCAGCTATACTTAAAAATTGTGTGTAAATTTGTTCTCATTTTTGTGAATCGGGCGACAAAAGTACTTATAAATTTCTTAATAAGTAATAGGAATAAAATATTGTTGTAGTTTTATTCCTATTACTCACAATTCATGCATAATATGATTAGTCAAATTGTCCTTTACTCAGTGTGTGTTGCAAAAACTGTAAGCATACTCAATTATTTATTCGTTCGTTATCCGATTCTTTTTAAAATTATAACTATATTTGCTTTGCTTTTTTTGAAAGCATGATAATTTTTATAATATATGGAAAAGGAAATTCAACTCAATATTATAGGACTCGTTTACAATCAGACGGTAGTAGGAACTTACGGATTGGTTTTGAGCGAGATAGATGGTAGCCGACGTTTTTCAGTAATGATTGGAGAGCCTGAAGCTCAGTCGATTGCACTTAAAATCAACAATAAAAAATCACCTCGTCCGCTTACACACGATTTGATTCACAGTATTTTGGGCGTTTTTGGTGCCAATCTCGAGAAGGTGGTAATTTATAATATGGTGAATGATGTATTTTACTCTGAGTTGCACATTCGTACTGCAGATAGTGTGCAAATAATTGATGCACGCACCTCCGATGCAGTGGCTTTGGCCGTGCGTTCCGACTCGCCGGTGTTTATACGTGCTTCAATACTCGATGTGGTTGGTAGTTTTATCGAACGTGAAGCCGAAAAAGAAGATTCCGACGACGAAATAAACGTGGATGCCGAATCACTAACTCCCGCTGAACTCGATGCTTTGTCCGAAGAGGATTTGCAACAATTGCTCGAAATGGCTCTCAAAGAAGAAAAATATGAACTAGCAGTAAGTATTCGCGATGCATTAAAACGTAAAGAAAATAAGTAATAATATATCAGTAACTTTAAATATCTAAATATCATGGGATTAAAATTTCGATTGTCTGTGATGAATTTTCTCCAGTTTTTTGTGTGGGGAGCGTGGATGATGACTTTGGGGCATTACGGATTTGTGGAGAAACAATGGAACGGAGCTGAATTTGGGCTGGTTTTCTCTACAATGGGATTTGCATCGCTTATTATGCCTACTCTTTTTGGAATACTTGCCGATAAATGGAAAGCAAATTATGTGTTTGCAATACTGCATCTGTTGTTTGCGGCCACGATGCTGATTTTGCCTTTTATCGATTCGCCGGTTTCGTTTTTTTGGGTTCTTTTTGTGGCTATGTCGTTTTATATGCCAACCATCGGTCTTAATAATTCGATTGGTTTTGCCATTTTGAAAAACGAGGGAAAAGATCCAACAACTTATTTTCCACCCATTCGCGTATGGGGAACTGTAGGTTTTATTGTGGCGATGTGGGTCACTAATTTCTTTACAAAGGATTGGGGACTAGGACAAAGCATTAAAGTTTCGTTTGTTATATCGGCTGTGTTGGCAGTTGCATTGTCACTTTTTTCGTTTTTCTTTTTGCCAGCTGTGACAAATGAGAAATCGAAAAAAACAAACCAGAAACAAACCCTTGTTCAGAAACTCGGGCTCGAAGCGTTCGTGCTTTTCAAACAAAAGAAAATGGCACTGTTTTTTCTTTTCAGCTTGTTGCTGGGTGGTTCCTTGCAGCTTACCAATGCCTATGGTGACAGTTTTTTGCAGGATGCCACCGTATTTCCGGTAGGTGAGCTTATCAATAATTTCTCAACCATTATTCTTTCGGTTTCGCAAATTTCCGAGACATTGTTTATTCTGGCTATTCCGTTTTTCATGAAACGTTTTGGTATTAAAAACGTGATGTTGTTCAGCATGCTGGCATGGGTACTGCGTTTTGGATTGTTCGGACTTGCCAATAATTCAATTCTTGGTTTTGTGCTTATTATCGGTTCATGTATTATCTATGGATTGGCATTCGATTTCTTCAATATATCGGGTGCTTTGTATGTAGAACAAAATACCGATTCGAAAATTCAATCGTCCGCTCAGGGCGTATTTATGCTAATGACAAATGGTGTAGGAGCAGTCCTGGGTAATATTATTGCCGGTTTTGTGATTGCCAAATGGTTCGAATCCACGCAATTGATTAACGGAGTGGAGGTGCTTGTGAAAGATTGGCCAGGAATTTGGTTGGTTTTTGCTACTTATTCGTTAGTTGTGGCCGTATTGTTTGCTGTTTTCTTTAAATACAAACATGACCCGAAAGCAGTTGAAAATTTCAAACACTGATTTTTTTTGAAACAGAATAATATGCTGGGGGGGGGATTGTAAGTCACCCCCTCATTTTTTTATAAGAAGAATTCTGCATTAAAAGCTAAAGTGTTGTTATCAGATTGTTACATGGTTATTTGAGAAAATTGACATTGCAAATGTTTGAAATTTTCTTCCGTCTTTGCCTTATCCAGTCAATCTACTGTATCTGTTTTACTCCCACCAGTTTATCGTAGCGTTCGCCCCATCCCCGGTGATAAATGTAAATGCTGTATTCGTTTCCGGTTTGCCAGTAACTTCCGTCAATCCGCTCCACAAATGCTTTTTTCGAGTTTTTAGGTACAAAGCGATGCTGATAATTATAACCTCCCTGTTTTAAAAGTACTTTCTGATAATACTGTTGGTTTGCATTGTCGTACATCATGCGTGTACGACCATCGTAAAGGTTGTAATTGAAGTCTCCACCAAGATAAACCTGCCCATCGAAAAATGGCGCATTGGCCGGTAAACTGAAGTTCACCCACATATAATCAGCTTCGTAATTACTGTCGGACATGGCTTCCTGATAATTGATTACAAACTTGCCGTTTACATCAAATTCGTGCATGTAATTCCGCGAAGTTTGTATTTTGTCGGGAGTCAGAAAAACTTCGTAATGTGGCTGAACGTATTTAATTTCATCAATTCCTTCGCTGGCAGCATAAACCGACGAAATATCGAAGCGATGAAACTCATTTCCACCTTCGAAAATCAGTTCTTTATTGTTGATGTACGATAACTTGTTGCCGGAAATATAAGTGGCCTGTATGCCGCTTACCTCATTGTCGATACGATTATTCTGGCGTATAAGCACTTTTACCTCAGTGGATGCTTCGCGTACATTCACTCCATTGAGCACCACCTCGAAATCGAGCTGTTGCAGCCGATTGTTCAATTCAGTGTCGGTATTGCCGCGTACCTTTGCCGAAATGCTAACACGAGGCTCTACGATAGAAAAACAGGCTTGCGCAAGGGGCTTGTCCTGCTGATTGTCCTCGTAAATCTGAACCACATAATTTCCCGAGACTTTAAATTGAATTTCGTTGTTGGGCAATTGAAAACGGTAATGTGTATAAAGAAATGTGGTGTTTTGCGAAAGAATATATTCGGTAATATTGGCTGTGGTATAGCCACTCAGATATTCAGTGGTGAGCAGTCCCGAAGGTGTCCAATCTGCATTGCAATGTGTAATTTTGTAACCGTAATTGTGCGCTTCGTGCGACATTTCGTCGAACTTCACTTCGAGCCGTTCGTCGCTGTTAAGTGTGATAACCGGAGGAAGGTATTTTTCGCCTACAGGCAAAATTTGAAGCGTTCGTATATCGGGATTGAACACAGCAGTGCGAAATGCCTGCTGTGAAAATCCGTTTATATAAATGATTATTGCTAATAAAATCAGAACTTTTCTCATAAATTTCAATACTTTAAACTATTTCTTCAACGCCAAAGTAACACTGTTTATTGTTTCAAAGTCATTTCTTTAGCAATAATCCTGCCATAAAGACCGAAGTTTTTTTATCAGAAATTATAACTGATCATGGCCATAATGCGATGGTTGTTTACATCGTAAGGATTTGCGACTTTTCCACTGGCCTGCACGCGTCCAAAAGTTGCGTTTGTAAGCTCGTACTCCAGACCAATTTTAATGTTGGAATACGAATAGTTGAGGTGAGTTGCCACACGCCAGAGTTGGTCGGTCATTTCCTGAGATGTGTTGTAAAATCCATTTCCGTAAACAATTACATTGTTTATAACAGGAATTTGAAATAAGGTTTTGTCACTCCCCAGATTCTTCGACAATCCTGCAAAAATACCTACCTGCCATTTTTTGCCATATTCTGCATTAAACCAGGTTGTGAAAGTATTCAGGTTTGTATATTCTGCCACACCTGAATTGATTGTGCTCACACCATATCCACCAATCATCAAATGATCGGTAAGATTCTGACCAAGGATGGCTTTGGCTTTAATTTGCAACATATTGTCGCTATACTGCGAGAAAGCTACAAAGCTTGTCGAAGCCAGACGCTCATTGTATTGCGGACGAATTACTTTAAAATCAACGCCTGCTCCCGAAAGCCAGTGTGTGGTTTTGTATTCGGCTGTGAGGTTCAGATTGGGAAGCATGGCTTGTTTCTGATAAACTGCCGATGCTCCGTTTGGCCCCTGCGAAAGAAACTGCATTTGATAAATGGCCGCTCCGGTAAGCGAAAGTGCTGAAGTGATATTCTGTTTTACACGAATTTGCGGACTACGGTTGAAAGGCTGAAACGGTGCACCGATATTCAGCGAATTGTGTGTGGGAAGCACATTCCCAAAAAGCGGATGCCATGTTTGTCCCACGAGAAGTTCGGTGTTTTCCCAGTTTAGTTTCACATTTGCCTGACGAAGGTTGAACAGAAAATATGTGGTGCCAACGCCCGAGAAATCAGCCTCGATTTTAGCACTTGCTTTTGCTCCCAGAAATTCTGTTCCGGTCATGTCCACCCCTAAACGGGTAGCCACACTCATCATTTCGAGTTGAGAAGTTCCGTTAATGTCGTCGCCGGCAAGATTGTTTTGAATGGGTTTTGGAATCAGATTGAGCAATCCGTCCATCGCCTGTGTGTTTTCGCGACTGTTGTAGAAGGCCTCAGTACGTACAAACCCGTACAATTTAAACTTTACAGGCTCGGAAGCCTGAACCAATGTACTAAGCGCAAGAATGGCTAGTAGAAAGTAGTTTTTTTGACTCATAGTGTTAAATTTCAAATGATTATGTGTGTTTGTTTAATGCTGATGAATATTTAAATGCTGTGTTCAATCAGGATTTTTAAACCAATGGAGATAAGAATGATACCTCCGAATAGTTCCATGTTTATTTTTAGTTTGCGGCCAAATTTCGATCCAATATATACTCCGGCAAAAGTAAACATAAAACTAATAAATCCAATAATACTCACTGCATACCAAATCATATCGGGGAACGGAACAAAGATAACTCCGGTGGCGAGCGCATCGATACTGGTGGCTATGGCCAGAATAAAAAGCGTTTTCCAGCGAAAGACATGACGAGTTACTTCGCATTCGGGGTCGATGGGTTTAAGGCCTTCTATCAGCATTTTTGCTCCGATAATTCCAAGCAAAATAAAAGCAATCCAATGATCGTAAGCACTGATTTGACGGGAGAAGACTGAGCCGGCAAAGTATCCGGCAAGAGGCATTAAGCTCTGAAACAGTCCGAAAAGAAAAGCCATGCGCAATACTTTACGCACTTTTATTTTTTTGAGGCAAACTCCTTTGGCTATCGAAACTGCAAAGCAATCCATAGCCAAACCTGTGCCGATGATGATGATTGAGAGAATATCCATAAAAAAAAGACCCCCAACCCCTAAAGGGGGAGCTGTATGCTCAACTTTGAGGCTGGTGGGTTTATTTGTTATTCCCCTTTAGGGGCTAGGGGTTCAAATCATTTTTTTTACCTGTTCATACACGTTCTTGCCATTGAAGCCAAGTTTTTCGTCGAGTACTTTGAAAGGAGCTGAGAAGCCGAACGATTCGAGTCCCCACACTTTTCCGTTAGCACCTACCAAACCTTCGAGGTTTACAGGAAGACCGGCAGTAAGTCCGAAAATTTTAGCACCTTTAGGCAATACGCTTTCCTGATATTCGGCTGACTGGCTGCGGAAAAGTCCTTCCGAAGGAACCGAAACCAAACGCACTTTAACACCTTCGGCACGAAGCAGCGCAGCGCCTTCGTTCAATGTAGACACTTCAGAACCTGAAGCCACCAGAATTACATCTGGATTTCCGTCGCAATTCACTACGTAACCACCTTTTTCGGCCTGAGCAGCTTCTTCTTTGCGGTTTGTGGCAGCAGGAAGGTCGGCAATGTTCTGACGCGAAAGAATCAGTCCGGTAGGAGTATGCGTGTTTTCCAGAGCCATACGCCATGCCACTGTGGTTTCTTCCACGTCGGCAGGACGAAGTACGAGCATAGAGTTTTGTCCTTTGTGGTTTTTTAGTTTTTCCATCAAACGGATTTGAGCTTCCTGTTCTACTGGTTCGTGAGTTGGTCCGTCTTCACCTACGCGGAAAGCGTCGTGCGTCCAGATAAATTTCACGGGTTGCTCCATCAATGCGGCCATACGAATGGCTGGTTTCATATAATCGGAGAAAACAAAGAAAGTAGCGCAAGCAGGAATTACACCACCATGCAGACTCATACCAATGGCCACGCAAGCCATAGTAAGTTCAGCCACACCAGCTTGCAGGAATGCTCCTGAGAAATCGTCTTTTGTAAATGCTTTGGTGTTTTTGAGGAATCCGTCGGTTTTGTCGGAGTTCGAAAGGTCGGCACTCGAAACAACCATGTTTTCAACTTGTTTGGCAAGTTCTCCCAATACAGTGGCCGAAGCAGCGCGTGTAGCCTGTCCGGGTTTTTGTACAATGGCATCCCAGTTTACATTGGTTTTGCCTGAGAAGAAGAATTCCATTTTGGCTGCCAGTTCAGGATTTGCTTTTGCCCATGCTTCTTTGGCAGCATATCTTTCGGCTACAATCCTTTCGAGTTCGGCAGCACGTTTGGCGTAAAGCGCTTTTGTTTCTTCGAAAATTACAAATGCATTGGCAGGGTCGCCACCCAAATTTTTGATACTTTCGTCGAACGAAGCACCACCTTCGCTCAAAGGCATACCGTGAGTAGCACATTGGTTTTCGAAACTCGAACCATCGGCCTTGCGGGCCCCTTTACCCATAATGGTTTTGCCAATAATCAGTGTTGGTTTGCAGTTTTCAGCTTTTGCTTCGTTCAGAGCTTTGCGAATTGCATCCACATCGTGTCCGTCAATTTCAACAACTTTCCAGCCCCATGCAAGATATTTCTGAGCTACATTTTCGCTTGTTACAGCACTTGTTTCGGTCGAAAGCTGAATGTCGTTCGAATCATAAAACATAATCAGATTGTCGAGTCCGAGGTGACCAGCCAAACGGCCTGCGCCCTGCGAAATTTCTTCCTGAACACCACCATCCGAAATGTAAGCGTAAATGGTTTGACTCATTACTTCGTCAAAACGTGCTTTCAGAAACTTAGCAGCAATAGCAGCTCCCACAGCATATACATGACCCTGACCAAGAGGTCCGGAAGTGTTTTCGATTCCGCGCATTACATCTACTTCAGGGTGACCCGGTGTAGGACTTTCCCACTGACGGAATTGTGCCAGCTCATCCATGCTGAATTTTCCGGCGCAAGCTAATACTGAATAAAGCATTGGCGACATATGACCCGGATCGAGGAAGAAACGGTCGCGACCTTCCCATTTAGGGTTCTTTGGGTCGTATTCGAGAAATTCCGAGTACAGCACATTGATAAAGTCTGCGCCACCCATTGCTCCACCGGGATGTCCCGACTTGGCTTTTTCAACCGCTGCTGCAGCCAGAATACGGATATTGTCGGCTGCACGGTTCATTACTTGTGTTGAATTCATATTAATTGATTTTTAATTGTTGTTTTTCAATTTTTTTTCAGTCAAAGGTATAATGTCAAATGTCAAATGTCTTTGTTCCTTCGTCTTTTGACTTTTGACTTTCGTCTCGTCCTTTGTCTTAGCTCTCTTTCAAAACATATATCCAATGGCATAATTTACACCCCAATTCGAATCCTTATTTCTTCCATAACCTGGTATGTAAGGTGCGTGAAATTTACCCAAGGTGTTGTTGGCTAGTAGGTTCTTGTTGCGTATTGTCCAACCCATGTAGATGTGCGGAAGTATTTCCACTCTGATGCCTGCCACAATTTCGAACCATATATTATCTGAGTGTATGTTAGTGAAATCACGTGTCATCGATTCGCCCCAATAGTCTTGAGATACTGTTATATTGTTTAATTCGTACGAAAAGGCTGAATAGCCCAAACGAACACCAGCCAGGAACAAGTTATTCGTGGGTTTCTTTCCTGGTTTGGGTTTCATTACATTAAAGTCGAATCCTAACCGGGCATAAGGCCCCGAGGCTTTATAATTAATGCCGTTAGTAGCCGTGTTTTCGCTATGGGCAAAGCCGACTTCTATCACCGGAAAGTATTTCTCAAGCAAGCTAGGTTGCAAAGCGGCTTCAAATGAATAGTTCTGTCTGTTGCCAAAAACCAGCATTCCTAAAGGAACCAGATCTGCCTCGAGTCTGAAATTGTTGAGAAGCTTAACGGGTGTTTTTTCTGTTGCTTGAATGGTTTTTTGTGCCGACACACTAAAAGTTGCCCACAAAAGACACAAACTAATTAAATATTTGTATATGTGTGGTTTCAATGTTGTTGACGTCTTTGTTGTTGATAATAATTGAGTCGGAAAAATGAGCTGTGGTGCTTACACCGAGAATTTGGTGCGTAACTATGCAGCCACATTCGAGCGAAATAAAATACTGATCGTTGTTATTGTGATGGAAGTGTAGCGTGTCGGTAATGTCGTTAAAGCGGATCTCAAATGCGGTTTCGTCGATACCAATGCGCAAAGGTAATTGAATGCTTTTGAGTCTTTTGCTATTGTTATGGATCAGTGAGTCCGATTCTAATCCTCTTACTGTAAGGCTGTCGATAACGAAAGCTGCATTTTTGTAGGTTTTCGAATTGTTGTCGTAAGTGCGCGTCATGAAATCTATAGTCAGTTTTACGTCAGTTTCTTCGCGGCAATCGTCGGATGAATTACATGCTGTAAGAAAAACTGCAAGTAAAAATATAGTTATGAGGCGATTCAGTTTCATTTCAGTTTTTCGTTTTTTAGAAAAATGTTCTGATTTCCTGTTTAAGCAGGTTTTTGGCAACTTCTGTGGGTGTTTCCTCGCTTTGAGCAAAAAGCTGAATAATTCTTTCGGCTAATTCGTTGGCATTGTTACCGGCCTGAAGTTGCGACGAACAAATATTAATCAGCTGAATAAGACTTTCGCGTGCACTTACAAGGGCTGTCCAGAGTTCGTTACTCACATATATTTGTTGCGAAAAATTGTGTCCGAATTCATCACGTACATTTTGTAACAATTGTTGCTGAAGTTCGAAATTTGTCATTCCCGGTTTAATAGTTTGTAAAATCAGTTGCGAGGGACTAGTGCGTTCGAGTACCAGCATCAGGCGCTCGTAAGCCCGCAGTCGGACAGGCGTGATGGTGGTAGCACTGGCTTTGCGAAGTTCATGCTCGCGACGCTTCTGATCGTTGCGCAAAAGTCTGTCAATCAGTAAATATGCAGTGACAAGCACCAGCAATGCAGGCAAAACTATTTTCAGAATTTCTATCATAATAATATTTACTTCTTACTACTTACTTTCTCACCTCTTACTCTCTTAGCTCTGGTCAAATTTCTTTCTCTATCAGATAATTGTTTCGCTCAGTGGAGTTTCGCGACACAAGTTCGCCCAAAAATCCGGTCAGAAACAATTGAGTTCCCAGTATCATAGCCACCAATGCGAAATAAAAATAAGGAGTATCGGTAATAAGCGGCGCTCTTACATGAGTAAGCAGCGCTACTAATTTGTTTACGCTCACCACCACCACAGCCAGAAATCCGAGCAGGAACATCAGACTGCCATACAAACCAAAAAAGTGCATGGGTTTTTTACCAAATTTCGACAAAAACCAAAGTGTCATCAAATCGAGATAGCCGTTTACAAAACGGTTCAGACCAAATTTCGTTGTTCCGAATTCACGTTTTCGATGTTCCACCACTTTTTCGCCTATTTTTTTAAAGCCTGCATTTTTAGCTAAATAAGGAATGTAACGATGCATTTCGCCATACACTTCTATGTTTTTTACCACATCCAGTCGATAGGCTTTCAGTCCGCAGTTCATGTCGTGCAGTTTCAGCCCGGTGACTTTTCGTGCAGTGGCGTTGTAAATTTTCGAAGGAATATTTTTGGTGAGTTTCGAGTCGTAGCGTTTCTTTTTCCAGCCCGATACAAGGTCGTAACTTTCTTCCTTTATCATTCTGAAAAGCTCAGGAATCTCGTCGGGACTGTCCTGCAGGTCAGCATCCATGGTAATGACCACATCGCCTTTTGCTGCTTTAAAGCCACAATAAAGTGCTGGTGATTTGCCGTAGTTGTTGCGAAATTTGATGCCGCGTACGTTGTTTGATTTTTTTTGAAGTGCTTCAATCACTTCCCACGATTTGTCGGTGCTACCATCGTTTATAAACACAATTTCGTAGCTGAATTTGTGTTCGTCCATTACGCGCGCAATCCATTCCTGCAGTTTCCCCAGCGATTCGTCTTCGTTGTATAGCGGTACAATCACCGAAATGTCCATGTTTTCAGTATTTTATTGTTCGAAAATGCTTTTTTCTTTTTTGATAAATGCAGCTAAAATCAACCCCCAAAAAGCACCGACAATGGCACTCGAGAATACATTCATCAATGCAAACGGAGTAGGTTTATAAATGGTTTCCACCAAATTCATCATATTTTCATCTATGGAAATATTCATGGAATCATACATTTTAAATACGTCGTTTGTCATTCCCGTAAGATAATCGGGCTGGATGAAACTGGTATAAACTAAAATTACGAGCGAACCCAAAATTGCTCCGTATAGATATGTCCGGAAAATATACGAAAACCCTTGCCCGTAGGTCATAAAGCCTTCGTTTTCCTCATCGCGATATTTTTTGGTAAACATAAACAAAGCCACAACTACGAGTATCGAAATCAAAAAACCAATAGCTGATAGGGCCGTGGAACCAAAAATGCTAAGTATAAATTTCAATGAAACCATTGCCCCGATAATGAGGCCTTTCTGCATAGCCGATTTATTCATATTCTGTTGATGATACATTATTATTTTAGAATGCACAAAAGTACAAAAAAATGTTTGATATATAAAGTGTAAACTATACGGTTTTGTGTGGATATGTGAATTATTGTTTGCACATTTCTGGTCTTATATTTGCTTCTTGCGCCAGTTGCCTTTTTGTAGATAAATATATCCGGCTATTCCTATGAGCGACCAATACACAAATTCCGACATCCACACTACAGCGGTTGACGAAGGCGAAACTATCGCAGTATAATACACATACCCAAGATAGAAGAAAAGTGTGAAAAATTCGATGACAAAGGCTGTGCGCGTATTTCCTGTGCCCGAAACAGCATTGAAGACAATATTTCCAACAGCACAAAACAGCATGGCTACCGAAACTACTTTCATGACAGGAATGGAAGCTGCAATTAAGCCTGTATCGTCGGTATAAATGCGTGCAAAAAGCTCGGGAAAGAAAAAGGTAAATAGTAACAATGGTATTACAAGTACTACAACGAGCTTTATCATTCGGTTGACGAACGGAATAACTTCCTCTTTTCTTTCAGCACCTATTAAATTACTTACTAATGTGTTCACAGTCGTGGCAAGAGCCGACCCTGGTATCATTAATAAAATATACAAGCTTCGTCCAATATTGGTCACAGCCAATGGTCGTTCGCCCATACGTTCGATAAACAGGAAAAACATAAACCAGGTGGAAATCGAAATAAAAAACTGAAACATGATGAAAACCGAAATATCTAATATTTGCACAACGGCTTTCCATTCAATTTTTCTAAAACTGAAAATGCCATAGGTGTTGATATTCTTCTTTTTAAGTGAATGTAATAATAAATACAGTGTGGCAATAGCTTCGGCAATTACTGAAGCTATGGCAGCACCGGCAATACCAAGTTCAGGAAATCCCCAGTGTCCGAAAATCAACACATAGTCAAGTAAAATATTGGCCAGTGCAGTAATAACAGCCGATATTGTGAGTACTTTAGTGCGTGTGATGCCCACGTAAAAAGCCCTGAACATGGCATTGATATAGGCAAAGAAGAAGCCAAAAATACGCCAGTTGAGATATTCGAGCGATGCTTCATAAATGTTTCCTGAGCTAACTAAGTATTTCATGGCAATGGGATTTCCGTAATACGAAATTCCCATAAACAACAACGATAACAGGGTAATAAATATTAGCCCGTTATTGAAAATTTGTCCGATTTGACTATGATTATGTTCTCCGTTCCGCCGTCCAATAAGAATTTGAGCGCCCTGACTAAAGCCAAAACCTATCACGTAAATGGCAAAATAATAAACCCCGGCAATCGCCGAAGCGCCCAAAGCCACTTCACTCACACGTCCCAGAAAGGCTGTGTCGGTTACGTTGATAATATTTTGAGCAATTAAAGTGAGGAAAATGGGGTAGGTGATCTGAAAAATATTTTTGTTGGAAGTCATAGCGGCTTTTGTATATTTGTTTCACACAGTCATAATATCGTCAAAGGTAGTGATTTCGAACAACAGCTCAGAAATTCCAAAGCCTTGAAAGCTTTATTTAACGCATTTTTGTAGTATTTGCGAATGCATTCTAATCGCCACTGAAATAAAGACCTTCAATTTGATTATCCATGTAGATCATGTCAAATTTCACCCAACCCACAAGTCCGAAATCAGTTTTAATCAGGTATTTAAATTCTTCGCTCTGGTCGGCAAGTAAAACTTCGATGGGATATTTTGGTGGCAATTGTGCCACTACGTTTTTCATGTTGTCGTCGGAATACAGTGTGATGGCTTGTTTAGTGCGTGTTTTAAGTCCCACATAATGATAAGGTTGAGCCACTTCGTTAATGGTGTCGCTCGAAATTTTGAATTTTCTGCGTGCGTCGTATGTGTTGTTTGTATGTCCGCTTATGTAGAAAAACCCATTGGCGGTAAGGTATAGCTGCATGCCCCACGACACAAAGACTGCTTCGTCGGGATTACTTGTTTTATAAAATAAAAAGCTAGGATCGGTCGAAGGACCATACGAAAACACGACTGTGTAACGTTCATTACAATTGGGTGTGAGGCATGTTTCGAGCAATTTTATGTCTTCTCCCATCATTTCGTCGTCGCTGTAAAGTGGATCCGTTTTAGCTAAAGCCGATAATTTTTTGTTGATAAGGGTAGTATAAGATGGGTCGTATTTCACAAATACATTCATGTCTTTGTCCACCAATATCTTTTTCAGATTTGGAAAATAATCAGTTTGGGCAAAAACAAGGCTACTAAACAGAATGAAACACGGGATTAAGAACTTTTTCATGATGCTGAGCTTTTTGGATTTTTTTATGCAACGAATATACAAATAAGTTTTAAAAACACAACCCACAAGCTATTTTAATCCGGGTCAACGCCTTATAATTCCACTGAAAAGGGTTATGGGATGAGTAGTTGTTTTTTTAGCAAAATATTTTCACTAAACATGGCATTCCTTTGTATTTAGCACTATATTTGTAATGTCTAAACACAAATAATGAATTATCAATTTATGAAGAAATTTATTTATACCTCCCTTTTGGCTCTGATAGTAATGGCCGGAATAGTTTTAGCACAGAAAAACAGTAGTTTCTCTTTTGATGATCGTTGGAAAGAGGTAGAATCCCTGGCCGAAAAGCAACTTCCGGAATCGGTTCTGAAAGAAGTGGAGCTTATTCTGAAACAGGCTATCGAAGAGAAAAACAACGCCGAAGCCATCAAAGCTTTTGTATATAAAATGCGCTTTACGCTCGAGCGCGAACCCGACAAAGCACCCGCGCTTATCAGCGAGTTCGAAGCTTTTGCTTCAAAATCGACCGATGTGGCCGAAAAAGCTCTGCTGCACTCGATGACTGCCGAACTTTACGCGCAACATTATCAGCAAAACCGTTGGAACATCGACCAAAGAACAAATGTGGCGGGATTTGTCCCCGATGATATCAACGAATGGACTAATAATATTTATTTCGAAAAAATCAGTGCGTTACTCGATACATCGCTTCAAAATGTGGCTGTGTTGCAAAAGACTGATGCACTGAAATTTGCGCTCCTGCTTCATGTCGGAGCGGACAGCCGATTACTGCAACCCACGCTTTTCGATTTTCTGGCTTATCGCAAAATTGATATTCTGAACAGTATTTCAGGTATTCCGGATCAGGAAAATCCGCTCGATGATCAAAAATACTTTGCTCCGGCCGAAATTTTTGTGAAATCGCAGCCCGACACAATTTTTAAAAGCAGTATTGAAAACCGCATTCTGAATGTGTATAAAGACCTTTTGAAATTTCATTTGGCAAATAAGAATCAGGCCGCGTTGCTGTTTGCTGATTTGCAAAGGTTGAAATTTGTGTACGAACAATCGAAGGAGACAGATCAATATCTGAATGCACTCGATGCTCTTATCGCGAAAAATATTTCTTCTGATTTTGTAATTGAAGCTATGGCCGAAAAGGCACAGACTGTTTTAAGTCTCGCGCACAACGATTCGAAATATACCAAACGTCAGGCTTTTGACATTTGTGTTGAGGGAATTACTAAATATCCTTCGTATAAGCGCATTGATGTATTGAAAAATATTCAGTCACAAATTCTTCAAAAACAATTGAGTGTCAATTATAAGCGACTTGTTCGTCCGCAATCGGATTTGGCGATTAATGTGACTTACAATAATATTGAAACGCTTTATCTGAAAGTATATAAACTGAATGTGTCGGCGCAGGATTATTACATTTATAAGCAAAATTCGCGTCGGGAGCGTAAGTTACATCCTGCTGCTCAAATAGTGGAAACAAAAACTATAAAATTGCCAAAGCAGGACGACTTTCTGGCCAACGATACGGCTTTGGTTTTGAAAACAGGCGATTTTGGTATTTACGAATTCAGCCTTTCCGATAGTGAGAATGCTTCGCAGGCTGATCAGGACGAGCCTGCCGGAGTGGCTTTCGGAGGTTTTTCGGTGACCGCAGTGAATTATATTTCCCGCAAAACGGAGGAAGATAAAATGTCGGTGTATGTGCTCGACAGTAAATCGGGTTTGCCTGTGCGCAATGCTAAACTGATAGTGGCCGAACAGAAATGGACCGGCAGTAGCTACAAACTTATAAAAAAGAATGAAGCAGGTACCGATAAAAAAGGTTTTTGCTCATATATGTCTGAAAATGATTATAGAAATGAACAGATTTTTATTGAATATGGGAATGATAAATTCTTCACAAACTATCAATACATATATTATAATAATAATGATGAAGATGAAGACGAAGAATCGAAAGTCGCTATCCTTACCGACCGTTCCATTTATCGTCCGGGACAAACTGTTTATTTTAAGGGAATAAGCTGGTTTGCTACCAAAAATCGTCAGGAAGTAAATAATAATAATAATGCTGATTTTGAGGTGACTCTATACGATGTCAACGATCAGGAAATAAGTTCGAAAAAGTTTAAAAGCAATGAATTTGGTTCGTTTGCAGGCGAATTTGTATTGCCGCAGACTGGTCTCAACGGCATTTATTCCATAGAGGTGAACAATGAAATTATTCATAACTTTTCGGTAGAAGAATACAAACGCCCCACTTTCGAAGTCATTATACCTAAACCTGCTTCGGAAATTCTTTTCAACGAAAAACTAATTGTCAAAGGCAATGTAAAAGCTTTTGCCGGTTACGATATTGCCAATGCTTCGGTAAAATACAGCGTGATGCGTCGCAGTCATTATTTTTGCTGGTGGATACGCGAGCCCGAAAAGGAGTTGCTTTCGGGTACGGTCAATTCGGCTGCCGATGGTAGTTTTGAATTCAGTTTTGTACCCGAAAAACCAAAAAATACACAATCGTACCTGCGTGGAAATATTTACACTTATTCGGTGGTGGCCGAAGTAACCCAACCCAATGGCGAAACGCAAAAAGGCGAAATGTCCTTCTCGGTAGGCGATAAAGCTTTGTTTATTGTGGATGCAATTCCTCAGAAAGTCGATAAAAATGCAGCGAATAACTTTGCTATTCACACCGAAACCATCAATGGCGAGAGAACCGATAGCAAAATAGAATATACGCTTTACAAACTCAATGAAACGGCTGAATATTTCGAAGAAAATAATAATCTTGATAGCCTTAAAGTAAAATCGAAAGTGCTGGCAGGAGCTTATAACACAGTCGATAAAAAACTTGCGCTTCCGCTGAAAAAGCTAAAATCGGGTCTTTATCGATTGGTGTTAGCTACTAAAGATAAATTCGGTAATGAGATTAAAACGCAGCATGAATTTGTGCTGTTTAGTAATAAGGATTGTCGTCCGCCTGTAAAAGCTTATGTGTGGATGAATTCTGAAAACACCGAATGTGAACACGGCGAAAAGGCCATTATACGCTTTGGAACTTCAACCCGGAATACAAAAGTGCTTTTCGAGATTATGAAAGGAAATAAAGTGCTCGAAAGCAAATGGATAAAATTTGATAACCGAATAAAAGTATTCAAGATTCCTTTCAAAGCTTCGTATGGCGATGGAGTAAATGTACATTTTACTTTTATGAAAGACGAAAAACTCTTTACACGTGAGCTTTCCATTACGAAAAAGGAAGTCAAAAAAGAGTTGAAACCAAAGTTCTCGGTTTTCCGCAATAAACTGCTTCCGGGTGCACACGAAACATGGACGGTGACCATTCCTGAAGCCGATAAAAAGAACGCCGAATTGCTTGCTGCCATGTACGATGCCTCATTAGATGCTATTCGCGAGCACAGTTGGAATTTTGATCCTAGCTATAAGGCTTCTTTAGAAAATTCACCAAGGTGGCAAACCCCATTTCCTGGAAATGAACATGCTGTGGCCGATTTTGAATCAATCTATAAGTCGATATCTGAGTATGAACTTGACCGCTTAAACTGGTTTGATTTCTATTTGTCACGACGATATAATAATCGTCAGATCAGAATAAGAGGAGTTAAGTCAATTGACAATGAGGAGTTTATGTCGCTTGGTGTTGTTGCGGCAGATGCTCTCCAGGGAAAAGTGGCCGGAGTTGAATCGATACCACCGCCTCCACCCGCACCAAATCTGACTTTATCGGAAGTAGTCGTTGTTGAAGATGATAATAGAATTTTTGAGAAAACAACTCAGGGTCAGAATAAACTGATTAAGCCCCGCACTAATTTCTCTGAAACAGCATTCTTTTATCCACAACTCAAAACCGACGCGCAGGGAAATGTACAATTTTCGTTTACTGCTCCCGAAAGTCTGACCCGCTGGAATGTAAAACTGCTGGCGCATACGCAGGATTTGTATTTTGGTAGTTTCGATACCACAACAGTCACTCAGAAGGATCTGATGGTGCAAATGAACCTGCCACGTTTTGTACGCCGCTCGGATAAGTTGATTTTAAGTGCCAATGTCATTAATCTGACTGATAGCAAATTGGATGCAAAAGTAAATTTTGAACTGATAAATCCTGAAACTGACAAAGCAATAATGCTGAAAGACAATGCAATCCGCACTGTTGCCTTAAATGCCAACGAAACAAAGGTAGTGGAGTGGGAGGTTTCTGAATTTACCGATCTCGAACTGGTGGTTTGTAAAATCATTGCCGAAGCAGGTGATTTCAGCGATGGCGAACAAAAATATCTGCCCGTGTTGCCCGACAAAGTGCTGGTAACCGAAAGCATGTCAATGATAATTCGTGGCGGACAAACGCGCACATTTAATCTCCGCAGTTTAACTGAGAATCTTTCGAAAGTGGATACCCGTAATCTTGCTGTGGAATTTTCAGCCAATCCTGCCTGGTATGCTGTGCAGGCTTTGCCTACGCTCTCGCAACCCGATGCCGACAATGCATTGAGCTTGTTCACTGCTTATTATGTGAATTCGCTGGCTGGTTTTATTGCCAATTCGAATCCGAAAATTGCAAAAGTTTTCGATCAGTGGAAAAATGCAAAAGGCAGTCGTGAGGCACTTTTGTCGAACTTAGAGAAAAATCAGGAACTCAAAAATATGTTGCTGGAAGAAACGCCCTGGGTAATGGCGGCAAAAGATGAGACAGAGCAAAAACGTCAGATTGCGTTGCTGTTCGATCTGAATATGCAGAAAAATCAGGCGCAGCAATATCTCGACAAACTACTGAAACTGCAACGACCCGATGGCGGTTTTGCATGGTTCGATGGAATGCCTTCGAGCCCTTATATAACGCTCGAAATAATGCTGAACATGGCAAGGCTGAACAAAATGACAGGTGGTGATTTACTCACTTCTCATCTCTCACCTCTTACCTCTGCCATAAGGTATCTCGATCTGGAAATTTCGCGCGATTTCGATCGTCTGAAAAAGTACAACAAAGATTATCACAAGCAAAATTGTATCGACAATTTGCAGTTGTTTTATTTGCACATGCGTTCGGAATATCCCAACATTCCTGTGGCTGAGTTTGCGCGCGAAGCGCATGCGTTTTACAGTGCTCAGGCCGAGAAATACTGGACTTCGTTTACGCTTTATGGCAAAGCCATGATGACTGTGGTAGCGCATCGCAACGGAAAAACAAAAATTGTGGATCAGATAATGAAATCGCTGCGCGAGAATGCTCTGAAAACCGACGAGTTCGGAATGTATTGGGCGAAAAATACAGCAGGTTATTTCTGGAACGAACGGCCTGTGGCTGTTCAGGCTGCCATGATTGAAGCTTTTACCGAAACAGGCGCTTCTGTGGCTGAAATCGACGAATTGAAAATATGGTTGCTCAAACAAAAACAAACGCAGCACTGGGATTCGCCTGTGGCGTCGGTCAATGCTATTCACGCGCTTTTGTTGCAGGGAACGGATTGGCTTGGAAACAGTTCAGAAGTGAAAATTACTGTCGGAAATCATTTGCTGACGCCCGAAACAAAAGAAGCAGGCACCGGTTATTTCAAACAAAGCATCCCGCTGCATAGCATTCGTCCCGAAATGGGAAATGTAACTATATCTACAATTGAGAGGATGACTCCAAGTCACCCTCTCAATAAGCCTGCGAATGGACAATTGACTTCAAGTCAACCGCTTAATAATACCGAAATTGTGAGTGCAACTGAAAGTCGCGCACCCAATTCCGGAATTGGCTGGGGTGCCATGTACTGGCAGTATTATCAGGATATCGACAAAGTACAGGGACAAAGCAATGCGTTGAAAGTAACCAAAAAGTTATTTGTGAAACAGGGAAATTCAATGCTGCCTTTGGAGCAAACACAGTTGAAAAAAGGCGACAAAGTCATTACGCGATTGGTTGTGACTACCGACCGCAATCTTGAATTTGTGGCGCTGAAAGATTTGCGTGCTTCCTGTTTCGAACCTGTAAATCAACTTTCGGGTTGCCAATGGAAAGAAAGTCTGTGTTATTATCAAACCACAAAAGATGCTTCCACACAGTTCTTCTTTAGCTTTTTGCCAAAAGGAACCTATGTGTTCGAGTACGAAATGTGGGTAAACAACGCCGGCACATTCACCAGCGGAATAGCAACCATACAATGTCAGTATGCCCCCGAATTTGTAAGCCATACAGGTGGAAAGATTGTTCGGGTGAAGTAAAAGCGTATCAGAGTTTCACGTTTCAACGGTTTCAGAGTTTTGGTTTACTTCTTTTATTAGAAGGTAGTTTTGATCCAAAATCTTCAATCAACCCAAAACTCTGAAACATGAAACTCTGAAACGTGGAACCCTAAATTTTGACCCCCAATCGTAAATTGTAAATTTTAAAATCGTAAATATCAAATGTCCCGTTACACCCTTCGCGAAGAAAAGGCCAATACCTATACACATTTGGCAGGAATTATTTTCGGCTTAATAGCCGGAGTGGTATTAATATTAAAAGCAATTCCGACAGCCGACAACTGGATTTTGACTAGTTTTATGGTCTATGCGGTTTTTATGAGTTTTTCGTACATCACATCTACTTTTTATCATCACGAACGCGATGAAAGTAAGAAAATGTTGCTTCGCAAATTCGATCATGCAGCTATTTATCTGCACATTGCAGGTTCCTATACACCTTTTACGCTAGTGCTGCTTCGCAACGAAGGCGCCTGGGGATGGGTGTTGTTTGGAGTGGTTTGGGCAGCAGCTGTGGCGGGTGTATTGCTGAGTTTTCTGAATCTGAAAAATGCCGGAAAACTCGAAACTGTGGCTTATGTGGCTATGGGCTGGGTGGTTGTCATTGCCTTCAAACCGCTGATCGATGTATTGTCGGCCATCGGAAATATGGATGTACTTTGGTGGTTGATAGGCGGCGGATTGGCTTATACGTTTGGTGCTGTGGTTTATCTCATTAAAAAGGTCGAGTTTATGCACGCTGTGTGGCATCTGTTTGTGCTAGCGGGAAGTGTCTGTCATGCCATTGCCATTTACCTGATTGTGCAGTAATTGTGCTCTGATTTTTAACCCGGATCGCATAATTTAAGGAAGCATTTTTGGATAATACTCTTAACATTATCTAAATCTGCTTCCTTTGTTTTGATTAACCGGATATAATTCAGATATTTGCAGCTATATTTCACAATTAAATCATCAAACATTCAAAATTATGAGACAACACATTTTATTTTTAGTTGCCGCAGTATTAATGGTGGCATGTACGCCTACCGAATATAAAATTTCAGGAACCATTGCTTCCTCTTATAACGAAGGCGCAAAAATCTATATCAAGGAAAGAATTGATCGTGAATGGGTTAGTGTGGATAGCGCTGATATTCTGAATGGTTCATTTGCTTTTCAGGGAGTAGCCGACAGCGCACGTGTAGTATATCTTGCCTTCGAAAATAAAGACGGCGACCGTTTCCGCAAGCCTTTTGTGCTCGAAAACGGAAAAATCAATATTGCTATAGATAGCTTGACGCAAATGACTGTGTCGGGCGCAAAGCAAAATGAGTTGCTCAGCGCATACAACACTCAGAAGGATGCTTTTTATGTAAAAGCCAACGATGAATTTCAAAAACTGTCAGCTGAAGTGGCTGCCGACAGCTCCAAAGCCGAAAGTCTGAACAAACGTATGGAAGAAATTCAGAAAGAGGATGTGGCTGCCGATATAGACTTTGCTTTAAAAAATGTAAACAGCATAGTGGGAACTTTTGTGTTTACAACTACTTTTCACGGCATGAGTATCGACGAAAAAGAAAATATAGTGAGCAAAATGAATGACAATACCAAAGCCGTGAAACGTGTACAGGAAATAATGACTGCCATCGAAACCGAGAAAAATACTGCTATAGGGCAAATGTATACCGATTTTAGTCTGCTCACACCCAATGGCAATACACTTGCTCTTTCGGCTCTGGTGGGTAAAACCGACTATGTGCTGATCGATTTTTGGGCATCGTGGTGTGGTCCATGCATTCGCTCATTCCCGGAATTAAAAGCCTTTTACCAGAAATATAAAGGCTCGAAACTTACCATTTTTGCTGTTTCTCTCGACGATAACGATGCCAATTGGCAATCGGCCATCGAAAGTTATGGACTCGATTGGGCACATGTATCTGACCTCAAAGGATGGAAGTCAGTTGGTGCTGCACTTTATGCTGTTAACTCTATTCCTGCCACTGTGCTCATTGCCAAAGATGGTAGAATTGTGGGGCGTAACCTTACTGTAGCCCAGATGGATAAAATCATATCAGAATAATACCTGATTATCGCAGAATTTCTCTTTTTTCAAAAAATATTTTCCGCAATTGTTTTTTAATCAGAATAAAAGCAATATATTTGCAGTCCGTTTTGAAAAAAATAAAATCAATCATAAATTAATTATTAACTCATTAAAAATTACTAAAAATGACTAAAGCAGATATCGTAAATGAGATTGCTAAAAATACAGGTATCGATAAGGCAACTGTATTAACCACAGTAGAAGCTTTTATGGAAACAGTAAAAGATTCGTTGGCTAAAAACGAGAATGTATATTTAAGAGGTTTCGGTAGCTTTGTTATCAAACAACGTGCTGAAAAAACTGCCCGTAACATTTCGAAAAACACTACAATCATCATTCCGGCTCACAATATCCCTTCTTTCAAACCAGCCAAAACTTTCGTGAGCGTAGTTAAATAATTTTTTTCATATATAAAACAACAAGAAGATGCCAAGCGGTAAAAAAAGAAAAAGACATAAAATGTCAACGCACAAGCGTAAAAAAAGACTTAGAAAAAACAGACACAAGAAGAAATAGTCTAAATTGTGGTCTTTATATTTTTAAAGTCCAAGAAAACAAACTTATAAGCTTTATCTTGGCTTCATAAGTTTGTTTTTTTGTACATGTATAAATAATAACCCTAATAAGAAAAAAGTGAATAGCGAATTAGTAGTGGACGTGCAACCGTCCGAAATTTCTATTGCGCTGCTCGAAGACAAACGCCTGGTCGAAATTAACCACGAAGGACGCGAAGAACAGTTCGCCGTGGGAAATATCTACCTTGGTAAGGTGAAAAAACTAATGCCTGGTTTGAATGCAGCCTTTGTGGATGTGGGCTACGAAAAAGATGCTTTTCTTCACTATCTTGATTTAGGTTCAAATTTCAATACTCTTTATCAGTTTGCAACGCAGATACTTAGCGACCGTAAAAAAGTACCTGCCATTCAAAAAGTAAAACAACAGCCCGAAATAGAGAAAAATGGTTCTATCAACGACATCCTTAAAACCGGTCAGGATATTCTGGTTCAAATTGCTAAAGAACCCATATCTACCAAAGGACCACGTCTGACTGCTGAAATCTCTATTGCAGGCCGATTCCTCGTACTAATGCCGTTTTCCGACAAAGTGTCGGTATCGCAGAAAATTAAAACCGAAGAGGAACGTCAACGTCTCAAACAGCTCATTCAGAGTATCAAACCCAAAGGTTTTGGGGTGATAGTTCGGACTGTAGCCGAAGAGAAAAAAGTAGCTGAACTCGACAATGAACTGAAAATTCTGGTGAAACGCTGGGAAGAAGCAGTCGCCAAAGTGCAACAGTCAAAAGGAGTTTCGCTTATTCTTGAAGAATTAGGTCGCACGGTTGGAATAATCAGAGATTTATTCAGCCCCAGTTTCAAACATATTCATATCAACGACCAGGCGGTTTACACCGAAGTGCGCGACTATGTCGAACTGATTGCTCCCGAACGAAAGGACATCGTAAAACTGTATAACGAAGAAGCACCCATTTATGATAGCTATGGTATTACCAAACAAATTAAATCGGCCTTCGGAAAAACAGTCTCCTTTAAAAGTGGTGCTTATCTGATTATCGAACATACCGAGGCTCTTCACGTAATTGATGTAAACAGTGGCAACCGATCGAAAGCCGGAAACGGACAGGAAGGCAACGCACTGGATGTTAACCTCGCTGCTGCCGACGAAATTGCCCGTCAACTGCGTTTGCGAGATATGGGTGGTATTATTGTGGTGGACTTTATCGATATGCATGAGACCGAAAACAGACAAAAACTGTTCGACCGCATGCGTGAAGCC
>JAFGVV010000029.1 GCA_016937795.1 Paludibacteraceae bacterium
GTATTGTAAATGGTCCTGGCGAAATGGCTGACTCCGATTACGGATATGTGGGTGCAGGTCGTGGAAAAGTGAGTCTTTACAAGAAAAGAGAATGTGTGGAGCGCAATATCGCTGAAGATGAAGCGGTAGATAAGCTTATTGAACTTATCAAATCGCATGGTGACTGGCACGAATAATTTTTTTTTTCTCTATGACCTAAACAGATGGATTTTATAAGTCTGTCTGTTTTTGTTTTTGATAAATGATAACTCCATTCATGCTTCACTCTGGGTGTTTAGAATGCTGTTGTTCAGTCATAAATTAATTTTACACCTATTTGATCATTTTTTATCCCTTGTGATTTCAATTTACGCCTAATTTTGTAATGTTTTGTAGTGTATTTAATACACTTTATTCAGCTAATTGATTTGCAAACTATTAAATGTAATCACATGAGAAGATCTAACTTTATTATTGGGCTGTGTAAAAAAGCCTTAATGGTTGGTGCTGTTTTACTAACAGCCGGCTTTACTTCGATGCAGGCTCAGGATTTGAGCGAAGGTTTGAAACTGCATTATACTTTCGAAACTGCCACAGGTACCGAAGTGCCCGATGTGTCGGGTAATGGTTATAATGGGATTTTGATGGAAGGTGCCACAGTGGGTGAAACCAACGGAAAACCTTCACTTATTTTAAGTGCAACCGGCACCGACTGGCTCGATATGGGTGCTAATACAGGGAATCTGGTAGCCACGCTTAACGATTTTTCAATGTCATGTTATGTATGGGTTAATAGCTCATATACTCGTTTGAATGATAATGGAAATATGATTGCCACTTTTGCTAACTCACTCGATAGTTATGCAAATTCCGATGGGTATATGTTTTTGCAGGCAAAACGCAGCCGTTATGCCATTACTACTACACGTTACGAAACTGAGGAGTTTGCCCAGGGAGGTGCAAATGTAGCAGCTGGTAAATGGGTGCATCTTGCTTACACACAGGTAGGCACTGTGGGTAAGTTTTATGTGGATGGTGTGTTGAAACAGACCAATGAAAATATTAGCCTTACACCTTCGGCTTTAGGAGCAACTCCATATAATATGTTGGCAAAACCTTCGTATGCGGGCGATCTTTATCTTCAGGATGCACAACTTAGCGATTTTCGAATTTATAATCGTGGACTAAGTACGGATGAGGTTTTGTTGCTAAATAATTATCCGGCCGAATTGATTCAGGCTTATAATGCACTCGATTTGGGCGATCTTAGCGCTGTGGTCTCAAATCTTACATTGCCGTCAGTGATTGGTACAGCTTCCGTGCCTGTTACATGGACTACAACTATGCCCGAAGTTATTGCAATAGATGGAACTGTAACACGACCTGAAAAATACGATGCGCCGGTTAAGCTCACTGCTACATTGTCGTTTGTAGTGTCAGATATAACTTATACGCTCACCAAAGAATTCTTTGCTACAGTTTCTGCGTTGAATATGGCAGGCGAACGTTTGGCAAAATGGTCCTTTGTAGCCGATAATATTTCGGTAGAAGATGGCGAAATTAAAGTGATTGATGAGTCGGAAAGCGGATTTGTGGGAACAGTAAAGAATGATGCACGTGTACGAACTATTGGCACAAGCGATCAGTTTAATGTCCTTGATTTAGGAAACGGAACAGGTTATTTCGATATGGGTACTGATATTGGTGAAGTAATTTATTCTCTTTCCGATTATACAATGTGTGGATACTTCCGCATCGATGAAAATTATAATGAGATTGAAAGTAATGGTAATTTTATTTGGACTTTCTCGAATACTGCAGATGCAGCAAATGATCAAACCGGCTACATTATTGGTTCGCTAAAAGTTCAAAGTCAGTCGGTGTCTACACATTACTGGAATCAGGGTAATCAGGCTGTAGGTGCTGGTGGTGTAGCACAAAAAGGTGGTTGGCATCATTTTGCATATGTGCAGAGTGGAAATACAGGTAAAGTTTATGTGGATGGTGTTGAAGCTGGTTCTGGAACAATGACTAATCTTCCGTCAACAGCATTGTTGCAACCCGAACGTAAAGGTACTCTTTATAATTGGTTAGGTCGTTCGAACTATGTTTCTGATGTATATCTACGTAATACATTGTTATACGATTTTCAGTTACTAAGGGTGCCACTCACCGATAGCGATTTTAATTTTGGTGTGGAAGGCCTCGATCCTGTTCCTGAGACGATTGAGAAGCTCAATAATGCTTATGCAGAGAATCCGGATGTAATTTTACCTGAACTGGTCACTGAACAGGAGAATTTCAATCTAAATATTGAAGGAGATGTTACTTCTGATATTACTTTGCCTGTTGTTGGTCAGACAGATGAGACTGTGCTTGTAAGTTGGTCATCGTCAAATACGGCTATTATCGACAATACCGGAAAAGTTATACGTCCTGATTATTATGATTATAATGTGATTTTGACAGCGAATTTCACAAAAGGTGGACAAAAACTGACACGCGACTTTACAGTAAAAGTGTTGGCTAAAGAAGGTACAGCGTATACAGGCGATCTATTATTAAAACATGATTTTACTAACTTTTCGGATTCAATAGTTTATGATGTTGCTGAAAAACAGTTGCCTGCTGTGATGAAAAATGGCGCTTCGATAGCTACTATGGGTATCACAAACACCTTTAAAGTACTTAATTTGGGATCGGATAATGGATATTTGGATCTTGGTTCTGAAATTGGTAAAGTAATGTATCATCAGAACGATTATACGATGGGGGCATATTATTATATTGATGAATCACACGATTTAACTGTTCCGGGAAGCTTCATCTGGACTTTTTCAAATACAATCGATCCGGGAAATAATCCTAAAGGATATATTATCGCAATTCTAAAAGATCAGAGTATAAGTATTTCACCCAAGAACTGGGATAGCGCAACCGGACAACAGGCTGTTGTATTCGGAGAACCTGCGATCAAAGGAAGTTGGCATCATTTTGCCTACACTCAGGAAGGAATACAGGGTACTATCTGGATTGATGGAATGCAAATGAACACAGTTGAAGTTACTAACACACCTGCCAATACACTGGCTCGTCCCGAATATCTTGGCTCGTTGTACAATTGGCTTGGTCGTTCGTGCTATTCAGGCGATGTGTATTTGAAAAACACTTTGCTACATGATTTCCGTATTTACAGTCGTGCATTGAATGCAGAAGAAATACAGGCTACACTTTTAAATGTGGGTGAAAAACTCGAGTTGCTAAATGTAGCACACAGTGAAGGTGTGAATGCTTTGAAAAATATCGGACAATCGCGCTTTATGGCCATCGGGCAGAAAGGTCGCATTGAAGTTCGTGGACTTGAAAATACTGATAAGATTACAGTTGTTGATTTGTCTGGTCGTCGAATTAGTACTTCAAACCGCTCACAAATTGACGTGAATCCGGGTGTGTATATTGTACGAATCAACGATTTTGCTACCAAAGTACTGGTTCGTTAATTAAGATATCAATAATTTAGCAAAGGGTGAAGTCAGAAATGATTTCACCCTTTTTTTGTTTTTATTGTGTGGAGTTTGGCATTGTATTTCACCTCTTGTTTGCTTATTCTCTTAATAGTTTGCTTCAAATTTCGACTTTTTCTTATAAATAGCTACTTTTTCAGCTGTTAATTGTGTAATATCTGAAAATTTGCGTTGGGTATTGAGAAATAATGTAGTATATTTGTGGCGATATATTAAATATATTTATAATTATGGATGCTAAATATTCTACAATTTTGGCTGAAATTTGAGTTTGATTATTGAACCGAATAAAATTACCATCTAATATTTCATTACTTTTGAAAATTATGATTTTTAAACGAATTATTTTTACTCTTTCATTGTTGCTCTCCTTAGGCATGCTTTGGTCACAGGAAGTACTTGTGTCGCCCATTCCACAATCTGCTGTGTGGGGTGCGAAGGCATTTAATAATACGGTAGCGTATAAAATTACCGGAGAAACCACAGCTGATGCCGATGCTGTAAATCTGTTGAAGGCCAAACTAAACATTACAGCATCTGGTGTTGAGATTGTGCTGGGTGAACGAGGCGATGATTTGGTTACGGCTTACGATTCGGAAATTCCGGCTTATAAAGAAGGATATTATCTGAAAGTAGAACCTACGCGTATAATTATAGCCGGACACGATACAATTGGTACATATTACGGCGTACAAACGCTACTCCAGATTTTGCGTTCGCCTGAAGTAATGACGGTGACTATAAAAGATTATCCGGATGTGATCGATCGTGGTGTGGTGGAAGGCTTCTACGGAAATCCTTTCAGTCAGGCCGACCGGATTAGTCAGTTCCGTTTTTATGGTGAGAACAAAATGAACGTATATATATATGGTCCGAAAGATGATCCATATCACGGCTTTTCTAATCGTTGGCGCGATCCTTATCCAGCGGTCGATGCTTTACGTATAAAAGAACTCATTCAGGAAGCGCACCGAAATAAAGTTAATTTTGTGTGGGCTGTACATCCCGGAAACGATATAAAATGGGTGGATAACAATGGCGATGGCGTAATCGACGATTTTAAAGCCTGTGTGAATAAATTTGAATTGATGTACGATCTGGGTGTGCGTGCTTTTGCTGTGTTCTTCGACGATATTGGCGGTGTGGGAACCGATCCGGTTAATCAGGCAAAAATGATGAATTACCTCACCACAGAGTTTGTAAACATAAAACATGATGTGGCACCGCTTATTCTTTGTCCTACTCAATATAATCAGGCTTGGTCGGGTGGCGATTATCTCACCATTCTGGGCACACAAATGGATAGCAGTGTGCGTATAATGTGGACAGGGAAAAGCGTGGTTCGCATGATTGACAAGGAAACTATGGACTGGATTAATCCAAAAATCAAACGTAATGCGTATATCTGGCTCAATTATCCTGTAACCGATTATGTAATCGACCATTTACTAATGGGGCCTTTGGTCGGAAATGCAACTACCATTGCTTCTCAGTTATCAGGTTTTACAGCCAACCCGATGGAGTATGCCGAAGCGTCGAAAATTGCGCTTTACAGCATAGCAGATTACACATGGAATATGAAAAAGTTCAATCCACAAACATCGTGGATTAGTGGAATGAGGTATCTGCAACCCAACAATTATGAGGCATTCAAGGTTTTTTGCGAAAACAACATCGATTTAGGTCCAACAGGGCATGGTTTGCGCATGAGTGGTGAATCTGCCTCTTTCAAAACTGTAGCCGATCCGGTGCTGAATGCTTACCGTCAGGGACAGTATAACGCAAACCAAATTCAGCCTTTGGCCGATAAATTTCAATCGTTCCGTAATGCTTCGGCTGAGTTACTGGCAAGCACTTACAATCCTGCTATGATTTCGGAAATTGCTCCGTGGTTGCGTGTGTTCGATATGATGGGCGAAAAAGGCTTGTATTTGCTCGATATGTACAAAGCACTGAACGAAAACGACAGTGTGACTTTTGTACAGAAATATCTGAAAATTGATTCGATTGAAACAGCACAGAAAAAAGTAATTTCGCGTGGTTTTGCCGGTTCTATCAAGTCACCCAATCCCAAACCTGCCAACGAAGTGGTAGCACCATTTATCAAACAACTCAAATCGTTGATGGTAATTGATTATCGCCGGAAATTCAAATATATGCTCAATGTTTTTCCACAGGTTTTAATCGAGGAAGGTCGTTATTATATTAAAGTTGATGGAAAATACCTGACCAACACAAATGTAAATGGTTCGGGAGGAACGCCCACATTCGTAACTTATCGCGATACTATTAATCCGCAACGTCAGGAATGGACCATTTCGATGGATGCGCTTACCGAACGTTATAAAATTGCAAATGCGCAGGATAGCCGTTATGTAAATGAACTTGGTAATTTCGGAACAAATACTTTCGAAGCTGCATGGAATACTTACAATATGCACCGACAGAATGGAAAATATGCCATTCAGAATGCAGGTTCGGCAGGTGATAAATTCTGGATGTTCGAAACTAATCGCATCAAGCCTTCTGCAAATAATAGATTAGCTAACTCGGTATTTATATTCGAAATTGTGCCTGTGGGAAATGAGCAGGTGAACCACCCGAAAATCACGCCCGGCGAGACTTATTATATCAAGTCGGGCGACTTGTACCTTTCGAATAACAATGTGGCCGGGTCGGGTAGCAGCCCCGGGTTTAAAGCCCTGGCCACTACAAAACTTAAAAGTCAGCAATGGAATTTCGTTGCTGATGTTGCCACCGATCGGTATAAAATAACCAGTACCGCCGATAATCGTTATATTAATGAACTTGGTGCCTTTGGTACAAATGCGTATTTTGCAAGCTGGAATTCATACGTCCTCACAGAAATGGGAGGACTTTTTGCTATTCAGAATGCGGGCGATGCAGGCACAAATTTCTGGTCGGTAAGTAATAACCGCATCAACAAGGGAAACGAAACCCTCCAGAATAGTTATATATTCGAAATAATTCCCACCTCAGTACTTTTCCCGACAGGATTGAAAAGGCTAAATCTTTGTGATAAACTTAAAATGCTTTTTAGTGATGGAATGCTCTCTGTGGAGGGTGAAGATGTAAAATGTCTCAGTTTGTATAATATGGGAGGAATGCTTATGAATTCTAGTCAATCAGGAAATTCTCTTTCGGTTTCATCTGTACATCCGGGGGTCTATGTGCTTCAGGTGGACACGCTTTCGGGTGAACGGACGGCAATGCGGGTTTTACTTCAATAGTTTTCTTCCTGTTACTTAAATCACAGCCTTTGTTAGCTTTTATTTTTAATCTAATACACTCAAATTTTTATGAAACTGAATAATAAACTACTGATTAGTCTGCTATTCACTTTGATTAGTCTCAATCACTTTGCTCAAAAGTCGATTGTGTTTCCAAACAATGCCTCCACTTATGCTTTTGTTGCCAATAATTCATCGTTAAATATTGATGCAAATCAGAGCTTTAGCATTACAGCATGGGTGAAAACTACCGCCACCGCCAATCAATTATTTATTGCTAAACGTCTTAGTGCCAAAGGTTCGGGTTACGAACTATGGCAACTTAACGGCTATTTTGCCGTGAACTGTACACATACAAATGGCTCATCATCGGGACTTCCGGGCGGAAGCAAATATAAAATAAACGATGGAAAATGGCACCAAATTGCTTTTGTAGTGGATGTGCAGAAAAACCTGTATTTTATGTATGTGGATGGAAAAGTCGATGTGAGTAAAGCTTTGGTATCGACCACAGGATGCAGTAATACTGATAAACTTTACATCGGTCTGCGCGGAACGCTCGATATGCCCATGAATGGAGCAATGGATGAAGTGCGCATTTACAAACGAGCTTTGTCGCAAGCCGAAATTGCTACCGATATGTCTACGCAGGTTACTAACGATACGCCCGGACTTGCCGCCGCCTGGAGCTTTGAAGAAGGTGCCGGGACACAGGCAGCTGATATAAAAGGAATTTCTCCGGCTACACTTTACGGCACGCCAACCTGGCAAACTCTTAGCACCAAATCCACTCAGCTTATCACAATGAATGGTCCGGTCAATGTGGCTTTTGGAAATCCCGATTTTAGTCCGGCCACAAGTACATCGCCTATGCCGGTTGAGTATTCTACTTCTGATGCCTCGGTTGCTTCGGTAGTTGATGGTCTGATACATATTGTTGCTAAAGGAACCTGCAATATCACAGCCTCGCAACCTGAAAATCTGTTTTACACTACCGCTAATTCAGTAACGCAAACGCTCAATGTTACAAGTACATTAATTACTTTTAACTTGCCATTTACCAACAATGCTGTGATTCAGCGCGATAAACCGGTGTTAGTTTCCGGAACTGCCGATCCGAATGATTTGCTTACCGTGACTTTGGATGATGAATCAAAAACAGCGAATGTAGATGTCAACGGAAAGTGGTCGTGTGTTTTTACTGCTAAAGCTGCCAAAAATACAGCCTTCACACTTTCGGCCGTTGGTGCAAATTCTCAATCGGCTACGCTCAGCAATTTGCTCTGTGGCGATGTGTGGCTGGCTTCAGGTCAGTCGAATATGTTGATGCCTGTTGGTCCGGGATATGGTTTGAGTGGAATTGTAAACTATTCAACAGTAGTTGCAGCAGCTAATTATCCTCAAATCAGATTTATTCAACCTGTTGATTTATGGCAGCAGGCTTCCTCTCCGCAGACTAATTTACTTACTTCGTCGGATGGTTGGACGGTTTGTTCCCCTTCCACAGCAGGTGGTTACTCGGCTGTGGCTTATTTCTTTGCCAAGCAAATACATGTGGATCAGAACGTACCGATTGGAATTATTCAAAATGCCATAGGAGGTACGCGCATTGAAGCATGGACACCACTCTCAGCTTTACAATCAACAACCGAATATGCATCCTGGTATACAAAAGCGACTACAACTACATTGCCTGCAAATCAGGTTTACGATCGAAAAAATTTCCCAACGGCAAACTTCAACGGAATGCTGGCTCCTTACACAAAAAATTCTGTAAAAGGCATCATCTGGTATCAGGGAGAAGAAAATATTGGTATGGATGGTTCGGTGGCTATACCACAATATGGAAATAAATTCAAAGCGACTATAAATGCATGGAGAAATGTATGGGGAATTAGCGATTTACCCGTGTTGTTTGTAGAACTTGCCAATTTTCAATACAGTAAAAACTATTCAAATCTTGGCGGTTCGCGCGAAGCTTTGCCACAGTTTATAGCACAACAGCAAAAGGCAGCCGAATTGCCGGGAGTACACGGAGTTACAATTACCGATATTAGTAATTATACCGATATTCACCCTAAGGAAAAAGCAACAGTTGGAATTCGCCTTGGTAATGCAGCACTCGGAAATGTGTATGGAAAAAATATTGTTTCTCAAGCAGCTACATTCAAAGAAATGAGAAGTGAAGGCAATGCTCTGCGTGTGTCATTTTACAATAACTCCGGGTTTTATATAAAATCGGGAACTGTGCTCAACGAATTTAAGATTGCGGGTTATGATAAGGTATACAAGACTGCACAAGCGGTGATTAACGGTACAGATATTTTGGTAAGCGAATCTACAATCGCCGAACCTTTATCTGTGAAATTCGCTTGGGATGAAAATGCAAATCCAAATCTTTTTAATGGATCACAAAGTCCAACAGCACGATTTTCTGAAAGTTTGAAAGTGAATCGTATAAACTTCAAATCTCTGCCCGAAATTATAGAAGTAGCTGACATTGAGGTTGTTTTGGACGCAAATGCCACTTCAGGACTCCCTGTGACTTTTACAAGCTCTGATACTACAATTGCAGTAGTATTGAATAATGTGTTGAAATTAAAGTCAGAAGGAACAGTCGTAATTACAGCGATTGACAATGGTAATACTGAGTATGCTGCGGCACCAGTCGTGAATCAGACTGTACATGTGATTGGCTCAACGGGAACTGGCCATACTTATTATAATGATTTAAATATACATATTATCGACAGATACTTGTGGCTCGATGGGCTTAAAGAAAGCAACCGTATCAGTGTATTTAATGTTGGTGGACAACTTGTGTATTCGCTGAATTCAAAATTGTCAAATCTGAAACTCAATTTAAATGGTCTGAATACTGGTCTGTATCTGATCGATGTTCGCAATAGTGCATCTGTGAGAAAACACAAATTATTTTTGTTTTAGATGCAGTATAAGCTTTTTTGTTTGTATTATCCGAAATAATTTTTAAACAATCTTCATATACATGAAAAAAACAATTTTATTTTTGTTGCTAGCTGTTTTATTATCAGGTACATTGTTGGCTCAAAAAACAACAAAGGATGAAAAACTACGCAAAAAGGCTGCTGAATTGCAGTCCGAATTGCCCGATTCTGCTTTCACAAAAGTTTATCCGGGCAATCTGATCGAAGATGGTACATATCTGCAGTTAGCGCGCGAAGGCTGGTCCACTAAACAGATTTTCGCTGTCACTGATGATTATTTGCAAAAAAACCGCACAAAACTACGTGGTACAGCATCGTACGGTGCTTATACCAAGGAGTGGAAACCTTATTGGTATATGTTGGCACCAAATGATACTATAAAACGTTTCTCGGAACCGGAGTACAATGCTTCATTACAGAAAAAAATCAATAAGGCTTTTAAAGCTTCTGCCGGAAGTTATCAGCCGCGATTGTTTTATACGCCAAACGATAGGTTGAAAGGTGTTCGTAACAAAGGATATTTTCGCCACAATCCTGTATTGCCTTCAGGTGGGAGAATTCACTGGATAGTAACTCATCCTACCGATTCAAATAAATTAATGGTTATTCCGGACGGTGATGCTATTTGGCGAACTGACGATGCTGGTCGTACATGGAATCCTGTCACCGACCGTATTCCTGATCGTTTTCATCGTTCGCAATCCAATGGCTATTGTATCCCTGTAGACCCTGATGATTGGAATCATTATTTTGCTTTTATGAGCAATGGAAATCCAGTATATGAAACCTTTGATGGGGGTGAAACCTGGGCAAGGGTTCCCAATGCCACACATAAAAGTTTCAAACGTGGGTATGGATTTAAAGATGCTCAGGGAACAATGAAGTTTATCGGTGTAGAGCGAAATACATATACAGGTTGGGCCGGTAAATTATGGGTGAGCGACAACAAAGGTGTGACATGGCGCGAAGTGATTTTGACTAATGAGCAAAAAGATTCACAGCCCGATGGCTCCAAAGCTGCCTGGCTACAGGAGTTCGCTTTCGATCCTGTTGACAGAAATACTATATATATTACTACTGCACGTGGAATTCTTCGTTCCACTGATGGTATGGCTTATGTAAACGGCAGATTCAATCTTGAACGAATGAGTTTTAAGGTTTATAATCAATCGAAAACACAATTGCTGAGCGAAGGTACATCCTTTCCTGTTCCTACTTCGGATGGACCGATGATGATAGAAGTACATCCGAAAGATCCGAACAAAATATGGGTGGCTCTCGGACAAAAAGGGAGTCCGTTGCAGTCGGCTGTTTTTTATTCCGACGATAAAGGCCAATCCTGGATTACACTTCGAAATTCGGTGGCTGGAATTGGTTCAGGACAGGTTTTTGGTAACGAAGCACCCGGAGGTTGGCTTGGAGGTTTTGCTGTTAACTTTACAAGCCCTTTGAAACTATATGGATGTTCCATGAGTTCAGCTAAAAGTAGCGATGGTGGTAAAACTTTCACTGAATATGCCTGGGGAAATCGTATGAAAGGTTTTCATCCTAACGGACAACTTTATGAGGTTAGCTGTTCGCGTCACAATGCCGATAATCACATGATGGTATCCACACCTTCGGGAAGAATTTTTCGTGCTTCGGATGGTGGTATGCTTATGATTGATCCAAAAATCAATAACGGAGAGTGGACCAATATCTCGGGCGATATGGGACAAATACTGTTTTATCGTGCCCGTGTAAATGAATTTGGAGATAATACTATTGTTGGAAATACGCAGGATATTGATATTCAAACTTATCGTTATGGTCGATGGGGCAACTGGCGCGGCTACGAAGGTAGCACTGTAGCTATCAATCCTATCAGCAACGAAACCTATTACTCAGGTGGAGGTGGCGGAACGCTCGAAGGAACTTCATGGGGAGATTCTTGGATAGAAGGTATTGGTAAAGCCGATGTAGTTACCGGAAACTGGTACCTGTGGCGTGGTAGTCGCAATATTGGGACTGAAGGTAATTACCGCGATATTGGTGTGGTTAAAGATGTTGGACGATCGGTTCAGCCCTTAACTATAAATACTGCAAATACTACAATGACTACCCGCGACTTTGCTCTTTGTCGCGATACTAATGTCGGTAGTAGTCTTATCGTATTACGTAACGATTTAAATATCGTTCGTTTCGATAACGAAAGCACTTCGTATGTAAATGTACCTCGTCCTACATTTAGCAATTACAAGGCATCAGCCATTACGGTGAATCCCGATAATATTCGTGAAATGTATATTGCCGACGATAACAATGGTGTATTAAAAACTGTAAACGGAGGTTTTTCGTGGACAAAAATATCCTCAGGAATTCCAACAGGTGTAGCTTTCAATAATATTTATTATCATGAAGGTAGTGGTGATATTTATGCCGTTTCAGCTTCGACTGGTATCTTTTTGCTTCGCAATGGAGAATCGGAATGGCAGTTGTGGATGAAAGGTTATAATCCTGCTGCATTTGGTGGAGCACAAATAAATTATGCTACACAGGAGATGATGATTTACGACTATGGGCGCGGAATTTGGATTGCTGACCTTGAAACTCCCGCAGATCGTTTCTTTAAAAATGGATTTAAAATCAAACAACTTTCCAATATAAATACAGTTCGAACATTCGGAATCGATACTAAATGGGATATCCCAATGTATTATAAATACGAATGGACAGTGAACGGACAGTTACAAGCGAAGGCAACCGGACGTTATTTTACAACTGCAGGACTTGCAGTTGGCGATAAAGTGCAACTCAGACTTACATTGCGCGAAGCACCTGATGTATCGACTCTTTCAACCGAATTTGTGGTGGCTGCCAATCAGTCCGAAAATCCGGAATTTGGTGCCGGTAAAGCCATTCGCTCTACAGGTACCGGACGTATTGATTTGGGGCATTTCGACTTTTTTAATGATGATTTCACTGTTGAGATGTGGGTAAAACCGGTTTCTACCGATCAAACTGTGCTAATTGGTAATCGTAAATTCGATTCCCGTGACCAGCAGGGTTGGGTACTTGGCATTTTTGGAGGAAATCTGACATTCAAATATGCGCCAAAATCAGTATTCCCGCAACCAACCTACGAAACTCAGATTGAACAGGATATTACTGTATCAGGCGGTGTAATCCCCTCAAACAAATGGTCGCATGTGGCTCTCACTGTGCAGCGCAACGGATTAATCAAAATATATTTGAATGGAGTTCAGAAAGTTAGTCGTACAAGGTTAATCAGCGATGCAGGTCTTAACAGCACACAGCCTTTATCGTTATTAGCCGATGGTTATGAGTATTATCCGGCCAATGCTACTATTGATGAACTCAAAATATGGAACAGAATTCTAACTATTGAAGAGGTTCGTAAAGGAATGACTGCGATTCCTTCGTCGGAATTTAGCGGAATGGTTTATTACAATGACTTTAATGCCGGAAGTACAGATAATCAGAAAGAAACATTCACTCGTAAAGGTATTCGTTCACGTATTCGTGCAGAAGTGAGTTATCCCGAAATGCCAATGGCTGTGGCGGCAAATCATGCATTATACGATACTATTACACCTGTAGTAAAACAACTTATGAGTGGAACCGAAAAAGTGATGTCTGTACAAAGTTTAAATACACGCAAGTATAGCAGCCTGATTTCACGTTTCGACAATGTTTATACGGCCTCGACTATCAGAGGAATGACTCCCGATCATTACGATCTAGCCCCTAGTACCTACAAAATTGATATTTTTGATATATTACTTGCTACCGATTCAGTTGAAGTGAAAATGTATTTTCCAAACGCTGCTGATTTTGCCGGCGAAAGTATTTTTATGGCATCATCAGATAAGGAAGTGGCTCAGTGGGTCGAAGTGAAAGAAGCAAGCTATTTGGCAGCCGAAGATTGTATTGTAGCCCGATTCAAAACAGCTGAAATAAATGGTCAACTTATTACTGTTGTGAAAGCAAAACCGGCCATCGGACTTTCATTTCCAGATGCTACTGCTGCCGGATTGCTACCAGTGTTTCGTGAATCGCAGAGTTCAGTGTCATACAATGCTACATTGCTCAAATCGATGCCTGCTCCCGAAGGCGCTTATCATTTGATAAGTTCCCGTCAGTTTGTACAGCCTGGGTCTGTAACTTTCGGAACAGAATTGACTTCTGCTGGTTCGCTTACATTTAATGCTGATTCGCTCGGAGCTTTCAATCAGATCAGTCAGGTTACAATTTCAGGATCCGACAATCGTATGATTCCCTTCGAACTCGGTTTGCAAAATAAGATAGCGCCGGTTTATCAGGGTCAATCGCTTATGTTTAATGGTGGTGGAGCTACTATTGGCACATCGGCCGATTATGCAGGATTGCACAATTCGAATACTGTTACTGTAATGGGTTGGGTGCGTATCGACGATCCTGAAATACTTACCTCTACATCTGTGCGACCTTTGATTTTCTTCCGTGGTGGTGGTTCTACAATGGGAATTCATCTCGATGAAGGTGAAATACGTTGCCACTGGAACGAAGAATCATGGAGTTGGGGGCTGGCTACCGGACTTACTTTTACAGCCAATGAAATAGGTCGTTGGGTACATGTGGCTATGGTTACCACAGCTTCGTCGATTAGTTTCTATATGAATGGTCGTAAGTTTACAAGTAACCGTAGTATGAATCGTACAAGAGTGTTAAGTCCGCTGATGTTGGGTCGCAATAATGATGGTGACACCTGGTTCAAAGGTGCTTTCGATCAGGTGTTGCTTTGGAATCGTTCGCTTACCGAAGCCGAAGTGATGAAGTTTATGCATGAACGTGCATATGCTGACGAAAACGGACTTGTAGCTTCACTCACAATGGATACACGCAACGAATCCGGTTCGCTGGTGGAAATGAAATCGAACAGCGCAATGACTTTTGGAGGTGCTATCGAACAGGAGCATCGTTCCGCTTTCCCATTCGGAGCTGTGAAACAAAGTGCGCATACTGGCACAGGCGTGAGTAATAATAGTGATGCATTTGCAGTGCAAATGCCTTCGACGCTTGTGGGTTCGTATTATCTTACTCAGTATGGTCATATGCCTTATAATTATGTGGTGAGTGGACTCGCTCCGGCATTTAAAGGATTTTTTAGTGTGAATTATCCACAGGTACAAAGCTTCACGGGTGCTACCGATTCGGTAACATTTATTTGTCGTCATAATGCTATTCTGAAAGGAGATGTAATGCGTTTGGCTATTCGTGATTTGGGTGTGGAAACCGCCTTTGTAACCAAAGCAACAGCCACTGCATTGGCTGATGGCGTTGTGCAAACCCGTGTGCCTGCTTCCGATTTGAAGACTGCTTTCGAAGGTATCTGGCTTACAAGTCCGGCAAATCTGCAGGTTGTGAAAGCTGTTGTGCCCGGTGAATTGAATACAGCTAAAATAATTCTAAGGGACGATCAGATTGGAATTCCGATTGAATTCGAACGAACTTCGACACGTACAGGAGGAAAAATCGATCTCATTGTGCGAGAATCAAATTTTGCAACATTCGAAACCAGCGAAATCGATCTTTCAGTAGAAAGTAAAAAAACGGTAATGTTGCGTATTAATCGTGATGCCGTGAATCCAACTGTATACAATGATGTACAGGTAAGTTTTGTAGGGGCCGCAGGCGAAGCGCTTAATTTTAGTTTCGCACTTGAACCTCTCGCACGTATCAGCCTTGTAAACGGAACTTCCGATTCAACTTTCAGAGCAACATCCAATACTGCAACACTCGAACTGAAAGCTGAACTTCTGCGTGGCGTTTTCGATGAGCCTGTGAATATTCAGGTTAGTGGAGATCTTACTGCAGCTGTCTCTATCGGAACAGATTATCTTACTTCGGGTGGCAATAAACGTATAGTGAATGATAATTATGTAGTATCCATAAACGAAATGTATAGTGGCTGGACAACAGCCTCGAATCCATATTTATTCCCCTTCCTAATGAGTAAACAGGAGAACAGGATTATTGATGGTGTATCTTCGTTTATGTATCGTTTTGACCAGAAAGCACGTAACTTTTTTGCCTACGATACCCGTTATTTCGATAGTAATATGCTTTTGCGTCCGCTTGAAGGATTCCTTATGCAAACAAACAATGCCAAGGCTTCGTTGCAATTAATGGGCTCAGCACGTGATACCAGTTATAACCGACGTAATACTGCGTATTTTGTAATGTCGCAGGAACAGGACATCGAGTTGGAACTATGGCTCGACACAATGAGATACGACCGCACCACACTGCGTTTTGCATACGGTGCAAGTGATCATTTCGTGTTCGACGAAGATGCACCCAAAATTCTGAGTACTGAAACGATTACTCCTCAGATATATACAGTAATGAGTAATGAGAAGTTTTCGATAAATACAATTTCACCCGTGGTAGGCGATATTGTACTTGGTGTGAGAACATACAAATCCGGTACTTATAAGTTCAAAGTTACTAAGGCTACTCACGACTCGAAAACCACAGTGCATTTATTCGATGAAACTACAGGCGAATCGGTTCTTGTGCGCGAAACAGGCGATATATATACCGTTGATTTACCTGCTACTATGGGGACAAACGAACGTCGTTTTAAATTGAGAATTAGTACTGTTAACTCAAATGGTCAATTGTTAGGAAGCGGAATGAATGTGTGGGCTGAGTACAACCGTTGCTTTATTAGTGGCCTCATAGCAGGAGCTCAGGTGACAGTGTACGATGCTGCCGGACGTGTGGTGGCGGATGAGTTTGCCGACTCGGATAAATGGAGCGCAACACTGGCGACCGGTGTTTTTGTAATCCGTGTCATTAAGGATAATACTGAATTCAAATCCAAAGTGATTATTCAATAAAATCAATTCCGTAATCTTCGAAGGAAATACTCCGAAGGTTACGGTTTTCATTCATTTTCAATATACAATTTTTTAAAAAAAACTTTTTTATAAAAAAATAATCATTTATGAAAGTCATATATCAATCTTCAGAAGTTTGCCCGACCCGCTACAATATTTTTTGTATTGAGGTAGTGAATGCTGCTTTTGCGAAATTCATTGACATAATGTCCAATAAACATTTGGTTCTTGTTTTGTTATTTGTGCTTGTTTTACCGGTTTCGGCACAAACAATCGTTGATTCGTTGGTTATTGAGGCTGACGAAACCGTTGTTTTGCAGGGTAATAAGACTATTGATAAATTAATAGTGCATGCCGATAAAGTATCCACAGGACAACTTGTAATAGAGTCGGGCGTTGTGCAGGTCAATAAACTTACTTATCGGTTTGCACTCAAACAGGCCGAATGGACCATGTTAAGCATACCTACCGACATTCATAATCTCAACGACCCTGCTGTCTCGAATCTATCAAGTGTAGGGCTAACTCAAAACAGTGGTACGAGTCGTTATCTGATTAAAAAATTCGACAGTCAGGCTTATGCAAACCTTTCGCAGCCCTGGGTACAAATTACTACACCCGAACTAAAAGGTGGTGAGGCTTATCTTTTTTATGTAGTCACAGGTAGTGCTGACATGTTTAATCTTGAATTTTATTTTAATAATCTGAGTTTTAATCAATCAGCAGGTCCGGGTAGGGTGTTGGTCGATTTGGATTTGCAGGGGAGAGAAATTCTTAAAAATTATAATATACAGATTAATGCCACTAATGTAAAAACAAATGATCTTGTAATTCAGGTTTATAACGAGCCGGAAAATGTGGTAATACCTGTAAATCATGCCGAGGCTTTACACGATGCAAATATTTTGTTTACCGAAGATAATGATGGTATACGCATTACATTGCCCGATTCTCAAATGAGCAGAGTAATTATTACCAATAAAAAGATGAGTAAAGTATTTAAAACTATAGAATATGTGTCGCCTGCCGTCATTCGTCTTAACGATTTAAAGCCCGGAACTTACAGGGCAATTGTTGCCTACGGGCCTGCTACCGAAATTAAAACCTTTAAGCTTAGCAGAAGTATTTTCCGTCGTTGATGATACGGCTTTTACCCAATAAACTCTTTTTTCTGAAAAATTAGTATTTGTTTTGTCTGAAATATAATAAAATATATCTACATTTGTCGCAGAAAAATAAAAACAAGAATAAAAATAGCTTATGTATTAATAATAAAATTTATTATCCATGAAAAAAGTTCTCAATTTTGTGCTCATTGCCCTAATGGCTTTTGTGCTTTCGGTTCCGGCAACTAATGCCACAATAAAAAAGTCGCCTAAACCTATTAAAACTCATGTGCCCAAACGATCAAAGGGTCAGACAGATGTGGTAAATTTGGCGACTCCAAAAATGGATGTCGTGCGTGTTGGTTTTATTGGTCTTGGGATGCGTGGCCCCGGTGCTGTAAGTCGTTTTACTCATATCGAAGGAACTGATATTAAAGCGCTTTGCGATTTGTATCCGGAACGTGTTGAAAACATTCAGAAGAATCTAGAAAAAGCCGGTCGTCCCCGTGCAGCTGCTTATTCAGGAAGTGAAGATGCATGGAAGCAACTGTGTGAACGCGATGATATCGACTTGGTTTACATTGCTACCGATTGGAAAAATCATGCTAAAATGGCATTGTACGCCATGGAAAAAGGAAAACATGTAGCTATTGAAGTTCCGGGTGCAATGACTATGAAAGAAATTTGGGCATTAATTGACATGTCGGAAAAAACGCGCAAACATTGCATGATGCTCGAAAACTGTGTGTACGACTTTTTCGAACTTACTACGCTGAACATGGCTCAAAACGGAGTTTTTGGCGAAGTGCTTCATACTGAAGGTGCATACATTCACAATCTTGAAGATTTCTGGGGTTCGTACACCAATAACTGGCGTCTCGATTACAATGAGAAACATCGCGGTGATGTGTATCCTACACATGGCCTCGGCCCAGCCTGTCAGTTGCTCGACATTCACCGTGGAGATAAAATGAACTACCTTGTAGCTGTGGATACAAAACCTGTGAATGGTCCGGCTGCTGTGAAAAAACTTCAGGGTCGCGAATCGAAAGATTTCAAAAATGGTGACCATACGCTTACGCTTATCCGTACCGAAAAAGGTAAAACGATTCATATTCAGCATAATGTGGTGACCCCACGTCCTTACAGCCGTATGTATCAGCTTACCGGAACCGATGGTTTTGCAAACAAATATCCAACTGAAGGTTATTGTCTTCGTCCTTCGCAGGTATCTTCGGATATCACGCCTAACCACGAAGATTTGAATTCACATGGATTTGTTTCAAAAGATATTAAAGATGCTTTGATGAAAAAATACAAACACCGTATTCACACAGAATTAGAAGAAACCGCTAAAAAAGTTGGTGGACATGGTGGTATGGACTTCATCATGGATTATCGTTTGATTTACTGTCTTCGCAATGGCCTTCCACTCGATATGGATGTGTACGACCTTGCTGAGTGGAGTTGCTTGGCCGAACTTACTGCTATTTCGCTCGAAAACAACAGTGCTCCCGTGACTGTTCCTGATTTTACACGTGGCGCATGGAATAAGGTAAAAGGCTATAGACACGCATTTGCAGATTAATTTACGCTTGTTTAAATGCAGAATATACCGTAACTTATAAGCGGATATTCTGCATTTTTTTTGCCGATAAATATCCTTTTTAATATTTTTATTATGAAAAAACACACATTTCTTTTTTTGCTATCGCTTCTTTTTGCAGGTTCAGTTTTTTCACAACAAATATCTGTTGTACCCAAACCGCTGAGTACTATTACAGGAGCCGGCGAATTTGTTTTTAGTGGTCAAACTACATTTTCGTACCCTGCTTACGAAGGTGATAGTATTAAGAAGATTGTCGATCAGTTTATTTTAAACTATACGCATACCACTGGTTTCAATCCTTCCATTGTTTCTGAATCTGCTGATGCTTCGGTGAAACTTACGCTCAATAATACACTTGCTCCCGAAGAATATAAACTTAATGTGACTGCTTCGGCTATCACCATCGAAGCAGCAACTCCTTCCGGATTTTTTTACGCTTTTCAAACCATTAAACAACTTATGCCTGCCGAAATTGCTGCAGGTGTCCGGAATCCTCAAATTACAAAATGGGCTATCCCTGCTGTGGCGGTTAACGATAAACCTCGTTTTGGCTGGCGTGGTTTTATGCTCGATGTGGGTCGCCATTTTTTCGATAAAGAACAAGTGAAGCGAGTTATCGACATTATGGCTACTTACAAACTTAACCGCTTTCATTGGCATCTCACCGAAGATCAGGGCTGGCGCGTAGAAATTAAAAAATATCCGAAACTTACTTCTGTCGGTAGCCAACGCAAATATTCTCAAATATGGGGTCACCCTGATGGTGTTTATTACGATTACATTCCTTATGGACCGTTTTTCTATACACAGGATGAAATTCGTGAAGTTGTGGCTTATGCCCGCGAGCGTTTTATCGAAATTATTCCCGAGGTGGATATGCCCGGACATTTTCAGGCTGCAATGGCTGCATATCCCGAATACAGCTGTACTCCAAACAACAAACACGAAGTCTGGACCGATTATGGTGTGTCGGGCGATGTGCTAAATGTGGGAAATCCTGAAGCGCTTAGCTTTGTGAAAGATATTCTCGACGAACTCACAACACTTTTCCCTTTTAAATATATACATATCGGAGGTGACGAATGTCCCACCAATGCATGGAGAAACAACGCTCAGTGTCAGGCATTGTTGGCTTCGCTCAATTCAACAAATTACCGCGATCTTCAAACTTATTTTTTCAAGGAAATTGAAAAATACCTGAATGCGAAAGAAAATCCTGCCGATAGAAGAAAAGTGATTGCATGGAACGAAACGCTCGATGGCGACCTTACCGGCTCGAATGTAACTATTATGGCGTGGACGGGTGCAGCCAATGCAAGTAAAATTGCTGCGGGAAAAGGACTTGATGTGATTATGACACCGCAAATTCCTTTTTATATTAATAGAAAACAATCTTCAGACCCTGCCGAACCATTTTCGCAGGGAAGCGGATCGGAAACGCTCGAAGTGGTTTACAACCACGAGCCTGTTCCAACGGATGCTACATCGGCTATGCTTCCTTATTATAAAGGTGTGCAGGCTTGCTTCTGGACCGAACATGTGGAACATGGCTGGCATGTGGAGTACCTTATGTTGCCACGCATTGCCGCTGTGGCCGAAACCGGCTGGAGTCCTAAAACATCGAAAAACTTCAACGATTTTGTAACCCGTATTCGCAAAGATACCACACTTTACAATCTGAAAGGATGGAGCTACGGAAAGCATTATATGCGCGATAAAACCAAAGTAATACCTCAGGTAAGCGACAATAATGCCACGCACTGGTTCCGCATTGTCACAGCTGCGGGAGATGCTACCCGCAGTGGAAAATGTATCGAATTGCTTGGCGAAGGTTCACCGCTGTTAACTACTTATTCCACGGCCGCTGTTAACCGTATATGGAGTAATGAGCCTGCAGCCGAAGCCGACAGAGCCTACATTTATCAGTGGTGGTGTCTCAAAGAAAATCCTGCGCAAAAAGGAACATATGCGCTCGTAAATAAAGCTTTGCCTTCGGGCTCGTTAAGTCCGGTGGCTACTGCAGCTTCAAATGCCGGACGTTGGACTTACGATCCGGCGAATCTGCATTACAGTTTTGTGTTGGGTGATAAATATCAGGAGTCAGGAAATAGCAAATTTTATTCGGTTCGCAGCTCAAATTATCCTTCGCTCTATTTGAACTTTGCACTTGGTGGCCAGCAAAATGCCATCAATCTTTGGGGCGACCCACTCGATGGAAATGGTGGCATGATGGCTTTTGTACCTTTTCTCGAAACCGAAACAAAAGCACTGATCGCTACTTTGCGCGAAATGAATAAATATCTTGAATATCCTGCTTACGAAACAGGCGGAACGGTTGCTCCCGGTGCTTATGCTAAAGACAAACAAAATGCAATGCGTGCTGTGATGATGTCTGAATCGCAGGTTTATAATCTGAAAAATGCAGCAGAAATTGACTCTGTACAACAACTGTACAATACCTTTCTGACTGATGTGAAAAACTCTCTTGCATATCCTTTGAAAGATGGATTATATTATATTGAATCCACAAAGTATCCCGGAGCAAGACTATATCAGGGAAGCGATAATAAACTGAGATACAGAACCGGTGTCGAAAACGATTCGGCTGTTTGGCGTGTGGCAAGTACAGCAGCTATTAGCGGAACTTTTGCCCGTACCATTCAACTCCGAAACAAAGCTACTGATTATTGTATTGGCACGAGCGAGCCTGTGGAACTTCAGACCGGAATTTTTTTGTATAAAACCGAATTTAGTTTTGATAATCAGGATTGGGAATTGTCGGGCTACTCTGTAGGGAATGTCACGCGCATTTTCCCGATGCCCTGGCTAGCTTTGCAAAACCCCGGAACTATTGCCCGTAATGGAATGAGAGTACATGGCACTGGCTGGACTTTTATTCCTGCCTCTACCACCAGTAATACCCAAAAACTGAACGCCGATCATTTTCAGGTATATATTGTAAACAAGCGTATTCTGTTGAAAAATAGTAATACACAAGTTCGTGTTTTTAGTATCAACGGCTGCGAAATACCTTATAGCACTGAAAGAGAATTTCTTCCCGGTGTATATGTGGTTCGTTCGGGTGCTCAGTCTGTTAAAGTAGTAATTAATTAATTCTTAGAATAATTTTTAAATGATGAGAAACAATTTTTTGAAAAAAGCCTTTTCTATGCTTTTGACACTTACAGCTTCTGCTGTTGTTTGTGCGCAACCCTCTTTGCTGAAGGTAATTCCTGAAGTGCAGAGCTTTGCAGTTTCGTCGGGCACTTTTAGTCCGCCGAATAATATTGCTATCCTTGTGAAAAAGGCAAACTCTGATAGCTTAATGTCGGTTGCAAATCAGTTGCGCGACGATTTGCAAACTATGTTTGGTACTACTGCCACTGTGGCCGAAACCGATTTGAATACAGCACCCGATAATGCTGTTTTGTTGCGAATAAGTGATGTGAAACTCAAAAATACCGAAGCTTATAATATGAGCATTGCAGGTGGTATTACTGTGGATGGCGCTACACGTACAGGTACATTCTGGGCTACCCGCACCATTTTGCAGTTGTTCGAAAATCATAAAACCGAAATTCCCCGTGGTGTCATTTCCGATCATCCCGATTATCCGAGTCGCGGTTTTATGCTCGATGTGGGACGTAAATTCTTTACAATTGACTTCCTGCGTCATTACGTGAAATTTATGTCATATTATAAACTGAACGAATTTCAGGTGCATCTTAACGACAATGGCTTTAAACAATATTTCAATAACGATTGGCTTAAAACCTATGCGGCTTTCCGTTTGGAAAGCGAAACTTATCCCGGGCTTGCAGCAAAGGATGGGCATTATACAAAAGCAGAATTCCGTGATTTGCAGTTGCTGGGAATGCAATATGGCGTGAATGTAATTCCTGAAATTGATATACCTGCTCACTCGCTGGCATTTACTCAATACAATCCTGCACTGGCAGCTACTAATACCGCTTATGGTATGGATCATCTTGATTTGTACAAACCTGAAGTGTTCGAGTTTTTCGATAAACTTTTTGCCGAATATATCAGTGGTCCGAATCCTGTTTTTATTGGTCCCGATGTGCATATTGGTACTGATGAATATAACCGCACGGAGTCGAAAAAATTCCGCGAATTCACAAATCATTATATGAATCACATTGTTGAGTTGGGAAAACGTCCGCGCCTTTGGGGTGCTATGCGTATGATGACCAACGATGATACTCCAGTACCCGCAAAAGGTGGAGCCATTATCAACGCCTGGAGTCAGGGTTGGATCGATCCGTTTAAATCTATCGAAGATGGTTTCAAAATAATTTCAACTCCTGATGCATGGCTTTATATTGTACCTGCCGCCGGATATTACCGTGACTTTCTTGATATACAGTGGATTTTTAATAATTATCGTGCGGAGAAAGTTAATCCGGCCGAAACATTAGCTCCTTATCATCCGGCTCTTTACGGAGCCATGTTTGCTGTGTGGAATGATATCTGCGGAAATGGTATTTCGCAACAGGATGTACACTTCCGTGTTTTACCGTCTATGCAGGTGGTTAGCATGAAACTGTGGAAGTCGAATCCGACAATGACCTATGAGGCTTACAGCGAACTTGCCAAACAAACATCTGAAGGTCCCGGACTGAATATGGCTGGTTTTTATAGCGAAGAAGAGCATCAGGCTATTAATGCTAAAATTACTGAAAATGCAATTGTGTTTGATGGAAAAACAAAACTGGCTCTTGGTGCCGACGAACTTGGTTACAATTATGATGTGTCATTCGATCTAAAAGTGTCGGCTGATAATGCTGCCGATGCAATACTTTTTGCCGGATCTTTTTCGAAAGTTACTGTGAATGCCGGCGGCACAGGAAAGCTAGGCTTTAGTCGCGATGGTTATCATTATATATTCAACTATGCTCCTGACAATAACTGGCATACAATTCGTGTGTTGGGCGATTTCAAATCGGTGACGCTTTATGTAGATGGTGTAAGATTGGATAAACTCGCACCTGTCAGTAAAAATGGTTTCAGATTTCAGCAAACGCTTTTCTTTCCATTGCAATTTGCCGGCGATGGTCAGAATGGTTTCAAGGGCGAACTTCGTAATTTAAAAACCGGTCGTTTGGATATGGAAAAACTTAAAACCGATTTTATGACTACCAAGGTTATGCCTGCATCAGGAACATATCTTATTAAAATGGGTGGAAAGTATTTGACCAATACTAATTTTAATGGCTCTGGAGGAAATCCGACTTTTCAGAACATTATTTCGTATAATGTTGCAAAACCAAATCAGTTTTGGAATATCACAATGGTGGATGCTACTAATCGTTACAAAATCATCAATGCCAGAGATAATCGTTATTTGAATGAGTTGGCAAATTTTGGTGTAAATCCATATTCTGAATTTTGGAATACCTACAATTTCTACAAAAAAGACAGTTTGTATGCTATTCAGAACGATGGTAACTCAGGTAAAGGATTCTGGTATATCGATAACAACCGTCTAAATGCCGGTGACGAAAGCTATACGGAGGATAACTTTATTGTCGAGCTTGTTCCTGTGATTCCTGCTGATTTAGAGTCGCTTACTGAAAAAGATGTAAAAATTCGTAAACGTGATGATTCTGTGGAAGTAACCGGAGTAAATGTGTCCGAATTATCACTTTTTTGTTTGAACGGGAAAATACTTAGTATGAAGCAGGATACAAATAAGCTAACTATTCCTGATTTGCCTAAAGGAGTGTATGTATTGCAGGTGCTTAGCAATGAAAACAAATCAGGTTCTTTTAAAATAAACATCCGATAGTTTTCTCCATCATATTCTTTTATTTTTAATTGTTGTAAACCGACTGTGTAGTTTCAGTAATACTGATGATTGCATGGTCGTTTTGCTTTGTGCTAGTTTTTTTGTTACCTATAATACTATTGTATACAATCATTTTTTTATACGAAAAAAATATTTGATTTTGTAATATAGTATATTTTCTTCAAAGTATGACTTATATAATAAAAATATTTACTATATTTGCCGTGATTATTGTTTTGCATCGGCTTTTTGCAATGTATTTATATTAATTATTTGTGAAATATAAATGATGTGAATGATAGTTTAGATGTATCTGCTGTAATTTATTTACGGCATAAGTATTTGATAGTTAGTTGCCTTGAAAATACATTTGCATACATACTGCAGCAAATAAGTAATAATTTATTTAATGATAGAACACATTTTGATAATGTCCTTAATTCAAAAACTCACATAACTCAATCACATGAAACATTCATTACCAATGAAAAACAGTTTTTTATACCGAATCCGACAGAGTCTTTTTATGCTTCTGTTTTTTCCGGTCTTATTAAGTGCACAAACATCTAAGTTTACTCCTTACGATGAGTTGCCAGCCGTTGAGAAAATTCTCAAACCAGATTTTAATGAAAACTTTCCCGAATGGGGAAAAATGATGTACCAGTATCCTGTGAACTTCAATGAGGTGAATACAGCATTCGTAAAATGGGAAAAAAGCAACAAAGGTGTGAAAACTCCAATTTTGCGTTATTATAAACTTTGGCGTCGACATGTGGAACCATTTGTACAATACGATGGCTCAATTGAGCTGCCTGATGTTGAAATACTCAAAGAAAATTTGAAAAAAGCCCAAACGCGGGAATTGCAGATGCAACGTGCACCTGCTAACGCTAAGTCGAACAATTGGAGCTTTTTGGGACCTAAAGAAACTTTCTGGCTTAACGAAAGTGGAAGTGCTGATACCCCAAAACCAGCTCCCTGGCAGGCAAATGTATATTCGATTGATGTCACAGAAAACAACCCGAATGTATTATATGCCGGTACCGAAACCGGATATGTAAATAAAACTTCCGATAAGGGTAAAACATGGGAAGTTAAAGGCCTTAACTATCCATTTGGTGGTGGTGTAACTGCTATTGCTATTCACCCCATAAGCACTGATACTGTGTATGTGGCTGCAGGCAACAGTATGCACCGATCCTTCGATGGTGGCGAAACCTGGAAACGCAGTCTTAATGGTTCGTTTTATGGCAATAGAATGAAAATGGATTATAATAATCCGTCGAAAATTCTTGTATCCAGCGATAAGGGTGTATGGGTGTCTACTAATCAGGCTACGACCTGGGTTCAAAAAACAGCTGCCGAAACATGGGATGTGGAATATAAACCCAACAATCGTTTCGATACGGTGTATGCCTTATCGCGTTCAGGAAATTTTTTCAGAGTAATTCAGTCATTTGATGCTGGTAATACTTTTTCTGAAATTTCATCATTTCCTGCCGAAATACCTACCGTGGCAGGTGGCTTACTTGCTGTAACTCCAGCTAATCCAAACGTGCTTTATGTGATTATGCTCAGTCGTAATGCCGCAGGCAACGAAGTGCCATTTCTTTACAAAGGTGTTTATGCCAATGCAGAGTGGACATGGGCACTCAAATACACAGGATTTACAGGTCTTAGTAGTGGGTCAGGGCTTACAAACGGACAGGGTTATTTCGACCTTGTACTTGAAGTGTCGCCTAAAAACGAGAATATGATTTATGCAGGAACTACTTCATTGTATAAATCGATGAACGGTGGTTCAAATTTTACTGCAGTGGGTGGTTATCAGGGTTCTTTTTCTATACATCCTGATATTCAGGATATGAAAATGCTCTCTAACAACGATACATGGGTAGCCACCGATGGTGGAATGAATCTCAGCACTGATCAGTTTACATCTCAGGTAGGTTATTCAGCACTCAATTTTAATCTTTTAGGTTCTGATATGTGGGGATTTAGTCAGGGCTGGAACGAAGATATTATTGTGGGTGGTCGATATCACAACGGAAATACTGCCATATCAGATATGTATGGCGAAAAAGCACTTCGTATGGGAGGTGGTGAGTCTCCCACGGGTTGGGTGTTGCATGGTAAGAGTCGTCATGCAGCTTTCGACGATCTTGGCGATGGATGGATTTTGCCGAAAACTGCTGAAGGAAAACCAGAAGGACGCTTCATTTTTAGTAAGCATCCAAATATGGATCAATATGGTGGCTTACGTAGCAATGTAGCTACGCATCCATGGTATTCCGGTACTCTTTATCTTGGAAGTGAAGATGCTATTTGGTTAAGTCGCGATTTTGGTACTTCATTTGAATTGCTTTACGAATTTCCCGGACGCGTAAGATATCTGGATATAAGTTATTCAAACCCGGATGTTTTGTATGCCGATATTGTAGGTCTTGGATTTTATCGTTCGCAGGATGGTGGAAAAACATGGCGTAAACCTGCTAATCGCAATGCACCGCCATGGAATGGTCAGATTGCATTTGCTATTTCACCCTATAATTACAATACAGTTTATGCCTCACGTCAGGTAGGTATATGGGGAAGTGAAAGCAGTGAAATGTATATTACAAAAGATGGTGGCGAAAACTGGACACAATTTTCTGCTTTGTCACGGTCAATTAAAAGTATTGTTATACAGCCAACTACCGAAGGTAAAGATCTTGTGTATGCTATTACTACGAATGTATCGGGTAAAGCTGCTACTGTGTTTTATAAAAAGGATGGTCAAATGTCGTGGACTGAGTTTGGTGCCGGACTGCCTGCAGGGAAACGTCCAATCTCGGCTGCTGCCTTTTTTCGCGATAGCAAACTTCGTATTGCCGGTAATGCAGGCGTATGGGAATCAATGCTTGCAGAGCCCGATTTTACTCCTATTGTAACTCCTTTTGTTGAGAAAGCTGTATATAATTGTACTCTCGATACTGTTCAGTTTGACGATCATTCTATGCTGAATCACGAAAATGTAAACTGGAGTTGGGAAATAACCCCTGCACCTGCTTATATCTCAAATGCTAACATCCGTAATCCAAAAGCAGTATTCGATGTGCCCGGAAAGTATTCTGTCACATTAAAAGTAAGCAAAGATGGAGTGGAATACAGCAAAACTATTCAGGATATGTTCGAAGTAAAATCATGCCCTTCGGTAAATGATTGCTCAAATCCCGGCGAATTGCCTAAAAATATCTGGAGACTGGTATATGCGGATAGTTATCAGGTAGGTAACGAACCTGCAAAGGCTTTCGACGGAAATCCCGCTACTATATGGCATACTGCATGGGGAACAAATGAACCCCAGCCACCTCACGAAATTCGTATCGATCTTGGAAAATCCTACAGTGTAAGTAAAATGACTTATCTGCCGCGTAGTGATCAATCGAACGGCCGTATAGCCAATTATGAGGTGTATATTTCCGATGATAAATTGAACTGGGGGACCCCTGTTTATATGGGTACTTTCGAAAATAATTCGGCTCCCAAAACTGTAAGTTTTGACGCAAAAACCGGACGTTACGCTCGCTTGCGAGCTTTAAGCGAAGTTAACGATAATGCATGGACTTCAGCTGCCGAAATCTCATTTGTGGGTTGTAATATGGCTACAGGAATTGAGGAATTGCTTCGCGATCAGCAGATAAATGCATTTCCTGTTCCTGCAAATGCGCAAATATCGGTTACACTTCCATTCAACGATGGAATTAATCCTTACAGCTATACTGTTTACAATGCTGCCGGTCAACAAATGGAAAGCGGACTTGCCGAGAGCAGTCTCAAAGTGCTTCGTATCGATGTAAGCGAATATCCTTCTGGTTATTATTTTGTGAACATTACCGATAGTAAAGGTCATAACTATCGAGCGAAATTTACACGTAATTAAATAGTTTAGGGTGTTGTTTAACAAAGGGTGTCTGAGGATGCCCTTTGTTTTATTTACATTCACTCTTTGTGCTTACATGTGTTTTTGTCCTTTACTGCAAATCTGTGCATAAAAAAATGACAAAGCTTGAAAAATAAGTTTATCTCCATATTATTCTTGCTATGCTTTATGGCACCTGTCGTCACCGCAGTACTTGTTTTTCATACCGAAAGGAAATCTATCAGAAGGGAAGTGAAGTGGAAAATGATAGCCGGACTTGACGACAGTGAACTTGTATTGCTCAGATTTCACAAAGATGCAATTAAAACAGACTTACACTGGAAACATTCCCATGAGTTCGACTATCAGGGTCAGATGTACGATATTGTGAAAACGCAGGAGAGTGCTGATAGTGTTTTTTATTACTGTTGGTGGGACTATGAGGAAACACAACTTAACCGGAAACTAAGTTCGCTTGTGACTATGGCCTGGGGGAGCAATCCCGGTCACAATCAGGCCCGTCTTCGTCTTCTATCCTTTTATGTATCGCTTTATTTCAATCCTTTATTAAGTCAGTTTGCTTTTTTACCTTCTGAGTCGCTTATTCGTTATGAGGATAAACTTGTTTTTCAGTCACCTTTAATTCATCCGCTAAATCCTCCTCCCGAAACTTTTTCGTCCCTGCTTTTTTGTTCCTGAAATAGGTGGATTGCAATATTTATTTTTGCTAAGATGCCGAAAATCAGAGTAGTTGTAGTAGAATGAAACAATATTTTACTTGCTTAAAATGATGCACACCCGAATACCTGGTTTGTGATGTCTGACTTACTGTGTCGGAAAAATGAAATTTTTTACGCAGTTTTGCATAGTGTTACCATTGAGAAAGGTTTTATGCTAGCATTTGTTTTTCAGGAACTTATATTAATCAACGAAGAACATATTATTTTATACAATAAAGATAAGAGAATGATTTTAAAAATATCAAAAAGACAAAATTCCAAAAGTTGTACAAAGTGCAACAGCCGGAATTTGTTTTTGAAGTTACTGTTGATATTTCTGTGCATGGGTTCTGTAACAAAGACCTTCTCGCAGTTGCTTACGGTTGTGGATGTGCAAACCGGTGAAGCGCTCGAAATGGCCACCATCATGAGCACACAGCCCGCCCTTTCTGCAGTAACCAATGCACGCGGACAGGCTGATATTTCGGAATTCCGGAATTTGACCCGTATCGAAATACGAATGCTGGGTTATAAAACGGAGCGACTTGCTTTTTCTGAAATTGAGAAAAATAGTTTCAGGATTGCCATGCAGCTATCCGCCATAAATTTCGACGAAGTAGTGGTTTCAGCTACGCGATGGAGTCAGGTGTCAAAAAATATTCCTGCTAAGATTTCTGTATTTTCACCCAGGGAAATGGCTTTGCAAAACCCGCAAACAGCAGCTGATCTGCTAGGTGCCACAGGCGAGGTATTTATTCAGAAAAGTCAGCAGGGTGGGGGAAGTCCCATGATACGTGGCTTTGCAACCAACCGCCTTTTATACACTTTGGATGGCGTGCGTATGAACTCTGCTATTTTCAGAGCCGGAAATATCCAAAATGTGATTTCCATTGATCCTTTCAGTATTGAAAGTACAGAAGTGTTTTTCGGACCGGGATCGGTTATTTATGGCAGCGATGCAATTGGCGGTGTGATGAGTTTTCAGACTTTGACACCGCAGTTGTCACTCACCGATAAACCGCTGATTACAGCCAAAGCGGTGATGCGCTATTCTTCGGCAAGCAATGAAACCACGGGCCATTTCGAACTGAAAACAGGATGGAAAAAGTGGGCTTCGGTTACCGGTATTACATTTTCAAAATATGGCGATCTGAAAATGGGTAAATACGGTCCCGACGAATATCTGAAAAAATTCTATGTGTTACGCATGGACAATACCGATCATTCGGTTGAAAATCCTGATCCAATGTTGCAGACACCTGGTGCATATTCGCAAATAAATCTGATGGAAAAAGTGCGCTTTAGTCCCAACAATCACTGGGATTTTCAGTACGGGTTTCATTACTCTGAAACTTCTGAATATTCGCGTTACGACAGGTTGATGGAAACCCAGAGCAGTGGTTTACCTGCTTATGCAGTGTGGAACTATGGGCCACAGGTGTGGATGATGAACAATCTTTCGGCCACTCACAAAGTGCAAAACCCGTTTTACGACCGAATGACATTACGTTTGGCACAGCAGTATTTTCAGGAAAGCCGTATCGATCGTAAGTTCAATCATTACCGCTTGCGTACTCAGCGCGAGGAGGTACATGCTTATTCAGGCAATCTCGATTTCGAGAAAGTGCTGCAAAAGCATAAGTTTAGTTATGGTTTGGAGTATGTGATGAACGATGTGTATTCCCGGGGTTTGGCTACTGATATCCGCGACGGATCTGCTATTGCAGTCCCCGACCGTTATCCGGCTTCGAAATGGAGTAGCGGAGCCGGTTATCTGAATTATCAGTACAGTGTTTCCGATAGGTTTTTACTTCAGGGTGGTGTGCGTTACAATTTCTATAAGGTTGTTTCGGACTTTACACGTCATCTGAGTTTCTATCCTTTTGGTTTCAATACTTCCGGCATTCAGAACGATGCTTTAACCGGAAGTGTTGGTTTGGTGTACCGTCCGGATGAAAGCTGGAAAATCACAGCTTCGGCTGGCACTGGTTTCAGAGCTCCGAATGTGGACGATGTTGGTAAGATTTTCGACTTTGTGTCGGGTGAGGTCATTGTGCCTAACACAGCATTAAAGTCGGAATATGCATGTAATGCTGAACTTGGCGTGTCGAAAATTGTAGCGGATGTTTTGAAACTGGACTTTACAGGTTTTTTTACCTTTCTCGACAATGCAATGGTTCGCCGTGAATTTCAGGTTAACGGAGCCGATAGCATTATGTACAATGGCGAAATGAGCAGAGTGTATGCTATTCAGAATGCAGCCTATGGAACAGTTTATGGTTTCAGTGCAGGTTTCGAACTTAAGCTACCCGAAGGCTTCAGTCTGAGTTCGCGTTACAACTATCAGACGGGTGCCGAGGAAATGGATAACGGAACAGTATCGTCGTCGCGTCATGCAGCTCCGGCTTTCGGTTTGACACGCTTTTCGTATCAGCGCGAAAAATTGCAATTACAGCTTTATGCTAACTATTCTGCCGAAGTTAACTATGCTGATCTCAACGAAGAAGAAAGGCAAAAAACTGTGATTTATGCAAGGGATACGAATGGAAATCCGTATTCACCGGCGTGGTACACACTGAATTTTAAAGTGAAGTATCAGTTTGATCCCACCCTGGCTGTTTCGGCAGGTGTCGAGAATATTACCGATCAGCGCTACCGATCGTATAGCTCCGCTTTGGTGGCTGCAGGACGTAATTTTATCGTGTCACTCAGGGCAGGATTGTGATTTTTTAGCCGGACTTTTGTCCGGCTTTTTTTATTTGTAGCGATGTTCGTTTTTTATTTTTCTGTATTTTTATTTTCCTGGAGTTGTAAGTCAAATGATTATTTAGTCGTTTTTCAATGCGAAAAGATTATTATTAAAAAAAAAAAGCTACTTTTGCATCACAATATAAAAATTATTTATTTTTATAAACTTATTTCAGGTCTGTTTCTTTTATTTGCAGGTATTGTTTTCTTCTGCAATTCTTTGCTTTTTTGCTTTGTATTCTGTGATGGTTTTTTGTGTCAGAAACATATCGAGTGGCAATACTAATAATTGAATATATATGTTGCAACATCTTTAAAATAAGCCTGTTTTGTGTGAAGATGTTGATGTTAAGTTGTCCTGATAATAAGTCTTTGAATCCTGAAACTAGCATGAATGCTGGCAATTGACTTATGGAACAGTTTCTTACTGTTTAGGTAAGCTGATATTAAAATCTGTCATGCAAGTTATATGTGACTTTTAAAAACAATTATTTACACATGAAACAATCATTTGTTGATGAAATCCGATCGGGTTCTAAAGGAGCTTCACTGAAGATCGAAATTATTCGTTACTACATTCTCAATGGCAATAACACCATTGCCGAACTAAGCAAAGAACTTAATTTAAGTGTACCTACAGTAACTAAACTTGTAGCAGAATTGATGGAAGACGGTTTTGTAGCAGACTTTGGTAAACAGGAAACTGCCGGAGGTCGTCGCCCCAATATGTATGGTGTCAAGCCCGAATCGGGTTATTTTATGGGAGTTGATATTCGGGACTTCGGTGTAAACATTGCGCTTATTAATTTTAATGGCGTAATTGTGGCTTCGAATAAAGAGATTCCTTACAAGCAACAAAATAGTCCCGAAAGTTTGGATGTGTTGTGCGATATTATTAATAATTTTATGCATAAACTCAGTATTCCGAAAGAAAAAATTCTGAATGTGGGTATTAATGCAACCGGTTTGGTTACTACAGATAGTGGACATAAGTATAGTCGCTATTTCTTCAATGAACAGCCTCTTAGCGAAATTTTCAAACAAAAACTCGGACTATACGTAACCATCGATAACGATTCGCGGGCTATGGCTTATGGTGAATATATGTGTGGCGCAGGCAACAACGAACGAAATGTAATTTTTGTCGATGTAAGTTGGGGGCTGGGAATGGGCATTATCAATAATGGTAAGCTTTATTACGGAAAATCGGGATATGCGGGTGAGTTTGGTCATATGAGTGTGTTCGATAATGAGGTGATGTGTCATTGTGGTAAAAAAGGCTGTCTGGAAACTCAGGCATCAGGATCGTACATTTATCGTCGCTTGATTGACGAAATTGCCAAAGGAAATTCTTCAGTTCTTCAGAAAAAAATTGCAAAAGGCGAAACGCTTCTTCTCGATGATATTATAAAAGCGACTCTCAAAGGTGATATGCTGGCCATCGAGCTTGTCGAAGAGGTTGGAAATACATTAGGGAAACATATTGCCGGCCTGATCAATCTACTCAATCCCGAACTGGTGATTATTGGTGGTACGGTGGCTCAAACAGGCGATTATTTACTTTTTCCGATTAAAAGTGCAATCCGAAAATATTCACTCAATCTGGTGGGCAATGATACTGCCGTAAAACTAAGTAAACTAGGCGATACTGCTGGCGTGGTTGGTGCTTGTATGCTTGCACGTAGCAAGATGCTCAGCCTTATCTGATTTAATAAAAAATTGTATCAAATAAAATATTCGTTGATTGAAATTTATGTAAAATAATCGCTTATAGTCTTTTCGTAATACTATTACAAAAACTCCGGAGCGATAAAATGCTGAAAATATGAAACAAACGTTAGCAGAGGAAATTCAGTCGGGGACCAAAAGTGCTTCGCTGAAAATCAATATTATTCGGTATTATATTCTTAATGGAGCCAATACCTTGGCCGAATTAGGACGAGAAATGGATTTGAGTGTGCCTACTGTGACCAAACTTGTAAGTGAACTTATGGAGGATGGTTATGTAGTTGACTTTGGAAAACAGGAAACTGCCGGCGGTCGTCGTCCAAGTAAGTATGGTATTAATCCTGATTCAGGCTATTTTATGGGTGTGGATATGCTCGATTATAGTGTAAATCTGGCGCTCATCAATTTTAATGGCAATATCGTTTATTCGCAAATGGATGTGCCTTTTCGCCAGACGAATAGTCCTGGATCCATCGACTCACTTTGCGACATTATCAGCGAATTTATTTATAAACTGCCGGTGTCTAAAGACAAAATTCTAAATGTAGGTATAAATATTTCAGGACGAGTGAATGCTGAAACAGGACATAGTTATACACGATACTACTTCAGCGAAACACCCATTACCGAAATTCTTCGAGAGCGCTTGGGTTTGATGATTACCATCGATAACGATTCACGTGCTATGGCTTATGGCGAATATATAAGCGGCGTGGTAAAAAGCGAGAAAAATGTTCTATTTGTGAATGTAGGTTGGGGGCTTGGTGTTGGCATTATAACCGATGGAGAGTTGAATTATGGTAAGTCGGGTTTCTCAGGCGAGTTTGGTCATAACAGCGTTTTCGATAATGAAGTAATGTGTCATTGCGGCAAAAAAGGTTGTCTCGAAACTCAGGCGTCAGGATCCTATATTCATCGTCGTCTGCTCGAAAAAATCACTCAAGGCCACTCCACTATTTTACAGAAAAAAGTACAAAGCGGACAGGAGATATTTCTTTCAGATATTATTTATGCAACACTTGCCGGTGACATGCTTTCCATCGAACTTGTTGAGGAAGTTGGTTTTACACTCGGTAAACACATTGCAGGCTTAATCAATTTGCTAAACCCCGAATTGGTTATCATTGGAGGGTTATTGTCGAAAACGGGTGAGTACCTGATGTTGCCAATTCAAAGTGCTATACGTAAATATTCGCTTAGCCTTATTGGGGGCGATACAGTACTGAAACAAACACAACTCGGCGAAAGTGCTGGAGTGGTAGGGGCATGTATGCTTGCACGTAGTAAAATGCTTCATCTTATTTAAAACTATTTTCTCATATATTGCATTAATAGCAGTGTTTTTATTAAAGAAGTTTTGATTTCAATGTCGAAGCTTCTTTTTGTATGTTGTATATTGAAAAGGAGCTAATTATTATTGTTTTTTGAGTATCAATTCATATTAAATATTATCTTTGCACATGACGAATGTTTCATAATTTCTAAAAATATATTTGCTTGTTTAATAATTGTCGTTATTAAGAGATCAATGCTTCCCTGTAGAGATAATGAGATGAGTTTCACTTATGTATAAAAAGGTATTAATCGATTTTTAAATGTATATAACTTCATGAAAACTACATTTGTAGAAGAAATTGAGCTGGGTTCGCGAAATGCGCTGATCAAACTCAATATTCTTCGTTATTTTATCAATAATGGCGAAAATACACTTCCCGAACTTGGCCGTGAAATGGAAGTGAGTGTGCCTACGGTTACAAAACTTGTGGGTGAACTTATCGAAGATGGTTTTGTAATTGATTTCGGAAAAGTTGAAACTAACGGAGGACGTCGTCCCAATATTTATGGCCTAAATCCCGATTCAGGATGTTTCCTCGGTGTTGATATCAAACGTTTCAAAGTAAATTTGGCCTTGATAAACTTCAAAGGCGAACTAGTAAACGAGATTGTTAGCCAAGCCTTTTTGTACGAAAATACTGAGGAAAGTTTCAATGCATTGTGCGATATTATAAACGAATATGTTGACGGTCTTAGTTTACCAAAGAAGAAAATTCTCAGTGTCGGCATAAATATGTCGGGTCGTGTAAATACTCAGACCGGACACAGTTACAGTATGTATTATTTCAACGAAAGACCACTGTCTGAAATTTTTCAGGAACGATTGGGAATGCATGTGACTATAGATAATGATTCACGATCAATGACATATGGTGAGTTTATGAATGGTGTGGTAAAAGATGAAAAAAACATTTTCTTCATTAACGTAAGCTGGGGTTTGGGCATGGGCATTATTGTGGATGGAAAATTGTATTATGGAAAATCAGGCTTCTCGGGAGAATTTGGTCATATCCCGGTGTTCGACAACGAAATAATTTGTCATTGTGGTAAGAAAGGTTGTCTTGAAACTGAAGCTTCAGGCTCTTTTATTTATCGTCGTTTTCTCGAAAAAATTGCAGAAGGGAATAGTTCTATCCTGAATCCAAAATTGCAAAAGGGACAACAGTTAGTGCTCGAAGATATAATTGATGCGGCTATTAATGATGATATTTTGGCCATTGAACTTATCGAAGAGGTTGGAAATAATCTTGGAAAACAGATTGCTGTATTGATAAATCTGTTTAATCCCGAACTCATTGTTGTGGGTGGTTCGCTTGCTTCTACAGGCGATTATCTGCTCTTGCCTGTACGTAGTGCAGTGAAACGTTATTCACTCAATCTGGTAAGTCGGGATACACAAATAAAGCTTAGCAAGCTTGGTGATAATGCCGGAGTTATCGGTGCATGTTTGATGTCGCGTAGTAAACTACTAGGTATAATCTGAGATAAGAAGTCAGGGTTCTTAATTAACTTATTTTCATTGTTTTATATAAACCCGAATCGTAGTTGTTACGTTTCGGGCTTTTTGTTATACACGAATTTGAACGTTCATGATTTTAAACCTGTATATAATTTGCTGGTTTATGAAATATAAATTTCAAAAGCAGCTGTATATATAAAAAATAATTTATATATTTGCACTCATAATAAATATATTAATAAATAAAGCGGTTTTGTATTTTTGTTTTGAGGAAATGCATTTCTATTTCTTGTAAATGAAGTGTTTGAGAGTTGATTTATTGCTTTATAGATTAAATATTATAATATATAGTATAAGGTTGAAATGTGTTTTTTCAAAAGTCAACATCTGCTGATTGAAATCGATGATAGTATGGAGGAGTTAGAATACGATTATTTTAAGCAATGCGAATCTCAGTATCAGTCTGATCTATGCAATAATATTTTGCCTTTTTGGCTTATTCACGGACTTGATAGGGTTAACGGTGGTTTTTATACTTGTCTTAACAGAGATGGTAGTTTGATGGACACCACGAAATCAGTTTGGTTTCAGGGGCGTGCTGCCTATGTTTTTTCACTGGCTTATAACAATATCAATCAGAATCCTGATTGGATAAATGCCGCTAAATCGACCATCGATTTTATGGTTGATCATTGTTTCGATACCGATGGTCGTATGTTCTTCGAAATCAGCGCCGAAGGAGTAGGTATACGTAAACGACGTTACCTGTTCTCTGAATGTTTTGCGATTATAGCAATGGCCGAATATTCGAAAGCTACAAACGATAAGCATTATGCCAACAAAGCGCTTGAACTCTTCGGTTTGGTGCTGAGGTATAAGGATACACCGGGCTTATTGCAGCCGAAGTTCAATCCGTCGGTCGATATGAAAGGATTGTCGTTGCCTATGATTTTGCTTAATACTGCAATTCGTCTGCGCGATGTTGTTGAAAGTGAGGTGGTTGAAAAGCAAATTGATGATTCAATTAACGAAATTAAGTCTCATTTTTTGCAATCTGAGTTTAAGGCTTTGCTCGAAAATGTAAGCTCTAAGGGTGATTTTATTGATTCGAACATTGGACGTGTTGTAAATCCCGGGCACAGCATAGAAGCGGCATGGTTTATTATGGAAGAAGCCGAGCATCGTGGAAACGACCCCGAATTGATATCACTGGCAACTACAATTCTCGATTGGTCGTGGGAGCTAGGTTGGGATAAGGAATTTGGTGGTTTGTATAATTTTCGCGATTGCAAAGGACTACCTCCTCAGGATTACTCGCAGGATATGAAATTCTGGTGGCCACAAACCGAAGCAATCATTGCAACACTTTATGCTTACAAGCTAACAGGTGACCCTAAATATAAAGAAATGCACAAAGCCGCACATGAGTATACATACAGGGTTTTTCCTGATGCCAAATACGGCGAATGGTATGGATATTTGCATCGAGACGGAACAGTGGCTCAACCTGCAAAAGGCAATCTGTTTAAAGGGCCGTTTCACATCCCACGTATGATGATGCTGGCAGCTAATTTATGTAACAAAATATATACATATGAACCCAAACTGCAGGTGCAGATCAGTGAAGTCTGAAAGATGACTCTTGATTTGTACGGCAGTGAATAGTAATTTTTCTATTTTATTTGATCAGTTTTTTATAATTCGTTTAACCTGTTCGGTTGTTTGTAATAAAATGACAGAGAACCCGAACTCTGAAGATTTATCTGCATTTGAAACTCTTTTTTTTGAATACAGAAAAAAGACACAGAGGCTGCCCTGTGAAGGCCAGCCTCTGTTTTGTTGTGATATTTGCTTAATTTTGTTCTTTATAATTTGATAATCTTTATTCGAATACTACCAGCCGAAAGGATGTAAGCTCCTTTTCTTAAATATCCGACCTCAATCATCTCTTTGTCACTTTCACAAATAGTACTCATAATCCTTTGACCTGATAAATCGTATATTGTCACTGTCTGGCCGCGAGCATTTTCAATGGTTAGCATGTTGTTTAGCATTGTGGGATATACTCTGATATTGTGTTCGGCGACGGTTTGTACATCTGCACCGAAACTATTGTTGTAATTACAGGTCATCGATTTTATCATCCAGCTACTACTACCATCGGGAACTCTCGAATAGCTTAAGTTTTGTTCCAGTGGTACTATACTAATCGAATCGACAACAATCAGATTGTCGAGGTAATTGTATTTTGATAACAAAATCTGTTCTCCGTCTTTACTAAGTTTAAAGTTTAAATGTAATATGCCCTGTTCAGGTTCATCATCGGCCCAGAGTACAAGATATCCTTTAGCCGGAATTGTAGTGAGTGTAGCATTGTTGGTCGGTATCTGAAACAATGTGGGGTTATAAGGAGTGTCAGTGATATACCAACCACCAATATTTACCTCAGTGTCGCTGTCGTTGTAAATCTCTATATAATCATCGGTGTCACCATGTTCATCCTGTATCACATTGTTCGACGATACTACCTCATTTATATATGCTCGTTTGTCTTTGTCAGGGTCCTCAAATGTACTTTGTTCGTAAACAGCTTGTATGCTGAAAGGACTACCTGTAGTACCACTGAAGACCGGGTTTTCGATCGTTTGCTGATTGGTGGCACTGCTGCAGGTCATTTGAAGTTCGAAAATGACATCCGAACTATTCCCGCTGGTTTGATGCACTTCTGCTGCTATCACATTGTTTCCTTCGGTCAGTAGATTTTTAGGAACATTAATAGTGCCCGTAACTCCATTGTTATAAGTAGTGGAAAATGTGTTGAAAGTAAGTGTGCCTGTGGGCATATTTACCCTGCCCACTTCAGTTCCGTTTACATACACTGCTGCTCCATCGTCAACAAAAGTACTGATTACAAAATTATCTTTTGAAGCAAGGTCATTAATCTGAATCGTCTTACGATAGTATGATGCAGGGTATTTATTTTGGGTGTCGTTACCGTATCCTATTGTGGTTGTATGTCCCAGGTTTCCATAACCTAATGGAGCATTCCCGGTTTTCCAGTTTTGATCGTTATATGTTTTTGCATACCAGTTGCTTGCAGGCATAGCATTACCATCGAAGTATTTCCAAGGGCTTTTGTTTGCTAGCAGGGTAGTAGTCCCCGTTTCTTCTGTCACAAGCCAGTGTTTAAATTTAAAACCTCCGGGTTCGATTGGAGTAAGTGTGAATGTTTGATTTCTGAAATATGTGAGATTTATTTGTGCGTCTTGAATTGTTTCAGAGTTAAAAAGATATTTGGCATTGGGTATGTTGGCGCTTATGTTTATGCTTAGCGAGCCCTGATTGTTTAAAAAACGTGAGCCGATAAAATTCATCATCGAATTGGGACGGTTGGCCGAAAAACCCTTCATGGTAGCAATGTCGTTGTTGAAGGTACGGCCCGACCCCCATTTATTTTTGTGGTAAGTTATTTCTGTAGCAATTTTGCCTGCCAGACTGTCAAGAATTTCATTGGCACGCGTAGCTTTAAAAGTTGACGACATGTGAATACAAAATTTATCGATAAAATTTTTACGGAAAGTATCGTTCAGAATGAGTCGTCTCAACAGAATTGTCGACCATTGTGCATTGGCCGGGTCTGATCCTGAGTGTTCTCCCAAAGCCCATGTGAGGGTGTTGTGAGTATGGTCGTTGCTCCATAGATTATATCCAAAGTCGGTATCGTAAAGAATCCAGCGCCATTTTCCAACATCTTTTTTCTTCCATGATTTTATATTGTTGTGAGGCCAGTCGGTATTTCGCAGATAAATCTCCGACATGAAGTAATTCATGAAACTCTCCATGTCCATCATTTTACACACATTATCATATACCGATTTTTGTGTAATGTCATTGTTGGTTACATAATTTGTAAGTTTTTTAAACTCTGTGTCGGAGTTCATTTCCCACGATTCCAGTAGTATTATATCCTCTTCCTCGTAACCGTAATTCGAAAAAACAAAATCCTCATCAGACCTTTCACGCAGGTTTTGAATACCATAATATATGCCGTTTATAAACGAAACAGCAGGTTCGTAAGCGATATAGTCGAGATCCATACGTTTCATTATAAGTGATTGCATGTATCCATCGCGCATCATCGAATGGTCAAAGTCATTTCCCGAGTTTCGCAACAAAATACTACGGTATTTCATGTTGGGTTTGGTAGCTGCAAAAATGTCGTATCGTAGCAGGTTGTCCCCATATTTATTGCGTGGATTTATTTTCAGCGATTTTTGCTTATTCATGCGCGTCCAGCCTCCGGCTATTTGTATGTCAAGTTCCTGGTTTAGGCGCGCTGTAAATGTGGTATCGTAAAGTTCGAAGTTGGCTGGCCGCCACCAGTCCTGGTTCCAGTTGGCCGGACGATCCATGCCATTGCCTGTGATGCCGTTTGTTCCCTCCACGTATATTCCGATTGTGTTGTCGGTGAGATTTTTCTGCTCGGTTACAATGGATACCACAGGTAGTTTGAAATTTCTTTCGTTCAGAAAAAATGTGGCTGTTACCACCTGACTGGGTAGCTTGCCGGGTGAGAATGTACGGGCGCGAAAAATGCTTGTATTACTGATGGTTACTACATATCCCGGTGTGTAACGATAGCTTTTTCTTGTAGGTTCATCCCCATTACGGCTGTAGTAAATTGTGTCGCCGGGTGCAGGAGTTTCAAAAGCTACATTTTTCGATCCGCTGTAAAAACCAGCCGGAAGTTTAAAAACTGGCGATTCGCATTGTTGCGATGCATGTGTTTTGTTGTTATTGGGTAGACTGGCACTGAATTGTTCAAAAAATACCCATTCGGATGATCCATTAGTCTTTCGCCCATACGATATATTGCGATATTGTGGAGGATAAATTACACTATCGAGTATCTGTGCCGAAGCGTTTAGTAAATATAGTTTTCCTCCTTCGGGTTTCAATTTAAAACTGGCATGGCCTGCTTTTTCGGGTTGTTCAAACCACAGCAGGGAAAAAGCCTGCGGACCTATGAGTTTATATGGAGGATTCCATTTGCGGGGTTCGTTCAGGTTATCGGTGAAGTAACAGGCAGCCTGATTGTAGGTTGTCGATGAACTTTCGTTGTAAAGTTCAACCCACATACTGTAATTGTAAGTATCGTCCATGATGGCCGACACATTATTGGTCATTATCTCATTAATCTTTAATTGCGAAAATGCGAAAAATGGAATAAAAAGCAGAGCAATGGAAATCGTTTTTTTCATTTTATTTGATCGTGACTTTCGTGTAGATAAAAAAGTCTTTGGTTTTCAGTTTGCAAATTTAGTCATACATATTGTAAAAGCACTATTGTGGTTGTAACAAAAACAGTGCTATATGTTTCATTTTTGAGTATTTTAAGGTCAAAGGCTTTGTTTTATAGGTTTGTACAAAAAATTATCAGGCTACATTTTCAAATAAACTGTGCCTGCACAATTTTTTTTATAACTTTGCAAACCTTATTTTTTAATCTTTTACAAACATGAGAATTCGTAATGTGTTGTTTCTCTTTTTAGTTGCTGGTTTTTCAAAAGCTCAAATTGCTGAGAAGAAACCCTTACGTATAATGTGTTATAATGTAGAGAATTATTTCGATTGTGTGAATGATACTACGACACTTGACGAAGAATATCTTTCGGGCGGTATGCGTGGTTGGAATTATGCGAAGTACCAGCAAAAGCAAGCCAATATTGGTAAGGTTATTACTGCTTTAGGTGGTTGGGAGGCACCGGCTTTGGTCGGGCTTTGCGAAGTAGAGTCGGAGAGGGCTTTGCGCGATCTTACTGTTTTTTCAGGGCTTAAGAGCTTAAAGTATAAATTTATTCATTATGAATCGCCTGATGCACGTGGTATTGATGTAGCTTTGCTTTATCAGCGATCAATGTTCAAACCTATAATTAGCAGGTCTGTCACCATTACCAATCCGCAATTCCCAGAGAGTAAGACACGCGATTTGCTTTATGCTGCAGGAAGAATACCTTCAGGCGATACTTTGCATGTGTTTGTTTGTCATTTTCCATCGCGACTTGGTGGCGAATTAGAATCGGAAAATAAGCGAATGTTTGTAGCTTCAGTTTTAAGGGCATCAGTGGACAGTGTGTGCGCTTTGAATCATGATGCGGCAATTGTTATAATGGGAGATTTTAATGATTATCCTGATAATAAAAGTATGCAAACGATATTGGGCGCAAATCCGCCTGAAGATAAACCTTTGAGTAATAAGCTTTATAATCTTATGTTTCCAATACATGTATCAGGCAAAGGTTCACATAAGCATGCCGGCGAGTGGGGTGCTCTCGATCAGATTATCGTTTCAGGCAGTTTGCTAAATATGAAAAAACATGTTTTTACAACGGCAGCTGATGCCCACATTTTCGAAGCGCCCTTTTTGCTCGATGACGATCAAAAATTTTTAGGAAAACAACCCGCACGTACTTATGTGGGAATGACTTACAAAGGTGGATTCTCCGATCATTTACCTGTGTTTGTCGATTTATGGTATTAAAGACAAAGGAGCAAGTACAAAGAATTCACGGATTTGTAATCAGTGCTATAACAAAGAGTAAAGACAATGAGTAATTAAAAATAAATAATTTAGAGTATCAGGCGCGGGATTAATTGAGAATCATTTTCGGAATCCGCAAATTTCAATTTTTTAAATTTCAAATTTCAAATCTCAAATCTTCAAATTTTAGTAATGGATCTTCAATTATTTATTCCCTGCTACATCGATCAGCTATATCCCGGGACTGCTTTCAATACAGTAAAAGTGCTTGAAAAAGTAGGTTGCACTGTGCATTATAACCATGAACAAACCTGTTGTGGACAACCGGCTTTCAATAGTGGTTACTGGGATGAAGCTCGCTCGCTTGCTGCTAAGTTTCTGACTGATTTTAAGCCCGATATGCCCGTAGTGTCGCCCTCGGGCTCGTGTACAGGTTATATTCGCAATCATTATCGTAAACTTTTCGAAGGGCAGTCCGAAAAATTAGCTCAGGTAGATGTGCTTTATCCACATATTTTTGAACTTTCCGATTTTTTAGTGAATGTTCTGAAAATAACTGATTTGGAAGCTGAATTTCCGCATAAAGTCACATTTCACGATTCCTGTTCTGCATTGCGCGAGTATGGCATAAAAGATGAACCCCGCCAGTTGCTCCGAAAAGTGAAGGGACTCGAACTGATTGAAATGTGCGAAAGCGATACCTGTTGTGGCTTTGGTGGAACTTTTGCCGTAAAGAATGCGGCCATCTCAACTGCCATGGATGAAAAGAAAGTCCGTAATGCGCTCGAAACAGGCGCTGAATTTATTATCAGCACCGAAGCCTCATGCCTTATGAACATCAACGGTTATATCCAAAAACATAAACTGCCTATTAAAGGAATTCATTTAGCCGATGTGTTGGCGGCGTTTTAGGAGTTCGTTTGTGAGTTTTTGTTTCCTGACTCTTTTTTCCTCACGAAATATCCGATGGTAAATGTGGGAATAAAGTCGGTAAAAGGTAGGATTTCCTCAATAAACGAAATGATGGCTCCGGTTTTTCCGGTTCTTCCACCAAACATACGATAAAACAAAAAGGCTGAAAGGGGCGCCCAAAGGCCGTCGCCCCATTCGCCCAAAAATGGAATCAGATAGGTGAGGTAGCCCGCAATATCGAGCAAAACACAGGTGAGGAGCGAGGGTTGTTTCATAGATGAGTTTGTTTTTAACTTACAAATATACAAAAAATGATGTTAGATTCCGAACGTAGTGATGAATCTGAAAAGTGTATAACAAGAGCATTACTTAAAGCAAAAGCAGGAAAATGATTTCTCAGATTCCTGCTTTGCTTTATATTGTTTGTGAAATGTAAGTATAACGACCGAGGTTATGGGCACGGGCGGTTTTTGGGCGTATTTGCTGTCGCACAGTGACAAAGTGAATTAAAATCTGCGCAGCTAATGCGGGCGCAAAACCCGTTAAGTGCACGTCAAGCCAGCCTGTGAACAAGAGTGTGTTAGGGGTTCAGCTATTTGTTAGGCGAGTTCTACAAAGTTGTCTTCGATTTTAACTTTGAAATTAATTTCGGCTTTTAACGCTTTGAATACTTTAATTACTGTATCAATTGTTGCGCTGTTAGCGCTGTTTTCTAGTTTTGATATTTGAGCTTTTTGAACACCGATTAATTTTCCCAATTCTTCTTGAGTTAAATGTCGTTCTTGTCTGGCCGTTTTAATCATTTTGCCCAAAACGTCCATTCTAAGTTCGTATTCGTATTCTTCTCTTTCTTTTGTACCAGTTTTTCCGATATACTTATCTTTCATTTCGGATAGACTTTTTGTTTTTATTTCTTTAGTTTCCATGTTTTTACTTTTTTAGTTTGTTGTTGAAATAATTGTCTTTTAGTCGCACTGCACGTTCAATTTCTTTACTCGGTACTTTGTCTACTTTTTTAATGAAGCCATGTGTTGCAATAACCAAGGTTTCTTTGTTGTCTGTTTTGTCCCAGAAAGCAAGAAGTCTAATTTGAAGTCCGGCAAATTTTGTCCTAAATGCCCAAATGTCATTTTGAAGTTTTTTAAAAAGTTTTGGGTCATTCGTTAGTTCAGCATGGTCAATGTGATAAATGATCTTTTTTGTAGTTTTTGGGTCGAGTTTATCCAAAAATTCTTCAGCCTCATTTAAAAATTTGGTTTCGAAATATCTCATTGAGTTGTTTTAAAGCTATAACGTACAAAGATAAATAAAGTTTCTATATATTGAAACTTTCGTTGTCTTTTTTTATTTATAGCTGACCCTTAACTTTTCAATAAGTTTACTCCACAATTTTCACTGTTATTCTTTTTGCAATATTCAATGCTGTGGTCATTGTTTTCAGGTCTTTGTTCAAATTTCCGCCTTTCCCGGAATAATGACTATGACCTACAGCCTTAAATTCAACGGGTTGAGGATTGCTGCTATCCACATCGGCGCAGTAAACCAAAGCCGGCTGACTCGAAGTTTTATATTCCTTATCGTCGGGATATTTGGCGTTGAACCAGTATTCGTTCCAGTCCCACGACTGATTGAGCTCGAACATAATTTTGTATTTTCCCTGAAGTTTCTTTTCGGTTTTTACTCCGAGCACAAATGCATTTTTGGGTGTAGCTCCCGTGTAAGCATCGGCTACAGGGTTTGTGGGTGTTGGAAGTAACCCACCTTTTTCGCTTTTAATATTGCGCTGATGCACCCAATAGGGCAGGGCAGCAGGTCGTTGAATTTCGCCTGGCATCCACTGGCCGGTTTTTCGGCTTCCACGCAGAAAAACTCCTTTGCCAATGCTTTGCGATACGAAAAGTGTTTGAATATACTTTCCGTTCTCTTCGGCCAGCCATACGGCAAACAGCGGATGATTGTACGATTTCCCTTTTTCGAAACTTATTTCGAGCTTGGTGCCCGTGTTTTCAATGCCATACTGCACGCGTACAGGCTGTACTTCTTTTTTAATTTTTTTTGCCGATATATTCAACGAAAATAAAATCATTGCGGCTAATAATATTCTGGTTCTCATAACTATAGTTGTTTTTTTTAATATTTTTAATGTCTAATGTCAAATGTCAAAAGTCTAATGTTAAAAGTCATAAGTCTGCTAAGAACTGTCAATTGTCCATTATGAATTATCAACTGTCCATTATCCATTGTAAATTGAATTAAATCTTTATTATTAAACCAATTGTAGGCAATAATGTTCCGTTGAAATTGTCGTCTAATTCTCTTAATACATAGCGAGAATTGTCAGAAGCATCAATTAGTGGCATTCCCGTTTCTTTGTCTTTATTAGTCCATACAGGAACACTCTGCGATTTGAATACATAAGCATTCTGAATATCGGTGTACAAATTTAATACCCATTTTTTAAAGTAAAATTCTTTGTCGATACGAATGTCTAACTGATGCGAATCTTTCAAACGTTGCGAATTGTAATTTGAAAAATCTAAATAAGGCTGGTTTGTAATATCCCAGGCTGCGACTAAACTCGATTTGTTTTGGTCGATTGGTGTGTAAGGAGCTCCACCCACATAGCGCCAACGGGCAGCTATATTCCAGTTTTTGGGTAATTTGTAACTTCCAATAAGGTTTAGCAAATGACGTGTATCCCACGATGAGGGTAAATATTTTCCAGCGTCATTTGTAAATTCACTTCTAAAATAAGTATAAGTGGAGGTTAAGTTGATATTGTTCAGTTCCATAATTTTAAACAAAAACTCCACTCCGTAAGCGCGTCCTTTTCCGGTTGAAATTATTTCTTCGTCGCCAATTTGACCGTAATCGGCTCCTTTGCTGGCAATGCTTAGCCCGTCGGATACCGATAGCGGATATTGATTGTATTGTTTGAAGAACCCTTCTACCGATAGTCTCATTTTATTCATCGGGCGGAATTCGAAACCCATAATGGCCTGATTCGAAATAATATATTTCAGGTTCTCGTTTTTGTTTACATAATCACCTGCTGTGTTTCGGAATCCCATTGTAGTGTAAGCCGGCTGTGCTGCATAGCGTCCAAAGTTGGCGTTGATGTCCCATTTTTCGTTTACAGCAAACGATGCTGAGAGGCGTGGCGACAATTGATTGAGTGGGTTGCTCATGTTTTTGTTAAAGTTGTTTCCTGCCGTGCTTATGCCAAACGAAAGTTTCAGACGGTCATTGAAAAATTCATCGGAGGCTTGTGCAAATGCCTGGTAGCCCCAAAGATTGAGTTCGGTATTGTAGCGCAATGTATCAACTGTGTTTCTGAAAATTAATCGATAAGTATCGTTGGTGTAATGCGAATAACGTAAGCCTCCACCCACTTTAAGTTTTACCGACGAATAAGGATAATCGCGTTCGAAGCGTAGTTTATTTTCGGCTTCGTCCGACATATAATCTGAAGTTTTATTTTTGCTTTCATCATTTTCTTCAAATTTGAAATTCTTATTTCGCAACATATTGCGGCTCAGTACCCATTGGTCGATAAATCCTTCACCAAAATGTTTGTAAACAAGTCCGTTAGTATAATTCCATTGCTTGTAGATAGGTAAATACGAAAGCAGATATTTCTGCGATTCGGTGCCTGTTTGCTCAAGCTCGGTGTTAAGTACCAAATCGTCGATGGCACCGATTCCGATAAAAGTCAGTTCGTTTTTCTTATCAATTTCGTATTTGTATTTCAACTGAAAGTCGTTGTATGTGGGTAGAAATGGCAAACCAATAGCCTGAAACAAAAATTGCAAATATGATTGACGCGCCGACACAATAAAGGTCGATTTTTTGCCAATAGGTCCGTCCACAGTCAGAGCGGCATCCGAAGCACCTACCGAAAGTTTAGTGTGTACGCGGTCTTTGCTGCCATCTTTTTGGCGAATCTCCATTACCGAACTCAGTGCATTTGTGCGGTTTGCAGGGAATGCGCCTGTGTAAAAATTAATTTCGCGTACAAAGTCGGGATTTATCACACCTATTGCACCGCCCGATGAACCCTGAGTGGCAAAGTGGTTGATCACGGGTATTTCTACGCCATCGAGATAAAATACGTTTTCCGAAGGACCACCACCACGCACAATCAGGTCGTTGCGGTTAGGGTCGGTTGCGCCTACACCTGGTAAAGCCTGTACAACTTTTGATACGTCGCGGTTGGCACCGGCGCTTTTTTCAATTTCCTGAACGCCGATGGATAAAACTGAGATTGGGCTCTCGATGCGTTTCAGGTTCAGGTTTTGCCGTACTACTACTTCCTGAATGGCAAATGCAGCTTCGGGAACAGCTATGTCCACAAATGTGGTCTGATTTCCCTGTACCTGAATTTCTGAAGATGTGGTAGTTTCGAAACCAATATAGCTTACTGTCAATCGCATAAAACCGGGATCGATTCCGGTAAAAATGTAGTTGCCGTCTAAGTCGGAGGTGGAGCCGATAGTTGTGCCTTCGATGATTATGTTGGCAAATTCAATTGGTTCGTTGGTTTTTGCATTGTAAACTTTTCCTTTGATAGTTCCTTTTTGTGCAAAGACCAATAATGATAAAAATGTGAGAATTACGAATGCCAGATTTCTTTTCATTTCAATGATTGTTTATATATGATACATTTAGTTCTTTTTTGTACTAAATAGAACACAAATAATACAAATTTGTTCTATCGTATCCGATATTTTTTTGAAAAAATGAAAAAGATTGTTCAGTAAAAAACAAATGTCAGATATTCAATGGTTTGAATAACCGACATTCATTGATTGTTTGATATGATTAATTGGTTTTTGAAGCTTCGATTTTGCGGATGGCGTCGTACACCGGAACGAGATAACCATTTTCGAAGCGGCAAAGCAAACATATATTTCCTACAGGTTCAGCTTTTACCCAGTTCAATTCAATTTTTATGTTGTCGTATGTCATTTCTGTAATAAATGAAGTACCCACTTTAAACAAATGGTCGAAATCCTGAGTGAAAAATTTCAGCTTTTGTTTTTCGAAACTTTCGGCTTCGAACTCGCATTCGAAAACTGCATTTTCCACGCATTCGGTGCGCAGGTACAAAGCCCGTTCGAGCATTGCAGGCACAATGCTTTTCTCGGCTATGAATGCATCAAGCGGAATTTTTCCTACATATACTTCTGCGTTATCCACACTGATTTTTATCTCGCTTACATAGTCGGCCAAAAGCATCGATTTGTGTATCAGGTCGTTGTAGTGATAGAAATTTTCCCAGTTATTCATAATGTTGGGGTCGGTAGGCATGTAATTACCTAACACAAGTTCGGCTGCCACACCGCTAATTGAAATTTTTATTGTTTGCATAACTGTATTTTAAAACACAAACCACAACAAATCAAAGTTTTATTGTGGTTTACAAATGAGTTTAAATTGTTTTGATAATTAAAGAAGAGAGCCAATATTGGAGGTAAACAGTTTTACCGAAATGGCCAAAAGAATAATGCCGAAGAATTTTCGGAGAATGTAAATGCCACCTTCACCTATCAGTTTTTCGATGCGGGCTGTTGAGCGAATGACAATATATACAAATATAAGATTGAGAACAAGTGCTACTATGATGTTTTCAATGTCGTATTCAGCACGTAATGAGAGCAATGTGGTGAACGAGCCGGGTCCTGCAATAAGTGGAAAGGCGAGTGGTACTATCGATGAACCACCTTCAGGACCATTGTTTCTGAAGATTTCCACATCGAGAATCATTTCGATGGCAAAAATAAAAATTACCAAAGCGCCTGCTACTGCAAACGATTGAATATCAACGTTAAATAGCTTCAGTATACCTTCGCCTGTAAACAGAAAAAGTAGTAGTATCAATAATGCGATACCACTGGCTCTGAAAGGATGAATTACTTTTGCCTTCTTTTTGATATTCATAATAATGGGAATTGAACCCAAAATATCTATAATTGCAAAAAGTACCATAAAGGCACTGGTAATCTGAATAAAACTAAAATCCATATTGTGTAATTTTTGTACAAAGATAATTCTTTTTGTAAATATATAGAAAGGGAGATATAATAGTTTTGATGAAAAACTGTATAAAAATAGAATTAATTCTGCGTGTACTTTATGCTTTTAGTGGATTTTGTTTGATTAACGAACATGATGCAGACATAAATAAATTAAATTAACCGGACAATGTAGGATGTTTTTTTATTAGTATTTCTTGTAAGGTTAAAAAATGCTGATTGGTGTTTTAAACTTATTTTAAACAGTTTAGAGAATGCTGTTTACGATTAAATTGACATAAACTCATAAAAAATGCGGTTGATAATTTTTGCAAACTACCAACCGCAATATCAAAACAATTTACAAATAAAAACAGTCTTTTTTATTTTACAAATTCGAGATAGGGATTGTGTTTATGCTCTCTGTCCTTTACTACCAGCGTAGTTGTCGGAGCTTTCGATTTCATGTTAAACATAATATCGTGACCCACGCAAAGTCCAAATGAAATATTCAGTTCTGTGTTTTGTTGTGCCAAAAAATCTGCCTGACCGGCAGGATTGCAGGCAGTTCCTTTTACAGCTTCGTCATTAAAAAATTCCGAAGCTTTCACTTTTTGATACTTGCAGTCCACAGTGTAAACCTCAAATTTGTCGGCAAGTGTTTCCTTAAGTTTTAATGCTTCTTTGGTCATGCCTACACAATGTGCAATGCCAATGCGTTTTATGCCATTTTTTTCGGCAAATAGCTTCACCTCTGCCACCCGGTTTTTACCCATCAGTAACGAATCTTCAGCCGCCCGCATCAATTTCATGTCATTTTCAGAATATAATTTCTGTTGATTCTCCATTTCAAATCTTATTAAATTTTTAAAAGCACTGCTTTTACGCTAATTCCCTCTCCATTGGAGAGGGTTAGGGAGAGGTGGTTACAATTCCTTCGAAATCGTCATTGCCGCTATTGTTCCATCGGCCACTGCAGTAGTAATCTGACGATACTTCTTGCTTACAATGTCGCCAACTGCATAAATGTCCGGCAGGGATGTCTGACGGTCTTCGTTGGTTTTGATATAACCCCAACTGTCAAGTTCGGGAAGTATATCGCCCAATACTGAAATGTTGGCTTTGAAACCCACAAAAACAAACACACCATCGGCTTCGAGTTCGTACATTTCTTTGGTTTTCAGATTCTCCACAGTGCTAATCATTTTTCCATCGCGTTTCTCAAATTTGCGTGGTTCGTGTTCGTAGAGTACCGAAATTTTTTCGTTGGCCTGTAAATGTTCGATAGCAGTCTGGTTTGCCGTGAGTTTATCGAACTGATGCACCATGGTTACCTTGCATGCAAATTTCGTGATAAACTGCGCTTCTTCTACCGCTGAGTTTCCTCCGCCAATTACCGTAACTTCTTTATCAACAAAGTATTTAGCATCGCAAGTAGCACAATACGAAATTCCTTTTCCTTTAAATTCCTTTTCGCCGGGTGCATTCATAGTGTTTGGGCTGGTACCTGTAGCAATGATTATTTTGCGGGCTTTGATGGTATCAAGTTCATCGATTACGATTTCCTTTTTCACTAAATCGACCGATGTAATGTCCACAGCTACTTTAAAATCAATACCCGTGTGCTTGGCTTGTTCGCTCATGTAATGCGCGAGCATAAATCCCGGCTGCGGTTGCTCAAATCCGGGATAGTTCGAAACCTGATGCGTAATACCCATATATCCTCCGGGAAGTGCAGGGTCAATCAACACCGTTTTAATTTTGGCCTGACCGAGGTAAATTCCGGCAGTTAGTCCGGCAGGGCCACCACCCAAAATAGCCACATCGTATTCCGAAACAGTTTTTTTCTGATTGGCTTTGATGGCAGCCACTTCTTCGGGTGCGAGCATTTTATTTAATCGTTCTACAATTTCCGATTTTTTGATGCCACCACTAATAGTATCAAGAATTTGTTTCCCATTTTCGAAAAACAAAAGAGTAGGTGAGGAGCTCACGCCCAATTCCGTGGCCAGCTCTCGATTTCCCTGACGAAAAATTTTCAGAAATTTTATTTTTTCGCCATACAATTCGGCCATAGTTTCGAATTTTGGAGCCAAGGCCTCACAGGGTGGACATTCGGTTGAATAAAAATCAACTACTACCTTACCACCATTCAGTACTTCCTGCTGAAAATCAGCTGCATTTATTTCTTTCATAATAAAAACACCGACCCCCAACCCCTAAAGGGGAGTTAAGGAGCCATTGATAAAAAATTTATAAGAAGTTCATATTTTTACGTTTAAAACGAACGAGACTTTCAGGTTTTGTTTTCGAATTCCCCTTTAGGGGTTAGGGGTCGTTAAATAATACGCTGCTCCCAAACTCAGTAATTCCTTTACCGGTCGGCAATCGGGATTGTTCGGATGTCCGAATTTATTTTTCGCTACCGATGCACAACCGCCACCACAGGCCAGCGAAACTTCGCAGGTTTTACATGCCTCAATGGTTGTTATATCACGATTTTGCCAGCTTTCGATGGCTTCTTCGTTCTTCGTAATTGTAGGGTAAAAAGTTCCCAGTTCGTCGCCTTTGTTACCAACTGTGGCTGTGCAAGAGTAAATGGTTCCCGTAAAATCAAAAGCCCACTCTGTTTTACATGCCGGACACGAATCGAACAGCGGTGTCGGAAGTGTTTCGTTTTCGGCTATGTATTTGGCAATCGAAAATGCTGGTTTGTAGAATTCTGCAATATAAGGATGCACTTTCAGCAATTCGTACAAATGCTTATACAGAGTAGCTCTGTCGAAAAGTTTTTCGGGAGTACTGTTGCAAAAATGCAGTTCGTAGTTGCGCCCGATTTGAGTTTTGAAAAATGGAGATTTTGTCCAGCCACGATCAATGGCAAAACGTGATAAACCAGCCAAATTTTCAATATTTTCTTTATCAATCACCATGCGGAGGTTAATGTTCAATCCGGCTGCCAAACAAGCATCAATGCCTTCTACAATTTTATCAAAAGTACCCTGTTTACCTTTCAGGTAGCGGCGACCGTCGTGCACTTTCTGCGTGCCATCCAATGTAACCTGAATTTCGCGAATGCTGGCAGTTTTGAGTAAATCCACATAACTTGCCAGCGTATAGCCATTTGTAACAAACGCTAAATCTAATTTTGCTTCGTTGGCTTTTTCGATAAAATGAGTCAACATGGCGCGTTGATGTTCGCCTGGCAAAAGCGGTTCACCGCCAAAAACGGTTATATATTTACGCCTTCCGGCAAATTCTGTTTTTATATAACTGAAAAACGCATCCACCACATCGTTGTTCACCACCTTTTGTACCGGATTATATCCTTCCTGATAACAATACGAACAGGCAAAGTTGCACGAATAGTTTGGCACAAAAAACAACTGCGTTTCATCTTCTTCACGTTTTTCAATAAAGTCGAGATAAGCTAATTTGAATGCACGTTTTTCTTTGGTTTCGTCGGTCAGATAACCACGTTCCGCAAATTCACCATTGTCATCAACTCCACGCTCGAGCGCTTTCAATTCCTCTGTCGAGATAATATCTGCAGCGTTGTAAAGCGGGTTTACAATGAAAAACTCATTCGAATCAGTTATCGGAACAATAATATTATGTTTCGATAAACTACCCCTATCCCCTAAAGGGGAACTGTAGTTACTAATATTTTGTATGTTTTTTTGCACATTATTCATTTAAAATTTTCAGTACTAATAAAAATCCTAACCCTAAAGGAGAATGGAAATATTCCCCTTAAGGGGTTAGGGGTGCAACTTAGTCGTGACAACCAGCTACGATGCTCGAAACTTTTGCGCAGCATTGAGCCACTTTTGTTTCTGCATTTTTGTTGCTTTCGCAACTTTTCTTCACTACACTTTTCATAAATACTTATTTTAGTGGTGATGCTCTCCGTCCCCCTGAAGGAGAGCAAATTTAAAACATCCCCCTTTAGGGGTTAGGGGTTTTTCCTTCAATTGTCCAGCTTTGTACTTCGGCTTGTCCTTTCGGATATGGTGCCGATTCTTCGTAAATCAACAGATTTACAAATCCTGCAGTTTCGAGCATGGTCAGATATTCGTCTTTTGTCACAGCGCCAGCCCAACATTCGGCTACAGCTACAGGGTCGTTGCGGTATTCCTCGGCTATCGGACTTGTAGCGTAAATATCGCTCACTACAAAGCGGCCACCGGGTTTCAGAATGCGATAAACTTCGTTCCACACAGTCTGTTTGTTATTTGCATGGTTTATGGTACAGTTGGAAATTACCAGATCGACAGTATTATCAGGTAATGGCAAATTTTCAAGATCAGCTTTCAGAATCTCAGCATTGTTTACTTCAAATTTTTCGAGATTTGCTTTGGCTTTTGCTATCATTCCTTCCGAAATGTCGATTCCATATACATAGCCCGTTTCACCCACTTCTTCGGCCAGACGAATTACATCGTTTCCCCGCCCACTGCCTAAATCGACACAAACTTCGCCCGTTTTGGGTTTTGCATGGTTTATTGCACCACCACACGATAGGCAGCAACTTGTATTGCTCAGTTGTGTGTAACGCTCGTTTATGGCCAGACTCACAGGCTTTGTTGCTTCTGTTTCGGTGATAAGACTGAATTTTTGCTCACTCATTTTCGTATCTGTTTGAATATTTGTACAAAGGTATTGGTTTTATATGTAACTTACAATAGTATCACTTATAAATTATTGTAGTAGCACTTTTTTTGTTTGTTTATTCATTGTGATTATATGTCAAAAGTGCAAAAAAACACATTTAAATCAAATCACCATACTATCACTAATCGAAATTTATTTATCTTTGCACAAATAAATTAGCTAAAAGTACAAAATAGTTTTACAAATCATGATATTTAAAGAAGATATTTCATCACAAAAGGCTGAAGAACTTTTTGCCGACAGTGAAAAGGTAATGAAATTTGTGGCAGATGTAAAGTGGGAAAATGGTTTTGAGTGTCGTAGTTGCGGACATACAAATTATTGTGATGGAAAAACGCCGCATTCACGACGCTGTACACGTTGCAAAAAAGAGGAGTCGGCAACAGCGCATACCATTTTTCACAACATAAAGTTTCCGCTTCACAAGGCTTTTTTTATCGCATACAATGTGTGCGTATTGGGCAATGAGTTTTCATCCTACAATTTCTCCGATAAGCTTGGATTAAATCAGATGACCTGTTGGAAATTTCGTAAACGCATTCACAATTGCATGCTTAATTCCGATAAAAAGAGTAAATCGAAAATTGAAGCCGTCATGATGGCTGAATTCAGATGAAAAATATCGGGGCGTAAAAATAATCTTAATAATTTCCCGTTTAAAAATAGTTTGATTGCGGGTAGAATATTACTTTTGCTGCCATGTTTCGTTTCTGAATTGAATTTTATGCCCTTTAAATATCGCATCTTATTGTTTTTTCTCCTTGTGCCACTGATTGTTTTCTCGCAAAACAAAGTCAGAGTGTTTGGCTATGTCATTGATACTAATAATCGTGGTATTGAACTTGCGAATGTTTATCTCGATAATACTTCTACAGGTACTTCCAGCAATCAAAACGGATATTACGAACTGAATATAGAAATGGCGGACTCGGCCACCATAGTATATTCGATGCTTGGCTACGAAACGCTGCGTTACACAATTTATCCTACTCAAAAAACATTTCAGATTAGCGTTGAGCTACCTTCGGCTGCCACATCCATTAAGGATTTTGATGTTGTTGCGCGTCGTAGGCAGTCGTCTACCATCGATTATGTCGATCCTTCGCGTTACCGGCTAATGCCAAACACCTCGGGCAACATCGAATCGTTGCTGATAACCTTTGCCGGTGTAAGTCAGAACAACGAGTTAAGCTCGCAGTACAATGTGCGCGGTGGTAATTTCGACGAAAATATTGTATATGTAAATGGCATAGAGATTTATCGCCCATTGCTTATTCGTGCAGGGCAGCAGGAAGGTCTGAGTTTTGTGAATCCTGATATGGTAAAGAGTCTGGGCTTCTCGGCCGGTGGTTTTGAAGCGCGTTTTGGCGATAAACTTTCGTCGGTGCTCGATATTGAGTATAAAAAACCCGAATCATTTGAGGCTTCGGCTTCGGTCAGTTTGCTCGGAGCTTCGGCTTATTTGGGTACTGCAAACGAAAAGCTTACGCAAATGCATGGTATTCGTTACAAAACGTCGTCGTATTTACTTGGCACACTCGACACCAAAGGAGAATATCGTCCGTCGTTTGTCGATTATCAGACATATCTGACCTATCAGCTAAGTCCGAAATGGGATATGACTTTTCTGGGGAATTTTTCGCAAAATAAATACGAGTTTTTTCCCGAAACACAAAGTACTTCATTTGGTACTTATCAAACAGCCCGTAACCTGACTGTGTCTTTCGAAGGGTCGGAGAAAGATTTGTTTCGAACGGCCTTTGGGGCATTTTCGCTGAATTATCAGCTACGTAAAAATACGAAACTTTCGTTTACAGCTTCGGCATTTCAAACCAATGAGAGCGAGACTTACGATATTTTAGGCGAATATATTCTGGGCGAAGTGAAAACCGACCTGAATGCTGAGGATAAAAAAGGTGCCACTCTGGGTATCGGGAAATATCATCAACATGCACGCAATAAACTCAATGCAACAGTGGCCAATATAGGACATAATGGTGAGAGTAAAACCGGTAATCATTACATTCGTTGGGGCGCTCAGTTGCAGTACGAGAAAATTACCGATGTGATCAGCGAGTGGGAGTGGCGCGATTCGGCCGGATATTCGCTTCCTTTCAACGATCAGGCTGTGGAGCTGTATTACAATATGCGATCGACCACAACGCTTTCTTCGCTTCGCTCGTCGGCTTTTGTGCAGGATACATGGCGCAATAATTTCGAAAAAGGTCTGCTTACTGTAACAGCCGGTGTGCGTGCAAGTCACTGGACTTACAACAATGAGTTTTTTGCAAGTCCACGTGTGTCAGTGGCTTATTTGCCACATTGGGAAAAAGATTTCAGTTTCCGCTTTGCTACGGGTTTGTATTATCAGTCACCCTTTTATAAAGAATTGCGCGATACGGTGAGCGATGCAGATGGCAATTATGAAGTGACACTCAACAAAAATATTAAAGCACAACGGTCGGCACATTTTGTGTTGGGTGGCGACCATTATTTTCGGGCTTGGGGGCGTCCGTTTAAATTTACTACCGAAACATATCTGAAGTTAGCCGATCGGATTATTAGTTATACGGTAGATAATGTGCGTATCCGTTATTCGGGCGTTAACGATGCCATTGCTTATACAGCCGGTGTGGATTTTAAGCTTTTTGGTGAGCTTGTGCCGGGGACTGATTCGTGGATAAACCTGTCGCTGATGGACTCACGCGAAGATATATTGGGTGACTCGTATCAGAAAGCAATTTACGACGAAAACAACAATGCTACAGGAACCGAGACAGTTTATCCGGGTTGGATATCTCGCCCTAACGAACAGCGCTATGTGTTTTCGGTAATGTTTCAGGATTACTGGCCCAACAATCCCAAATACAAAGTGCAGTTACGCGGCGTATGGTCCGATGGTTTGCCACAAAGCACACCCCGCAATCCACAGTTTAAGTCGGCTTTTCGTGCGCCATCGTACCGCCGTTTCGATATTGGCGCGTCGCGTGTGATAGCTTCCGGCGAAGATAAAATTATGGATCGCCCTTTCTTTCGTCATTTCAAAAATATCTGGATCAATGCCGAAGTGCTGAATTTATTCGACTTTGCAAATGTAAACTCCTATTATTGGGTAAGTGATATTTCAAATCAGCAATACGCAGTACCCAATTATCTTACCAGCCGACAGTATAATATTAAAATCATTGTAGATTTCAAATAGCCTTTGCATATTCAGCCCCAGGATATAGAACCGACAAGCTTTGCTAATACATCTTTTTGGGGATGGGAATAACAAGGCATTGTCTGTTTTGGCAACCTTTTGTGGAGCATGAAGTGTATGATGCGAGTGTGTTCATGTCTGATATTTTAAACAATTGCATCTTAAATCAGTCATTTCTGTCGGGCTTATTCTAAAATATCGTTAAAAACACGAACAAAACGTACAAATTCCTAAAAAATGAAAGCAACAAGTACTGAACTGTGGCAAAAAAATTATCTTTGCATGAAATTTAATTCAGACCATTATGCTTGCAGCATTTATTATATCAGCTATTTTATTGATTTTTGGTGTTTTGATTCTGGGATTCAGAATCTTTTTTACCCGCCACGGAGAGTTTCCTAATATACACATTGGTGGTAGTCAGGCACTGAAATCGAAAGGTGTGGCTTGTGCCACAACGCAGGACCGTGAGGCGCGAAGAGCGCCTAAGCGTTATACAAACGCCGATATGATAAAGGAAATAACAGGGAAATTATAATTAAGAATTAATATTCATTGCCACGAATGTCCTTTACGGGGAGGTGAGTGACAGATGACAACAGAAAAACAATAATAAACAGATGAAAAATCTTTCGCTTATCTTAAATGCCGTGTTGGCAGTTGCTGTGATTGTACTTTTTGTAAAAGTATTTAGTGGAAATTCTACATTGCCGGGTGTCGGAAGTGCGTCGTCAAAGGATTCGGCTTCGCTTTCGGGTATGCCTATTGCTTATATCAATGTAGATTCGTTGTTGTTAAATTATACTTTTGCCAAGGAAGCCAACGAGTCGCTTATTAAAAAGCAGGAAGATTCGCGTTTGAATATTAATACCAGAGCCCGTCAGTTGCAAAACGAAATGTCGGAGTTTCAGCGCAAGCTCGAAAACAATGCGTTTCTTAGCCGCGAACGTGCCGAGCAGGAACAAAATCGCCTTATGAAACGTCAACAGGAATTGCAGGAACTCGACGGGCAGCTAAGTCAGCAACTGATGCAAACACAGCAAAAGATGAGCGAAGAATTGCGCGATACCATCAATTCATTTCTCAAAGATTATAACAAAGATGGTAAGTATCAGCTTATCCTGAGCAATACTTCGAGCGACAATGTGCTTTTTGCAACTCCCGGTTACGATATAACCAACGAAGTAACCAAAATACTGAATGAACGTTTCGCTGCTAAAAAGTAAGCTACAGAAATAAATTTTTAACAGCAACGGCTGCCTCTGTAAAAAGAGGCAGCCGTTGCTGTATTCGGGAAACAATAGCAACGCTGATTTGGTTGATTCAGCTGGTATAATCGGATGAATTTCTGATTGTGTTTTCTTCGAAAACGACAGGAGTTTTCAATAAGTGGGAAAATCCGTTTCGATAAATCGAAATATCCGGATAAAAATCCCTTTATTATTTATCAGTGTAGATCTGCTGAATCAGTAAAATCCGCGTTCCTGTTTTTTTCTGCTGTTTAATTGAGAATTATTTTTGGAACAAAGAATAAAGACAAACTTTGAAACTTTGAAACGCGAAACTCAGAAATCCTCTTTATTCGCTGCGGAAGCTTACGAACAAACTTACAAGTGCATATATAAGTACAGCCACGACCCACGAGTTTGAACCGGTAAACATAAAGTAAGCACCTAAGGCAAGCATTAGCGAAGCCAGAAACCCAATGCGATGAAGCCGCTGCATACGTGGCGATAATTTGTCGGCCAGAGCCTGGATGGCCTGAAGGATGACAATGCCCAAAGCTCCGGCCGAAAATATATATTTTCCGTAAATATTGTCGAGTAGTGTAGCAATAGCTCCTCCAAATGTGAGCACCGCAGCTATGGCGAAAAGTTTGTTGTATGTATGTTTTGTCATTTTATCGTTTAGCATTTAATAGTATCGACTCTGAGAACCATTTAACGAAATAACTAACAGACCAATCAACTGATGAACCAATTTTTCCGAAACGCGAAACGCGAAAAAATTCTTACTCTTTAATAATAAAAATGTCCTCGTCTTTGGCTTTCATATAATAGTTTTCGCGGGCGAATCTTTCCAGGTATTCGGTGTCGTTTTGCAGCAGTTTTATTTTTTCCTTGTTCTGTTTTATTTCGTTCTGATAGTATTCGTATTCCTTTTGCAGTTCTCTGATTTTACGTTGTGTTTGCCAGCGGTCAATCAGGTTGTGGTCGTCGAAAAAGCTAATGTACACACCAAACCCCACCAGCAACAAAAGATATTTGTTGAGCAGGACCATTTTCAGATAGTGCCAAATTTTTTTCAAAATCTCCATACGGCGATTAGCTGCTTGTTGTGTGTAAATGGCGTCGGTGCTACAGCGATGGCAGTGAGCATTCGTGCCTTAATTTGCCCACAAAGGTAAGCAAAAAACATGAACTCTCTTTTTTTCATAAATCTTTTTTAAAGCACAATGTCATGCTGTATTTTTTGTCTATATTTGCATTCCCTTGATAAAACATTTCGCATTTTATGGATAATTTTATTGTTTCGGCCCGTAAGTATCGCCCGACGACTTTTAATTCGGTAGTAGGACAAAAAGCGCTTACCACCACTTTGAAGAATGCCATTACGAGCAATCACCTGGCGCATGCCTATCTGTTTTGTGGTCCACGTGGTGTGGGGAAAACTACCTGTGCCCGTATTTTTGCCAAAACCATAAACTGTCAGAACCTTACTGCCGAACACGAAGCCTGTAATGAATGCGAATCCTGTGTGGCTTTCAACGAGGGACGATCGTATAATATTCACGAGCTCGATGCAGCTTCGAACAATGGTGTGGACGATATTCGTACCTTGATTGACCAGGTGCGCATTCCGCCACAAATTGGTAAGTATAGTGTGTATATCGTGGATGAGGTGCATATGTTGTCGCAGGGTGCTTTCAATGCTTTTCTGAAAACGCTGGAAGAGCCACCCGCCCACGCGATGTTTATTTTGGCTACTACCGAAAAACATAAAATTATTCCCACCATTCTTTCGCGTTGTCAGATTTACGACTTCAACCGCATCACTGTGGCCGATACAGTGGCACACTTGCAATATGTGGCGCAAAGCGAAGGCGTGACTGTCGATGTCAATGCACTGAGTGTGATTGCTCAGAAAAGCGATGGTGGTATGCGCGATGCCTTGTCAATTTTCGATCAGTTGGTTAGTTTCTGTGGTAACAATATTAGCTATCAGGGTGCTATCGATAATCTGAATGTGCTCGACTACGAGTATTATTTCCGCCTTGTGGAAGCATTTCTTGTCGGCAATGTCACACAGTCGCTACTTATTTTCAACGAGGTGCTGAGCAAAGGGTTCGATGGGCATCATTTCATTACCGGCCTCAGTGCACACCTGCGCGATGTGTTGGTAAGTAAAGACCCTGCCACGCTCGAATTACTCGAAGTAGGAGCGGGGATAGGTCAGCGCTATCAGGTACAGGCTCAGCATTGCAGTCCCGATTTTTTGTACAGGGCGCTAAAAATTGCCAACGACTGCGATCTCGATTATCGCATTAGTAAAAATAAACGACTCCTTGTAGAATTAGCGTTGATCAGACTTTGCCAGCTGACCGACGAAAAAAAAAACTCTGAACTGACCGATGCGCCGGCAGCTCCGATACAAAAAATTGTATCCGAACCTGTACCTCAGATGTTGAAGACGGCTACTCAGGCTCAGAACAATACAGCTGCAGCTCCTGTGCGTACTAATGCTCCGCAACCTTACCCTACAGCGGCTACTACCCCTCAGCCGGCCTCTGCTCAGCCGGCAGCCCGCCCGGCTGTTACTGTGCCGGGACGGCCACGCCCTGTAAGTATTTCCATTAATAAAACACAGCACAGCCCCACAAACACTTCTGCACAAGCTGGTGCGGCTCAAACTGTTTCTGAGCCTGCTGTAGTGCTCAACGAAAGCTTCAACGAAGATCAGTTTCTGAATGCATGGCGTAGTTTTACGGCTACCATTAACGACGATATTAAACGCGTAGGCTTTCAGAATACTACACTACCACGCTTAGTGACCGGTACCGAATTCGAAGTACTGGTCAATAATGTGATGCAGGAAAATGAGTTGAAAAAAATTCAGACCGATATTGTACAATACCTCATTGTTCAGTTGCGCAATTCAGGCATTCGTATGCGCATTCGCATGATCGAAGAAAGCGAAAAGCAGCGCAGTATAACCCCCGAAGAACGTTTCAAAATGATGGTCGAAGAAAATCCGCTTCTCGAAAAACTCCGTAAAAACCTCGGTTTCGAGATTGACTGATGCAGATAGTGTCATAAAGGGTGAGAGTGACGAGCTAAAGGGTGAGTTTTACAATATAAAGACCATAAAATATCAGCTAAAGACCTGAAAGTGCAAGCTAAAGGGGTTTATTCAATAAACTGAACACCGAAAATTATACCTTGCTGCGCAGTTCGACATAGTGTCTGGCTATGGTGTAATAATGATAAGTAAGAAGCTAAAAAAGAAGATAGAGGAAGTGTTATAAAAAAGCAAGGCTCGAACTTATATCTGGATAAGCCTATTAACTTTGGAATAAAACATAAACTAAATCATTGTTGTCCGGGCGATATTATAAAAAGTCAGGACGAGTACAATATTAAAAGGCCACACAAAATATATTATTTGTGTGGCCTTTTATCATCTAATGAATAGTTGTGACCCCGTTGGGATTCTAACCCAAGACCTTCAGAACCGGAATCTGACGTTCTATACAGCTGAACTACGGAGCCATTCTTGTTTTGCGGGTACAAAGATAAGAATTTTTCCGTTTTATCAACCTATCAGACCTAACTAATCATTGTTAATTATCAACTATCAATTGTGCATTGTGGACTGTTTAAAACAGATTCGGGATAATCAGCGAAAATATCAGAATGCCCATGCCGAGTACAAGTACACCGATGGTGGCGGATTTTACGCCTTTCCATTCTTTGAGGATAATGCCCCATACATTGCTGAAAGTGATGTTCAGCGACATAAGGATGCTCCACGAGAATGCCATCATGACTGTACCAGGTGTAAGGAAGCTTTTGCCGAGTTCTAGTCCGAAGAACTGCGAGTACCACAGAATACCGGCCAGTGCTGTAAACAGAATATTGTTGATAAACACATTGGCTGGTACGCCGAAATAATCTTTCAGTGTTTTGTTTTTTACATTCTGGAACAGACAATATACGGCATTGGTCATAAAACCTCCCACGGTAATAATGAGAATGGCGGGCAGTCCGGCATAAAGTGCTTCGGTGCCCATGGCAATGGCTGCTTCGCGGATAGGTGCAGCAGCTTCGATACCGAGGCTAAAGCAAGCGCTCATTACACCGGCAAGCAATGCTACAAGCAGACCTTTGCCCAAGGCAAAATCCTTTACGGCAGCTTTTTTCTGTGCGTCGGTCATGTTTTGCGCACGCAGACTACCAGCAAAACCTATAACTGCAATACCTGCAATGGCCACACTTACGCTGATAAGCAGAATAAGTCCTTTTCCTTCGAAAAGATTAGTGCCTGCAAGCATGGCCGGAATAAGCGTTCCGAAAGCCGAGCAGGTACCCAGCGCAATGCTTTGTCCGAGCGCCACACCCAGATAACGCATACTCAGTCCGAATGTGAGTCCGCCCACGCCCCAAAGCACGCCGAAGAACAGGGCTTTCCAGGCAGCGCCATCGCCCGAAGCAATGATTTCGCCCAGCGTATGACCTTCGGGTACGGCCAGCAATGCACCCAGATAAGGGAATACCAACCATGCAAATATGCCCTGCACGAGCCAGAAACTTTCCCATGCCCATGTTTTTACTTTTTTGATAGGCACGTATGAGCTGCTTTGTCCGAGGCTGCCGACAGCTATAATTAATAATCCAATGAGTGTGTTCATGAATGGAATTTACAATTTTACAATTTACGATTTACAATTGGGAAAAATTGTGAGTGTTAGGTTTTACCAGGGAGTATTAAATCCCCCTGTGGGGGATTTAGGGGGCTTTATCTTTTCAGCGTTACTTCCTGTTCGTATTTCTGAATGTCGGCAATGTACGATTCGCCTACGATAACGCCTTTCTGAGCGCAGTAGAAGTTATATACATCGCCCCATGGCATCGATTTGGCTTCTTCGAGCAAGGCCATGCGTTCGAAGTTCTGGCCTTTGGCTTCGTACTCGCGCAGTTTGGCAAGCGGTTCGAGCAAAGCCTGTACAAGTGCTTTCTGTGTAGCGCGAACGCCCACCACATAGGCTCCGATACGGTTGATAGACGCATCGAAATAGTCGAGACCAATGTGTACTTTGTCTACAGCATCAGCACGCACAATTTCCTGAGCAATGGCCACAATTTCTTCGTTCAGATTTACCACGTGGTCGCTATCCCAACGTACGCCGCGAGTAACGTGAAGCATTACTTCGGGAAGGAAAAGAAGTAAAGAGGAAATTTTGTCCGAGATAATTTCGGTAGGGTGGAAGTGACCGCCATCGAGTGTTACAATCACATTGTTCTGAATGCCATAGCCCATGTAAAACTCGTGCGAACCCACAGTGTAGCTTTCGGCGCCGATACCGAAAAGTTTACTTTCGATACAGTCGAGCATATAGTTGTCGTTGGTTTTGTATTCAAAAACTTTGTCGAGCGATTCTTTCAGGTTTTTGCGATAGGCGTAACGGTTTACGGTTACATCTTTCGAACCATCGGGAATCCATATATTGTGCATACATTTCGAACCTAACTGACGGCCCATTTCTTCGGCAATTTTGCGACAACGAATCACGTGTTCAATCCAGAAATTGCGTATTTCAGCATCGGGATGCGACAAAGTGAGTCCGTCCGACGATTTATCGTGCGAGAAGCAGGTACAGTTGAAGTCGAGCTTGTAGTTTTTTTCTTTGGCCCAGTCGATCCAGCTTTGGAAATGTGCAGGTTCAATCTGGTCACGATCCACTTTCTGACCTTTGAAGTCGCCGTAGAAAGCGTGAATGTTTACGCGATGGTCGCCGGGAATAAGTTCCATAGCTTTGTCGATGTCGGCGCGCAGTTGATCGATAGAAGTAGCTTTACCCGGATAGTTTCCTGTAGCCTGAATGCCGCCTGTAAGTTGTCCGTCGGGATTCTCGAAGCCGGTTACATCGTCGGCCTGCCAGCAATGCAGCGAGATAGGAAGTTTATCGAGTTGAGCCAGTGCAGCGTTTACATCTACGCCCATTTGTGCATAGCGGGCCACAGCCATTTCGTATGCTTTTTGAATTTGTTCGTTCATGGTATTTTATTTATTTATTTGATTGTTTGTTGAGTTTCAAGTTTCGTGTTTTGGGTTGATCGGGTAATTGGTTAATTAGTCATTTTTTTAGTCAGTACTATTAATAGTAAATGGTAAATGATAAAATGGTAAATAAAAAATATCCATTGTCAATTATCCATTGTGACTTGTTCAAACCGTTCATACTGCATTACCCATTCTGGGCTGTTTTGCGGTTCGAACCAGTTAAGTTCTACCGATTGTTGTATGCTTTGGCGCATATCGCTTATGCCTTTGTACAAACCTGCTGCTTTGGCCTGAATCATAATATTGCCAATGGCAGTAGCTTCCATCGGACCTGCTGCTACGGGAATGCCGAGTGCATTGGATGTAAACTGATTGAGCATGGCATTTTTCGATCCACCACCAATTACATGCAATATGCTGATGGGAGCAGGCGCAAATTTGTTGAGACTGTCGAGCACCTGACGGTAACGCAGAGCAAGGCTTTCGAAAATGCATCGGGTAATGGCCGATTTTGTTTCGGGTACGGGTTGCGATGTGCGCCGACAATATTCCTGAATGGCTTTTACCATCGATGCCGGATTGGCAAAGTCGGGCGCATCGGGATTTATAAAGCTTACAAATGCATCGGCAGCCATAGCATCGGCAATAAGTTTTGGGTAAGCGTTTTCTGAGTCATCGGTTCCCCATTCGGCACGGCAACGTTCGAGCAACCACATGCCACAAATGTTTTTCAGGAAACGAATGGTACCTTCCACGCCGCCTTCGTTGGTGAAGTTCAGTGCAAAACTTTCGTCGTTGATGACCGGAGCATTGGTTTCGATGCCCATAAGCGACCAGGTTCCGGAACTCAGATATGCAAAATTTGTTTCCAAAGCGGGTACTGCAGCCACTGCCGAGCCTGTATCGTGTCCGGCCACTGCAATTACAGGAATAGCACCAAGACCTGTGATTTTCTGAACTTCATCACTGAGTGTTCCCACCACTTCGCCGGGGAATACAAAATGTCCGAAATTGTTCTCAGTCAGTCCTACGGCTTTCAGCAATTCGGCATCGAAGCCCTGTTTGGCAGCGTCGAGCATTTGCGAAGTAGAAGCGATGGTATATTCGGTAACCATTTTTCCGGTAAGCATATACGAGAGCGCATCGGGCATAAACAGAATTTTGTCGGCCTGCGCAAGTGTTTCAGATTTATGCGCTTTCATAGCTGCAAGCTGAAACAGCGAGTTGAAATTCATAAACTGAATGCCTGTTTTCTGATATACACGGTCGCGGGGAATTTGTGTGAAGAAAGCTTCCTGAGCGCCTTCGGTATGAGGGTCGCGGTAGCAGTAAGGATTTGCGAGCATTTTGCCCTGGCTGTCGAAACATACAAAATCGACTCCCCAGGTATCGATACCGATAGAGCTGATGACGATTTTTTCGTCGGCAATTTTTTTAAGTCCTTCGAGAATGGAATGATATAGCGCCTGGAAATCCCAGTAGAAATGTCCGTCGGCTTCAATTATTTTGTTTGGAAAGCGGTTTATCTCGCGAAGTTCAATCGATCCGCTCTGAATAGTTCCTAATATTGTGCGACCACTGGTAGCCCCGAGGTCCACTGCAAAAAAGTGACTCTTGTTCATTTATTTTCAATTAGATTTAAAGTACAAACGGAGGTTAATCCGTTCGGATATGATTTTTGACAAAAATAGCGGATTTAACGCTGTATGGTACTAATCATTTTGACTGATTAAGTACAGATTTTGTTTTTCTCACCACTAAGGCACTGAGAACACAAAGTTTTTTATTTTTACCACTAAGGCACTCAGAACACAAAGTTTCACTAAGATTTTTGATATAGTTCTTATAAAATCTACAAAATGCTATTTTTAGTGTTTCTCAGTGTTCTTAGTGCTAAATTATTTCTCACCACTA
>JAFGVV010000030.1 GCA_016937795.1 Paludibacteraceae bacterium
TTATGGTTGGGAGGAGGTAGGTTGGCGGCGAAGCCGCCAACCTACCTCCTCCCAAAAACCTAACTTATTGATTGCCTGTCATTCCGAACGTAGTGAGGAATTTAATAAGCTAAAAAAACTAATTCAAACTATTTTTTGTCGGTCAGTAGTGATTTATATGTTTGTCTTTGTGTCTTCGTGTCTTTGTGTTTACATCTTAATTACTTGTCTTTGTGTTTACATCTTAATTACTTGTCTTTGTATTTATATCTTAATTCCTTGTCTTTGTGCCACATAACATCTTATTTCAAATAAGCTTAATGTATTTAGATGCTAAATTGCCATATTGCAAAATTCTATTTATTCCCGCTCAACTATTTTAGCTGTTTTCTGTTTAATTATTAAACCGGAAGACTTATTTAATATTTACAGGTCTTCAAGCGATTTTAGTCATTCACATTGCAGATAAAAACTTGCAAATCTACTGAAAAAATCTTATTTTGAATTCACAAACTGACATTTTTGCGCATAAAAAACCAATTTAGCCGACAAAGGAGAACTGGCACAGGGTTTGAGTATAACGGACAGTGGATCATATTCGGAGGCAAGAGGTAAGAGGTAAGAGGTAAGAGGTAAGACAAAAGACTGAGAGGCGGATGATTAATTGAGAATCACTTCCGTAGTACGAAATTTTCAAAACTTGTCCGCTCCGCTAAACGAGACAGGCTGTGGCGGATCTTCAAATTTCAAATTTTCAAATCTTCAAATTAAAACCCTAAACGCTGAATTTTTTCACTATATTTGTAAAGTCAATAATAAATAATAGCATATGACAATCAACTATTCAGAACAATTACATAAAGTACTGACATATAGCACGCAGGAAGCTGAGCGCTTAGGCAACAATTACGTGGGGCCTGAACATTTGCTGCTCGGTTTGCTGCGCAATGGTGCAGGAAAGGCCATTGAGATACTGAATCACTCGAATGTGAACCTTACACGCATGAAACAAACCATCGAAAGTCAGATACGCACTGATGCCGAACCTACAGGGCAGGAAATTCCTTTGTTGAAAAGTACTGAGCGCATCAAAAAGCTAATGGAGCTCGAAACACGCTCACTGTCGGCCGACCAGGCCGATACAGAACATCTGCTACTGGCCATACTCAAGGATAAAAACAACCTTGCTGTGGATGCCCTTTCGGAAGAACATATTACTTACGACCAGGCCAAGGCCTTTATAGAAACACCCCGCGATGTGCCAATGATGGGCTCGGCATTTCACGACGAAGACGACGAAGACGACCCTCGCAAAAAGCAAAAAGCCGGTCCACAAAGCGCTAAAACAAGCGACACTCCCGCACTCGACACTTTTGGAGTGGACATAACCAAAGCGGCTATCGAAAATCGCCTCGACCCTATAGTAGGGCGCGAACGCGAAATAGAACGACTGGCACAAATACTTAGTCGCCGCAAGAAAAACAACCCGGTGCTTATTGGCGATCCCGGTGTAGGTAAATCGGCCATCGTGGAAGGACTGGCGCTGCGCATCATCCAGCGTCGTGTGTCGCGCGTGTTGTTCGAAAAACGTGTGGTTTCGCTCGATATGGCTTCCATTGTGGCAGGTACAAAGTATCGCGGTCAGTTCGAAGAACGCATCAAAGCCATTCTGAACGAATTGCAGAAAAACCCGAACATTATTCTGTTTATCGACGAGATACATACCATTGTAGGGGCAGGCGGCGCTCCGGGTTCGCTCGATGCTGCCAATATGCTGAAACCGGCTCTGGCCCGTGGCGAAATACAATGTGTGGGCGCTACCACGCTCGACGAATATCGTCAGAGTATTGAAAAAGATGGTGCCCTCGAACGTCGTTTTCAGAAAATAATGGTGGACCCTACTACAGCCGAGGAAACATTACAGATTTTGCAGAATATTCAGGATCGATACGAATATCACCACAATGTGCGTTACACGCCCGAAGCCATTGCTGCCTGTGTGCGCCTCACCGACCGTTATATCACCGATCGCTGTTTTCCCGACAAGGCCATTGATGCCCTGGATGAAGCAGGTTCGCGTGTGCACATAGGCACCGTGACAGTTCCGGCAGACATTGAGGAACTAGAAAAGAAAATCGAAGACCTGCGCAAAGAAAAAATGCGCGTACTGGGCGAACAGAAATACGAACTGGCGGGTCCTATCCGCGATCAGGAAAAACAGGCACAGTATCAGCTCGACGATGCTATTAAACGTTGGGAACAGGAATCGGCACAACATCCCGAAACTGTGGACGAAGAAAAAGTGGCCGAAGTAGTAGCCATGATGTCGGGAATACCGGTGCAACGTATTGCGCAGGCCGAAGGTCTCAAATTGCGTCAGATGAAAGAAGCGCTGACAGGCAAAGTAATTGGTCAGGACGAAGCTGTGGCCAAAATTGTAAAAGCCATTCAGCGTAACCGTATAGGACTCAAAGATCCGAACAAACCCATTGGTTCGTTTATTTTTATTGGCCCTACCGGGGTTGGTAAAACACATTTAGCCAAAATACTGGCCGAGTTTATGTTCGACAGTGCCGACTCGCTGATACGCGTGGACATGAGCGAATATATGGAAAAATTCAGTGTATCGCGCCTGATAGGTGCGCCTCCGGGATATGTGGGCTACGAAGAAGGTGGTCAGCTGACCGAAAAAGTACGCCGCAAGCCCTACTCCATTATTTTGCTCGACGAAATTGAAAAAGCACATCCCGATGTGTTTAACCTGTTGCTGCAAATGATGGACGAAGGACGATTGACCGACAGCCTTGGCCGCCGCATCGATTTTAAGAACACCATTATTATAATGACTTCGAATGTGGGTACCCGTCAGCTGAAAGATTTCGGAAAAGGTGTGGGCTTCAACACTTCCACCGAAGTGGCTATGGATTCGGAATTTTCGCGCGGGGTGATTCAAAAAGCACTCAACCGTACTTTTGCGCCAGAATTTCTGAACCGTGTGGACGATATTGTGATGTTCGACCAACTGAACCGCGAAGCCATTAGCAAAATCATCGACATAGAGCTGAAAGGCATACTCGGACGTGTAAAAGCTATGGGATACACCCTTGAACTAACACCCGAAGCCAAAGACTATATTGCCGACAAAGGTTACGATATCCAGTTTGGTGCCCGTCCGCTCAAGCGTGCCATTCAACAGCATGTGGAAGACACATTGGCCGACATTGTGCTTGGCAATACCCTGCACGAAGGCGATGTGATAGTAATGGACCTCGATAAGGAAAGTAATAGCATTAAAGGACATATCAGGGAAAACACTGTAAGTCCGGTGTAAAATAGTCTATTTATGTCACTACCAACGCCCATATACGAATTGTATCATTCGGCCTTTCCTGCAAAGGAAAGGCGCCCTTGGGCGGAGATTGAAATGCTTTTGCAAAACGAAAAGCGCTTTCATATAAAAAGCATCGAAAAGGAAGGACGCTTTTGCGGGTTTATCAGCAGCTGGAGTTTCGGAAGCTTTGTGTATATTGAGCATTTTGCAGTGGCAAAGGATATGCGCAGCAAAGGTTGTGGCGCCAATATATTGCAGCAAGTATGTCGCGAAGCCAACATGCCCGTAGTGCTCGAAGTGGAGCCACCCGCCACCACCGACGCTATACGCCGCATTGCGTTTTATGAGCGTAATGGTTTCGAAGTATTGACAGGCCACTATATGCAACCGCCCTACGATGGCAAATCGTTTTTTCTGCCCATGTTGCTAATGTGCAACCATCGGCAGTTCGGACAGAAAAACTACGAAAAGATACGCAAAACACTCTATTCGGAAGTTTACGGACAAAAATAATTTATTTTAGTCAATGGTTTTATCAACATTACACTAAAAACTAATGCTTCTTTTTGTATTTGTAATATTTATACATTATCTTTGTCCATATTCGCAAAAAAACAATAGTAATTCACATTAAAAAATTATTGCACATGAAGAAAATTACTCTTTTATTATCATTTATAGCTTGTGTAGCGTTTACTCAGGCTCAAACAAACTTATTAGTGAATCCTGGTTTTGAAACCTGGACAAACAACGTACCCGATGGTTGGACAATACAAGCACCTGATAAAGGTACTGTAACCGGAGATGCAACAATTCTTAACGAAGGGACAAAGTCTTTAAAAATTGTAACTACCGGAACTTTCCCTATGTGGCAATCAGTACCTGTCACAGCAGGAAAGACTTACACATTATCCATGTCATACTATATTGTATCAGGCGATGGTTCAGATGCAAGAATCTGGAGTAATTTTAAAAATGGAACAGCTTTTCTGACTGCAGATGAGTTAGGCACAGAATTAAACAGTCAACTCAAAGGTCCGGATAATTTATACTTTGCTGATGAAAGAGGAAGTTGGAAAACATACTCTTTAGAGTTTGTTGCACCATCGATGGCTACAGATTTTAATTTTGAATTTAGAACATATACTGCCGCTACTGTTTACTGGGACAATATGTTTTTTGGTGAAAAAACTACTGGTTTAAATAGTGCAGAGGCTGACAAATTCAAAGCCATTGTAATTGGAAACGAGCTGCATATTAAAAATGTAGCGAATGGCGCCATGGTTGAAATATTCTCGGCATTAGGTAGCAAGGTGCAGACATCGGTACTCGAAAACGGAAAAGTATCCGTCGACGATCTGTCGAAAGGCATGTACATTGTACGCGTAGGCAAAAGCACACAGAAATTTATGCGCTGACAAACTGATTATTGATACACAAACAAAAAGCTCCGGTCAATCTTGCCCGGAGCTTTTTATTTGTGGTTAATCAGAAACCAGTTATCAGCATATCACATGCAATCCATTGTGCAAGTACAAACTTATGTAACACAAGTACGCAAGCGTTCTTTATCCGGGCAAAGCATCTCGTTATGGCTTTGCGCTGTTTTTTTGGGGGGGGTGAGAATTTTCAGTACTTCAATTCACTAAAAATGAATGCTAAACTGTCGTTGCGATGAATACTAAAATCATGATTCCCGATAAAATCCCCGATTATCTGACGCCGGTGCGGAGTAAGCGGATGCGAACTCATAAACTCAGGCAATATCAGTTTGCTATCCAACTCCTGAAGTCGCTCAAAAAGCTGTAGCAGTCCTTTGGGGTCGATATTGTTCTGTATCAGAATTTGTGCAGCCTTTTCGTCGGCTTCGCGCTCGAAGCGGCGCGAGTACGAGAGCGACTGCAGGTTGTGCGCATTTTCGGTAATGACAGCCATTATACCATTCACATCGCTGAATATCAGCGAAACAAACAAGTATCCGGCCAAATTTCGCATCAGCATTTTCAGTCCGTGGCGTTCGTTTACATGCACCACCTCGTGTGCAAGCAAACCCGCAAGCTCGTCGTAACTCTCCATGCGGTTGAGTAAGCCCGAAAACACAACAATATTGCCATCGGGCAAAGCAAAAGCATTTAGCTGCGACGAGTTTACAACAGAAAAAGTAAGTTTCTTTGAATTCTGAAAATCAATGGCGGCAGCAAAGCTGTTTAGTGTTTTACTACGTTCTTCGTCCATATCATTTTTGTAGATATAGTCGGTCAGTATATCCTGACTGATATAATGGTCGAAGCTTTCGGGGATAAGGCTTACCGATTTTTCGGCCACATAAGGCACCAAATAAATATATCCGAGCACAGCCATTGCCAACAATGCTACAGTAGCCGATATGTAAAACGCAACCGACTGATGGAGCAACTTATGATACCACCCTACATGTCCCCGCCGATCGAGCAAGGTCAGCAATTCGTTGATAAAAACCGGGTCGGTAATTTTGAGCAACGCAGCCGGATACAGAGGGTGCCGCACTTCGAGAATGTCGTCGTAATTCTCGAACCGGATTTGGCTTAGCTCCCACTCCGTTTTAGCATGCTTATGTGTTTCGAATACCAGTATATTGAGGCGATTGTCGGCATATGGATGAACAGGATAAGCTACTGACGAAGTGCCATCGAAAAAAACAGCAGTTGATGTTTGCATAATGCTTTAAGCCAGGTTTTCAATAACACATCATTTAATTATTTTATTCAGTGTTGTCCGGTAAAAAAACATGAATGACTAAAATTATATTCCTCACTTATTCGGAACGAAGCGAAGAATCCGGTATTTTTAGCAGACAACAATGTATTTTATTCTTACAAAAGAATGATAGTGTTCGACTCAATTAAAAAAAAAACGCTGAATGCTCCGCTAAAGCAAAGGCCATTATTTAAATAGTGCCTCAAATAAGATCAATGTCGAAGAAATCACTCATTTCTTCACCCAGCGCATCTTTGTAGTCTTCTTCGGTTTGTTGGAGCGTGTCGGGGTCGATATCACCCTCCATTTCAATCATATCGCAGTTAAATTTCAGACTGCGGGTTTCGGCCCATGCAATACCCAGGCCAAGTGTAAAGAGCACAATCAGAAAGTTTGGCACTACAAGGCTGAAAATATCGCCGGCAGTAGCACGCGAATGGAATTTAATTTCTTTATCTTCAAGCTCAATCGACAAATTATCGACCCAGAAATTAAAGATATCGCGATACCACCAAAACGAGTAGATGCCAAGGGTAAGAATAGTCAGGAAATAACCTTTAATAAGAATCCAGAAATACTCAGAACCTTTTGCATTGTATTTAAACTCAGCATTTCCGACACGAATATGACCGATAACATAATTATTCAGATTCACTGTGTACCATGCCCCATAAATACCAAAAGTTACAATAGTCAGCAAAAACCATTTGATAAAACCCAGTATCAGTTCCTTTTTGTCGCCCCGATATCCGAAACGGATGCCACGCCACGAAGTACGCGCCATGCGGTAACGATACGAACCGTGCACAGCCAAAGGAATAATTGCCACAAGCAGCACATAAAGTGCAATGATAGCTAAAACAGGTTTTTCGGCTAACATCAACGAAAAATAAGCTGCAAACATTATTGCAAAAATCAATATTGTTTTCAGATAGCCAATAAACATTTCCTTACCGGTACCCGAAAACGAGAAACGGTCGCCATTGAGTGATGTGGAGCCGTAAATATATTTCAGCTCTTTAGCCCTTGCCCAGGGATAATAAATACTGAGTGTAATTGCAGTAAGAAGCGCATTTACAATCATAATTACAAAGTAATCGAGTCCTTTGCCATGATAGCTTAGCTTGTAGCTTTGCTTGCTTTCGTTGATTTGTTCCATAATTTTTTTTTTAAATTCTTGTCACTACTGACCGATAAAAAATTGTTTGAATTAGTTTTTTTTGCTTATTAAATTCCTCACTACGTTCGGAATGACAGGCAATCAATAACCTAGCTCCTCCCAACCATAATCAATACTAAGCATTGTCATTCAGAGCGTAGCGAAGAATCTCATATATTTAGTCGGTCAGTAGTGAATTCTTGTGTTTTAGTTACAGTTAAACCTGAATTTGACTTTGTTAGCAGAAGCATCTACTGATTAACTTTACAAACGACTACAAATATAATTTGTTTTTCTGAAAATTCACACATTATCTTTATTATTAAATCGAATTGAAATACTTTTCTTTAAGAAAAAAACTTTTACCTTTGTAAGGATAAGCAATAGGAATAACAAAATTGTATAATGAAACACAGATAGTATTATGTATGAAGCACTACAGCAACTCGACCCGATAAAGATCAACTTTTCGGCATCAGGAATGCACGCAATCAATATTGTACTTAGTTTTATAATGTTTGGTGTAGCACTCGGAATTAAGCCCGCAGAATTTAAAAACATCATCAGAAACCCCAAATCGACAATTCTGGGTCTCACGTCGCAACTCATAGCACTACCGGCCCTTACATTTCTGATCGTCATTGTTTTCAGCAATCACATCACCCCTACAGTAGCCATGGGTATGATGCTTGTGGCTGCTTGCCCGGGAGGTAATATCTCTAACTTTATCTCGTCGCTGTCCAAAGCAAACGCCGAACTATCCATAGGACTTACGGCCTCCACAACTTTACTGGCCACCGTCATGACGCCCTTCAATTTTGCATTCTGGGGCGGACTGTACGTAAAATATATCAGCAAGCACGCTACTCATACGCTGCGCCCGCTCGAAATCGACAATGGACAAATGTTTGAGACAGTATTTATTCTGCTGGGCATTCCATTGATTCTGGGAATGTTGTTTTCGCACTTTTTACCCAAAATTACCGAAAAGATGAAAAAACCCATACAGTACTTATCCATCGTCTTTTTCCTTTTAATGGTAGTACTGGCTTTTGCCAACAATATGGATTTGTTTCTGAAATATATTTTCTATGTTTTCTTTTTGGTATTGTTGCACAATGCACTGGCTTTAAGTACAGGCTATGGCATTGCCAGCTTATTTAAATTGCCAAATGCCGACAGGCGTACACTTACCATCGAAACCGGCATTCAAAACTCCGGACTGGGACTGGTATTACTCTTCAATCCCAAAATTTTCCCACCACATTTAGAGTTAGGTGGTATGCTGTTTATCACAGCATGGTGGGGCATCTGGCATATCATTTCCGGCCTTGCAGTCGCATTTTACTGGAACCGCAGAAATCCAAATTAACACATGTCGAAAATATACGAACAGAGCCGGGCTTACCGCACACTCAAGCCCTATGTAGTGTGGACTTTTAAAAAGTTCTATCGCCCATACATTGTTACCGGCAGGGAAAATATTCCGCAGAACGGACGCATCATCTTTGCACCCAATCATCGCAATGCACTGATGGATGCATTGGCTATTCTGAGCATTACCCCTTCGCATTTCAGTGCGTCGTTTCTGGCGCGGGCCGATATTTTCAGAAAAAAAACAATTGCTAAGCTTTTAAGATTTGCCAAGCTGATGCCGGCATTCCGTATTCGCGATGGCTACGAAAACCTGGGGCGCAACAACGATACATTCGAAATGAGTTCGGACTTATTGCTCAACGGTAATGCTTTGTGCTTAATGCCCGAAGGCAATCAGGAGACCGAACAACGCATTCGTCCGTTGGTGAAAGGTATTTTTCGCATAGCTTTTGCCACACAGGAAAAATGTAATGATGGCAGGCCTGTACAAATCATTCCTATAGGCATAGACTATGGCAGTATCTTTAAGTTCGGCAAACATATTATCATAAACATCGGGAAACCTGTGGATGTATCGGCATATATGCAAACCTATACCGAAAACCAGGCACAGGCAATGAATGAATTGCGCGACAGATTGAGCAGCGAACTAAAAAAGCTTACTGTAGATATACAAAGTACACAATACTACGACGAAGTACTGACGGCTGTAGATATGGCTTCGCAAACAGTGGAAAAGCAGGCCGATAAAACTATTAATGCCTTTGTGAAACGACAACAAACAGCCCTTATCCTGCAACAAAAAGAGCAAAACGAACCCGAAGCATTTGCTGCATTTGCGCAACAGTGTAAAACACTAAGCCACAACACAAAAGAATTACGAATAAATTTGAGTTCACTGTTTAATAATAGTACTTCGCAGACACAAAACCTCTTCGATGCACTATTACTGATTTTGACTTTACCGGTATTCCTTCAGGGTTTTATATTCAATGCTATCCCTTTTTTCCTGCCTGTTTATCTGCGTAAAAAAGTATTCAAAGCTCAGTTCGACGGATTTTTCAGCTCGCTGCATTATGGCACCGGTATTGCTATCTTTCCGCTTTACTATATATTATCAGCAGCAAGCCTTGCTTTGATCACTGCCATTCCGTATTGGGCAATACTTATCAGCATTCCTTTTCAATTGGTGCTGGGCAAATGGGCTTTGACATGGTACGGTGAGATGCGAAAATTACGGGGTCGCTTCCGGCTTCACGCATTATACAAATCAAAAAACAAAAAACTTATCCAGACCATAGAGCTGAAAAACAGAATTATGGATTATACGATCAAATAAACTGAGAAATGAGAAAAACAATCAACAATATATACTTAACTATTTGTATTTTATTTATTACAGTCGCATCGTTGTCGGCACAAATAAATACGGAAGACTCCACAGTACAGGTAATTGGTTACTGGGATATGAACGAAAAACAAAGCTATCTGATACACGACAGGAGAATCAGCATCGAAAATTCCGACACAACTTCCATGCAGGAATTTCAATACAAAGTGGACATTCAAATAAAAGATTCGACCGACAGCAGCTATGTCATTGAGTGGAAATATTACGCTTACAGCTTTGTAAGCGGGTCCGATGAATTAAAGAAAATAATGGCTGTATATCAGCCTGTAAAAGTATTGATAAGAACCGACGAAATGGGCATGTTTTCAGAAGTTATAAATCACGAAGAGCTATCGGTTCAAATGAATAAACGTCTGAAAGTTTTGATGCAAAAATACAAATCAGACAATTACATCAGTGCACAATTCGTGAAACTAGCTGACAAATATAGCTCGAAACAAAGTATTGAGCAACTTGCTTTGGCTGAAATACAGCAGTTCTACAGTTTTCACGGTGGTATGTATAAACTCGGAGAAAATGTAAACGCCAGCCTGAAAACACCTTTTCCCGGAACTTTCGAAATCGACACCGAAATAAACATATGGTTGAGCGAAATCGATGTCGAGGACAATAATTTTATCGTCCAGATGAATAAATTGCTCAACGAAGAACAAATGCGAAATGTAGTGTACGAACAGCTAAAAAACAATCCCTCACTTTCGCCGGAAGAAATACCTGCATTAGAGGATGTTCCGGCTGTAAAAGTAGAAACATGGTCGGCTTCGCGTATCCACAATGCAGGCTGGCCTATATACTCGGTGCAAACAGTGGAGGTAACTGCCGAAAACGAAAGTAATATCGAAGAGCGCATTATTGAGTTGTTATAATTTTTACAGTATTCACTCATCAAAACACTTCATATCTTGTCATTATATTATCTGAAAAACAATTACATTTGTACGCATTTCACCGTAGCCTATCAAGCTACAGGCTAATTCAATACAATAAATTAAAATTCAGACATTTAAGGCACAATGACACTCCAGATTATTATGTTGTTGGTGGGATTCGTCCTGCTAATTAAAAGCGCCGACTGGTTGGTCGATGGCGCTTCGGCTTTAGCCCGTAAACACAATGTATCCGACCTGGCCATCGGACTTACAATTGTAGCTTTTGGCACTTCTGCCCCCGAAATGGTAGTGAATGTATTTGCTGCCATGCAATCGCACCACGATATTGTATTTGGCAATATCATCGGGTCAAACAATTTCAACCTTTTTATGATTCTCGGCATTGCCGGCCTTATCACTCCTCTTGTAGTACAACGCAGTACTGTGTGGAAAGAAATACCGTTCTCGCTCCTGGCAGTAGTCATTCTTTTTTTCATGACATCGACATGGTTTGGCACTTCCAATCTGACCCTTACACGCTTCGAAGGTATTATACTGCTGTTGTTTTTTGCTGCTTTTCTGTATTATGTGTTCAAACAACTTAAATCAGATCCCGATGAACTAAAAATTGCAGCCAAACCAATGAGCAATGGCAAGATATGGCTGTTTATAGTCATTGGGCTGGCCGGACTGGTGGGTGGTGGACGACTTGTGGTCACTAACGCAGTGGAAATGGCTACTGCACTCGGTATAAGTCAAAAAATCATTGGCCTTACTATTGTAGCTATGGGCACTTCGCTTCCTGAGCTTGCCACCTCAATAGTAGCCGCGCTGAAAAAGAATAACGATATTGCTGTAGGCAATATTATTGGTTCAAATATTTTCAATATTTTCCTCATCCTGGGCTTAAGTTCAGTAATAAGTCCCGTTGAATTTAACCGTAGTTTCGATACCGATATGATATTTCTGGTCGCAGGTACAATTCTCTTGTTTGTTACAATGTTCACAGGCAAAAAGAGAAAACTCGACCGCTGGGAAGCAGCATTATTGCTGACTATTTACATTACTTATTCGGCCCTCCTGATTGTAAAAGAGCTATAATTATTGAGCTTTGATATATCTTTTGAGCGGTATGAAGCAATTCGTACCGCTTAATTTTTACTCACTGATAGCGCTTAAAAAATTCAGGCACTCCACAACAAATAAGTAAACAGCTGTGTTATAATCACAAAACAAAGTTTATGAAAACTATTCAGATATTATTCTTATGTATGCTAACTGCAGGCATACATGCACAAAGCAAAATAAGTTTCAGTCCCTTGAGTCATGCCAGTTTTGCAATACAGGCACCCGAACTTGTTATATATGTCGACCCGGTAGGCGATGCCACCGATTACGCTCGCTTTCCGACTCCGGACATTATTCTGATAACCCATGCTCATGGCGACCATTTTAATGCTTCGATTATAAAAAGCGTGACAACCCACAAAACAAAACTTGTGGCTAACAGAGATGTTGTAGAGAAACTGGGCTATGGGCATGCTCTGAAAAATGGCGAAATATATTTTTGCGACAAAATAAAGATTGAAGCCATTGCAGCTTACAACACAACTGCCGGACGTGAAAACTTTCATCCGGCCGGAGTGGGAAACGGATATGTACTGAATATTGGGAAAGAAAGGGTATATATTTCGGGCGATACCGAAGATATTCCCGAAATGCGTAAACTTAAAAATATCGACCATGCCTTTGTATGCATGAATCTCCCATATACCATGTCGGTTGAGCGGGCAGCATCGGCTGTATCTGATTTCAAACCCCGCAATCTTTATCCCTATCACTACCGAAATCAGGATGGCACTTTCAGCGATGTGCAGCGAAAATTAAAAACCCTGTTGTCAAAACACCCCAAAATTAAGATACATTATGCCCAATGGTATCGCTGAGCCAATGGGCCAATATCCCTAACAGACAACTTGATATTTATTCGACAGATCTAATTTATTGCACATCAATATAATTGTTGTGCAATTTTCATATAAAATAAATATACAATAAATATGTACTACTCTGATAATCAGCCCAAAGGTCTTTTATGAAAAATAATTACTTATTTGGTTGATAATGAGAAATAATTGTATTAATTTTGCGGGGAATTTTAAATACGGAAAAATTTCTTTATTTCGAAAATTATCAATAAAAAATTATCAATAAAGTCATGAATTTAACTCACATCGAACATCTTGGAATTGCAGTAAAAAGTCTCGAAACAGCCATTCCATATTACGAATCAGTACTTGGTCTGAAATGCTATGCCATCGAAGAAGTGGCTGAGCAAAAAGTAAAAACCGCATTTTTCAAAGTGGGACAAACAAAAATTGAACTTTTAGAATCGACAGACCCCGAAGGTCCTGTAGGTAAATTTATCGAGAAAAAAGGTGAGGGTGTGCATCACATTGCTTTTGCAGTGAACGGGCTTCAGGAAACGCTTGACATGGTAGCCGACAAAGGCCTAACGCTTATCGACAAGGCTCCGCGCAAAGGTGCTGAAGGATTGAACATTGCGTTTCTTCACCCAAAATCGACTTTTGGTGTACTCACCGAACTTTGCGAAGATCCCAACAAATAATTCAACATTCGAAAAATCACCTGTAGCGAAGCAGTATGGCACGTGATCCTGCTGTGTACACTACAGGTATTATTAATATTTATACAAAATGGAAAATCAACAGAAAGTAAAAAATCTTATTGATCTTCGCGTAAAAGCAAAGCTTGGCGGAGGAGAAAAAAGAATTGCATCGCAACATGCGAAAGGCAAATTTACTGCCCGTGAGCGCATCGACATGTTGCTCGACGAAGGCAGTTTCGAAGAATTGGACATGTTTGTAACACACCGTTGTTACAATTTTGGCCTCGAAAAAGAAAAATACCTTGGCGACGGAGTGGTAACCGGACACGGCACCATCGACGGACGCACAGTGTATGTGTTTGCACAGGATTTCACTGTGTTCGGAGGCTCGCTTTCGGAAACAATGGCACTGAAAATCTGCAAAGTAATGGATATGGCCATGAAAATGGGTTGTCCTGTCATTGGCATCAACGACTCGGGTGGCGCACGTATTCAGGAAGGTGTAACTTCATTAGCCGGATATGCCGAAATTTTCGAGCGTAATATTCTGGCTTCAGGCGTTATACCTCAGATTTCAGCCATTTTCGGCCCTTGTGCCGGTGGTGCTGTGTACTCTCCTGCCCTCACCGACTTTGTACTTATGACCGAGCAAAATTCATATATGTTCGTAACCGGTCCTAAAGTTGTAAAATCAGTAACCGGCGAAGATATTTCGACCGAAGATCTTGGTGGTGCCGATGTGCATGCCGGAAAATCGGGCGTATCGCACTTCAAAGTTGAAAACGAAGAAGAGGGCGTGCTCATGATTCGCAAATTATTGTCATATTTGCCACAAAACAATTTAGAAGAAGCTCCTTTAGTTGATTGCAAAGATCCTATTGACCGACTCGAAGACAGTCTGAACACAATGGTTCCCGACAATCCAAACCTGCCATACGACATGAAAAATGTAATTCATGCCATTGTGGACAATGGTGAATTCCTCGAAGTGCACCGTCATTATGCCCGCAATATTATATGTGGATTTGCGCGCTTCAATGGAGTATCGACAGGTATCGTGGCCAATCAACCAAATTTCCTTGCCGGTGTACTCGACTGTGACTCATCGCGTAAAGCAGCCCGTTTTGTACGCTTCTGCGATGCTTTCAACATTCCTGTGCTTACTTTAGTAGATGTACCTGGATTCCTTCCGGGCTCTGGTCAGGAATACGCAGGTATTATTACGCATGGTGCCAAACTGATGTTCGCATACGGCGAAGCCACAGTGCCAAAAGTAACTATTACCCTGCGCAAATCATATGGTGGTGCACACGACGTAATGAGTTGTAAACAACTTCGTGGCGACTTCAACTATGCATGGCCAACAGCCGAAATTGCTGTAATGGGAGCTGCAGGTGCCATAGAAGTACTCGAAGGACGCGCCATTGCAGGCATTAGCGATCCGGAAGAAAAAGCCAAATATATTACTGAAAAGGTAAGTGAATACAACGAAAAATTTGCAAATCCTTATCAGGCTGCTTCTTATGGTTATATCGATGATATTATTGAGCCACGAAATACACGTTTCCGCATCATTCGTGCATTCCAGGCTTTACAGACTAAGAAAGTGGTTAATCCGTTGAAAAAACATTGTAACATACCTTTATAATTATGCTTATACTAAATATCACAAACTGGAACGAGTTACTGATCGGTTCGGCTGTTGGAATAAGTGTGGTTTTTATTGCGCTTGTGACTTTGGTACTTTGCTTTGAGGGCTTCCAACGGTTCATTGTTAAATCGACTAAGAAGAAAGTAGCCAAAAAAGAAGGTAAAAAAGAAGAAGAAATTGTGGACATCGCTGCCAACGAAATTGCAGCTGTCTCCATGGCTTTACACTTGTTCTTCAACGAAATGCATGATGAGGAAAGTAATATTATTACGATTAAACGTATCGAAAGACGTTACTCACCATGGAACTCAAAAATATATGGTTTAAATAATTTAATTCAGAGATAAATGAAAAAATTCGATTTTAATATAAACGGAGGTGATTATCATGTTCACATCAAATCGATTGAAGGTGATACCGCTGAACTGGAAGTGAATGGCACTCCCTATTCTGTAAAAGTAAAACAGGAAATAAAAACCAGCAAAACACCAATTCTGGTACGCAATCAGTCGGAATCGAAATCGAGCGGAAAACGTGTCATCGAGAACCTCACTCCCGTAGCGAACGAAAAACGTCCGAGTTCGAAAACCATTAAATCGCCGCTGCCCGGTAGTGTCATCAAAGTTCTTATCAACGAAGGCGATTCGTTTAAGGAAGGTGATATGCTTATGGTAATGGAGTCGATGAAAATGGAAAACAATATCTTGGCTGAGCGCTCGGGTAAGGTAATAAAAGTATGTGCTCCGGCCGGAAAAGCAGTATTGCAGGACGAAGCATTATTTGAAGTAGAATAAATTATAAATTATCGCTGGTGGTAAACTGCAAAAAAACGGACTTATAAAAAGTACTGTTTTGAAGTTGGCCTGCGAAAAATATTAAAAAACAAAATGAAAGATTTGAAATATAAAATAGGTCTTTTACTTATTCTGCTGGGGATATTTTTTCCAATGACAATGTTTGCTTCGGACGGAAGTGAAACATCGGTTGTGATGGATAGTTTGCAGAAATTCTGGGCAAATACTGCCTTTGCGAATTTCGAGTTCAAATATCTGATCATGATTGTAATCGGATTGGTATTTATCTACCTGGGAATTGGTAAAGGCTGGGAGCCACTGCTGCTTGTACCTATAGGCTTTGGTATTCTGGTAGGAAATGTACCCTTTACCGAAGGCTACAAAGTGGGTATTTACGAAGAAGGCTCAGTAATGAATATCCTATACGGAGGAGTAATTAACGGCTGGTATCCGCCACTTATTTTTCTGGGCATCGGAGCAATGACCGACTTTTCGTCGCTTATCTCTAACCCGAAACTTATGTTGCTTGGCGCAGCTGCGCAGATTGGTATTTTTGCCACATTTATTGGTGCCTACGCTCTTGGTTTCACACCTGCACAGGCTGGTGCTATTGGTATAATTGGCGGTGCCGATGGTCCAACGGCTATCTTCCTGTCGTCGAAACTTGCTCCTGAACTGATGGGTGCAATTGCTGTTGCAGCATATTCGTACATGGCATTAGTTCCTGTTATTCAGCCTCCTATCATGAAATTACTGACTAATAGCAAGGAAAGAGTGATACGCATGAAACCTCCACGTCAGGTAACCAAAATCGAGAAGATTGCTTTTCCTATTGTAGGTTTGCTGCTTACTACCTTTATTTCGCCAAGTGCTATGCCACTGTTGGGTATGTTATTCTTCGGTAATTTGCTCAAAGAATCGGGTGTGACAGAACGTTTAGCCGAAACTGCACGTTTTGCGCTTATCAACACTATTACCATTCTGCTGGGACTTACCGTGGGTGCTTCTACTCAGGCCGACCGTTTCCTGACTACCGACTCAGTAATGATTTTCGGACTTGGAGCCGCATCGTTTGTGGTAGCTACATCCAGTGGTGTTTTGTTTGCAAAACTGATGAATGTATTTCTGAAAGGCAATAACAAAATCAATCCGCTTATTGGTTCGTCAGGTGTTTCGGCTGTACCCGATGCCGCACGCGTATCGCAGGAAGTTGGTTTGCATTACGATAAAACAAATCACCTGTTGATGCATGCTATGGCGCCTAACGTTGCCGGTGTGATCGGTTCGGCTGTGGCTGCAGGTATCCTGCTAAGTATGCTCACCTGATAGTCAGGCATTATCTATATCATTAAAAGTCTGTTATGTAAAAAGTAACAGACTTTTTTTTCAGACTTTTTTACCCTGATGCTTAATTTTTTTAATGCTCACACTTGTATAAATGATATATTTTATCAATCTTTGCATGTTGATTTTCACAACTCGATGTTGTATTATCACCAACGGTTTACATATAAGAAGTAATACTTCAATTCGTACAAACTAAAAAAACCTTATTGATTATGCAAAACGAATCACCTTACGATCTGGCACGTGAATTTGCCCTTACTACCAACCGTAGTATTTTTCTGACAGGAAAAGCCGGAACCGGAAAAACCACCTTTCTGCGCAAACTACAACAGGAAACAAAAAAACAAATGGCCATTGTGGCTCCTACGGGTGTAGCAGCCATCAACGCAGGTGGCACAACCATACACTCGATGTTTCAGCTGCCGTTCAACCCTTTTGTACCCACCCCCGAAGCACGTAAAGGATTGGTGGAGAAAATTAAAATGGCCGGCTACAAACGAAAGGTGATTCAGGAACTCGAACTGCTTGTAATCGACGAAATAAGTATGGTACGCGCTGATGTGCTCGATGCAGTGGATACTGTGCTTCGTCATTTCCGCTATCGTTACAACGAACCTTTTGGCGGGGTTCAACTTATCTTAATAGGCGATATGTTTCAGCTTTCGCCTGTAGCCGTCGACGATGAATGGCGCTTACTATCACGATATTATCAGAGTCCGTATTTCTTTCACAGCAAGGTAATTGCAGAGCAAAAACCGGTATATATTGAGCTGGATAAAATCTTCCGCCAGCAAAATGCCACTTTTATTCAAACACTTAACGAAGTACGAAACAATTGTTTGTCGCAAAGCGGATTGCAAACGCTTATGAGCCGTTACAATCCACATTTTGTGACTGAAAACAACGATACTTATATCACACTTACCACACACAATTACAAAGCCGACCAGATAAACAATGTAGAATTAGCTAAAATAAAAAGCAAAAATTATAAGTCTGAAGCTAGAATAACAGGGGATTTTCAGGAAAAGAGCTATCCAACCGAAAAGGTTCTTGAACTGAAAGTAGGTGCAAAAGTCATGTTCATCCGCAACGACAACGAAAACCCACGACGCTTTTATAATGGTAAAATTGGCACTATCGAGAAAATGAACGATGACACAATCGAAATTCATTGTCCCGAAGATAAAAGCGATATCGAAGTAGGTCGTTTTGTATGGGAAAATATCCGCTATAGTACCAACGAAAAAACCAAACAAATTGAAGAGGAAGTGGTAGGTACATTTACACAATTTCCACTCCGGCTGGCATGGGCCATTACCATACATAAAAGTCAGGGGCTTACCTTCGACAAGGCCGTGATCGATGCCGGGGATGCTTTTGCAGCCGGACAGGTATATGTGGCGCTGAGCCGCTGTCGGACGCTCGAAGGCATGGTACTCAAAAGCCGCATCAACCCGCAGAGTATCGAAAACGACAGGCAAATCGTGGAACATCAGAAGATAAAACCAAGCTACGACGAACTCGAACAACAATTGGATGTGGCACGAAATGAATTTCGTCAGTTTGTGCTTACACAACTTTTCGAGTTTCGCCCGGGCATAGGTCATGTATCACGGCTTATAGCATCGGTGAAGGAAGTGGAAAATTCTTTTAGCGAAGACACCCTGCCTTTCCTACAGGATTTATTGCGGCAAACACAGGCTATTCAGGAAGTAGCCGGAAAATTTCAGCATCAACTTTCTGGCATAGCAAACGACAAAACTCTTAGCGTCGATTATCTTGCCGAACGCCTGGATGCAGCCACAGCCTATTTCAGGGAAAAAATCTCTCATTTACTCGACACTATCAACGAGTCGCCTGCCAGCACCGACAGCCGCGATAATGCCCGCGATTACAACGACCAGCTACGTTCGGCTTTCGGATATTTTGCTCAGAAGAATCATATTTTCAAAGGTATGAAGCATCCCTTTTTGGTGGAAGACTATTTTGTATTGAAAAACACCTTCCTCCTGCCCGACTTTAGGCCAAATGCATATAACAAAACCAAAGAAACTAAAGCTTTTGATGTAAAAAACAAATCGCTGTACTTTGAATTACTTGAGATGCGAAATCAGATTTGTGAACCACGCGATTTACCTATTTATTTAGTAGCAGGCAGTCAAACACTTGGCGAAATGGCTGATTATTTACCACAAAACGAAAAAGATCTTTTGCGTATTAATGGTTTTGGACCAGCCAAAGTTGAAAAGTACGGCGAACTGTTTCTTAATATCATACGTAAATACTGTAAAGCCAACAATCTCGAATCGAAAATGGAGATGCTGGCCACTGAAAAGCGTATCAGAAAAGATAAAAAAGAACCCAAAGAAAAGCCCGAACGAACTGAAAAGAAAGAAAAGCCCGAAAAAGGTAGCACCTACCGCCTGACATATCAAATGTACAAAGAGGGTAAAAGCATCGACGAAATAGCTACTGAGCGTGGACTTGTTCCCGGAACCATAGCTTCGCATCTGATGCGGTATGTTACAGCCGGTCTTTTGAATATCAATGAATTTATCAGCGAAGAAAAACGTGCCAAAGCGCAGAGACTACTCGAAACGACCGAAGAAATTGGCTCTGTATATCAAACGCTGAATACAATTCTACAACCTTCCGAAACGACATTCTTTTTAGGCTGGATAAGAGCTAAGAACACAAAAAAAGCTGAAGAATGAAAACTTTAGTAATACTCACAGGTGCAGGTATGTCGGCCGAAAGTGGTATTTCCACCTTTCGTGACAGTGGTGGCTTATGGGAAAAATTCCGTATCGAAGATGTGGCCACGCCCGAAGCGTGGGCGCGAAATCCGGCATTGGTGCAAGAATTTTACAATGTGCGACGCAGACAACTTGTGCACGCCAAGCCCAACAACGGACACGTAAGTCTGGTGGAACTGGAGAAAAATTTCGATGTGCAGATTATTACACAAAATGTGGATAATCTGCATGAAAGGGCTGGTAGTACTAATGTATTGCATTTGCACGGCGAACTTATGAAAATGCGTTCGGCGGGTCCCGGTCAGGAAGTATTCGATGTTCAACCCGAGAAAATAGAATATACTATTCACGATAAATGCCCCAAAGGTTATCCGCTTCGTCCGCACATTGTGTGGTTTGGCGAAGAAGTGCCCGAGATTAGCAATGCATCGAAGTTGGTGGAAAAAGCTGATATTCTTGTAATTATTGGCACTTCTATGCAGGTTTACCCCGCTGCGGGGCTCTTACATTATGCCCGTCCGGGAATTCCGCTATATCTGATTGACCCGAACGAAGTAGAAATAAGCCCGGGCCGGGCAATTATGATTAGAAAAGGAGCTTCGGAAGGAGTAGAAATTTTAAAAAAAGAGTTATTGAAAAAAATATAAAAAAACGGATGCTAGAAGATCTCTGCACCCGAATATATTATTCCACAATTTCAGCAAAATCTTGAATATGCTCATCCACATAAGCGGCTAATAACGAAGTTTGCTCTTCCTCCATATCGAAATAGCGTTCTTCGAGCTCATCGAAAATTTCAAAATCCACATACATAGCATTAAACTCTTCCTCTGTGGTTTCGCGGGTAAGTTCTTTTTTGTTGGCGTCGTATATCTCTTTTGCTTTGTAAATCAGCTTCGAAAGTTCCACACAGCCAAACTGACGCATGGCTTTTGCAAAAGGATTTTCAAAAATATAAGGTCCGTAACCATTCTGAATTAACTGCACAAATCCACCATCGCGCATTTCAGTACTGAAAAAATGCCATGCCAGCAAGCTGTGTTGTGATCCGTTGAGCAAGGCCATTTTTCCGGGACTCAGTTCGCCACCAAGCGTTTCAATATAAGCATCAATAAAAACCTGAAGAAATTCATCCATTCCCTCTTCAATTGCATTTTTCAAACTCTGATCCTGTATCTGTATCATATTTCTAATTTCGTTTTTTCGTTACTCAAACAAAAGTACATATTTATTTCAAAAGATCAGAATTTGAATACTTCTTTCCACAATATTCGTTGCTATGCGATACATTTTATGAGTCATTCGGAAAGATTGCGGCAGAAAAAAACAACAAAATTTGGTCAAAACAGATTGATCGTAACTGATCATTTATGACACACTTAAACTATTCGAAACAAAAAACAAACTGATAATCTGTCATTTAATCCACACAAACACAAACAACTGCTTGTTGTAACGAGAATTACTATTCAGCAAAATAAAAAAAAAACGATATTCATTCCATTCGATGACAAATTATTTTTGACTAAAATCTACTTTTTTTTGGTCAGTATTTCACAGAGCTTGTGTACAAAAATAACTTCATTTGCATTAGTGTTTTTAAACATATTTATAATCAACTTTAAATTTAATTGCAAAATGAAGAAAATTACTTTTTTTCTAATGTGCTTTGCGTTGTCTGTAGTCACGACGAACGCACAGGTGCTCGACACCATTTACAATGCAACAAGTTTGCTACCGATAGCTGTAGGTTGGAATGAATTAAAACTCGATGCAACCATCAACACCTCTGCAGCAGCAGTTTCACAACTAAATGAGGACGGAGTTTTAAAGCTCAGAGCAGTGGATTCGAACAACAAATGCTCACAACTTGGTTGGTACAAAACCGACCTGGGCTTAAACATCAGCACGGGTTACACCATCGAAATTAAAGCCAAAGTAAACAACTCGGCAGGCAACGGATCGTTCAACATTCAGGGCTTCGACAATGAAGGAAAAGGTTTCCGTTTGGGTATTTACAACAACTACCTGAAGAATCAGAGTAATCCACTTGGTGCTTCTACTAAAGTGGCTACCGGAACCGATAATACCGACGGTTTCCACACTTTCCGTCTGGCAGTAGCTCCAAGCGGTTTGGTTACACTTTATCGCGACAAAGTTGAAGTAGGTACTTTCCCTATTTCAGCTTTTTATTTCGATAATATTGTGGTTAACGGTGGTTTCGAGGATGGTACTGACCTAAACGACAGAACTGAATTTCCTGATTTCCTGAGCAATGGATTGCTTTACAAAACAACCAAAGCACGCGAAAAACGTACCGGAAACTATGCACTTATTATGGATAGTGACGGTAAAGTGGAAAGAACCGGAGCAGAATTCAGCACCGAAACACAGGAAAAAGCACGTACACGTGAGTTTGCTGTAAAACCAAACACCAAATACGATATTTCTTTTGCGCGTACGCGAAATAAATTAGAGCCCTGGGCATGGCGCGACATGGGTGCATTTTATGACTTCCAACAAGGAACTCAGAATGGTGTGGACGATCGTAATGTAAATGCGATCTTTACAGGAGCTAACGATAATTTCTGGCAAATTCACAACCAGACAATTACAACTCCCGAAAATGCTAAAACCATTCGCTTCGAGTTTCCAAGCTGGAAACGCGACGCAGATAAAACAACTGCTGTAACTGCTTTAGATAACTTTATTCTCCGTGAGCAAACTACAATTACTAAAGGCGAAGTTATTGTTCCTGCAGTTCATACTCCCAATCCGCTTCCTGCCTCATTTGTCAACCTTATTGCCAATGGCGATTTCGAAGATTGGAACATCGACAATGCGGGAAATCAGATTTTGGATAGCGAAGGACAACCTACTACATGGGCATTGAGTGACATTACAAAAGGTGATGACAATAATCCTACTAAACTCGATCCACTTTGGAACGGAAATGTACGTATTCAGCGTCACGATCAATCGAATGACGGATTGAGCGGCGAAGGCAATGCCAAATGGGCTCACAGCGGTACCTCATCACTTCGTTTCTCTACATTGGGAAATAATGGAAATAATTTCAATTTCACCAAAGAACTTGAACCTAACAAAACTTATCGTTTCAACTTCTGGCACAAAAGCCCGAAATGGGACGACTGGGGCTGGTTGAAAGTAAAACTCGGAACAGGCGGTGAAGAAGATGTAATCTGGGGTCACGAACTTAAAGGAAGAAACAATATATGGGCTAATGCCGACATAGTATTTACAACTACTGAAGAAAAGAAAACCTTGCAATTGTTCACAGCAGCTGATGCACATGGTGACTGGTGGAATCTTTACCTCGACGACCTTGTATTGTACGAAGTAACAAGCGAAACCGATCCTGACTTATTTGCAGGTAAAACAAACCTGATTGCCAATGGTGATTTCGAAGATGTAAACATGAACAACGATGGTACTCCATATGTATGGGCACTTGCTTCGGGGAACGAATCGAACGACAGCAACATTCCAATGAAAGAAAATGATGTTTGGAACAGCTTCCTCCGTATTCAGGATAAACGCAAACATATCGACACCGGTTACAAATGGGCACACAGTGGTAATAACAGCTTGCGATTCACTTTCCTCGACAACAGAGGTGAAGCCAAAACAACAGATGGTTTAACTAATGACTCACTGCCATTGTCATTCCGTCAGAATATGATGTTCGAAAAAGAACTCGCACCTAACAAAACTTATACTTTTGTATTCTGGATGAAAGCAGCAAACTATCCTGATAATGGTCGACTTACTGTGGCCAATGGTGATATTAAACTCTGGAGCGATGTAATGAATGTTCGTAACATCAGCTGGAGCCGTCAGATTGTAAAATTCAGCACAACAGCTGCTAACCACACATTACGCTTATACAGTGAATTTACAGGTTGGTTTAACTTCTATCTCGATGATATTGCACTTTACGAAGAAGCTACTTACGAGCCTTTGAATGCAAATGGCGGATCGTATCTGTTCTTTGGTAAATCACAAGGTGTAGAGAATACCGATGTGGAAATCAAATATGTAGCCATCAACACTAGCGGCGCCTATGCTCCTGATTTTGGCACAGACATAGAAGATGTTCTGCTATCGAACATGAAAGTTAGCAGCTTCAATGGACAGTTGAATATTCAAACTGCGAAACCTTCGTTTGTACGCGTATTCGACATTACAGGTGCTTGTGTGGCCGAAATGAATGTTCATTCAGCTCAGTCTGTTTCATTGGCCAAAGGTGTTTATATTGTAAAATCGGCTAATGAAGTAGTAAAAGTCGTAAACAAATAAGAATCTTATAAATAGATTTAAAACTTCCGAATCCCCTGCAAATGCTTATATTTGCAGGGGATTTTTTATTAGTTTTGCAACAAACACCACTTAATTAATTATACAATGAGAAAGATTTTTGCAATATTGTCAATTTTAGCAATGGCTTCCGGTATCATAGCCGGCAATGGCAAATACCGTTTTATGATTGGAACATACACTTCGAAAACTGCATCGGAAGGAATCTACAGTCTGGAGATTGACATAAAGAAAGATTCATACAAAACAACTCTTCAAACCAGCGAAGTCACTGATCCATCATTCATTGCTACTGACAAGCAGAATCTTTACGCTGTCAATGAAACCCAAAATCCTGGGTTTGTAAGCGCCTTCAAATTCAACAAAAAAAACGGATCGCTTAAATTTCTGAATAGGGTAAATGCCGGTGGCGATCATAGTTGTTATGTGGATATTGCGGCTAAACATGTGGTAGTAGCTAACTATTCGGGTGGCAGCCTGGCTGTTTTCGGTCGTAAGAAAAATGGTTTGCTAACCGATTATCAGCAACTTATTACCCACACAGGCAACAGCGTTCATCCTGAACGTCAGAAAAAACCTTATGTGCACCAAACTATTTTTTCGCCTGATAAAAAGTATGTGTTGGTCAACAATTTGGGAACCGACAAAGTGACTTGCTACAGATACAATTCCAAAAACACGGATCAAATACTTACATTATCCGACGAGATAAAACTCAAAGCCGGCAGCGGCCCGAGGCATCTTACTTTCAGCAAAAATGGAAAATATATTTTCGTTTTACAGGAATTGGATGGAACCATCAGTACTCTTTCATTCAACAACGGTAAGTTTTCGCTTATCTCCGAAACAACTCTTGTACAGCAGAATGAATCTGAAACCGGAGCTGCAGATATTCACACTTCCCCCGATGGAAAATTTGTGTATGCCACCAACCGTGGTTCAGCCAATAATATTAGCTGTTTTGCAGTGGAAAATAATGGCTCGTTGCGACTTGTAGAACAAACATCCGTAAAAGGCGTTGGGCCCCGGAATTTTTGTATTACAAAGGATGGAAAATATGTGCTTGTAGGGAATCAGCGCACCAATCAGATAGCCGTGTTTTTGCGCGATAAAAAAAGTGGAATACTTTACGACACCGGCATGATGATAAACATTTCAGCTCCGGTTTGTATCGTTGAATTCTGAAACAAAAAAAATAAGTCTCTGAACCCGCAAGGGTCAGAGACTTTTCTTTATTTTCTTTATTGTCTTCAAATTCTCAAATCTTCAAATCTTCAAATTTTCAAATTTAAGTTATTCTTCGATCACTTCCATTTTCTCAATCACATCGCCCTGACGGATTTCGTCAATTACATCCAAACCTTCCACTACTTTACCAAAACAGGTATGACGGCGATCGAGATGCGCTGTATTCTGACGATTGTGGCAAATAAAAAATTGTGAACCACCGGTATTTTTTCCAGCATGAGCCATCGAAAGCACTCCACGATCGTGATACTGATTATCGCCATCGAGCTCACATTTAATTGTATAGCCCGGTCCACCTGCTCCGGTTCCCCAGGGACAGCCTCCCTGAATCACAAAATCAGGAATTACACGGTGAAAAGTCAACCCGTTATAAAAACCTTTTTCGACCAAATCGATAAAATTAGTCACTGTATTGGGAGCATCTTTTTCGAAAAACTCCACTTTCATTACACCCTTTACGGTTGTGATAATTACTTTCTTCATTTTTATTATTCTGTTATTCAGATATTTATATTTTAATTTTTTTATATTAAAAATCCCTGCAAAGATAGCTTAAATTGCTGAGTAATTAAAACATTCGGAATACTCAAACTGTTCATTAGCTACATTATAAGATATTTTAAACAAAAGCTGAATCCCAACTATTTTTTTCAAATATTGATCAGGTCGCAGCTAACAGATTTTTTTAACCAGTTAGTTTTGTTCAAATCAGCATACATATTTGTCATTTTATTAGCCCATAAATCCAAATTCGATATCGAAAATTTCTATCATTTAATTTTGTGATAAAAGTGCTTCGATTGCCGGTTTTTATTGCAAAAATCACTAACTTTGTCATTCATAAAATAAAATTACGACGAATCAATAACTCAGTTTTTAAAATTATTGATTCAATGCGAATAGAACATTTTTTTTAAAACTAACAAGTAACCCATAAAAACACAAGCAATATGACACTTACCGAACGTTTTCTGAAATACGTCAGTTTTAATACTACCTCTGACGAAAACACCAAAATGACTCCCAGCACACCGGGACAAATGTTTTTTGCACAATATCTGGTTGAAGAATTAAAATCGATTGGTTTGCAAGAAGTTGACCTCGATAAAAACGGTTATATCATGGCTACACTACCAGCCAATACCGATAAAGATATTCCTACAATCGGATTTATTTCGCATATGGATACAAGCCCTGACATGTCAGGGAAAAATATAAAAGCCCGCATTGTCGAAAATTATGATGGTAATGACATTCTGCTCAACGACGAAAAATTGATTGTTCTCGAAACTGAAAAGTATCCTGAGATATTGCAATATAAAGGCCAGGACATTATTGTAACAGATGGCACAACTTTACTCGGCGCCGACGACAAGGCCGGAATAGCCGAAATTGTAAGTGCAATGGAATATCTTATTGCACATCCTGAAATCAAACATGGAAAAATACGTGTGGGCTTTACTCCCGATGAGGAAATCGGTCAGGGAGCCGATCATTTCAATGTACCTAAGTTTGGTGCTGAATGGGCTTACACGCTCGATGGCGGCGAGATTGGCGAACTGGAATTTGAAAATTTCAATGCGGCTGCCGCTAAAATCACTTTCAAAGGCTTAAATGTACATCCCGGTTACGCTAAACATAAAATGCTGAATTCAATGCGGGTAGCACATCAGTTTGTGTCCATGCTTCCACGTCACGAAACGCCCGAACATACCGAGAAATACGAAGGTTTTTACCATCTTGTGGGCATGGAAGGCACTGTTGAACAATCGAGCCTGAGCTATATTATTCGTGACCACGACCGCGACCGTTTCGAGCGTCGTAAAAAAGAAGTACAGCACATTACCAATAAAATAAATGCTGAATTTGGTGAAGGCACTGCTACTTTAGAACTTCGTGACCAGTACTACAATATGCGCGAAAAGGTAGAACCTGTGATGCACATTGTCGATCTGGCTTTCGAGGCTATGGAATCGGTAGGCGTAAAACCCAATGTGAAACCAATTCGCGGAGGAACCGATGGATCGCGTCTTTCGTACGAAGGTCTCCCCTGCCCTAACATTTTTGCAGGCGGACACAATTTCCACGGTCGTTTCGAATATGTACCTGTACAATCGATGGAAAAAGCCATGATGGTAGTGGTGAAAATAGCCGATCTTTTAGCAAAACGATAAAATCACAACAATTCACAACAACACAATACTTTACAATACAGTTTAATTCTATGAAGACAACTCCATTTACGCATTTTCATGAAGCTCTGGGAGCTAAAATGCATGAATTTGCCGGGTATAACATGCCCATTGAATACAGCGGAATCACCGACGAACATCTTACCGTACGTAATAGTGCAGGTGTATTCGACGTATCGCACATGGGCGAATTTTGGGTAAAAGGTCCGAAGGCACTCGAATATCTGCAAAGCATCACCAGCAACGATGTATCGACACTCGTAGTAGGAAAAGCCCAATACTCATGTTTCCCAAACGGAAAAGGCGGCATTGTAGACGACCTGCTTGTGTACAGAGTAGAACCTGAAAAATATCTTTTGGTAGTAAATGCCTCTAATATCGAAAAGGACTGGAACTGGTGTCAGCAACACATGATCGAAGGTGTGGAAATGGACAATGCTTCGGAATGGACAGCTCAGTTGGCTATTCAGGGACCAAAAGCTACTGAAATTCTGCAAAAACTCACGTCAGTGAATCTGTCGGAAATTCCATATTACAGTTTTACAGTAGGTGATTTTGCGGGCGCCGACGAAGTAATCATCTCGAACACCGGTTATACAGGTGCAGGTGGTTTCGAATTGTATTTTTATCCCGAACATGCCAAAACAATATGGAATGCAATTTTCGAAACCGGTGCTGAATACGGCATAAAACCCATCGGTCTTGGTGCACGCGATACATTGCGTCTCGAAAAAGGTTTTTGTCTTTACGGAAACGATATCGACGACAGCACTTCGCCTATTGAAGCAGGTCTGGGTTGGATTACCAAATTTGCAGATGGTAAAAGCTTTGTTGACAGAGCATTGCTCGAAAAACAAAAAGCCGAAGGTGTGAGTCGTAAATTAGTACGATTCGAACTTACAGAACGCGGCATCCCACGCCACGGTTACGACATTGTGGACGAAGCCGGAGAAGTAATCGGAAATGTAACTTCAGGAACCATGCTGCCCGAAAGCAAAAAAGGCATCGGAATGGGCTATGTGCAAACAGCTTACAGCAAAGCGGGATCAAAAATATATATTGCTATTCGAAATAAAAATCTCGAAGCGGTAGTTGTGAAGTAAAGCATTCAGCTAAACAAAATAATAAGCCCTGTTTCAATTCAGTTTGAAACAGGGCTTGTTGTTTAATGTCAATTTAATCTTAATTCTCCAACATCAAAATGCCGGCATTCCTTCGTATACAGATATTTTCCCGGGTGTTGCCGCAAAATGAAAACTGTGATTGCGGTGATCACGTTCATCAAGCCCAATGCGACGAAATATATCTGCCCAGTTTTCCACATTGGCATACTCTTTAGCCACTTCATTGGTCACTTTCTGAGTTTCCCATTGTGGGTTATCTGCTACCATTTGTGCATAAATATGTTCGGCATGATCTTCAAATTCAGCATTAAAGCGAAAGGCTCCTTTAATATTAACCCAAGCCAATACGCGCGACATCAATACATAAAAACCTACCACCATAAAAACTACAGGTGTAGCCAGATACCATTTATCTTTGATATTGTCTTCGCGCATTTTTTCCTGAATCACCAGCAAATGCATGTACTCATTGTCCTGCGCAGCACGTCCCCAATCGATAATGTCCTGCGCCCAGTTAACCTTTCTACGGTTAAAATAGCGAAAAGTCAGTCGCGCATATTGTCTTATTTGCCATTCACGATAAGGAATACAGGCCAGAATTTCAAGCAGTTTGGCTTTGGGTAAATCATTTTTTTTACCGGCAACCAAATCCATTCCAAAAAAGAAAAAGCGGGAAGCCATCCCATAGTTTAAATGTGGTCGTTGTAAGGAAGCTAATTGTTCTTTGCGTAAATCAATGTTCATAATTTGTTGGTTGTTTTATTGTTTAAATGCTGTATCATCTGAAATGATATTCAATGGAAACACAACCAAAACACTGTAATAAGCAGGATTGTTTTTTCAAATAAAGAAATATTTCTTTAATTATGGTTTATTATCGAAATGTCCATAAATAGAGCATTTACAGAATGCTTTTACATAAAATTTGAGAAAAAATTATTTATTTTCAGGAGAGATTAGTGGTTTATTTCTGAATATTTTATAGCCTGTAACCGCAATCAGAATGCTCATAAGCGGACTCACATAATTGAAAATCGCATACGGAAAATAAACCAGCGTACTTACACCAAGCACAGTGCTTTGCGTCATTCCGCACGAATTCCAGGGAATAAGCACCGAAGTTACCGTAATGCTATCCTCCATACTTCGACTCAACAGGCGACTTTCGTAGCCTCGTTTTTCGTAGAGTTCTTTGAACAAATTTCCGGAAAGAATAAGTGACAAATACTGATCGCCCATAGTCAGATTGCTCAACAATCCTGTGGCCACTGTAGCACCTACCAAACTTCCTGTACGTGTAATATAATTTGTAAACCAAACAGTTATGCTTTCAATCATGCGTCCTGCTGTCATGGCTGCTCCAAAACAAGTAGCGCAGATAATCAGCCAAATGGTAAAAAGCATGCCCTGCATCCCGCGTGTGGCAATCAGACTGTTGATTTCTGCATTTCCCGCATCCAATGCTGTAGGTCCAAAGCTACTTATCATCATACCTTTTACGGCATCCATATTTGTACTTCCTCCGGAAATTTCGAGAAGGTTTACTTTCTGAAAAATAAGTGCAGTCACAGCCGCAAGCAACATCGAAACAAATAGTGTCACAAGTGGTGGATAGCGCTTTGCAATCATAAAAACAGTAATAGCTGGTACCAAAAGCAACCAAAGTGACATATTAAAGCGGCCGGCTAATGCATTTTGGTAGAGCACAATATCGTCGGTATTGACTCCTTTAAACGAAAACCCCGCAATAGCAAAAACGGCCAGCGCAATGAGCATCGAAGGAATGGTGGTAATCCACATATAACGAATATGCGTGAAAAGCGGTGTTCCGGAAATGGACGAAGCCAAAACCGTTGTATCGGACAAAGGCGACATTTTATCGCCAAAATAAGCACCGGAAATAATTGCACCCGCTATCCAACCATCAGGAAAACCCTGCGCACGACCAATACCCATCAATGCAATTCCGATAGTTGCCACAGTAGTCCACGAACTACCTGTAATGACTGACACAATTGCGCTGATGAGCGCTGCCGAAAGCAGAAAAATTTCAGGACGAATCAGCTTCATACCATACGTAATAAACAACGGAACCACTCCACTCACCATCCATGTGCCTGACAAAGCACCAATAATCAGCAGAATAATCAGTGCAGTAGAAATGTTTTTTATGTTTTTATGTAATGCCTTTTCAAAAGCCGTCCAATGCACGTTCACAGTAAACTTTGCAATCAAAAGTGTCACTGCAGTTGCCAGCAACAAAGCCATCTGACTTGCACCACTTAGCGCATCAGCACCAAAAACACCTACCGAAAGCGACACAAATATTATCAGAATAAATACCGGCAGCAATGCTATCAACGGATGAGGAAGTTTATGAGATGTGGAGGTCATTTACTTATTATCAATGTATAATTTGGGAATTACTTTTTAGCATTTTACAAAAGTAGTGATTTATGGTAAGTTAACCAAGACTCATTTACAATTGATTTCTTAACATCCAATTATTCCCCCAATTACTTTTGTGATCTTTTGTTTTCTTTTGTAGTAATTTTTTTTTTGAAATACGCATTTATTCACCTGAAATAATCATTGGTCAATACAAGCAAAAATGATTACTTTTGCAATTGTATATTTTTAAACAATTAATATCATCTCAACAAGTCACTCCCTGAGGGTTTGCAGTATTTATTAACCAGTATGGCCAAAACAAAATCAGTATATATTTGTCAGAATTGTGGCGCCGATTCGCCCAAATGGATAGGGAAATGTCCTTCGTGTGGCGAATGGAACAGTTATGTGGAAGAAATTGTAAGCAAGGACAATGGCCCCAAAATAACGTTGGCAGGCCTGGAAGTAACCAAACAAAAGCCCGTAAAGCTTCACGAAGTGGAAACAACCGAAGAAAGTCGCATCGACACTTCGAACATTGAGTTAAACCGCGTGCTGGGTGGCGGACTAGTTCCGGGCTCATTAGTGCTTATTGGTGGCGAACCGGGCATTGGAAAATCAACCCTTGTGCTTCAGGTAGTACTCAATCTGAAAGGAAAACGCACGCTTTACATTTCGGGCGAGGAAAGCGTAAAACAGCTAAAACTCCGTGCCGAACGACTAAAATACGACAATCCCGACTGCTTTATTGTGAGCGAGACTTCGCTCGAACAGGCTTTTGTGCATATTCAGAATGTGCAACCCGATGTGGTGATTGTCGATTCTATTCAGACCATTTCCACCGAACTGATCGAATCGTCGCCCGGTTCGGTTTCGCAGGTGCGTGAGTGTGCAGCGCATTTGCTGAAATTCTGCAAAACCACAGCTACGCCCGTGCTTCTGATAGGACATATCAACAAAGAAGGAAGTATTGCCGGTCCGAAAGTGCTGGAACATATTGTGGATACGGTGTTGCAATTCGAAGGCGACCAGCATTATATGTATCGCATCCTCCGTCCTATCAAAAACCGCTTTGGAAGCACCTCCGAACTTGGCATTTTCGAAATGCAGCAAAACGGACTGCGTGAAGTCAGCAATCCATCAGAATTACTGCTCTCGCAAAACCACGAAGGACTTAGCGGAGTGGCCATTGCTTCGGCCGTGGAAGGCATTCGTCCTTTCCTGATTGAAACACAGGCTTTGGTTAGCTCTGCTGCTTATGGTACGCCACAACGCTCTTGCACAGGCTTCGACATGCGACGACTCAATATGTTGCTGGCTGTGCTCGAAAAACGTGCAGGCTTCAAGATTGCACAAAAGGACGTTTTCCTGAATATTGCCGGTGGCCTTAAAGTAAGCGATCCAGCAATAGATCTTGCTGTCATTTCAGCCATTTTGTCGTCGAGTGTGGATATTGCCATCGAGAAAAACGTGTGTATGGCAGGCGAAGTAGGTCTTTCGGGCGAAATACGCCCCATCAACCGTATTGAACAACGTATTCTGGAGGCCGAAAAGCTCGGTTTTACCAAAATGATTATCCCTGATTTCAATCTGAGTTCCATCAATCTTTCGAAAACAAAAATTGAAATTATTAGGGTAAAAAAAGTGGAGGAAGCTTTCCGCGTACTTTTCAGAAAGTGAGAGTTTCCCTTTTAAAACACGATATACCACAATGAGGCTAATGAAGAATAATATACATAAACGGGCTTAGAAACTGTTTAATCATTCTTTTTTCAATATCCCCTTCTGCACGCTTTCGTTAAGAAGATTTTCGGCAAATTTCCAAAGTGTAGCCGAACCCTGTGCTATCACTTTCTTTTTTTGATAAACCTTGCTGTAGTCCACATCGAATTCCCGCCAGGTGCCGCCATTATTGGAATTGTTTTGTAGCAAAGGTTCAATTCTGTCCATTGCTTTAGCAAAACGTGCTTCAGGAGTTTCACCCGCTTCAAATTCCTGCCAAATAGCGATAAGTTCTTCTGCCTGCTTATCAGGTAAAAGTCCGAAAATGCGTTTTGCAGCTATGAGTTCGTTTTCGGTATTGCTGTGATTTTGTTGAGTATCGTAAATAAAAATATCGCCGGCATCAATTTCTACAATATCGTGTATCAGTACCATTTTAAGTACTTTGAGCACATCTACAGACACATCCGAATGTTCGGCAAGCACAATTGTCATCATGGCCAAATGCCAGCTATGTTCCGCATCGTTTTCAGGCCGATCACTGTTAAATAGTTTTGTTTTACGCTGAATGTACTTAATCTTATCAATTTCTATAATGAAATTTATTTGCTGCAATAATTGATCGGGAGTCATAATTTATTTTTTTACAAATATATAAAAAACAGTTATCTGTTTATTCTGAAGTTGTCTCGACTTTTGTCACACAGCACATAATAGTTAATTTTAAAAAAAAGCACACATAGTTCAAAAATATCTTCGATATTTTTAGCTACTGTGGTTCAAAAAAATCAGGACAAGTTCTCTGTGTGCAAACAAATAAACAAACAACCCTATCGAACTGGTGTCCGAAAGGGTTGTAAGCGAAAAATTATAATCTACGATATTCTCAGAACCAACGTACGAAACAGAAATCCTGACGGTGTGGCAAGTCTTCGTTTTTGGGGAACATACGGAAAGCATATTTAAATGTGCCTGCGCGGTTCATTTTGTAATCGATACTAAAAGATAAACGGCTACCTTCTGTTTTTACGAGTTTTAGTTCTTCCACATCGTACAGCGAATCGTTGTTTGACGCATCAAGTTTGGTTACCACCAACTCCACTCCCACTCCTTTATAAGCTACATCTTTCACATCCAGCACTACATTGAGTGTATAATCTTCGCCAACCTGAGGGTGATGGAGCAAATTATCGGGAATATTTACCTGTTGAATCTCAATTTGCTCCCAACCTTCGGCCATAATAGCTTTCCATGCTGCAATTTCGCGTGCTTTAGCAAAATTACCTTCGCGCAACATCGCTGAGCGTGAAGCTAATTTCAGGTAGAATTTATCGATATAGTCGTCGAGCATACGTTTAGTTGTAAAGCGCGGCGTAATCTGAGCTATCGAATTTTTGATATACTGAATCCATTCAGGTGAGTATCCTTTAGTATTCTTTGCAAAATACAACGGAATAATCTCATTTTCGAGAATACTATAAATAGTAGCTGCATCGAGCTGATCCTGATGTTCCTGATTTTCGTAAGTACGTTTCTCAGTTAGTGCCCAACCGGCACCTTTTACATAACCTTCGAGCCACCAGCCATCGAGCACAGAGAAATTAAGCACACCATTCATTTGGGCTTTTTCACCAGATGTTCCCGATGCTTCGAGCGGACGTGTAGGCGTATTCAACCAGATATCCACACCTGAGATAAGACGTTTGGCGAGACGCATGTCGTAGTTTTCGAGAAAAATTACTTTACCCAGAAACTGTGGCATGCGCGAAATTTCCACAATACGTTTAATAAGTCCCTGACCACCACCATCGGCTGGGTGAGCTTTACCTGTAAACAGGAACTGTACAGGACGAACGGGATCGTTAACAATACGTTCAAGACGTTCAAGATCGGTAAACAGCAGGTGAGCACGTTTGTAAGTGGCAAAACGACGACCGAAACCAATAATCAGCGCATTCGGATTGATCGATTCGAGAATAGACACAATACGCGAAGGATCGCCCTGATTTTTCAGCCAGTTTTCGCTAAATTGCTGACGGATAAAGTCCACCAAACGGTTTTTCATGCGTGTACGTGTATTCCAGATTTCCTGATCAGGAATTTCATACACTTTGCTCCATATTTTCATGTTCGACTGATCGGCATAAAATTCAGAGCTGAAATATTTTTCGTACACGGCTTTCCATTCCGAAGCAGTCCAGGTAGGAAGGTGTACACCATTGGTTACGTAATTGACATGGAGTTCCTGTGGAAAATAGCCTTTCCAGATAGGATTGAACATTTCCTGCGATACTTTTCCGTGCAACCAGCTTACACCGTTGATTTCCTGACATGTATTACAGGCAAATGTACTCATGCTGAATTTCTCGTCATGATTCCCCGGATGTTCGCGACCCATGTCGATAAACTCATCCCAACTAAGTTGGAGTTTAGCAGGATAATCGCTCATATATTTACCAAAAAGTTCTTCGGTAAAGCTATCGTGTCCGGCGGGCACGGGAGTATGTACGGTGTAAAGCGACGAAGAGCGAACCACTTCGAGCGCTTCTGCAAATGTAAGTCCCTGAACGGCAATCAAATCGACCAAACGTTGTACATTGATCAGTGCGGCATGGCCTTCGTTGCAATGATAAACCTGTTTTTCGATACCCAGTTTTTTCAGAGCCAAAATACCACCAATACCCAACATTATTTCCTGTTTCATGCGGTTTTCCCAGTCGCCACCATAAAGCTGATGGGTAATCGGACGGTCGAATTCACTGTTCATATCGTTGTCGGTATCGAGCAGGTAAAGCGAAATGCGGCCTACAGAAACTTTCCAGAGATAAGCATATACAACACGCCCGGGGTAAGGCACTTCCACCACTACCGGATTGTCGTTTTCATCCATTACCTGTTTGATTGGCAATGCGTTGAAGTTTTGAGCTTCGTACACGGGCACCTGCTGCCCGTCGATTGAAAGCGACTGAGTAAAATAGCCATAACGATACAGGAAGCCTACAGCAGTCATATTAATGGCGCAATCGCTGGCTTCTTTCAGATAGTCACCCGCCAACACACCTAATCCACCGGAATAAATTTTAAGCACCTCGGTCAGACCGTATTCCATGCTGAAATAGGCCACTGAAGGACGATCGGCACGTAGCGGAGTGTTGACATATTCTTTAAATCGGTCGTAAATACCGTTTAATTTTTTCACAAAGTCTTTGTCATTTCCAAGAGCCACTAACTTTTCGTAGCTTAGTATATTGAGAAGCTGGATAGGATTTGAGTGAGCTTCCTTCCATGCCTCAGCATCAATTGTGCGAAACATGCTTTTAGCATCACTATTCCAAACCCACCAAATGTTCTGTGCAATTTCTTCGAGTTTGCTGAGACTTTCAGGAAGATTCGATTTCACATTCATCTCTTTCCAACTCGGTTCGTTTACGTTATTCACTTTAATTTTCATACGATAAAAATTTGTTTTTAAATTATCGTGCAGCCTCTCGCTTTTTGAACGAAAAACGTTTTTCCTGTACGAATATCCTTAAAAAATACAGGTATATTGTTGCGGAAAAAACTTACACTGACACCACATTATATTTCAAAAAAACTAATACTCAAAAATAAATTCTTACAGGGGCAATCTCCATTTTTTTTGCCCCAAGCCCCTGAAGGGGATATACAACACTGTCCTCTCTGAAAATTCCAATATAGAATTCTTAATCTTTCAAAGCAGAACCGGTATGTTGAGAAAATGACGAACTTACCCTCATTCTTTCCGCATGCAAAAATAGCACAAATGCCATTAATGGCAGTTTTTTTTCGCTTTTATAGCTTCAATTCCATCTCAAACGTTTGCGTTCTGAGGAATTGAGAATTGAGAATTGAGAATGTAGAATTGAAAATTGGTTAATCAGTTAATTAGGTGATTGGTTGATTGGTTTTTGATAATAAAATATCCACCACCACTAAACCTATACATTATCAACTGTCAATTATCAACTATGCATTATCAACTGTCAATTGTCTTGCTTCCTTATTCCTCAATGCAATATCATACGCTTCGTCGTAATATTTTATAAAATGTTTCCAAAGCGCTTTTGAAGCCACTTCGGAAGCTTTTTTACGAATAAGTTCCATTTCGTCAACATTTGCGTTCAACAAATCGTTCATCATGGCAGCAATTTGCAGCGCCACTTCATATCCATTGTAGTCCGAACGGGCAATTACTCCCACTCCTTCGCGCACATGTTGCGGCATTTTCGATACCCACTGTCCGAAACCTGAAAGTCCTGTGGTAATGGTAGGTACTGCGAATGCCACACTTTCGAGCGGAGTATAGCCCCATGGTTCGTAGTACGAAGGAAAAACGGTAAGGTCGAGCCCGATAAGCAAATCGTAATAGCTTTTATCAAAAATACCATCAGCTCCATTCAGATACGAAGGCACAAAAACGACTTTCACACGTTCGTTTTCCTGATTGAACATGTGAAACCAGTTGAGTGCGCCCATTACAGGGTCGTTGTAATATTCGTGCAGTTCGTGTGTGGTAGTACGGTTGTAAGTGTAGAACTTTGCATCAGGTTTTTGCAAGGCCTGCTGCAAATCGACACGCGGACCTTTCACCCAAGCCGGAACCATGATAAAAGCCACTACCTGACGGGTTGTATCCTGATGATCGTATAAATGTTTGAGTGATTCGATAAAAGTATCTATACCTTTGTTTTTATATTCGTATCTACCAGCCGTTCCCACAAAGAATGCATCGTCCTCAAGTTTATAGCCAAGCAGAGTTTCTGCAACTTTGCGAAGGGCTGATTTTGCTTCGTTTCGCTTAGATGTAAACGCTTTTCCTTTGGGCACAAAATCGTTTTCGAATCCATTGGGCGTCACCACATCGGGCACACGTTCGAGCAATTGCGTACATTCATCGGCCGTAATATCGCTTACGGTTGTAAAACAGTCCACAATGTGCGTTCCGGCCTTTTCGGTGCTGTGTTTCGAGACCATATTTAGCTCGTAAGCCATTTGGTCGCCGTTGTATTCGTTGAGATAATCGTAAAGCGGTTTGTGATTTCCGGCAATGGAACGCCCTATGGATGTGGCATGTGTAGTAAAAACAGTAGCCACAGCTGGCAAATGCTCTTTGATGTAAAATGCACCAAAAGTAGTCATCCACTCGTTGAAATGCGCAATCACCTGATTATCGGCTGTCAGTCCGGCAAAGCGGTAAAAGCTTTCCATCACCATTCCGGTGGCATATCCAAACATCGACGATTCGTCGTAGTCGCCATAAGCCGGCATCGAATTTACTTTGTATAAATACCACACATGACCGTAAATCTCGTTCTTGCGAAGCATAAGCGACGAGAAATCGACCAGAATAGCAACCGGTTTTCCGGGAATATCCCAGCGGCCTGTGCGTACGGGCAAATGATATTCTTTGAGGGTAAATTCCTCAAAACCAGCAAAAAGCTTATTGTCGGCTATAAAAAGTGGATTTACTTTTCCGGCATGCACATCCGGACCAATGAAAAGGAGATTGTCTTTGTATCTTTTTTGAAGTGTGGCGGCGCGGGTTGATAAAACCGTGTAAATGCCGCCAACCATGTTGCAAACTTCCCAGCTTGTCTCAAATATATATTCGGGAGAACGTTTTTCTGCCATTCATTACAAATTTAAAAGTGCTGCAAAGTTAATCAATTAATTGTGTACTATATACATTTAACACAATAAGTTATAAACATTTCACGAAAATAACAATTTGTAAAAAACTACTTACTTTTATTGATAAAACTACAGTTACCTGACTGATTTATGATAGTTCAGCATACCTTTAATGGGATTTTTTTCGATTTTCAAAATGCGAATACCGCTTTCAACCCCAGATTTTCGAAGAATATCTGTAAAATAATATGCTACCGAACCCGTGAAACACACAGGATAACTGCTGTAGTCGTATTGCATCACATTGCGGCGAAGGAAAGCCACAAAGGCATTGTAAATAAGATTATAAACAGCCGGCTCGTGCTGATGCGCTGCCAGAAAAGGCATAAACGAAGCCAAAAAACGATTGGGAAATGGCTGTTTGTACACTCTGTCGAGTATAATGGCTGGCGTAAGCTGATATTCGGCCATAAACTTATCGCGAAGTGCAGCAGGAAGCTGGTTTTTCAGACAATCGCCCACAAACAGTTTCCCGAGCACAGCTCCACTCCCCTCATCACCCAGAATAAAACCCAGCGGTGAAACGTTTTGCACGATATTTTCGCCATCGTAGAAGCATGAATTCGAGCCTGTGCCCAGAATGCAGGCTATTCCTTTTTCACGTCCAAGCAATGCGCGCGCAGCACCCAGTAAATCGCTTTCCACACTGATTTCAGCTTCGGCAAAGAACCCTTTGAGTGCATTAGCCACCTGTGCTTTTCGCTCGGGAAGCGCACATCCGGCTCCATAAAAATGTATCTGCTCTACTTTTGCAGATGCTATCTCAGAAATCAATGCCACTTTCAGCTCCTCACAAATCTCTTCTTCTGTTTGAAAAAACGGATTTATACCTTTAGTAATAAGCTGTTTCAATACAGTACCTTTTTCTATCAGCATCCATTCGGTCTTTGTTGATCCGCTATCGGCAATAAGTCGCATATATTTGTCTCCCGGTGAATTATTATTTGCAAGGAATTTTTTTTTGTGCAAATTAACGCAAAATGATCGAAGAGGCAAAATATGCGGAAGTTTTTTGTAGTTGATAGTTCTGAGTAAGGAGTTTTGAAACTATCTTTCACAAAACGAATAAAAATATTACTTTTACAATTCAGTTTTCGAATTATATTTTATTTTTATTTTAACAGATTAAATATTAATTATTTACAGAAAGAAATTCAAAAGAATAGCAACGCGGATTTAACGGATAAAGCAGATATAACAGATATAAATTGAATAAAAACAGATTTAAATCCGATTTAAATTTTGACAAGTCAAAATTAGGATGATACGAAACGCAATAACTTCAATCTGAAAATTTCATTTATGAAATTTTATAATCCGTGTAGAAATCAGTTATCTTTAATCACTACTGACCGACTAAACATCTGAGATTCTTCGCTACGCTCTGAATGACGGTGTTTTATTTTGATTGTGAGTGGGAGGAGGTAGGTTGGCGGCCTCGCCGCCAACCTACCTCCTCCCGAGAGCTCAACCAGCTGATAGTCTGTCATTCCGATCCGCCGCGGCGGAGAGGAATCTAACGAGGAGAGAGAACTCATTCAACTTATTATTAAGTCGGTCAGTAATGATCTTTAATGAAAAATAATACGCTTAATCCGCGTTACTGTTTCTTTTTAAAATTAATCTGTTAAAGTAGAATCAAGTTAAAAAATTACAAACATTATCCACAACAATATAATATGAAGCAAATCAATTGTTTTATTCCATTTGAGAACGCCACACAGGCTGCAAAAACCATCGAAAACCTCAGTCATTCAGTGCTGCTGAACAAAATCTATTTACTCAGCACAAATCCCGAAAATAGTTTCGAAGGTTACGAAACCATAGTAATCGACAATTTGCAAAGCAGCGCTACCATGCAGAAAATTGCAGCAAAATCGGATACCGAATACAGTCTGATTTACACCAAATACACCACACTCGAAACGGGTCAGTTTGCTTTGGAGCGCTTTGCACGTATTGCTTCCGACACCAAAGCCGGAATGGTTTATTCTGATTATTACGAAGTTAAAGAAGGAAACCGCTCGGCTCACCCTGTTATTGATTATCAGGAAGGCAGTCTGCGCGACGATTTCAATTTTGGCTCGGTGCTGTTTTACAATGCTGCTATGCTCCGAAAAGCTGTTGAAGCAAATCAAAACAATTATCAGTTTGCCGGACTTTACGATCTACGTCTGCGTGTATCGCAACAAGCTGAGCTTTTCCACATCAACGAATATCTCTACACCGAGGTGGAAACCGACACCCGCAAAAGTGGCGAAAAACAATTCGACTATGTCGATCCACGCAATCGTGCAGTGCAAATTGAAATGGAAATAGCCTGCACCGAACACCTGAAAATGATTGGCGCTTATCTGTCTCCTGAATTCAAAGATATTGCATTCAACGAAAACCATTTTCCTGTGGAAGCTTCGGTGATTATTCCCGTAAAAAACCGTGCGAAAACCATTGGCGATGCCATAAAGTCGGTTTTAATGCAAAAAACGGCTTTCCCATTCAACCTGATTATTGTGGACAATTATTCGAACGATGGCACTTTTGAACTTATTGAGAGCTTTGCTCAAAAAGATGCGCGATTGATTCACATTGTGCCTGAGCGTAAAGATTTAGGCATTGGTGGTTGCTGGAACGAAGGTGTGCACGACAGCCGTTGTGGAAAATTTGCAGTGCAACTCGACAGCGACGATGTGTATCAGGACGAAAATACGCTGCAGAAAATTGTGGCTGCTTTTTATGCTCAAAATTGCGCTATGGTAGTGGGTTCGTATACGATGACCAATTTTGCAATGGAAACCATTGCACCCGGACTTATCGATCACAAGGAATGGACTCCGGATAATGGTCGAAACAATGCACTTCGCATCAACGGATTAGGTGCACCACGCGCATTTTACACACCTGTGCTTCGCGATATAAAAGTGCCTAACACAAGCTATGGCGAGGATTACGCCCTCGGACTTCGTATCAGTCGCGAGTATCAGATTGGCCGTATTTACGATTCGCTATACCTTTGTCGCCGCTGGGACGAAAACTCGGATGCTTCGCTCGATGTGGTAAAAATGAACGGACATAATTTATACAAGGATAAAATCAGAACTATAGAGCTGAAGGCGAGAAAGAAGACAACCCCAAACACCTAAAGGAGATTTGAAATATATTGATTAATTAAGGGTCAAAATCAAAAGAAGACTACTACAAAAGAAGACTACTATATAATGAAACAAAACGATAGTAAGCATATACTTCAAACTATAAACCTGAACATCAAACATCTTTTTCACGAGCAGGTTTCCAATTGGGAGCTTGCCCGTGTCAATTTTGCAGGACTGGCAACGGTAAAATCAAAATCTTTTTCGTTTGGTGATGTTGAAGTAAAAGTGCAGTTCAATCCGGGCCGCATAATTTCGTCGGGTGCAAAAACGGATGCAAAAAGTATTGCTGCACGTCCGTGTTTCCTTTGCGCAGCCAAACGCCCGCAGGAGCAGACGGCTATTGATTTCGGCGATTACGAAATTCTGGTCAACCCCTTCCCTATTTTCCCTGATCATTTTACCATTCCGCGCAAAGAACATGTCCCTCAGCAGATTTTGCCTTACTTTGCAGACATGCTTCAGCTTGCTGTGGCAATGGATGATTATCTGGTATTTTATAACGGTCCGCAGTGTGGCGCTTCAGCTCCCGACCATATGCATTTTCAGGCTGGCACCAAAGACTTTCTGCCATTGGTAAATGATTATAAACGTCTGAAGCGCACACATACCGATTTGCTTTCCGACAATGGAAAAACGCAAGTCTATAGACTCAAAAACTATTTACGTACTGCATATGTCATCGAATCAGTTGATTTGGAAAGTGCAAAACTTGCTTTTGAAAATTTGTACGCACAGTTTTCATCATCTCCACTCAGCGCCATAAATGCAACGGAACCAATGCTCAATATTGTTTGTACATACGAAAACGACCATTGGACTGTATTTGTAATTCCGCGTAAAGCATTTCGTCCGCTACAATATACAGCTCCCGAAAATGAACAATTACTGATAAGTCCCGCTACAGTGGAAATGTGCGGTGTTCTTATTACGCCGATGGAAGCTCATTTTGAAAGAATTACTAAAAATGACATCGAAAGTATTTTCGAACAGGTTTCAATATAATATCTTATGAATCAGTCAGAACCAATTATACAGGTAGGAATATTATCGTCGGAAAAAATTGAATTTATTCTGAACGGCACTTTTGTGGATAAAAATGGCAACAGTTTTACAGGCAGGCAAATTGCGCAGATTCAGGGCAATAGCATTCTGTTAAACAGCAATTTGTACGATGAAATAATCTTTGAATCTGTTTCAGAGAATGCATCGTTCGATTTAATTGATGTGGTTATTGGCATCAATTTTCATTGGGAACGAAAGGAGAATCAGCGTTTCAAAGGAGCTCTGAAACTGATTGTGGAGAATGGGCAATTGACAGCTATCAACCGAATCGGCGTTGAGGATTACCTTACAAGCGTTATTTCGAGCGAAATGAGTGCCACCGCCTCCGACGAACTGCTTAAAGCACATGCAGTGATTTCCCGCAGCTGGTTGTTATATCCATTGCAGGAACAAAGAACAAAGAGCAAAGAGCAAAGACATGAGATTGTCAACTCTCAATTGTCAACTGTCAACTACATAAAATGGTACGAACGCGATGCCCACACCCACTTCGATGTATGCGCCGACGACCATTGTCAGCGTTATCAGGGCATAACACGGGCCTCCACTCAGACTGTGGAAACAGCCATTGAAGCTACGCGTGGCGAAGTGCTAATGTATGATGGCAGTATTTGCGATGCTCGTTTTTCGAAATGTTGTGGTGGCGCTTCCGAGACTTTCGAAAATTGTTGGGCACCTGTGCATCATCCTTATTTAGTAAAAGTATTCGATAGTGCAAAAATGCCCGAAGGTTTCGAAACCAATCTGACAAACGAACAAAATGCTCAAAAATGGATCAGACTGGCTCCTGATGCATTTTGCAATACTTCCGACAAAAAGGTGTTGGCTCAGGTGCTTAACAATTACGACCAGGAAACTATCGATTTCTATCGCTGGAAAGTAGAATACAGTCAGACTGAAATTGCTGAACTATTGCATCGTCGTTCGGGTATTGATTTTGGACAAATTATCGACTTAATTCCGTTAAAACGTGGCGAATCAGGTCGTATCATTGAACTTAAAATTGTGGGAACGCTACAAACTGTCGTGGTAGGTAAAGAACTGGAAATACGTAAATGGCTGTCGAACTCGCATCTATACAGCTCGGCATTTGTAGTTGACAAACATGAAATTGCCGATGGCATTCCGCAAAAATTTGTACTTAGCGGTGCAGGCTGGGGGCATGGCGTGGGTCTTTGTCAGATTGGTGCCGCCATGATGGGTGAAAAGGGATACAAATACGAGGAAATTTTGAAGCATTATTTTAAAGGAGCGAAATTGGAAAAAATGTACCCCTAATATTTTAGAGCAAAGACAAAAGAGCAAACAGCAAAGTTGAAAGAGTGTTGGACGACAAGTTTAATATAATTCTATTTGCAGAAAATTAAATTTAATACAAAATGGGAAACACAGATAATTATTTAAAAGAGGAAAGTAATTCAATTCCCCTTCAGGGGTCAGGGGTCAAAAATCGTTCTCCGTGGGCATGGATTCCCACTTTGTATTTTGCACAGGGATTGCCATATGTGGTGGCCATGACCGTATCGGTAATTATGTACAAACGCATGGGCATTTCGAACACCGACATTGCCCTTTACACAAGCTGGCTATATTTACCCTGGGTGATAAAACCGTTTTGGAGTCCGTTTGTAGATTTACTGAAAACCAAACGCTGGTGGGTTGTAAGTATGCAATTGTTGATTGGAGCCGGTCTGGCAGGTGTCGCTTTTCTTATTCCCATGCCCTTTTTCTTTCAGGCCACATTAGCCGTGTTTTGGCTTATTGCATTTAGTTCGGCCACACACGACATTGCAGCCGACGGTTTTTACATGTTGGCACTCGATAGTCCTCAACAATCTTTCTTTGTGGGTATTCGAAGCACTTTTTACCGTATTGCTATGATTTCGGGACAGGGCCTGCTTATAATCCTTGCGGGAGCTATGGAACGAATTACCGGCGATATTAAACTCTCGTGGAGCATCACTTTTTTTGTACTTGCAGGTATTTTTGTGTTGCTAATGATTTACCACCGTTATATTTTACCACGGCCCGATAGCGATAGCTCAGCTTCCAAAACAAATGCAAGTGAAATTTTTCGTGAGTTTGGCATTACTTTCGAGAGCTTTTTCCGGAAAAAAGAAATTCTGATGGCGCTCACCTTTATGCTCGTTTATCGACTCGGTGAGTCGATGCTTGTAAAAATAGCATCGCCTTTTCTGCTCGACACCCGCGAAACAGGCGGCCTGGGACTTTCCACCGAACAGGTGGGAATAGTGTATGGCACTGTGGGAGTAATTGCGCTCACGCTGGGCGGTATTTTGGGAGGCATAGCAGCTTCGCGCGACGGACTGAAACGCTGGATTATGCCTATGGCACTGAGTATTACATTGCCTAATATTGTATATGTGTTTCTGTCATTCTATCAGCCTGAAAGTTTTTGGCTTATCAGTGCCAGTGTAGCCATTGAGCAATTCGGATACGGATTTGGTTTTGCAGCCTATCTGCTTTACATGATGTATTTTGCCGATGGAGAACACAAAACAGCGCACTACGCCTTTTGTACAGGCTTTATGGCAGCAGGTATGATGCTTCCGGGCATGGCAGCAGGTTGGCTACAGGAAACGATAGGTTATCAGAATTTCTTTCTGATTATTATTGCACTGACCATTCCCACGCTGGCTGTGATACCGTTTTTGAAAATTGATAAGGAATATGGGAAGAAGTAAATGCATTTACAATTTATTCATTTATTTACAATTTGTTCATTTACAATTTACAATTTAATAGCTTCGTCTCCTAAAAACCTATTAACTAATCAACCAATTAACTGATCAACTAATAAACCAATCCACCAATCACACAAAGCCCAAAACTCTTCACACAAAATATAGCAGGATTCAAAAATTATCACTATCTTTGCAACCGCTTTTCGAGAAAAAGCATTAGGTATAATCAATTAAAAATTAAAAAAATGCCCGCAAAAATCAGATTGCAACGTCATGGTCGTAAAGGATATGCTTATTATCATATCGTTATTGCCGACAGTCGCGCGCCACGTGATGGCAAATTTATCGAACGAATCGGTTCGTACAACCCTAACACCAACCCTGCAACAATCGACCTGAAATTCGATCGTGCCCTTTATTGGATGCAGACTGGTGCTCAGCCAACCGACACTACACGCAACATTCTTTCAGCTGAAGGTGTGTTGATGATGAAACACTTGTTGGAAGGTGTGAAAAAAGGTGCCTTCGATGCTGCTGAAGCCGACAAACGTTTCGAAGCATGGAAAGCCGCTAAAGTGGCCAACGTAAACAAAACAAAAGAACAAATTGCTGCTGAAAAACAAGCCGACCTCAAAGCCCGTCTTGCTGCTGAAGCTGAAGTAAACAAAGCAAAAGCTGCTGAACTCGCTAAGAAAAAAGCTGAAGCCGTTGCCGCTGCTGCCGAAGCTGAAGCTGCTGCTAATGCTCCTGCCGAAACAGAAGCCGAAGCGCCTGCTGCTGAAGAAGCTGCTGCCGAGTAAGTTCTTTATTTACAGACATAAGAAACCCGAAAGCAATTTCGGGTTTTTTCATATAGAGCGGTACAATGTGAATTTTATATGCATTTTATTGTCAATCAAATCCTTTTCAAATTTCTTTGATTTTCAATACAATTTTTCAGGTTTCCATACGTTACATTATGATAGATAAATTAAACTAATATTCAATGAACAACACTGTCAATATAGCTTTACAAATACTTCCTACGTCGAAAACCATACATCCTTATACCATTGTGGATGCTGCTATTGCAGTAATTGCGGCTTCGGGATTAAAACATCGCGTAACGCCCTTCGAAACCGTAATGGAAGGCAACTACGACCGTATTATGGAAGTGGTAAAGCTTGCACAACAAGCCTGCTACGATGCCGGCGCCGAAAGCCTGATGACTTACCTCAAAATCCAAAGCAATGGCAACGGGGATGTGAGCATTGAGGATAAAATGGGGAAATATGAGTAAATAATTCTTTTGATTTGCTTCATATGAGACTGCCCACTATAATAAATAAAACCATAACATATCTACACAAGACTGAACTCAGAAAACGACTTTTCAAGGGGGTTAGTTGGACACTTATCGGATCAGTAGCTGGTAAATTTCTACAATTAATTTCATTTATCATTGTGGCACGAATTATTGGGAAGGAAGAATATGGACAGTTAGGAATTATCAGATCGACAATAGCAATGTTCCTAATGTTCTCTACTCTCGGAATGGGAATGACTGCTTCAAGATACATCGCCCTTTACAGAAATACAGAACCACAAAACGCATATAAAATATATAAATTTTCTTATAAAGTCACACTGGTTTTTGCACTTGCAATTTCATTATTTATTTTTTTGTTTAGCGAATCAATAAGCCTACAAGCATTTAACAATCTACTTTTAAATAAACCACTAATAATAAGCACATTTGCATTATTTTTCATGTCAATAACCTCTATACAATCCGGAGCATTAAATGGATTTGAAAACTTTAAAGCAATTGGAATTAACTCTACAATAAATGGCATCATTCAGCTTGTCTTGGTAGTATTCTTAGCTTTCTATTTTAACATAAATGGAGTGATCTGGGCTCTTGGTATTAGTTATGCAATACTTTTTATACAATATCAGATTTCATTAAAACGGAATTTAACTCAAATAAAAAATGATCAGTCAAAATCCAACCAAACACTTAGGCTAAGATCAATATTTGTCAACTTTTCACTACCTGCTGTGTTGTCAGGATTAGTTACTATCCCTACACTCTGGTGGGCAAAAACCTTTTTGATTAAAAACAACGGATTTGGAGAAATGGCTATCTATGATGTAGCAGAGCAGTGGTATTATGTCATATTATTTATACCAGGATCCTTAAGTTCAATTATTCTTCCTTTACTTACAAATACTACGATAGAAGGCACTAAGAGCGAATACAGGAGCTTAATCAAGCTCAACCTGTCAATAAACATTATCATTACAGGTATTTTAGCTATTTTTGTAGCAGGCTTAAGTCCCTTTATTTATAAAATGTACGGCTCCGAATTTAACAACATCGTACCACTTATTGTACTTTTAGTTTCAGCCGTTATTTGTGCAGCCAATAATGTATTGGGACAAATTATTGCAAGTAAAGGGAAGATGTGGATAGGCCTGATTGTAAATATTATATGGGGTATATGGTTAATCCTATTTTCTTTAATTTTCATTGGAAAATACGGCATGGGTGCTAATGGCCTTGCATATGCCATTCTTACAAGCTATTCATTACACAGTGTTTTACAGGCATATGTGGCTTTCAAAATTAAATTGAATTAATTAAAACATGTTAGTATTTTTATCATATTTCCCTGACGAAACCAATATCAGAGACGGTATGTCTCAGAGAATTTTTCATATCGATAATCTTTTTCAAAAAGACAAAAGAATATATATAAATGCTGACCTGAAGAAATACCTTAAAAAAGAAATAATTATAAACGGCGACATAACAATTATCAATTGTAATCCATTAATGCATTTCTTTGATATATTAACTATCCTACGTAACGCAAAGAGTATTTATATCCATTCAGTATATAATGTTTTATATCTATTTCTCCACATACTATTAATAAAAAACAATTACATTATTGATCTACACGGAATAGTACCCGAAGAAAATAAATTAGCAAATAACAATATCAAATATCACTTATATAATCTGTGTGAGCATATGATTTTTAGGAAGATATCTGTTGCTATCTGTGTCACAAATGCAATGGTTATGCACTACAAAGCGAAATTCAACTCTTCCACTGTTAAATATGCAGTATTTTCAATACTACCCGATACTATATCAAAAATTAAAAATATTGAAAGCCTGCAGAATAATGAGATTAATGTAATTTATAGTGGTAACACTCAAAAATGGCAGAATATCGATTTAATGATACAATGCATTAAAGCAAATTTGTACAATAATATAAACTACATTATACTTACGAATGAATTGAACAAAATGAATGAACAAATCGAAATTCAAATACCAAACTCAAAATCAAAAAGAATTAAAGTTCTTTCTGTTTCTCCTGATGAGTTATATAAATACTATGAAAAAGCACATTATGGATTTATTTTAAGAAATGATATTGCAGTTAACAGAGTTGCTTGCCCCACAAAATTAATTGAGTATATGTCATACGGCATTATTCCAATTGTAATAAGTCCGAAAATCGGAGATTTTGAGAGTTATGGATTCGAATATGTAAATTCAGATGTTGATCTAAAAAATTTGACAGCCAGAAAAAGCAAAAAGAACAGTGAAATAATTCATTTAATTAAATCAACAAACGAAAATACTGATATTCGTAAAATAACATTGACAGAACATTAATTATGATGATATTCTATCTAATATTGTTTATTATACTTGTTGTATCATTATTCGATAATTCTAAGCTTACCAGAAACTCTAAAGAAATTATCGTATATGCACTTATGGCTGTATTGATTCTTTTCGCTGGCTTAAGAGCACCGGGCATTGACAGAGATTATAAAAACTATCAATACTACTATTCTATTATTCCTGAGATACAGTATTTAATACTTGACCCAAAAACATATTTCGATGCTGCCAGCATAGAACCCACTTTCATGATATTAGCATCAATCACTAAATTATTTATTTATAACGGACTACCATTTCTTATTTTCATATATGCACTAATCAGTATTAGCTTAAAAACAGAATCAATTCTTAAAATATCAGACCACCCACTTTTAACTATTCTACTTTATTTTTCAACTATTTTTTTGTTACAAGACATGACACAAATCAGGGTTGGTATTGCGCTTGGTTTTGCCTTCTTAAGCATTGTAGCTTCAAAAGAGAGAAAGCTCATTAAATATGCAATATTCATTATTATTGGTATATTTTTTCATTATTCTGTTATTTTTTTCGCACCCATTTACTTTTTCAATTCTAAAAAAATCAACAAACCATTATATCTTTCATTTATAATAATTCCTATAATATTATACTTCACAAAGTTCAATCCTTTAGAAATTCTACAATCATTCGATTTTGGATTATTTAGTAACAAACTCGATGCCTATGTAAAAATGCAAAAATGGTTAAAAGAAGAAATGAACATGTTCAACTTCAGCATTATTATACAAATAATGCTTGCATTTATTTTCATTTATTATGCTGATAAATCAGAAAACAAATATACAATCATATTGACTAAAATATTTTGCATAGGTATTGGAGTGTTTTATATTTTCTCTTTCTCCCCCGTGATCGCTTTCAGAAGTTCCGAGCTACTTACTTCTGTTCAGATTTTTCTGCTACCAACAATTATAAGTTCCTTTAGACACAAAGCATTAGGCGAGATATTGATCATTGTATTTTCTTTATTGCACTTTGTCAATCAGATAATTATAAATAACATATTTAATCCCTACAACACAATTTTCTCCTGAAAAATATGAAAAATGTAAATGGAATTGTGGTAATAATTGTTTTGTACAAAACTAAACCATCTGATAGTAGTTCATTAAATCAATATTTGAGCTACAATCATGTTTTAAAGGTACCTAAACAACTTATAATTTACAATAATTCAGGGGATTTTGATATTTCGGAGCCTAAAAACTGCATTATTATTAATTCAGAGAACAATGACATGTTAGCTAAACCTTTTAATTTTGCCTATGAGTATGCTAAAAATATCAATTACGACTGGGTTTTATTGATTGATGCTGACACAAACATCAATAAAAAGTATTTTGAAGAACTGAATCAATTTGTAAAGTCTGGTATTTCTGAAAATATTGCTTCAATAGTTCCACAACTCTTTCAGAATAATAAAATCATTTCGCCTCACATCAACAAATTATTTTATACTATCCGTCATCCTTTAAAAAAAAATGGATTTAAATCGGGGAATATCACGGCATTTAATTCATTATCAATGCTGAGGGTTTCTTTCATTGATGCTATAAATGGATTTAACGAGAATTACCCACTGGACATGCTCGATTATTGGATTTATAATCAAATTTTCAGATTAAAAAAGGCAATTTATATTCTCGATTGTAAAATTGAACACGACCTTTCAGTAAATGATTACGACAATAAAATGAGTGTAGAAAGATATATAAACCTTATACACGCAGAAGATATCTTTTTTAAGAATGCTGGTTGTTTCAATTATCTGCTCTTCAAAATCAGATTATTGTATAGAGCAATTAAACAACGAATTTCTTTACAAAACAAACGTTTTTCTCAAATCACATTCAAACACATTTTCAGATAAACCATGATTTCAGTTTGTATCCCTACATATAATGGTGAAAAGTTCCTGAAACCACAAATTGACAGTGTACTTTCACAGCTCAGTCAGAAAGACGAAATTGTTGTTTCCGATGATGGTTCTTCCGACAATACAATTGAGATTTTAGAGAATTACAAGGATTCCAGAATAAAAATTTTCTGTAATCCCCGCAAAGGCGTTATCTCTAACATAGAAAATGTATTACAGAATAGTATTGGAGAATACATTTTCTTGTGCGATCAGGACGATGTCTGGGTTGAAAATAAAGTAAGTAAAATGATGACGGCAATGGCCGAATCAGACCTTGTAATAAGTGATTGTTATGTAACAGATCAAAACTTAAACACAATCTATGAATCGTTTTACAAACAAAATAATTCAAGAACAAATAAATGGCTGGCTTTACTGAAAAATCCATATTTAGGATGCTGCATGGCTTTTAAACGTAAGATTTTGAACGCAGCACTACCTTTTCCCAGTAAAATACCTATGCATGATATATGGATTGGAAATGTGGCTGCTTTTAAGTTTCACGTTAAGTTTATACCAGATAAATTGATATATTACCGTCGTCATGGTAACAATGCTTCAACAGCTTCTGCGCCAACAAAAGCATCATTAATAAAGCAGATAAATTACAGGTTACCGGTTATCAGTGGACTTCTGAAATTAAAATAAATGCCGATTAGGTGCAACAAAACACTGATTATTTCCGTCATAAAAAATCAAAGCATATTTGGTGATAAAAAATCAATCTTAGTAATTACAATTTTTCCTTTTCCCAAACAATAATTTCCCCGGAAAACCGTTAGAAATAAAACAGTTTTCCGTTATCACATATATTTCATTTAATGAAAGTATCCATTATAACCGCAACATACAATAGTGCACGCAGTATTCAACGCGCTATTGACTCTGTCGCAATGCAGGACTACACTGACATTGAGCACATTATTATCGATGGTGGTTCAACCGACGAAACACTCGAAATTGTAAATAAAAATAACGGAAGAATAGCCAAAATTATTTCGGAGAAAGACAATGGCATTTACAATGCTCTGAATAAAGGAATAAAATTAGCCACAGGTGATGTCATTGGTTTTCTGAACTCTGACGATACATTTACAAATCCACATGTGATTTCCAGAGTTGTAAATATGTTCAACATAAAAAAAACTGATATTGTATATGGTAACATAGTATATCAGTCGAAAGATGGAGATATCAGAAAAACCATTCGTTACTGGAAAAGCAATGTGTATAACCCCGGCTGCCTTCGTTTCGGTTGGATGCCTCCCCACCCCACTCTATATTGCAAACGCGAAGTATACGAGAAGTACGGTCTGTATAACGAGGATTTCAAAATATCGTCGGATTACGAATTTATTCTGCGTATTTTTCAGATTCCTGAAGTTTCAAAAGCCTTTTTGCCAACTATCATGGTTAAAATGGAAATTGGGGGTGTAAGCAATCGCTCTCTGAAAAACATTCTACGAAAAAGTATGGAAGATTATAAAGCAATTAAAATCAATAAAATTGGAGGGTTGCAGACCGTATTAATGAAAAATCTGAGGAAAATAAATCAGTTCAATACGCTGAAAAACTACAAGCTACGATGCTAAACGCCTCTATTGTTCTTTACAAACATACAGTTTCCGATATAAGTCCACTTGTAAAAACTTTACAAAACTCAGGTCTTGTGTCGGAAATCTTTCTTATAGACAATTCGCCGAACGAGAACAAGGATTTTGAACAACTGAATGTAAAGTATATTTACAACAATAGTAATCTGGGGTATGGCAGAGCTCATAATATCGCATTAAGAAAATCCCTTGCTGCAAATATCCCTTATCATTTGGTTGTAAATCCGGATATCAGCTTTGAACCGGAAATTTTGAAAACTATTGTCACATACATGGATAACCATCAGGATGTTGGACATTTAATGCCTAAAGTATTTTATCCGAATGGTCATCTTCAATACCTCTGTAAATTGCTTCCTACTCCAACAGATCTTATATTCAGGCGGTTTCTGCCAAAAAATGTAAGAGAGAAACGGATGAGAAAATTCGAACTCCGTTACAGCGGTTACAACAGGATAATGAACGTACCTTATCTTTCAGGTTGCTTTATGTTTCTAAGAACTGAGGCTCTGAAAGTAACCGGAATTTTTGACGAACGTTTTTTTATGTATCCGGAAGACATTGATCTCACCCGCCGCATTCATCAACACTACAAAACCATCTTTTTTCCGGAGGTTTCCATAATTCACCACCATGCTCAGGGTTCGTATTCGAGCCCGAAAATGCTATGGATACATATTGTAAATATGCTTCGATATTTCAATAAATGGGGTTGGATATTTGACAAAGAAAGAAGAGAAGTGAATAAAAGAATATTGAAGTCTTTATAGAAATGAATAAGCTTTTTTAATGATTAGCCATATATTATTTCCCCTGTCAACAACTTAACTATCAACATCCTAAAACAAATTTACAGATTAACCAATTAACTAATTACCTTTTTCAATACAAAATAAATATGCATGGCCGTTTATTCAGGTCAGGAAGTTGATTTTTCCAGTTGCTGACGGTTTTGGTGCGAATAAATTCGGTTTCGAGTGTTATGTCGGCAGCAATGCAAAGGCGCGTAGATGGCTGACATACAGAGATGATATCCTGCAACATTTTTATATTGCGATAAGGTGTTTCGATGAATATCTGCGATTGCTTTTCGTTGTGTGCACGATTCTCGAGGCGCTTAATGGCTTTCGTTCTGTCGGCTGGCTGCACAGGCAAATAGCCGTTGAAGGCAAAACTTTGACCATTAAATCCAGAAGCCATCAATGCTAACAAAATCGACGACGGACCTACCAAAGGCACTACTTTAAAACCTCTTTCCTGAGCTATAGCCACGACATCGGCTCCGGGATCGGCAATGGCAGGACAACCGGCTTCGGAAATCACGCCCACTTCCCTACCCTCACTTAACGGCTTTAGGAAACCTGCTATCTCTTCTGGTCGTGTATGCTGATTAAGCACATAAAATGTCTTGCTATCAATATCGGTAGCGGGATTTATTTTTTTCAGAAAACGACGTGCCGTGCGCACATCCTCTACAATAAAAAAATCGAGCCGGTTTACAATTTCATTATTGTAAGCCGGCAAAATTCTGTCCAAATCCGTTTCACCCAACGAAGTGGGAATTAAATATAAAACCATATAAAGGTATGTACAATTTACAATATAATAATTTACCGACTGGTATGGCAATAAATCAACTAACTAACTAACTAATCAACCAACTAACCAATTAACCAATTAACCAGAAAAAAAACAATTTTAAGCCGTCACTTTTTTCTTATCCAATTCTTCGTAAGGCGAATTTTTGCTTATAAACTCAGGTACGAGAGCTTTCATTGCCCTTACAGTAGAAAGCACATTTACATCTTCTGCCTGTTCAACCATATACAATATCTGCTCACGAATATCTTCGAAATCGTATTCGCGTACCTGAGCCACAGTAATTTTCTCGTGACTGGTTGGTAGGGTTTTTTCTTTGTCGTTAAGCAGCTCTTCGTAAAGCTTTTCGCCCGGACGAAGGCCTTTATATTCAATCTTAATGTCCTTATCGGGCACTAATCCTGCCATTTCTATCATACGACGTGCCAAATCAGCAATCTTTACCGGTTGCCCCATATCAAAGACATAAATCTCACCTGACCGGCCAAACGATGCGGCTTCCATAACCAACCGGCAGGCTTCGGGAATGGTCATAAAATAACGGATAATCTCAGGATGTGTCACTGTGACCGGGCCACCATTTTCAATTTGTTGACGGAAGTGCGGAATGACAGAACCATTAGAACCAAGTACATTTCCAAACCGGGTAGTTACAAAACGTGTGATCATACCTTCGCGCTGTGCATTACGAGCCAGCGATTGAATATATATTTCAGCAATGCGTTTCGAAGCACCCATCACATTAGTAGGATTCACCGCTTTATCAGTGGAGATCATAACAAAACTCTCCACTTCATTTTCAACAGCTAATTTACTCAGCATCTTGGTACCATACACATTCGTCATAATGGCTTCACATGGATTCTCTTCCATCAAAGGCACATGTTTATAAGCTGCAGCATGAAAAATAATCTGAGGTTTGAAATCACGGAACACATATTCTAAACGCGGGCGCTGACGCATATCCCCAATCACAGCAGTAAAATTCAGATCAGGAAATTTACGTTCGAGCTCAAGGCGTAAGTTATGAAGCGGAGTTTCAGCCGAATCGAAAATAACAACATGGCCTGGATTAAATCGTGCCAACTGGCGTATTAACTCACTACCAATTGAGCCTGCTCCTCCGGTGACAAGTATTGTTTTACCATTTGTCTGAGCAGCAATTTGTTCCATATTGATTTTAATTTCATCGCGTCCAAGCAGATCTTCGAGTTGTATGGGTTTGATGCGCATAGGTGCATCACCATTTTCGCTTAGCCCCTCGAATGGCGGACGAACCAACAGATTCATTCCGGCACGAATAAGCGTTTCGATAAATTGTTTTTCGCGCTTAACAGTATCATAATCAGGGAAAATTATCACAGATATTTCATATTTTCTGAAAATCCAGTCGGGAAATTCGGCTCCGTTGTAAAACACGGGTAAATCAGCTATACGTGTTTTATGTGCATTGGGATTGGGACTCAGAAAGCCCCTCACCTGATATTTTCGGTTTCCACTTTTGTTGAGCCACTGTGCTAATGCTATACTATGAGGCTCAGTACCAAAAATAAAAGCATTCTTATAAGAATTACTCACATATGCCATGCTGTAATTGAAAATAAGCACAACTACGAAACGTATAAAAAAGAGTAGAAAAACATTGGTAAGAAGTACAATAAGCGTAAAGAAGAAAGGATATGACATAATAGCCATATGAGAGAGTGTAATGTACAAAATCAAAGCTGCACCCGATACCGATGCATACAAACGCCACATCTCCATAAAATGCGAATAGCGGCTAAGCCCTCTGTACGATTTAAACAACAGAAAAAGCAAACCGCACATAAGCATATATACTATACCGGCCATCCACAAATCGCTCAGGCCAGCTGTAAGTCCACTATAACGGGTCTGCACAATTGCTGCAAATACAAACGCGAATAAACTAAACAGCAGGTCAACTTCGAGTACCAAATGACGTTGACGTAATGAGAGTTTTAGCACTCTTTTAAAAAATTCGCGTAAAAAAAACTGTAAACTTTTCATTCGTGTATTCTTTTCGAGGTTTCAAAAAGGATTACTAATATTCGAAAACCAGAAAACTCTGTATACAAAACGTATAATTATGTCCAATTTTCAACAATAGGATACAAAGATAATAGAATATTTGTAAAAAAACCTTCCATTTGTAAGAATTAAATGGTATAAAGTTGAATTAATAAGGACAAATTCTGATCTAAAGAAATTATCTATTTTGTAAAATCAGAATTCAACATTAACAATTCAACAATATTCAGTTAACTAATATCTTAAATGACAGTTTATACTATTAAGTAGTTGTATAAAACCCATACTACTACAAACACTTGTTATACAATACATTATACAATACAATTTATTTACAAACCGAGCTCTCCTGCAAAGGATATGGGATCGCGATTGAAGTCGCTGACGTGGAGCGAGGCTTTTCCATTGTCGTAAATACTTAATGTGAATTTGTAGTTTGTAGTTCCCTGACTGACTTTGAATGTGACAATGCTTTCGTCTTTGCGGGGAACTGATTTTACAGAAAAATCTTCCATAAGTGCTTCGAATTTTATACCCCCTTCGGACAGATTCATCGGCGCAGTATGAGCTACACCATAGTAGGGTAAAAATGCATAAGCCGAGTCGCCGGAAATTTTAAGACTGTATTCGGAATTGAGCGACACGGGCTGCATACGGAATGGATATGCAAAATTAAAAAGCACTTTGAAATTTCGTGATTCAACCCGTTGATGTGTTTCAGCGGGCTTGAGGTCAGCATTTTTAAACATTGTACAGGCTGAAAGGGTAATGCCTGCAAGGAGAATAAATAGTTTTGTCTTCATATTTTTTTAAGAATAAGAATAAGATTAAGATTTACCACTAAGGCACTGAGAACACTAAGAAACACTAAGTTGCATAAAAAACAAGTTCATAGCTAAAATCATTCCGAAAACTATTTTGAAATTTAGCACTAAGCCACTTAGAA
>JAFGVV010000031.1 GCA_016937795.1 Paludibacteraceae bacterium
CAGTTTTACCGAAGGTTTGCATTTTGTGCATGTGCGTGCCAAAGATGGTACAAATCGCTGGAGTGCAGTGCATACGCAGGTATTTTACAAACTGCCGGGCACAGGAATGGGCGAAAATAAAATTTCGGCATACCGTTATTGGTTCGATGATTTGTTCGGGTCACAGCAATATGTCGATTTGTCTTCAGAGGCAGATGTATTTGATTTGGTTACTGACATTGACTTACCCTCTGATTTTGCAAAAGGTGAAACACATATTATTCACTTTCAGAGCAAAGATTTATTAGGTCGTTGGTCGGTAGTGCATACCGATACATTTGTAATTAATCTTTCGACTATGTTGCATGTTGAATCACAAGACTTAAAAGTATATCCTAATCCGTTTGATAGTTATCTGACGATTGAGAATATTGCCGGAAAAGCTATTCAGCAAATGAGTATAATGGATGCTACGGGAAGAATTGTGTTTTCGTCTGAAATGATACAAAGCCAGCGAAAACTGATAATAAATACGCTTTCAGAGTTAAGTCCGGGTATTTATGCCCTGCGTTATCAGCTTGGCACAGAGTTATATCACCGGAAATTGTTGAAGCATTGATGTGATAAGAATGTTTGAAAAAAATATCCGACTCTGAAACAATTCAGAAGTCGGATATTTTTCTTTAAGCTGTATGTTGATTTTGAATTACAGTCCGAAAGTGTCGGCTACAGCCTGACAAACCACTTTCCCACTTACAATATTCAAGCCTTTTTCAAGATCGGGATATTGTGCGCAGGCTTTTTCCCAACCCAGATTGGCTAATTTTACTGCATAGGGTAGTGTGGCATTAGTGAGCGCAAGAGTTGAAGTAAAAGGCACTGCTCCCGGTATGTTAGCTACGCAATAGTGTTGAATTCCTTCCACCTGATAAACAGGATTGGCATGTGTAGTAGGTTTTGAAGTTTCGAAGCATCCACCCTGATCGATTGCCACATCGACCAATACCGAGCCGGGTTGCATTATTTTAAGCATCTTGCGAGTAATGAGATGCGGTGCTTTTGCTCCCGGAATAAGTACGGCGCCAATTACCAAATCGGTAAGCGGAAGCATTTGTTCAATATTGTACTGCGACGACATAACCGTATCGACATTGGCCGGCATAATTTCGCTCAGGTAGCGTAGGCGCGGCAGCGAAATGTCCATAATGGTGACATGTGCGCCAAGTCCCGCAGCCATAAAAGCAGCCTGAGTGCCCACTACACCACCACCAAGGACAAGCACGTTGGCCGGTTTTACGCCTGGCACGCCGCCAAGTAAAATACCTTTTCCGCCTTTTGGCTTTTCAAGGTATTTTGCGCCTTCCTGAATCGACATACGACCTGCTACTTCCGACATGGGGATCAGTAGCGGTAATGTATTGTTGATTTCAACAGTTTCGTAAGCCAGACAAACTGCTTTGCTGTCGATCATGGCGCGGGTAAGCGTTTCGTTCGACGCAAAATGGAAGTAAGTAAAAACCAACTGATCGGGACGAATAAGGTCGTATTCCTGTTCAATAGGTTCTTTTACCTTCATAATCATGTCAGCAGTGTCGAAAACTTCTTTGGCAGTAGCCAGAATGTGAGCTCCGGCATGCACGTAATCCTCGTCGGTGAAACCGCTGTTTACGCCTGCTGTGGTTTCTACATAAACACTGTGACCATTTTTGAGCATGGTGATTACTCCGCCCGGTGTGAGCGCAACGCGATTCTCGTTGTTTTTAATTTCTTTTGGAACACCTATTCGCATATCTTATTCTGATTTAATATTGTTTTTTGTTTATTCAAACAAGTCGTTTTGTTTGAATAAATCGCTGTAAAAATACAGTATTAATTTTAAATCGGAATAATATTGAATGAAAAAATGTTTTTAAACAGAAATTTATTTGCAACTATATATTACATAGTTGTTTATGTGTGTTTTGAATTGAAAGTGTGATGGGTGTATATGTCTGTGATAAATGACAAATTGAAGTGATGGGACTAATATTGGTATGTAAAATACAGAATATTAATCTGAATGCTTATGATTTGTAATGTTTGGATGAATTACCAAGAATTGGAGCGTAACTTTAAGCCATACTCCTATTGTATCTAAATAATTTTTGTTCAAACGAAATCGCTTGTCCCCTACTGATCTCAGTTCCCCTGCCTGCAGTATTGTGGGAAGTAAATCACAGTAATTCCGAGATTATATTCCAAAACTTTTGTGGGAAAATGTAGGAATGACATGAAAAAACAGTAAAGTTATCCAATAATGAATCTCCTCCGAAAAGATATAAACGCAATTTTCTAAATTTATAAATGCATATAAATTAGATTTATAAGAAATTACAGCTTGTGAAAAAATTGCGTTAATTTGCGTAATTTGTGTTCAAAAGTTACTTTTTGGAGTGGACTCAATAATTATTAGTTTGAATATCCTCACATATGCAAATTATGTCTTTGCTAAACCTCGTTTTAAAAATGCTTATTGTACTATCAGTCAATAGCGTTTAGTTACCATAATACCCATACTGATATGAATCATTCATATATTCAACAGGAATTTGCATTACGTAATTGTCGATTTTGTAGCTTCCCAATATGCCAATTCCTCCCTTAATGTTGTTGTAAATCTGAACTGGTTCAGCAAAAAATTCCAGTACGTTTGAATTGCTGTTTAGCGTTTTCAGATATTTAAAGTAACTCTCTGATATGCTGTGTACCTGCAAAATCATTTCGTTGCGTACTAATTTAGGCAATTCTTGTTCATTGGGATTCTTGGGTTTATTGTTGTCTGTGTTGTTATAAACAACAGAATTAAAATTTACGCTCATTTTAAAGGCATAGTTTTTTCCATTGAATAATTCATCGCTAAATTCATTATACATACTTCGAGAATAACCTTCGCCAAACAGTCCCGACTCATCGGTTGACCCAAAAACCAGGTCATCGCTTTGAAGATAATAATCTCTTTCTGCTTCGCGACCGTCATCAAAGTATTGTTTAATGCGCACTGAGACTCTGTAAAAATTCTTCAAATTAGGGTTGTCGTTAATATTGACTTTGATATTCATCCTTTTATTGTAATTATAACCAAGAGTATCGATAGTCGGCTTATTTCCATTGTATGATTCGTACATTTCTATCGGGTAGACTTCTGTTTTGAGTGAAACTGTATCGATACCTGTTATTTGTGTCGGAACGATTATATCTGTCGAAGCACTTACTTCATTGAAATTTGCTTGTTTGGCAGTGATTTTAACTACGTCACTTGGTTTTGGTATATATGTGCCTATATAGTTTCCATTTTCACTAAAACTGAGTGTTTCAAATAAAGTGTCGTTTACATAAAGTTTTACTTCCGCATTGTCAATGGATTCAAAAGAATTATTGTCCTTTAAAAAGAATTTACTTTTACTAAGTTGTACTTTGAGCAGTGAATCGGGTGAAATCAAAGCATTCATTACTATCATAGGGGCCATTTGTTCTCCGTCGAATTCAATGGCATTTTCGCAACTCCAAAATAAAGGAGTGAAAATAGTCAATGAGAAGATTAAAGCAAATATCTTGTTTTTTATTGTTTTCATTTTGTTGATTTTGTTTGTCAGGTTATTTCTTTAGAAACTATAACTGTAACTAATTGATGGTATAAATGTAAATATAGTAAGTTTGGTTAATTCTCGCCATGAAGTACTTTCCCCTGTCATATAGTTTTGATCGTATTTGTACGATGTGTAAATAAGGTATGGGTTCATGTGGTTTGTGGCATTATACACACTCAGATTCCATGTACGTTTGCCATATTTAAGTTGTTTGTGGAAATTTACACCCAAATCGACACGGAAATAATCGGGCAAACGATAGTTGTTTCGCTGGCTGATGTAGGGTAGTGAGTTAGCCGAAATCGGATTGTTATAATAATCGAAACCAGGAACGACTTGTCCGTTGTAATTTTGTAAAGCCAGTGTCCCTGCATTTCCTGTACTGTAAACTACTGTGCCCGAAAGGTCGATGCGCTCGTTGAATGTGTGCGAAACAACCAAACTCATATCGTGACGGCGGTCGTACTTGGCAGGAAAAATCAACCCGTTGTTTAGTTCCTGTCCCGGACGGTTGAAAAGCCTTTCGGTTTTCGACCATGTGTAGCCTAACCAACCAGTAGTTTTACCAAACGAGCGTTGTGCTAACAGTTCCACACCATAAGCCCAACCTTCACCCATGCTCACTTTGTCCTCCCAGCCAGTGTTCGAACCCATAAAGCTTGCGCCATCTTTATATTCAATTAGGTTGTGCATGCTTTTGTAATAACCTTCGGCCGAAAACTCAGCAATTTTCTTTAAGTCGTATTTCACTCCTGCCGAATATTGATGCGAATTCATGGGTTTGATACGTTTGGTGACCGGCACCCACAAATCGGTGGGCAGACTAATGCTTGAGTTTGAAAGCAAATGAATATACTGACTCATCATGGCGTACCCGGCTTTAAACGAAAAATTGTCGTTGATAAGCGCTCGCATACTGATGCGTGGTTGAAGCGAATGATAAAATTGCCCCTGAACCATAAAGGCTGAATAGTGCAAGCCGGGGTTGATTTTTAAAACGGAACCTATCGAAAAATTATCTTCGAGATAAAGTGCTGTTTCGTGTCCCAGGATATTACTATTCCCGAAAGTGGTGTCGTTGTTTTGTTTTATAGTGTCTTGTATTTGTTTAAGTTGCATAGCCTGCACGCCCGGTCGGAAAGTATGATAAGTATATCCAATACCAAATTTCATGTCGTGGTTTGGGTGTGGCGAAAAGTCAAAGTCACTTTTTATTCCGTAATCCACAATGCCCGATTTGTACCCAAGTGACATTTCTGAAAATTCGTAACTGTTAGGATTTTTGCGCGTTACTTCTGAGGTTGTGCCAAGTTTCATATCGAATCGGTAACGGGTAATCGAAGCAGTAGTGTTCATAAACAATTTGTTGTTAATGATATGGTTCCAACGCAATGCATGAACCATATTTCCCCAGTCCCAATTCATTTGTATTCTATCCTCGCTTTTGTAGTCATTTGTATTTTCGTATTTTTCACGTATGTTGGCGTAAATTACATCGTCGCCCATATATGAGCTAAGATACAAACGGTCTTTGTCCGAGAACTTATGACTTATTTTGGCATTTAAATCATAGAAATAATAACCTGCGCTGAGTTTGTCAAACATATCTTCGTTTTTGGCTACAAGTGCGAGTATAGGTTGCGCTAATAAATCGTAATAGGTGCGTCGGGCGGAAATATTAAAAGTGGTTTTGTCGCTGAAAAGTGGTCCTTCGAGATTGAATTTCGACGAAATAAGTCCAACACTTATATTTCCTTTTAGTTTTTTGTTGTTTCCGTCGTACATGCGTATGTCGAGTACCGACGAGAGACGACCGCCAAACCGAGCAGGAAAACTTCCTTTGTAAAGCGTCACGTTTTTAATAGCATCGGCATTGAAAACCGAAAACATACCACCCAAATGGTTTACGTTATAAACCGGAATGCCATCGAGCAGAAATAGATTCTCGTCGGGGCCTCCACCACGTACATAAAAACCTGCCGAACCTTCCACGCCGCCTTGTACACCAGGCAAAAGTTGTAGTACTTTAAGTACATCGTTTTCACCAAAAATGGTGGGGACTTTTTTGATTAAAGTTACAGGAACTTCGATGGCGCTCATTTGCGTGCCACGAGCACCGATATTGTTGTTCGAAGCCGATCCGGTCACCGTGACTTCGTTGAGTACAGTGTTGGGGATGAGCGAAATATTAATTGTGGTGTCTTTGCTTAATTTGAAACTTTTTTGTTTTGTGTGGTAGCCCACATAGCTGAAATCTATTTCTAAATTGCCTGCAGGCAGGGTAAGCGAATAAAAACCATAACTGTTGCTTACAGTCCCGCGTTGCGAATTATTTTCGTAAACTGATGCGCTGATTAAGGTTTCGGAACTTCCCGAATCGGTTATGTAACCACTAATTGTGAAGTTTTGTGCACTCAGACTGAGTGTGACGAAAAAAAACAGAAGTGTCGATTTGAAGATTTTTTTCATTTTATGGTTTTTAAGTTATTTGATGCAATACTATGCTTTTTTGTGGCAAAAGCACAGTACTTACTTTAGTAGTTTGAATAATTCGTTCAGAGTAAATATGTTTATGCCGCTTTTATTTGTTACGTTAATCATGGCCCGGGCCACTTCTGCCGAATGAATGGGTTTGTACTTTCTGAAAAGTCCGGTTTTATTCATAAAAAACATGATTTTCACAGCTATAGCCTCAGCAGTACGCTTTTGAATTCTGTCGCCATACAATTGCCCCGGACGTAGTATCTGAACTGATTTAAAACTTAATTTTTGCACTGCTTCGTCTAGTTGCCCTTTTATTTGGGGATAAAATAGCGCCGATTTTGCATTTGCACCAGTGGATGAAACCAATACGTACACAGGAACTTTGTTTTCGGCAGCCATTCGGGCTGTTTCGAACTGATAGGTAAAATCCACTTTATATTGATTGGCTTTCGAACCTGCTGCGGCAAGCGTTGTACCCATGCACGAAAAAAGCACATCGCCTTTCAGTAGTTCTTTCCAGCTTTCGGGCTGATCAAAATTCACTACATGTTCCTTTAGTTTTGAATGGCTGAAACCTGACGGACGTCGTACAAACGAAAGTATCTGAGCATATTCAGCATCATCGCAAAGTTGCTTTACAAGTTCACGACCCACCATTCCGGTGGAGCCAATGATTAATGCTATACGGGGTTGATTTTTCTCTGACATGTTTTTATTTTTATTATTTTAAAGCCTGATAAACAAGGTTGTGAAAAAGCACTTTCATGTCGAAACTGGGATTGAAAGGCTCTACATTGATATAAAACAACATGATCAGCTCTTCGTTCGGATCGATCACATAATCGGTTCCAAACCAGCCACCCCAGCGAAGCGAACCTTCCGAAAGTATGGAACGGTGACTGAACTGCGCGCGATAATCGTCGAAAGCAAGTCCGAAACCAATTTCGCCACGCAAATCGCCTACTGCATTCTTGCGCATCATTTCCACAGTTTTGCGTCCCAGAATTCTTTTGCCGTTAAACTCACCTTCGTTCAGGAGCATTTGGCAAAGTTTTGCATAATCTTCGATGGTGCCGGTAAGTCCCGCGCCTGTGCTACAGAATTTTTTAGCACCGGCATAAGCAAAACTCTGATACATACCATTTGCTTTTTCGTTACGCTTAAATGTGGCATTTGGCGTTGGCTTTTCGTAAAGCGTCACAATGCGTTGTTGTTTGTTTTCTGGCAAATGGAAATAAGTATCTTTCATTCCCAGTGGTTCAAAAATTTTAATTCTGAAGTATTCACCTACCGGCATTTCCGAAACTTGCTCAATCACAGCGCCGAGTACATCTGTGCTCATGCCATAAGTAAAAGCTTCGCCCGGATCGTGTTGTAGCGGACATTTGGCTACGCGGCGCACAGCCTCGCCAAGCGTAATGTCGCCGTCGGACATCATGGGCGAAAGCGGAACGCCTGCTTTGTCGTAGATTTTTCGCGTTTTGTCATTTCCGTACGAAATACCGGCTGTATGTGTCAGCAAATGCCTGATGGTTATGTCGCGCTTGGCAGGGCGTGTAGTGTAGGAGCTGTCCGAAGGATTGAAATCAACAAGCACCTGAGGATTTGCAAACTCGGGAATATATTTCTTCACAGGATCGTCGAGCATTATTTTGCCTTCTTCGAAAAGTGTAAGAATGGCTGTGGCGGTAATGGCCTTTGTTTGCGAAGCCATTCTGAAAATATTATCCGTTTGGCAGGGAATGTTTTTTTCAATATCCTGTTTGCCATAAGCTTTGTGATGCACCACTTTGCCTTTGTGAGCCACAAATGTAACTGCATGTGGTATAACTCCATCGGCTACCAGGCGTTCCAAAACAGAATCGACACGACTCAGGCGGCTTGCATCGAATGTGGCAGGCACTTTTGATGGATAAATGAATTTCTGCGGTTTTTTATCTCCCGCAAATACATTGATGCAAAATACTGCAATCAGGATAATAAGAATTGATTTTTTCATTTTTTTTATAGACAAAAGAGTAAAGTGACAAAATAGTTTATATGTCGATTGTTGTTTGTAGTCTTCTCAAATTTTAAAATTTATCAAATCTTCAAAAAACTGTACGCCAGCCACACCATTCCTCCGGCTCCGGTTTGCAGGGCTTCTTCGTCGATTCGAAAAGTTGCACTGTGCAAACCGCCCGAATCGGCATTTATTTCTCCTTTCACGCCAAAGCGATAAAAAGTGGCAGGATATTTTTGCGAGAAAAACGCAAAATCCTCTGAAGTCATTCGGGGTTCGAGGGTCAGGGTATTTTCCTTTCCAACCCATTCTTCGGCAAAAGCACGGGATTTTTGCGTAATTTCCAAATCGTTTACCACACATGGATATCCATCCGGAATGTCGATATCGGCTGTGCAGCCATAAGCAGCTGTGGTTTCGGTAATAATACGCCGGATATGTGCGAGCGCTTCGTGTCGCCATTCTTCGTCGAAAGTACGGAAAGTGCCCGAAAGCTGCACTTCGTGCGGAATTATATTTTGAGCCCCACCGGCAATAAATTTACCAAAAGTAAGTACCATTGGTGTTAATGGATGACACAGGCGGCTTTTTACCTGTTGAAGCGAAACAAGTGTTTGCGCTGTAGCCAGCACTGTATCGTTCACAAGATGTGGTAACGCGCCGTGACCACCTTTTCCTTTTACTTTCACATGTACTTCGTCGGCCGAAGCCATTATTTTCCCGGGCAAAAAAGCCATTGTGCCTGTGGGGAAATCTACCGAAACATGTTGTGCAATAATAAGTTCAGGCTTGTAGCCATCAAAAACACCCGCTTCGAGCATAAGTCGTGCACCACCGGGAGCTTTTTCTTCGCCCGGTTGAAATACAAGTAATATTGTTCCTTCAAAATCGTTTCGTATTTGGTTGAGAACAGCAGCAGCGCCCAACAGACAGGCTGTGTGCGCATCGTGACCGCAGGCGTGCATCACATTTTTGTTTTTCGATTTCCAGTCAATGTTTACATTTTCGCACACAGGCAACGCATCCATGTCGGCGCGCAAAGCTATGCAGCGTTTCTCCGGATTTCGGCCTTCGATACGCGCCAGAATACCTGTGCCCGCAATTCCCGAACGGTATGGTATTTGCATGTTCTCCAACTGACGGCAAATAAAGGCTGCTGTTTCATGTTCCTCAAACGAAAGTTCGGGGTGGGCGTGCAAATACTGATATGTTTTGCGGATAAATTCTTTCTGTTGATTTAAAATATCTTGGATATGTATTTTCATCACATACTATTTATTTTCAAGTCACAAAAGTAATTATTTTTTAGCAATTAAGTCGTTTGAAGATAATAATGTCCCTATTTTCAAAGTGCTATTTGAAATTTGAAGAGGAAGTTTACTTGTAAACTCATTCCTGAGCTTAACTTTAATTAAGCAGATAATTGCTAAAAACAGTGGATAAGACATACAATTTTTATATTTTTGCAAATCACTTTTGTTATACAATATAAATTAAATATAGCATATGAAGAAATTAAGTTTTATAGCAGTGCTTTTGCTTTTTGCTGGAGTGGTTTTTGCACAGAAGGCTGAGATTACTTTCGAAAAGAAAATCCATGATTTTGGGCAGATCAACGAGTCAGATGGAAAAGCTACTTATGAATTTGTGTTTAGAAATACTGGTAACTCTCCACTTGTAGTTAGCCGTGTGAGAGCATCGTGTGGTTGCACCACCCCTACATGGACCCGTCAGCCTATTGAGCCAGGCAAAAGTGGATCGATAACAGTGGCTTATAATCCTGCCGGACGCCCGGGTGTTTTTACAAAAACCATAACTGTGTCCTCAAATGCTACCGATGAACAAGTTACGTTGCTTATTAAAGGCGATGTAATTCCCGTAAGTTCTTCTCCCTACAATCCTTATCCTGTGGCAATGGGCGATCTGAAACTGAAAACCAAAGTGGTTCAGATGAATAATGTAGACAAGGGTAAAAGTCAGATTCGCGTTATTGAAGTAAAAAACGAAGGTCGCAGCAGTATTAAACCTGTGATTGAAAATCTACACGGACACTTAACTGCTAAGTTTGAGCCTGAAACACTTGCAGCAGGACAAACCGGTACGCTCATTTTTACTTTTAATTCGGCAAAATGTGCTTTGTGGGGACCTACTGTGGATGATGTGTTTGTGGTTATCAATAACAAACGGGTTTATTCAGCCGATTATCAATTAAAAGTTTTTGCCAACGTAATAGAAGATTTTAGCAAACTCACTCTCGATCAGCGTCGTAAAGCTCCGATTTTAGAAATGAACACTCGCAGCATCAATTTGGGAACAGTAAAGCCTGGATCACGCAAATCTGTTCGTTTTAGTTTGAGCAATAAAGGAACAAACGCACTTGAAGTTCGAAGAATAGTAAATAATAACAAGGAGCTCATCATCAAACCAGCTCGTTTATCGGTTGCCGGAGGAAAAACGGGAAATCTGACTGTGGAGCTCAATAGTAAAACACTTCCGGCAGGCGATTACAAAAAAACGATTACATTACAAACAAACGATCCGGATAATTCATTTATTGTTTTAGTATTAAACTGGAAAGTGCAGAAATGATATTTGTAATTTATTTTTATTCAGCTTTTAAAGATAAAATTATTTATAATACACCCTAAAGCACTAGCCGGAAATGTATGCCTTTTCCGGCTTTTGTTTTCATAAACAATATTATATCAGTGCATTACAAACATGATCATCCCGAAAACGATCCCTCTTTCAAAAGCCTGATGGTGAATGGGGGAGTTGAGTTTGTGCCCTCTATAAATCCTTATCGTAAAGCTCGCCCTAAACGACGAAACTTTACTGTAGAGGAATATGTTGAAGGGATTCTTAAAGGTGATATTTCTGTGCTCGGACAAGCTGTAACTTTAGTTGAGAGCTCGCTGCCAGAGCATCAGGAGATTGCTCAAAAAGTGATAGAGCAATGTTTGCCTCATGCAGGTAAATCGACACGTCTTGGTATTACAGGTGTTCCCGGAGCAGGTAAGAGTACGTTTATCGAAGCTTTGGGAATGCATTTAGTGCGTCGCGGACATAAGCTTGCTGTGCTTGCCATCGACCCAAGCAGTGAACGCTCGAAAGGGAGTATTTTGGGTGACAAAACGCGTATGGAAGAGCTCTCGGTAGCTAAAAACGCTTTTATTCGTCCTTCGCCCTCGGCAGGTTCGCTGGGTGGTGTGGCGCGCAAAACGCGTGAAAGCATTGTGCTTTGTGAGGCAGCAGGTTTCGATACTATTTTTGTGGAAACAGTAGGAGTGGGGCAGTCGGAAACTGCTGTGCATTCGATGGTCGATTTCTTTTTGCTCATTCAGCTTGCAGGTACCGGTGATGAATTGCAAGGCATAAAGCGAGGTATTATGGAAATGGCCGACGGAATTGCGATTAATAAATGCGATGGAAACAACGTGGACAAAGCCAATGTGGCACGTGTACAATTTAAAAATGCATTGCATTTATTTCCTGCACCTGAATCGGGTTGGATTCCCGACGTGGTAACATGCTCAGCCATGGAAAATTTGGGAATAGAAAATGTTTGGATAATGATTGACCGCTATGTGCATTTCAGTAAAACAAATGGCTATTTCGACCATAAACGTAATTCGCAATCGAAATACTGGATGTACGAATCGATCAATGAAGCCTTGCGTTCGAATTTTTATCATAACAACGAAATTAAAAACCTTCTTACGCAATACGAAAACCGCATCCTTTCAAATGAGATTAGTTCCTTTGTGGCTGCTCACGAATTGCTTGAGAAGTATTTTGCGATTGGTTGATCGGTTAATTGGTTAATCGGTTAATTTGTTGATTGGTGAATCGGTTGATTTGTTTTTGGGAGTAGTGTTAAATTGAAAATTATAAATCAGTAAATGGTTAATATCAAATACTGTATTATTAATTTTAACTGTTAGCTGGCTCTCAGAACTCAGAACTCAGAACTCAAAACTCAAAATATATAACTCTCCTCGCTTTATGCAAATAAATAAAATTCATAACATCTCTTGTCTCGATGGTTTAAAGCAAATACCTGATGCCTGTGTGGATTTGATTTTTACTGATCCACCTTATTATCAATACCGTGCTCAAAATGTGCAGGGTTTGAAAAATCACAAGGATGTGGTGACTGAATTTGATTTCGATGGATTCAGTTCAGAAGAGGAGTATCTGCAATTTCTGGAGGATGTGCTTGTCGAATGTTATCGGGTGGCTAAACCCGGGGCAGCAGGTTATTTGTGGTGCGGCGACGATTTTGTGTCGTATCTCAACCGAATGGTGGAACGTGTTGGTTTTCAGTTTCGAAAGGTGATTCATTGGCACAAAACCAATCCCTTTCCTGCTATTTATACCCGTAAAATGTATGCCAACAGTATGGAAATGATGGTTCATTTCTCGAAAGGTACACCCAAAACATGGAACCATAAGCCGGTAAACGATATGCACAATTTTATTCAAAGTCCCATTTGTATGGGAAAGGAACGCACTGCACACAAAACACAGAAACCGCTAAAAGTTTGTCTGCCCTATATCGAAATAAGCAGTAACGAAGGCGACCTTGTGCTCGATCCTTTTATGGGTTCTGGAAGTACAGCTGTAGCTGCCCGAATGTTGAATAGAGATTATATTGGTTTTGAACTCAATGCTGAATTTTGTCAGATTGCAGAAAGTCGTCTCAAAGGTATTTAGACAATGTTGGAAAAATAAATCTGAAATGTAAGTCTGGTTTATTTTAGTTGCTTGTTAATAGGCAAGATAATAGTCTGTTTTACAGGATGATTACAATTCTTTTTTGAATAAAACAAGTAATGAGAATTTAGTATTCAATAATTATTATTGATATGTTTTCACCACATATGGAACATCCCGGGTATCGGGAGAACACAGTAGCCTTGAAACAACAGAAAAGACTAAGAATTCATAGGATTATCCCTATTGTCGGGATAATTTCAGCGTGATAAAAGTATCGTCAGATACTTTTACTATGTGAACTAAGTCTTTTTCCTCAATTATTTCTATGTGTTCTATTGTGTTAGAAATATATTATTAAATATTTCAACGAACTTAATTGCTTAATTGCAATTTTATTTAACTTCAATAAAATATGTTTATCTCAGAATTTCGCCCTTTTTTGAAACTATTATGATCTTAATTCTTAACTTTCCGGTATAATAGCCTGTTTTGAAAGGAATTGTAAATTGTTTCTATCTCCTCTCAAATATATACATTGCTGATCGTCAACTCGAACAGAATGAGAGATCTTATTTTAGAGATTTTGGAAATTTAAACAGCTAGCGTTGATTCGGAATTAGTTATTAAGTAGTGTTTTTGCCTCCAATCAATAATAATTGTATAAAAGTAATTGTTTCACAGATATTTTGCATATCTTTGTGAAAACAATTGAAAAAACAAGTCCGGGTCATTTCCTATTCAATCCAACTTTCTCAATATTAAAGGATTAAAAATAGAAACTATTCTCTGTCTTTCTATTCAATGAAAATTTAATTTTTAATCCTATTTCAAAATGAACATTTTTGTAGCTAAATTGAGCTTCGATACAAAAGACGAAGATCTGAAACAACTTTTTGCAGAATATGGCGAAGTAAGTTCTGCCCGCGTAGTAACCGACAAATTATCAGGACGTTCGAAAGGGTACGGTTTTGTTGAAATGTCAGACGACGAAGCCGCTAAAAAGGCAATAAGTGAATTAAACGAATGTGAATTCGACAAACGTGTGATTGCGGTAACAGAAGCCCGTCCACGTGAAGAAAAAACTTACTCTAACAATCGTCAGGGCGGTTTTGGAGGAGGTTCAAAAAGATATTAATACAAAATCACCTCAGTTAAATGCCTTTATGATAAGTAAAGGCATTTTTCATATACACATACTAAGTAATAGTTTGTGTTCTATTAATTTAAAAAATAAACTAATTTATTTCATGGCAAAACCAACCACATATAGCAAGCGCGATAACGAGAAGAAAAAACAGGAAAAAAGAGTTGAAAAACAGAAGAAAAAAGAAAGCCGCAAGCTAAATGATAAGCCTGCCGGTTTCGATGATATGATTGCGTATGTGGACGAAAACGGACGTATTAGCAGTACTCCTCCCTCAGAAAGAAATAGCGAAACCCCAACCAGACCAAATAGAGAGTATGATCGCTCTAACGACAACAGTGAAAATGATCAACGAAAGAATGGCAATAAACTAACCGAACTAATCGGCAGAGTTGAATATGTAAACGCCGAAAAGGGTTATGGATTTATCAAAGAAACTGCTCAGGTTGATAAGTACTTCTTTCATGTAAGTGGCTTGCTCGAGGCCGTTCAGGTGGGAGATGCCGTGGTTTACGACCTTGAGCGTGGTAAGAAAGGCTATAGTGCAGTAAGAATCAGAAAGCATAAAGCTGACTGATTCTCACATTACTGATTTTCTGATTTGCATTTAGATATTGTGCAATTTCATATAATTTGCTACACGGGCATCCTGCTCGGCCTGAGTCAAACAGGCAGGTAATTCGATAGTTGTCCGTTTGTTAATGCTGATTCGGATTGTCTCACCTGTTTTTTCCTTCATGTTTTTCAAAATTGAAGTGATTTGCTGACTTGCGGATGCTTTGTCTGAATGACTAATTCCACCTTCTTTTTTTTGTCCGAATGAATTTTGTTTGGCAATCATAATATTATTGTTTAATTTTTAATAATAAGTTCTTGTTTTGTTGCTGACCGCTTGCGACTTCAAGACGTTTTCCTGTTAGTCGCTGGATATCTCTCAGATATGATTTCTCTTCTTCGGCGCAAAACGATAATGCAATACCGGTGTTTCCGGCACGTCCGGTTCGTCCGATACGGTGTACGTATGTTTCTGCCACTTCGGGTAAATCGTAGTTTATCACCATTTCGAGTTTGTCAATATCAATTCCGCGTGCTGCTATATCGGTGGCTATCAATACCCTTGTTTTATTTGTTTTGAAATTGCTAAGTGCGTTCTGGCGAGCGTTTTGCGATTTATTGCCATGTATAGCTTCGCTACCAATACCAGCTTTGCAAAGCATGCGGGCAATTTTATCGGCGCCGTGTTTGGTACGCGAGAATATCAGTGTCGATTGTTTTTTGTCTTTCGAAAGCAAGTCGATAAGTAAGTCCTTTTTGTCGGTTTTCTCCACATAATAAAGGAGCTGAGTTACTGTATCCACTACCGATGAAGTTGGCGTTACTTCCACTCTTACAGGGTTTTTCAGAATTGTGCCCGATAATGTAGCAATGGCCTGAGGCATTGTAGCCGAAAACAAAAGTGTTTGTTTTTTTTGTGGCAGCTTTGGTAAAATTCGCTTTATGTCGTGAATGAAACCCATGTCGAGCATGCGGTCGGCTTCGTCGAGTACAAAGAAACTAATGTCGTTTAAGTTTACAAATCCCTGATTCATAAGGTCGAGCAGTCGGCCGGGAGTTGCAGTCAGTATATCCACGCCATTTTTCAGAGCGCTCACTTGTGAATTTTGTTTTACTCCACCAAAAATCACGCAATGACTGACACCTGTGTAAGTACTATAGTCCTGAATACATTCGTCGATTTGCAAAGCAAGTTCGCGGGTAGGAGTGAGGATAAGTGCTTTTATCGGGCGTTTTCGGGGATTCGTTTTGGGACTGTTGTAAATATGTTGAATAATGGGAATTGCAAATGCAGCTGTTTTTCCGGTTCCGGTTTGTGCAAGTCCTAGCATGTCTTTGTGTTGTAATACCACAGGGATTGCTTTTTCCTGTATAAGTGTTGGTGTTTTGTAACCTTTGTCGTTTAGAGCTTTTAAAATTGGCTCAATAATATCTAAGTCGTTAAATGTCATGTGTGTTGAATTTCTGCGGATGCAGAATGAAAAGTTTTTTATGAGAAATTAATTTTGAATGATAAACAAGGGATTGATATGAGGTCGGTTTCGACAATAGGAAGGCTTATTTATTTAAAATAAGATGATGTGGAGACAGGACAAAAATGAACCCAATTGTTTACGCTTTGTAAATATACGAAAAATTTCGTATAATATGTTCTTTAGCATAATTTTGATGTGTATTACTGCCTGAAATTAATATTTATACATAAATAAATACTTATCTTCGCAAAAATATCAGAGATGATACATTTTTTATTATCCAAAAAATCCAATTAGATACGTAGTTATTTTAAACAAATCTGTCTGATAAAATTATTGTAATATTCTGTTTTCTCATTTCAATTTCTTATCTTTGATTTTTTATCAATTCAATTTTATTCAATGAAGTCGTCTTGCCTTTTTGTACACAATATAATTTCGCTCCTATCGGAGCTCTGAAAACACTCTATAATCAATAGATCTACCATAATACCGCTTCTCCGAAGCTAAGAAATTGCTCCGTTAGGAGCATAATTATGGTAGCTATTATTAGTCCTTTTTGGATAATAGCTCCGTAGGAGCGACATTATAAAAAGTCAAGACGAGTTCAATGGAATAATATCAGTAATACACAATGAAAACACAAAATCTTCTGTTCGCGATTGCGCTACTGTTATTGGCAGGAATACAACTTGAAGCTTCAAACCCTTATAAACCAGACAAAAAGAAGGCTCCGAAGGTTAAACAGGGAATGAAACTCGTTTGGGCTGAGGAATTTAATTATAAAGGTAAACCCGATACTGCAGTGTGGAATCACGAACATGGTTTTGTGCGTAATGAGGAATTTCAGTGGTATCTGGAGGATAATGCGTTTTGCGAAAAAGGTGTACTGGTGATTGAAGGGCGTCGTGAAAAGGTGAAAAATCCAAATTATGATGCAGGGTCGAAGCAATGGCGACGAAACCGTGAATTTGCCGAATATACTGCTTCGAGTATAAATACGTCACGGAAAAAAGAGTTTCAGTACGGACGTTTCGAGATTCGTGCACGCATTGATACTGCTATGGGGCTTTGGCCTGCCATTTGGACTTTGGGAGTAAAAGGTGAATGGCCTTCGAACGGCGAAATTGACATTATGGAGTCGTATCCTATTGATGGCGTGCATTGTGTTTTAGCCAATGTAGCTTCGGGAACAACACGTCGCTACAATGCCAAATGGGACAGTGCAAAAATTCCGCTGGAACATTTTTTGAAAAAAGATGCTAACTGGCCTGCTAAATTTCACATATGGCGAATGGACTGGAACGAAAAATCGATTCGGTTGTATCTCGACGATGAGTTGCTCAACGAAACTGATTTGAGCACCACTGTGAATCCCGATGGTTTTCAGCCTTTTCACCAACCGCATTATGTTTTGCTGAACCTGGCAATTGGCGGACAGAATGGTGGAGATCCTTCGAATACAAAATTTCCAACACGTTACGAAGTGGATTATGTAAGAGTGTATCAGAAATATTGATAATTTTAGTTTTGATATTGAAGTTGTCTTGGCTTTTTATAAACAATATAATTTTGCTCCTAACGGAGCTCTTAAAACACTCTACAATCAACATCTCTACCATAATATCGCTTCTCCGAAGCTAAAAAATTGCTCCCTTAGGAGCATAATTATGGTAGCTATTATTAGTCCTTTTTGCATAATAGCTCCGTAGGAGCGACATTATAAAAAGTCAAGACGAGTTGACTTTAAAAAAATAACGACCCGCAGTTTTATTGAAAAACTGCGGGTCGTTTTATTTGCTAAGCTTTACAGAGTTACGCCAATTTAGCCAATGCTTCTTTGATACGTGTAAAAGCTTTTATAAGGTTGTCTTCGGAAGTTGCATACGACATACGAATGCAATCGGGAGCACCGAAAGCGCCACCACCCACACAAGCTACGTGGCCTACTTCGAGCAGGAAGAGCGCCAAATCGCCTGAGTTTTCAATTTTTTTGCCGTTGTACGATTTTCCGATATAGTAACTTGCATCAGGGAAAATATAGAATGCGCCCTGAGGATCGTTTACTTTCAGTCCCGGAATTTCGCGCGCCATGCTAACTACCAGATTTTTTCTTTTTTCGAATGCATTACGCATTGTAACCAGGCAGCTCTGGTCGCCGGTGTAAGCAGCTTCTGCAGCTTTCTGAGTTACCGAGCATGGTCCTGAAGTGTATTGTCCCTGAAGTGTGTTGCAGGCCGATGCAATCCATTTCGGACCGGCAATCCAACCTAAGCGCCAGCCAGTCATGGCATAAGCTTTCGACACACCGTTTACAATCACTACACGGTCGCGTACACTTTCGAATTGAGCAATACTTTCGTGTTTACCCAAATAATTGATATGTTCGTAAATTTCGTCGGAAATAATAATTATATTCGGATATTTGGCCAGTACATTTGCCAGTCCTTCGAGTTCTTCTTTGCTGTAAACACTTCCTGTCGGATTCGAAGGAGAGCAAAGAATTAATGCTTTTGTTTTAGGAGTAATGGCAGCTTCGAGTTGAGCAGGTGTCATTTTGAAATCCTGGTCAATACCGGCTGAAACGATAACTGATGTTCCATCGGCCAGCGTGACCATTTCGGGATAACTTACCCAAAAAGGAGCAGGGATAATTACTTCGTCGCCTTTGCTGATCACAGCCAGAATTACATTACAAACCGATTGTTTTGCTCCGTTCGAACAAACAATTTCTTCGGGTTTGTATTCGAGTCCGTTTTCGTTTTTAAGTTTTGCACAAATGGCATTGCGAAGTGCGGGATATCCCGGAACCGGTGAATAAAACGAGAAGTTTTTATCCACAGCCTGTTTTGCAGCTTCTTTAATGTGGTCGGGTGTAAAGAAATCGGGTTCACCCACACTGAGGTTAATCACATCAATACCCTGAGCTTTCAGCTCGTTGCTTTTTTGCGACATGGCAAGCGTTTCGGATGGCGACAATGCTGCCAGACGGTCTGATACTGGAAACTTCATTTGCTTTTGTTGTTTTTAGTTTTGTTTTTATTCCGTTGCAAAAGTAATCAAAAAAGTGCAATAAAGGCAATAAAACTGTCACTTTTTTCTTAAAAAGTAAAGTTGTACTTAATTTTTGATAATTTGCAGTTTTTCAGGGTGTCCAGCTATTTCCGGCGCTATTATTGAACATGTCCAGATAGGATGTGCCTACTGATTCGATATTACTTAGTTTAATAGGCTTCGGGAGCTCAATTTTGTAGTGATTGTAGTTTTTTCTAAGATTTTCCAAGGCATTGCGTCTAACAATTTCCACTATAGCTCCTTCGCCGGGCTTGCCATTGCCACTCATGCTCCAGCTATCATATACATCCATACTGCTATCGTAACTGAAAACATTTATAGTCAATGAAATACTGCTCGAAAGGACTCTTTCAGGTTTTACTTTTCGTCCATCTTTTAGCTGATATTCTATTTCTACTTCGGTTACATAACCTTTGCTATCGACCACAAGTGTTGGAACTGCAAAAACCCAGAAGTCTTTCATATTCAGATCGAAATAATAATCGAACGAAAAATCTTGATTGTCGATATGCAGCGTATATGTGCCGGTTTCAAACAGATCGTTGTTTTGACGGGCAAAGTCCACACCATACCATTCTTTATCTCGCTCGTTATCGTCGAATTCCTGGTTTGAGTTGTTAATAATGTCGTTGTAGGGGTTTGCAGCAGGGCCTGTAAGCGTTGCGTTTTTGCTTATACCTATAATTTTTTCCGAAAACCAGTCCACATAGCCTTCAATTTTGAGGATGTTTGTACCTTTCAGATCATATTTACCGGTAATCTTAGCTTCTTTTTCTCCTTTAATTCCACATTCTCCGCCATCAAATTGTCGTGAGGTACTCAGAAATATGGTGATATCTTCATATAAATCCGGAATTTTATTGTTATTCATATCAATGTTTTTGGCCATCGATTCGTAGAATTTTCCTACTTCTTTCATGAAACTAAGCTCAGCCTCTGTCAGTTTGATACTTTTTCCAACAGGGTCGTTTTCAGGAATTACCCGCTTATTGTCGAGTGTAAGTGTCGAAAAGTCAATCAGATCAATTTTTTCTTCGAGTCCCTGAAGTGGTAAAAAGTTTAAACCGCCTGTGTAAAGATTACCGATAAACTGATTATCCTCAGTCAGAAATGTAACTAGCGTAGAGTTTCCTAACGGCACTTTGCCCGAGAAGGAACCATCGGACTTTATTTCGATGATTTGATACTGATTGCCGTAGAATACCATTACTTTGGCTGCATCGGCAAGCGTAAACTCATTGTCAGAAGGTGCTTTTTGCAGAGGCGAAGAGGATTTATTGTTTGAAATTTTGCCTTTCAGCACTACTTTATCCAGAAACAGATAATCAATGTCCTGAAACAATGATTCGCAGCTACAAAACAATAATGTTGTCAGTAGCATAGTAAATACTTTCTTCATTTTGCAGTAGAATTTAAGAGTTATTGTGCTTAAATAATAGCTATAAAATAAAACAATTTTTACGGGTGAAAGTTGCTGATAAGCAGAAAATTATCCTGAAAATATGAATAGACATATCGTATTGCAAAAGAGGCTGTCTCAAAAGAAAGCAGAACACAAATTACGCAAAAAAGCGCAAATTTTCGCAAATCATATACTGTTGTTATTCAGCATAATATAGAATATTGAAATTATTGTATTTGCGAAAATTTGCGTAATTTGCGTTCAGAAAACACTTTTGAGACAGCCTCCTGTTTTTAGTGGATTAGTCTGTCAGCAATTTTTGTGATGCATTGCTAAGTTCTTGAAGTATGTCGCTGGCACTTTTATATCCGAGCTCGTATATTTCGCGACCTTTCTCTACATCAAAAGTATCGTAATTACCCATATCCACAGGTTCTATGAGCAAATCGCAAAGCTCTTTATCGGCCAGAATGTTGGCTTTGAACATAAAGTGATAGGTACGCGAAGCCACATTGAGCAGAGAAAGTTTATATTCGTCGGCCACGAGCGGACTTGCGTTGATACCAATCACAGTGCGGCAACTATCGCGAATGGTGGAAACGGGGAAATTTTTGAGTACGCCGCCATCCACATAATGCACGCCATTGATACGTTTGGGTGTGAAAAGCAAAGGAACGCTGCACGAAGCCACTATGGGGTCGATCAGATTACCTTTGTCGAAAACCACGCTTCGGCCTTTGTCTAAGTCGGTGGCCACAATGCGCAGCGGAATTCGTAGTTCTTCAAATGTTTTTGCACGCAGATTTTTGTACATAAAATCCTCGAAGGCATCAATCCGAAAAAGTCCACCCTCGGGAATACGGATTTTAGTCATTTTCCGAAAACTTATGTCCTCGAAAAGTCTGGCAATCTCGTCGGGACTGTAACCATCGGCATACAAGGCACCAACTACAGCTCCAGCACTTACACCGGAAATAATATCCGGAAAAATTCCTTTTTCTTCGAGCGCTTTGAGCACCCCTGCATGACACAGACCTTTTATACCGCCTCCGCTAAGTGCGAAACCTGTTTTGTAAAGCCCTTCCGGGGCTTTTTTCAGTACATTCATAAAATAATTGTATTTACCGACTGAATAAAATAGAGAAGAAAAAATTTATACGGAATATTTCGAGAATTTATCCATTACCCTGTCGTAATAGGTTTTTGAGACCGGAATATCGGGTGTGTTCAGCGCATCCATTTCTAAAAATATTCCCTCTTTGGTTTTTCGTAATACTTTCACCATGTCGAGGTTAACAATGAATGATCGATGACAACGCACAAGTGGTGTTTCCTTTGTCAGATTCTCTTCAATCCATTTTAGTGAATTACGTATCAGAAAATGAGATAGTTTCGACTTGTTGAGATAATGTATAGTGGCATAATTATCAGCCGAATCCACATAAAGCAGATTTTCAATCATTACCGATATTTTTATTTCTCCCTTTTCGTCGGGGAAAGCAATCATCGGCTTTTTCTTGATTCCTGGTATAGCAAGTTCTTCCTGTGTGAGTTTTTTGAGCATGTTGTTTTTTTCGCGCCACGAAAAGTAAAGCCACAGAATAGAGTAGGGGAGCAAAAGCACTAAACCAGTATTTTTTGTCGATCGATAAAAGATTTCCAATATATCGCGATCATTTTCAGATCGGGGAACAAATATCGAAAAAAGCGTGTAAAAAAGCGACATGGCTAATACTTCGCCTGCCACGTACAATGCATATTGCCAGTAAACCAGATCATGTTTTTTGGTGTACGAATGCATTATCATTCTGCTGATTACTACCACAAGCATGCCTGTAAGAATAATAAGGCTTGAAAAGAAAAAGTATTTAAACTCAGAAATGTTTGGATACCAGCCTCTTGAGTTAAAGGGTTGGAAAATATTGATAAATAACAAAGCGAAAGCAGCAGTAAGCAGTACCAACCTAATGATATTGCTTTTCTCGTACATATAGCCCGGAACTTTTGAATTCATTTTGTTGTTTTTTTACATTTTAGAAATGACCTACAAAAGTAACCTATTCCACCCAAACAACCAAAGTAGTTTGTCCCGAACTGCAATTTTTTCATCCCCTTATTCGTGTTTTTATCCCACAATTAGCACTTTCGTCCCCTGTGTTTTATATATTCCCCGATAATTTTCTCTCATTATCAAATAGCTGTTCTTTTGCCTCAAAATTATTTATTAGCACTATTGTATGGATTACGCAAAACGGTTTTACGAGTTGAATTCAGTATTTCAGTTAGGACGAAATATTGACTTGCCCGACAGTGATTGTTGCATTCAGTTTTTTTGTTTCGATAGTAAAGGTCTATGGCCAACTCACAAGATAGTGGCTGATGAGCCTGTGTTTTGCGATACAGTAACAGAAAATAGTTCGTTTCTGTATCCGGTGTTTATACCTAAGAAAAAGTATAATTCCGAAAATGCCATACTTTTGCTACACGGACTGAATGAACGTAACTGGTCGAAATATCTGACCTGGGCCGAATATCTGTGTCAGAAAACAGGTAAGGCTGTGATCCTTTTTCCAATTGCATTTCATATCAACCGTTCGCCACAACATTGGTCAAATCCTCGTATGTTGCAGGCTGTTTATGATTTGCGGCGTAAAAGAAACGGTGACGACCGTATGCTTAGTTTTGCCAATGTGGCGCTGAGTGAACGTATCAGCGAAAATCCATATCGTTTTTACAGTTCGGGGCGTCAAAGCCTGAGCGATATCGAAAATCTGGTTTTCAGTATTAAAAATGGCCAACATTCATTGTTCCAAGAGAATACTCAAATCGATGTGTTTTCGTATTCTATCGGAGCGTTTTTGTCGCAGATAGCATTTTTGACGAATAATGGTGGGCTTTTTAACGATGCGCGACTGTTTATGTTTTGTGGCGGTAGTATTTTTAGCGAAATGTTTGGCCAATCGCGCACTATTATGGATAGCAAAGCATTTGCCCGCTTATACAATTATTACAAATATGAGTTTTCCACTACTGACGAGTCTATTAGTCAGAACGACAAAATATTGCAGTCGTTTTGGTCGATGATTTCACCTGAAAGGAATGAAATGCGGAGGACTTCATTTTTCGAAAGTATGGGAGATAGACTATCAGGCATTTCGCTAAATAACGATAAAGTAATTCCATATAAGGGTGTCGAACAGGCACTTGGATCTGAACTTGCTCATAAACGTATCGATTTGCTCGATTTTGAAATAGCTTATACACATGAAAACCCTTTCCCAATCACAAAAGGTGATACTAAGACTTTGAACTTTGCTTTTGAATCTGTGTTTTCTCAGGCAGCTGATTTTCTGGGATAATGTTTTATTTTGCAACTTTCTTTTAAGCCATTTGATTTAGGTCGGGTGGTTTTTTTCGATATATAAAGCTGATATGTTCACAAATTATTTATATTTGCAAATGGATTCAAATATTAAAAAGGAAAAATTGAAATGGACATATTTTTAATGATATTGGCGGCCGTGCTGCTGCTTGTGGGCATTGCCGGATCGGTTTTGCCTGTATTACCGGGTTTGCCGGTAAGTTATGTGGGTTTGCTTGTGCTTCATTTTACTGAAAAAGTGGAGTTTAGCACCTCATTTTTGTTTTTTTGGGCAGTAGTGGTTGTGCTTATTCAGATTTTCGATTATTATGTGCCCATTTGGGGAACTAAGAAATTCGGTGGGTCGAAACGCGGCGTATGGGGAAGTAGTATCGGGCTTGTTTTCGGGCTTTTTCTAGGTCCGCTGGGTGTGATTTTTGGTCCGTTTGTGGGGGCGCTTATTGGCGAACTCTCGGCCAATAAAAACATGAACGATGCCCTTAAGGCTGCTTTTGGGGCGTTTGTGGGCTTTATTGTCGGAACTTTGTCGAAACTTGTAGTGGGAATTTTTATGATTTACTATTATCTTACAGCGGTGTTTTGAACTGCATTTTATCCAAAAAATTATGTTGAAAAATATTTTTTTGATTTGTGCCGCATTGCTGTGCATAACGTGTAACCAAAAACAAATCATGACAGAACAAGAAAGAAATCAGATACTTAACGGAGATGAAAATACTCCATTCAGAGTGTTGACGATTGACGATGCAGCCGATTCGCTTATTTTACGAACTGAATGCAGCGATCTGGATTTTGACGCTGATAGCGCACTTATTGCCAGACTTATTGCCCGCATGGATACTACAATGAAAGCTGAAGGCGGAGTAGGTTTAGCAGCGCCTCAAATTGGTGTTTTGCGAAATATATTTCTTTTTGTACGTATTGATAAAGCAGGAAATCCTGTGGAAGTTGCTATCAATCCACGCATTGTGAACAAGCCCGACGAAACCATTTGCTTCGAGGGCGATGGTTGTTTGTCGATTCCCGGCCAATCGGGAAACTCAGTTCGATATGCCTGGGTAGAAGTGGAATATCTGAATGCAAAGGGAAAAAAGGTGCATGAGCGTCTCGAAGGTTTTTCACGCAAAACCGATTTTACAGGCATAGTTTTTCAGCATGAGTTCGACCACTTACGGGGTGTGCTCTATACCGACAAATTGTACGAAAAATAGTAGACTGATAGATGTTGGTTTATTTAATCAGTTTTAATCCATCTGATGCCGATTTGTCATTCGGGCGTAAGGTTAAAGCATGATTGAACAATACTTTTGCCTCGTTCGATTTGCCAAGTTGTAGTTTGGTCCAACCCAACATTATCACTGAGTCGTAGTCGAGAGGATACAGGTTCACTACTTTTTCGAAAAGTTTATTGGCATTGCTATATTCTTTACGGTTGTAATAAATCACTCCTAACCAGTAATTTGCCACTGTGTTTTGCGGGTCAATTTTCAGAATCTGAAGGTACTGTGTTTTCACTTTCTCCCAACTTTCGATGGCGCTCAGTGGTTTTACACAACCAAAGCGGGCTTCGATGGCGTATGGTTTCAATGCTATTGCTTTTTCGTACGAACTAATGGATTGAGTGTATTTCTTTGATAAATAATACAACCAACCAAGACGTAAATTAATGAAATAATCGTCGCTTTTGTAAACTGAACTGACTTCCTTTATAGCAGCTGTATAGTTTTTTGATTGTTCGTACTCGTAGCTTTTGTGCATTGCTGACTGATATTTTGAGTTTTGAGCTCCAATTTCAACCGATTGTGAAACGAGTACCAATACCAGAACCATTACAATGATTGCTGTTCGTTTTAAAGTTTCCATATTATTCCTCCTGTTATTGAATTTTGATTATAATTACTTAAGTCGCTTACAACTAATTTTTTATCGTAAGTATAGTTGCTGAATAATGTCAGGTTTTTGTTTACATACCAAAACATCGAAGCTCCGGTTCTGAAAGTTGTTTGGTCGTAAGAATTATAAAGATATAAACCCTCGGCACTGACGTAGTTGTTCAGATTTCCAAATGTGACGTTGGCTTCGGCCCAAAATTTCTTAGAAAAAAGCATACCTGCCGACTGTGATAGTATAAAACGGTTGTTGTTATTCTCATTAATGTTATAAAGCGAAGTCTTCAGATAGGGAAAATGTTTTCCGGGAAGTGTAACTCCAGCTTCAATTCCGTTTTGCACTGTTGTTTCATAGCCATCGTTAAAGAAGGATGTGCTTATTCCCACATCGAATCGGCTTATGTCAAATTGTATTTTGCCACAAAACATTTTACCCGGAATTTCATATACATAACCTGCACTATCAACATTTGTTTTCACTGAGTGATATCCAAGTTTTAGATTCATTTTGTCAGTAAGCGAATAGCCAAGCAATGCATAGTATTCGTTTTGAACTGAGTAATAAGTATTCTCGAATGTTTGAGAATATCGCGATACCGACTGATAAAGTTTAAGGCGATAACCTAACTGCGAACTAACACCAATACGTAAATAATCAGGATTCGAACGTAAAGTGTTGTCGTTGATTTTTTTGTTGTACTCAGCATCTATGGCATCAATCAACTTAATGGATTTCAGACCAATACTCTCTTTTGTCTCGTCCGGCAATTTTGAAGCGTGGTAAAGTGCGTAAGTTTCATTTCCTGTGTAAAGACCTGAATAATAAATATAAAGATGTGATATCTCATCGTACGGATCGAATGAGAGGGATTTTTCGTAATGGTGCATGGCTTTGTAATATTTTCCTTTTACAAAATATGCGTAGCCTGTACGTTGGCGCAAGTATTTAAAATCAATATTATTTGCAAACGCCTCTTGTGCAGTGAGGATTAGATTGTCCCAATCGCCATTCTGAAATTGGGCATAGCTTATGCTGTCCACCTTTTCGAGACTGATTTGTGCACTTGCAGTCGTTGATGTTATGAGTAATATAATCAGTATTTTACGCATGTTGCCTTTATGTGTTTTTTGCCGTTTTTAAATTCAAATCCGGTGATTCCTTCTTCGGTTATGCTAATAATGCTTTCGCTTTTATTTTTCTTTATATTTATTCCTGACATTGAAATGTTAGAAGTAATTTTCACATTACCAATGCCAAGTGCCACGTCGGACGAATGAATTTTCGAACTGTAGGCTATTTTGAAAAATTGATGAAATGGAGCCACAAAATCGTGCAACCAAGCAAGCCATTTCGATTTCCCAATCATATTCAATGGTAGTGAATCCTGAATTTCCACAAATTCGTTATTCCCTAAGAATATTTTATAAGCTGTAAGATAAAAATAATACAGTAATGAATTTTTATTTCCATAAAATGCTGTAAAATAAAATAATACGCCATCGTTTACATAATAAGCACTGGCGCCTGTCTGAGCACAATAAATATACTTGTAATTAAATGCATCAGTATAGCTTTCCCAAATCTCTTCTGCTTGTTCTCCGTTTTTATTTTCAAAGTTTAATTTGAAAACAGAATCGGGTATAATATTAAATGCTTTGTAGATAAAATTGTTTGTTGAAACAGGACTTAGAACATCTCCTTTTTCGGGTTTTTTGTACTGCATCAACAAATCGGACTTTTCGGTTTGTTTGTAAAAATAAGCAAAGGGATAGTCGAGTGTTTTTGCCCCCACATTTGGCAAGGTCTGTACCTGAAAATGTATATGTGGTTCGGGCGAGCGACCTGAATTTCCGCAGTTTGCAAGCATATCGCCTTTTTTTACAAATTCGCCCTTGTGTACTTTAAAAGTGCCTTTGCGTAAATGCGAAATTTGAGTGTAAAATCCGGTGGCATGACGGATTACAATGCTGTTTCCCCAGTTGTTTATGGTATTTACTTTGCCTATTTCGTTGTCGTCGATATTGTCGATAATGGTTTCCACATAGCCATCGGCAGGCGCAAATACAGGTTTATTGTAGCAATAAAAATCTTCAGTTAAAACTCCGGCATTCCGGTAAGTCTTGCCTTCGCGGTCGGTAATCATAAAGTCGAATGCTTTTCCCCAATCGCCTTTGTGCGTAAATTCACCATCGTGAGCCTGTGTCACAGTCCATTCGCCCATAAATGGCAATGCCAATGGATAATAATACCAACCTGCTAAACGGTCTTTGTTATTTGTGTAAGTATATAAATTTATTTCCGGAGAATTGTGCTGCACAGGAGTAATAATAAGCGACGAGGCTTTGGTGCGTAATTGCAGAAAATAAAGAAAAGTAATGGAAACAAAGGCAAATGGTAGCGAGAATACGGGTAACTGTATATAGCCTAATAGTTTATAGAAAAATAACAGCACAAGTGAAGTAAGGGGAATAAGTAAAATTGCCCATAAATATGATTGTTTCGAAGGTATCAGGAAAAATCCACCCAAAGCAAATCCAATCATCATATAGTTGGCTCCGATATTATAATAATTGATACTGGCAGCTTCGGAGCCTGTGAATTGTGCAAAGAAATAGGCTGATAAAAATCCGATAATGGATAGCGAAAACATTATGCGTGAACTAAAAAGCAAAGAAACTGCTACCAAAGCTCCGGCTATCAGGTTGTTTTGAAAAAATATTGAACTTAACGAACGCAGATATATGTCGAGCATTTGGTTAATCTGCATCGAGTCGATTGTTTGATAGGCCTGTAAAAGCGAATTTCCTCCTTTGGCATAAATTTCATTTATCCAGAAAATACTTCGCTGCGTAAGTCCAAGGTTTTCGAAATGCGACGAAGGTAACACAATAAACCAAAATGTAACCACAAACGGAATGCTCAAAAAGGGCAGATTTTTTTTAAATAACTGTCCACCTAAAGTAACCGATAGCAACAAGGTTAGCAAAGCAGCCAGCGCCAGCAAACTAAAATAAACCACTCCGGGATCGAAAAATGTCCCCATGCCAATTCCTACCAACAAAGCATTAAAGCTATACACGCCGCTTCGCAATGTGGGCTTGTCGAGATGCATGCTGTAACCTATTGCCAACGTGAATATTACTGCGACCAATCCACTCAGTCCAGCCCAGAAATTGAAAAAACTCACAAGCATAATGGTCACTGCGAGTATTTTTTTATCCAAAAAGAAAATAATGGAATAGCTGTTCAGAATTGCCGGTAAAAATTCGGATTGAAATGCTTTGAATGTTTGTTTAATATCGGTCATTATATTCGAAATTAATGATTGTATCAAGAGTTCCGCAGGTTTTTAAAGTTTAAAAATTACGGAACTCTCTCTGTCTTAAAACAAAAAAATTACTTCAGATGTATAGGTATTTCTTCCAATGCCTGAATATATTCTAAATTTTCAGCTTTTCGAATAATATGTGTGTTGTTGTCATTGTCGATAAGTACAATGTTCGGACGCATTGTAATAAATTGCATCCATTGTGTCATATTATATGCACCTACTTTGTGCACTACCACCTGATCGCCTTTTTGCAACATGGGCATATTGATGCTTTCGCGCACCACATCTATATTCATACAAAGCGGACCAAACATCACCATGTCTTCGGTTTGATTCGTGTTTTTCTGTGCCGGACTAATTTTGTGATCGTACCAAAGCGAAGTAAACAGAGAGTTTAACCCAAAATCCATAATCGTGGCTCTTCGTCCGTCGGATAACCGTTTGGTGGCCAGTACTGTGCCAAGCAGATATCCGGCATCGTCGATAAGTGCACGACCTGTTTCGAGTATCAACATCGGAAGCTCGTCCTGCGTAAATCCGTAAGTGAGAATTACATCGGTAATGGCGTCGGCAAACTGATCGATAGAAGGTACTGTGTCGGTTCCGGGCAGATATGCGCCTTTCAGAGTATTGGTGGAAGGAAAACCACCTCCGAGGTCGATATACTGTACCATTATTCCAAATCGTTCTTTTACGCTCCAGGCCAATTCGCTAAGATTACGGGCTGCTACTGCATAAGCATTGGGCGAAAGCATAAAAGTGCCAATATGACAATGAATGCCGACAAGTTGCAGATTCTCAGAGTTTATGATTCGGGTTAGCGCATTCCATGCTTGCCCGTTTTCGAAATTAAAACCAAAACGATCCCATTTAGGATAAATGCCAGTGTCCATATTTACTCTGATAGCCACGCGGGGTTTCAGCTTGTGTTCTTCGCAGAGGCGAATGAGCGAGTAAAGTTCATCGTAATGGTCGATATGAATCAACGAATTGTTTTGAGCTGCTTTTATCAGATCTTCGTCGCTTTTGTCGGGTCCGTTGAAAATAATTTTATTACCCGGAACATTGTTGTAAAGAGCTTTTTCGTATTCGAAACCCGATACAACTTCTGCCCATGAACCTTCCTGATGGAAAATGCGACAAACGGCGTTCATGTAATTGGTTTTGTACGACCATGCAAACTGCACTTTGGGATATCGAGTTTTGAAAATTCGAATCGCATTCTGATAATTACGTCGGATTTGTTTTTCCGAAATCACAAACATGGGCGAACCATATTGGCTCAACATGCTTTTTACAGGCACACTTTCGATATGCGTTACAGGCTCGTTATTTGTTTTCGTGCCAAATTTATTCATTAGTCCGGTGTTCATTTTGAAAATTACCGGTCTTTCGTATCTTATTTTTTCCATAAAGCCTTTGAATTGTAAATAGTAAATGTTTAAATTGTAAATGTCATAGTTCTCCGTTCCCCGATATTTTCTGAAACTCTCTGATATCAGTAATCAAATCCCATGCATAACGGATGAATATTTTACCTACTTCGTAATCGGTAAAAGGTTCTACTTTTTGTCCGAGCGCCATTTTTACGAGCGATGCCGGTTGATTTTGTCCTGCTGCAGCTGTCAGATAAATCCATGCCGGAAAGCGTGGATTCACTTCCATTATGTAAGGTTTGCCATCGTTGGTGAGCATCACTTCGAGTTCGCAACCTCCGCGCCATTTGGTGGCTTTCACAAATTTTCGTGCCAGTTCAAGCAACGAATCATCGTCGAGTGTAACTCCTGCCCATGCTTTTCCTTTGTCGGTGATATACAATTTTCGCATCGGAATCACGCTGATAGCATTTCCTTCGCCATCGCCAAGTGCCGCAATATTAATTTCAGTACCTTTTATAAATTCCTGAATGATAATGGGTAAACCCCATTTAGCCTGGAGTTTGTAAAAAGCTTTTTCCACTTGCTCCATGCTGTTGGCAATAATGGCATCGTAGAATTTTCCTTTTACCACCATTGGGTATTCGAAATCGTCTTCGAGCTTTTTCAGTTCGCGAAACTCATGAATTATTTTGTCTTCAGGAACGTAAAAATCATATTTTTTTCCGAATTCAAGTAATTTCATTTTGTCGCGCGCTTCAAACTGTTCAAAGTCGGGCATAAAAGTGGCAATGCCCATTGTTTTAAGTCTCTCGCGCAATTTGATAAAGTTGAAAAGCTCCGCATCGAAGTTAGGAATGATTAGTTCAAGATTTTCAATTTCATGAATATATTCTAAACGGTTTATCAAACTGTCGGTGCCTGCCGAAGGGTAGGGGATTTGGTAAGTTTTGTTAACCAAATCGTGCATGTACAGCCCCGGTTCGAGCGATTCGTACGAAAGACCGATAATGCGTGTGTCAAAATCAGTACATTCGCGAATGGCGCGTATTACGGCCACGCCCGGACCAGGACTGTCGATGGCATTCAAGCCGGTTACAGCAATTACTATTCTATTTTTTTTATCTGTTTTCATTTTATTCATAATTTATAGATCTGCCCCCTAACCCCCTAAAGGGGGAATTACTCGGCCACATTAAGTTTTTATTAAACTAATAAACATCCCTTTGTATGTCCTGAATTTTAATTTGAGTCATGGGTGTTTCATTTTATTATTTTTTCACTAAAGACTCAAAACTCAGAACTCCAAACTATAATAGCGTTTTACTCCAGGATACTAAACTCTTTAAGTTGAACACTGAAATCGTCGAGGTCGCGCTCAAAAAGTGAACGATCTACATCGTATTTTTCGCAAATGTAGTCAGCAATTTCCCTAAGCGAGATATCCTTTTTTAGCATTAGAATAATTTCGGCGCCAATGGCGTTGGTCGAGAATGAATCGCCTGTGGTAGGATTAAAAAGAAATCCTTCTTCGCTGGTAGCTATGTTTTTTCGTACTCTCATAATGTGGTTGTTTTATTTTATGTAATTGGAATGAAATAATGTCGTAATTTTTGAGAGCTATTTTGAAATGGATTTTGGACTTGAAAGAGGGCGTTTAGCGGGCTAAACAACCGATTGAA
>JAFGVV010000032.1 GCA_016937795.1 Paludibacteraceae bacterium
TGATAACCGCTACGATCTTCCGGCTGCGATTTGGAAGTGCGACTGTTGCGCGACACATATGCTTCGCAGCCCAAAATCGGTTTAAACAAATGCGACTTTGCGTCGGCAAGTTGTTTTTCGAGTTCTGCTTTTCGTTCGTCGGTAAGCCCATCGGCTTTCAGCTCTTTTTCAATGGCTTTTATCTGGTCTTTTACCTTGCCGTTTTTCTTTTTTGCATAGTTGAAAAACTCCTTTACCCCAAACATATTTCCGTGATCGGTAAGGGCAATGGCATTCATTCCCGATTTGGTAGCCTTATCGACCAAACCGGAAATTGACGACATCCCGTCGAGGACTGAATAGTAAGAGTGGACGTGAAGATGAACAAATGAACTCATATTAAGTATCTGGAATTTATTATTTTAGAAAAAACACATAGCCTGAAACTACAATTTGCTAAGGTAAGATTTTTTTGAGAAGAGCAAAAGAAAAGCATGCGGAAGTTATTGACAAGTTATAAGAATAGTTCGGAGTTTCGGGTTTTGAGTTTTGAGAATTGAAATGACACCGATGACAGCGGACGGAGTATTTCATTTTAAACCTTAGTAGAAAAAGAGTTTGCATTCCCGGTTTCTTTAAACCTTATCAAATTTCGGATAATAACAATACTTCGTTATAAAAACAAATATATAATTGATTGATAAATGTTTAGACAATAAATATCGATTTTCGATATTCTTTGCGTATTAATGCTCACGCAAAGGCTCGAAGGCGCAAAATACAAATACAACTATCCGATAATCAGTTTTAATAAAATATAGCGCAAAGAGAAAACTTAATAGTTTTCATCCGTTTCCCGGACTGTACCATTGGCGACTTTCCGCCTTTGCGTGAAAATAAATTTTTTTACCGAACTATTGAATGAAGTAATAAGGCTTTAAACAAACCAAACATAGAACCTTATATTGATATATTTGTTATTAGGTAGAATGTTGCAATGTTTTTAATTTTATAATTATAACAATTCAAGATTCAATCTATCAATTTATCACTAACAAACACCTAATTAAAAATGATTTTTAAAGGGTTTAATCCATTAGACGACAAAATATTCAGAATCATAGACAACAAAGGGAAGGTCATTAATAAAACATTTTTGCCTGAACTCGACGATGAAATAATTGTCAAAGCCTACAAAACGATGCTCGAAGCACGTGTTGCCGACGAAATGGCTGTATCTTATCAGCGACAGGGACGCATGTACACTTATCCGCCCATTTTGGGGCAGGAAGCCATACAAATTGCAGCCGGAATGATAATTCGTGAGAACGACTGGCTGGCTCCCGCCTTTCGCGAGGCGGCTGTTATGCAGGCAAAAGGCGTATCGTTGAAAGAAATATTTCTGTATTACATGGGCAACGAAGAGGGCAGCAATTTCAGCAAAGCCCACCACGTACTTCCCATAAGCGTACCCATCGGGTCGCAATTTTTATATGCTACGGGCATTGGCTATTCCATTAAATATCAACAAAAAGACGAAGTGGTATATCCTTTTATCGGCGATGGCGGAACTTCGGAGGGCGATTTCAACGAAGCTCTCAATTTTGCAGGTGTGTGGAAAATTCCTGTTGTTTTTACAATACAAAATAACCAATATGCCATTTCGGTTCCGGTACAAAAGCAAACCAATGCGGTAAATCTTGCATCTAAAGCCTTAGCCTTTGGCATTCCCGGCATTAAAGTGGACGGAAATGATTTTTTTGCAATGTATGTAGCCTACAAACAGGCTTCAGAATATACGCGTGCCGGAAACGGACCCGTTTTGATTGAGGCCTACACTTATCGCAAAGGCGCGCACACCACTTCGGACGATCCAACAAAATACAGGACAAAAGAAGAAGAACAGGAGTGGGCTAAAACCGATCCACTGAAACGGTTACGACTCTATATTGAGCAGAAAGGAATTGCACTGGAATCGGATGATGCAATTATTGCCGCTTACAAGCCGGAAGTGGACAAACAATTTATGGAAGCTGAAAACTTCAAACCCTATCAACTCGACGATGTTTTTAAACACATGTATGTGGACATGCCCGAGGATTTGAAGAAACAGAAAGCTGATTACGAACAATTTTTAAGTTGGAAGGAGAAAAGAAAATGAGCATAATGACCATGGTTCAGGCCATAAACAATGCATTAGATATTAAACTTGCCGAAGATAAATCCATTGTAACCTATGGCGAAGATGTGGGTGTAGAAGGTGGCGTTTTCAGAGTGACCGAAGGATTGCAAAAAAAATACGGAGCCGACAGGGTTTTCGACTCACCGCTTGCCGAGTCGGCGATTGTGGGCACAGGATTGGGAATGGCCATGTCGGGTTTACGTCCGGTGGTGGAACTTCAGTTCGATGGATTTACCTATCCGGCTTTTAATCAGATTATCTCCAACGTATCGCGTATGAATAACCGTACGCGTGGAAAATTCAAGGTGCCTATGGTTATCAGGTTTCCTTATGGTGGAGGTATAAATGCTGTGGAACATCATTCCGAAAGTCCCGAAGCACTGTACGGACATATTCCGGGCATTAAAGTAGTAATTCCATCCACACCTCACGATGCCAAGGGACTGTTAATCTCAGCCATAGAAAGCGACGATCCGGTTATTTTTATGGAGCCAAAACGAATTTACAGAGCCATAAAGCAGGAAGTATCCGAAGAAAAATTCAGCATTCCGTTAGGAAAAGCCAAAGTGCTGACCGAAGGAACCGATGTAACGCTGATTGCCTTTGGGGCTATGATACGCGAATGTCAGAAAGCAATGGTAATGGCTGCCGAAGCGGGTATTTCGGTTGAACTAATCGATTTACGAACCATTTATCCAATTGACAAAGAAACAATTACAAAATCTATTCAGAAAACAGGACGTGTTGTGATTGTAGCCGAAGCACCTCAATCGTTTAGCGTGGGTTCCGAGTTAATAGCCATTGCCAACGAAGAGGCTTTCTTATACCTGGAAGCTCCACCAAAAAGAGTAATGGGCTTCGACACCATAGTACCTTATGCCAAAGGAGAATCATTTTACATGATTTCGCCCGATCGCATTTTTTATGAACTCGAAAAAACTGTCAGATTTTAAGCAGAAAGAGATTAAACGAACACAACAAACAATCTTTGACACACAAAGATATGTTTTTGCGGGAGCTTCATGTGACAAATATAAAATCAATTATAAAGAGATGAAATATATATTTAATTTTCCTGACATTGGCGAAGGATTAGACGAGGGCACTATCATTGAATGGTTTGTTGAAGTAGGGCAAACCATAAACGCAGGCGACACATTGGTTAAAATGGAAACCGACAAAGTAGTGGCTGATATTCCTTCACCCAAAACCGGAAAAATAATTAGTCTGTTCGGCAATGTGGACGATGTAATCCATGTGGGCAAACCGCTTGCCGAAATTGAAATAGAAGGCGCTGAAACTGTTTCCGAAACTGATAGTGAAACGGGCTCAAGCGTGGTGGGCACCATGGAATTAGCCGACACGAATGCTCTTTTGCCTGCAAGTGAAGAAATACTACCTGTGTCGAAAGATGAAATCCGACTCTCCCGAAAAGTACTGGCCACACCACATGCACGAGCTATTGCCCGTGAGTTGGGTATAGATATTCATCAAATAACAGGACTGGGGCCGTCGGGCCGTGTACGGAAAGAGGATATCGAAAACTACAACCGAAAATTAAAACAACCTGCTACCAAAAGGAATATTCCTGAATCTGAGAATGAGGATCTGACCTACGAAACGCTGACACAAATCAGAAAGGTGATTGCAAAAAACATGATCAACTCTAAGTTGAATGCTGCGCACGTGACCATTTTCGAGGAGGTGGAAATATCTGAACTGATTGAAATAAGAGATAAGTATAAAGCAAATTACGCAGCCCGTGATGCAAAGCTCACCTATCTTCCGTTTATTGTAAAAGCCACTGTATTGGCACTCAAAAAGCATCGTCAGTTGAATTCAGAAATCGACATGGAAAATGAGCGTATGATTTACAAAAACCGCTACAATATAGGTATAGCCATCGACACGCCCGAAGGACTGGTTGTTCCTGTGATTCGCGACGCTGATCGTTTGAGTATCATGGAGCTTACTCAAAAAATAACCGAATACTCGGTAAAAGCACGCGAAAGAAAGCTCACTCTTGAAGATTTACGCGAAGGCACATTTACGATAAGTAATTTCGGCTCCATTAGTGGTATTTTTGGCACACCGGTAATCAATTATCCTCAGGCAGGCATATTGGGCATTGGTCGAATTGTAAAAAAACCTGTTGTGAAGGATGATCAGCTCACCATTGGAAATGTACTGGGACTGTCGATGACGGTCGATCACCGCATTGTAGATGGAGGCGAAACAGCCCGTTTTGTAAAATGCATTATCGATTATCTTTCAGACCCTATTTCGCTAATGATGGATTGATGCTAATTACCCGACTTAGACAAAGAAATCTCAGGGATTACAAATAAGCAAGCGGCTGAAAGTCGCTTCTCCCGGGATATACTAAACACAATTCTTTAAAAAAAAATCCCGGTTTTCCTCTTTTTATGGGAAAGCCGGGATATTTGTTTTTAGCTCAGGCCTACAATTTCGCCATCAACCAGGTCGATATTTTGGGCTTGTGGCTCTTTGGGAAGTCCGGGCATTCGCATGATATTTCCGGCAATGGCCACAATAAATTCTGCTCCATTGTTCAGCACCAGCTCATTCACATGGAATACAAAATCCTTAGCTACACCATAAGCTTTTTCATTGTCGGAGAATGAATATTGCGTTTTAGCAATACAAACAGGATATTCTCCGGCACCCATGGCCATAAATTTTGTAATTTGCGCAAGCGCTTTTTCAGAGAAATTCACACGACGTGCACCATAAATTTTCGTGGCAATTTTCTCAATTTTCCGCTCAATGCTATCGGTATCTTTATATGTAAAATGAACAGGTTTCGAAGCTTCGGCATCTATCATTTCCACAGCTTTATGCGCCAGCTCCACAGCACCTTCGCCACCTTTTGTAAACGCATCGTTTACTGCAAAACCCACTCCCATTTCAACACAATGACTGCGAAGCATTTCAATTTCGTCTTCCGTATCGAAACTGTATTTATTAAAAGCGACCAATACATTCTGTCCGAACGATTTTAAATTCTCGATATGCTTATCCATATTCTCAAAACCTTTCTGCAAACCTTCAGTATTCGGCTGTTTGATATCTTTTACCGAAACACCACCATGCATTTTCAGCGCCTGAGTTGTCACCACCAACACCGAGAGCACCGGTGCAATTCCTGCTTTACGACATTTGATATTCAGAAATTTCTCGGCACCCAAATCGGCTCCAAAGCCAGCTTCAGTCACCACATAATCCGAATAACTCATGGCCATTTTGGTAGCCACCACCGAGTTACATCCATGTGCTATATTGGCAAATGGTCCGCCATGAATAAAGGCAGGCGTATGTTCGGTAGTTTGCACGAGGTTCGGATGCATGGCATCTTTGAGCAACACCACAATTGAACCCGCAATTCCAAGATCTTTCACTGTAAATGGTTTGCCGGAGTGCGTATAGCCCAGAAGGATTTTCTCAATACGGCGTTTCAGATCATCCTGATTTTCGGCCAGACATAGAATAGCCATTATCTCTGAAGCGGGAGTAATATCGAAACCTGTTTCAGCAGGAACTCCGTTTACAGAACCACCCAGCCCTGACACGATATTGCGCAGACTACGATCGTTCACATCCAGCACACGTTTCCACAAAACCTGTTTTATGCTGTCGGCCTTATCGCGATGCTGATATATATAATTGTCGAGAAGCGCCGCAATCATATTGTTAGCAGCCGTGATGGCATGAAAATCGCCCGTAAAGTGCAGGTTGATATTTTCCATAGGCAAAACCTGTGCGTAGCCACCACCTGCAGCACCACCCTTCATACCAAAACACGGACCGAGCGAAGGTTCACGCAAAGCTACCGAGGCCTTTTTACCAATTTTATTCAAACCAAGCGCTAATCCAATCGACACGGTGGTTTTTCCAATTCCTGCTTTTGTGGGTGTAATAGCTGTTACCAGTATGAGCTTACTTTTGCGCGCTTTCTTTTTATCAATGGAGCAACATGGAATTTTAGCAATATATGGTCCGTGCGAAATAAGCGAGTCTTCTTCTATGCCAATTTTGTTAGCAATTTCTGAAATTTTTTCAAGCTGAATACTGTGTGCAATTTCAATATCTGTTTTCATCTGTTTATAATTTGTTTTTCTGGTATCAGATGGAACTCACAAAACAAAATTTAATCATTACCCTGTGGGTCAAAATAGATTAAATTTTGTCATGTTCGTTTCATGTGTTTTTAGTTATTTTTACTGTTAAATAGACCCCGCACGTAAAAACCTCACCTATGTCGAAATTCATTTGTCGTGACAGGTTAATGAAAGGCATTTGACTTATTGTTACTTTTTGCTTTATACAAAGTTGTTTTTATAGAAACTCAAGTTACAATACAAATATAGCATAATAATTTGATTAAAGAAAAACAAACGACCCGAAGAAAAAGACCAATCCCAAACATCTATCTTTCTCTCGAGTAGCCCTCTTCAGGCGCTTCAGGCGTATTGAGATTGAGCTGTAAAAATGCAGCATCGAGCCAGCGACCAAACTTATAGCCCACTTCGCGAAACACGCCTACCTGCTCAAAACCAGCCTTGCGATGTAAGTCAATACTTATTTCGTTCGAAGCATCAATCACGGCAATAATGCTGTGAAAGTTTTGATTCGTGGCATGACGAATAATTTCATTCAGCAATATTTTACCCAAACCTTTTCCGCGATGATCACGATGCACATAAAGTGAATTTTCGATGGTGTACTTGTAAGCAGGCCGCACCCTGAACTGCCCGTACGAACCAAAACCCATGAGTACACCTTCGTCATTCACAATGCCAATGACAGGAAAGCCGTGCTGCGCTTTTGTTTCGAACCAAACTTTCATTATGTCCATTGTCCAGGGTTTGTAGTCGTACAAAGCCGTACTGTGCAAAATGGCTTCATTAAAAATATCGAGTATTTGTGACGCATATTCGGGCGTACATTGTATTATTTTCATTGGAACAACTGAATTATTTTCGAATTATTAAGAGTGACAAAATTACAAATAGTCGGGAAAAATCTTTCATTCTGAAACAATAAATTCACAGCAAAATACAAATATTGATTATTTGATATAAAAAGTTTATTATTTGACATAAATTCAAATAATTAGCCTTAATTGCCATCTCTACATTGCAATTTAAGGAAAAACCCCTATCTTTGCAGTGTTTTTCAGCCCGTAGATTTTCTCTCACGCCGAATATTACAACAACAACATACACCTCTTCAAATGAACTTATTAGATCAAATCATGGAGCGTGCTAAGGCAAACTTACAACGTATAGTTTTGCCCGAAGGCACTGAAATCCGCACACTCAGGGCGGCCGACATTATTTTAAAGGAAAAAGCTGCCAAACTCATACTTATCGGCGACGAAAAGGAGATTAAAAAGCTGGCAACCGAAAACGGATTGACCCATATCAACGAAGCCACCATTGTAAATCCTGAAACGCACCCCGACATGGGCACCTACACCAATTTGCTTTTCGAAATCCGCAAAAGCAAAGGCATGACATCCGAAGAAGCTGCCAAGCTGGCCAAAGACCCGCTTTACCTGGGCTGTTTGATGATTAAAAATGGTGATGCCGATGGCGAACTTGCCGGAGCACAAAACACTACAGGCAACGTACTTCGCCCAGCTTTCCAGATTGTAAAAACGAAACCGGGAATTTCGGTTGTATCAGGGGCTATTCTGATGTTTACTCCTAGCACACAATATGGTGAAAACGGTCTGCTTGTGTTTGCCGACTGCGCCGTAAACCCAAATCCAAACGCCCGCGAACTGGCCGAAATTGCAGTATCGACAGCCGAAACCACACGCGCCATTGCAGGTTTTGAACCACGCATTGCCATGCTGAGTTTTTCAACCAAAGGCAGTGCAAAACATGAATATGTGGACAAAGTAGTGGAAGCCACCAAAATTGCCCGCGAAATGAATCCCGAACTTCAGATTGAAGGCGAACTACAGGCCGATGCAGCTCTTGTTCCGGCTATCGGACAAAGCAAAGCACCGGGCAGCACTATTGCCGGACATGCCAACGTATTGGTTTTTCCAGATTTACAGGCCGGAAACATCGGATACAAAATGGTGGAACGCTTTTCGGGTGCTCAGGCTGTAGGACCAATCCTCCAGGGGATGGCAGCTCCTATCAATGACCTTTCACGCGGCTGTTCGGTGGACGATATCGTTCGCATGATAACCATTACAGCCAATCAGGCAATGCGTTAATTGGCTAATTAATTGATTTGTGAACTAGTTGATCAGTTAATCGGGTAACCGGTTAATCAGCTAATCAGTTAACGAGTCAGTTTATTAGTTTATCCTGGTTTCGTAAATCTACTAAATATGCAACTAGTCAACTAATTCACAAATCAACCATTTAACTAATCAACCGTTCAACAAAAACAAATAACAAAATATATAATGGCAGAAGAAATTATTGAAGCAATTGAGCGCTACGGCCTAAGCAAACGCAACAGAAAACGTACGCTATTTTCGCGTATCGGCGTAGTGGGCTGCGGCAAGGAAGGCAGCGTAATAGCCACACGTGCTGCGTTAAAAGGCATAGAAGTGGTCTTTATGGAACCCAGTGACGAAAAAATTGAAAATGCATACAAACGCATTGAGAATCAACTGAACAAAAAAATCCAAAACTGGGGACTTACTGAAAACGAGAAAAAAGCCATTATTGGCCGCATACAGGGAAGCTCAAACTACGAAGATTTCAGCGGTTGCGATTTCGTGATTGAAGCCATACGCTACGACGACCAAACTGGTGAGCGTCAGGTAACACAACGCAAAGAAGTGTTTCGCAAACTCGAAGAAGTGCTTTCGCAGCGGGCCATCATTGCATCGAATGTTTCGACAGTAGTTGTAACCGAACTTGCTGCTGAAATGGAGCATCAGGATCGTTGCATAGGGCTGCATTTTCTTTCGAACATTCCAGATTCACATATTATCGAAATTGTACGCGGACTGAATACGTCGGACGACACTTACAACAAAGTGTGTCAGTTTGCCCGTATGATCAACCACGAATTTGTACAGGTTACCGAATCGTCGGGCCTTGTAAGCCTGCGTCTTTTCCTTATTCAGCTCAACGAAGCCTGCTCCATGCTTATGGAAGGTGTGGCCACAGTGGAAGATATCGACCACGTGCTGACAGTAGGTTTTGGTCACCGTCAGGGTGTGTTCCGCACAGCCGACCAGATTGGCATTGAGAAAATTGTAAAATTACTCGAAAATCTGTACGAAGAATACGGCCATGTAAAATACAAACCATCGCCCATTTTGCTTCGTTTGTCGCGTGCAAAACTTTGGGGTATCAGCAAAAGTAAGGGTTTCTACACTTACGATGAATCAGGAAATATTATTAAATAAGGAGGAACAAACATGAAGATATTAGTTTTGAACTGCGGAAGCTCGTCAGTAAAATACAAGTTGCTCGACATGAACAGCAACGAAGAGCTGGGCTCAGGAGGAGTTGAGAAAATCGGAATGAAAGGTTCGTTCCTGAAACATGTGCGCAAAGACGGACAAAAAGTAATACTGAAAGGCGAAATACTTGAACATCAGACTGCTGTAGAATATATACTTGGCGTACTTACAAGTCAGAAACATGGTGCAGTGGAATCGCTCGAAGAAATCAACGCCGTGGGACACCGCGTAGTACACGGAGGCGAAAAATTCAACTCGAGCGTACTTATTACCGACGAAGTGATACAGAAAATTGTGGAATGCATCGACATTGCACCTTTGCATAACCCACCAAATCTCGCCGGCATCAATGCCATCAACGAATTGCTGCCAAATGTACCACAGGTAGCTGTTTTCGACACAGCTTTCCATCAAACAATGCCTGAACACGCTTATATGTACGGCATTCCGTATTCGCTTTACACAAAATACGGTATTCGTCGCTACGGATTTCACGGTACAAGTCACCGCTACGTATCCCGTCGTGCCTGCGATTTTTTGGGTCTCGACTACAGCAACACCAAAATGATTACCGCTCACATTGGCAACGGAGCTTCTGTTACAGCCATCGAAAACGGTAAGTCAATTGATACTTCAATGGGCTTTACCCCTATCGAAGGCTTGATGATGGGCACACGTTCGGGCGATGTGGATTTGGGCGTGGTGACATTCCTTATGGAAAAAGAAATGATTGGAGCAGCTTCGGTTTCGACACTGTTCAACAAACACAGTGGCGTGCTGGGTGTTTCGGGACTTTCGTCGGACATGCGCGACATTGAAAATGCCGTAGCAAACGGAGACGAACGCGCTACACTGGCGCTCGAAATGTACGAATACCGCATCAAAAAATATATCGGCTCTTATGTGGCTGCACTGAATGGTGTGGATGTAATTGTATTTACAGGTGGTGTTGGCGAAAACCAAACCGGAACCCGTATAAAAGTTTGCAAAGGACTTGAATTTATGGGCGTAAAAGTTGATCCTGAACTTAACAAAATCCGTGGAAAAGAAATGATCATCAGCACACCCGATTCGAGTGTAAAAGTTGTGGTTATCCCCACCGACGAAGAATTTATGATTGCTTCGGACACTTTGGAAATTGTAAATCAGAGCAATTAAAAAATACATTATTATTGTTGAGGCATTATCCTCCAACTATATTTCACTATAAAAGAGCGGCTTAAAGGTCGCTCTTTTGTTTTTACTTCAGAATTCAGCTAATTATCCCGATCTTAATGCAACGCATCCAACAAAACGCTCATCATCCATGCTCGTAATTATTAAAAATCAATTGTTCTGCTTTGGCATGGATATTGAAAACTAAGAAACAATTAAACAAAAAACATAACTCATTTTAATCAAAACAATGAAAACAACAAAAAGCACATTTACAGCACTTATTATTGCGCTGCTATTCGTTTCATGTAATAATCAGCAACGCAACATCTCATCGCAAAAAGCATTTGAGGACCATCATACCGCTGAAAATTCGCTCGACTGGGAAGGCACTTACATGGGCGTCATTCCCTGTGCCGATTGCGAAGGAATTGAAACATGGCTCACTTTAAATGAAGATTTAAGCTTTACACTTGTCAGAAATTATTTAAAAAACGAAGCTGTACTATCTGACACCACAGTTGGTGATTTCGAATGGCAGAAAAACAATGTAAAACTTCAGGAAAACAAACCGAATGGAGAAACATTATTCTTCAGCATTGAAGAAAACCAGGTCAGACAACTCACTAATAATGCCAAAGAGGTAGAAGGCGAGCTGGCAAACCACTATTTATTGAGAAAAACAGGAAATCCGATTGTAGAAAATAAACGCTGGCAAATTGTTGAAATTTTTGGCAAAACAGTAAACAGTAAACCGGATACTCACTATTTGATTTTCCATGCCGACGAAAACAAACTCGAAGCCAAAGCAAATTGCAATATCATACTTAGTCCGTACAGCATCACACAACAATACCGGATTAAAATCAGTGAGGGTATAAGCACCATGATGGCCTGCGAGGACAATCTTGAACCAGAGTTGATTAAAGCACTTCACATGGCCGACAACATTAGCTTTACCGAATCAACCCTCACGCTCAACAAAGGACGAATGTCACCACTGCTTAAACTAAAACTAGTAGAGAATTAATAAGCTAAAAAAGATCAGCAAACATTAATCAGCATCGCCGTCACAACTCCTATCATTTTAAAAATGAAATAAATACAAAAATAATTCCGACAAGCAACAAAAATAATTACCGCATAACAAATAAATGTGTATTTTTGCATGAAAGAAAGATAAATATGTCGGAAATGGACGAAATTCCGCAATTGGCGGAGGAAGAAATAATTCAGCAAGAGTTTGAAGCACTGCTCGACGATTACCGCAACACCAATCATCGTCAGAAAATTGAGATAATCACCAAAGCTTTCAATTTTGCTAACGCAGCTCACAAAGGCATTAAGCGCCGCTCGGGTGAACCCTACATACTTCACCCGCTGGCTGTGGCGCGGATTGTGGTGCGCGAAATAGGCCTTGGCTCAACCTCTATTTGTTCCGCACTACTGCACGATGTGGTGGAGGATACCGACTATACTGTGGAAGATATCGAGAATCTTTTCGGGCCCAAGATTGCGCAGATTGTGGATGGTCTGACCAAAATTTCGGGTGGTGTATTTACCGAAATCGCATCAGAGCAGGCCGAAAACTTCCGCAAATTACTGCTTACTATGTCGGAAGATATCCGCGTGATTCTGATAAAGATTGCCGACCGACTTCACAACATGCGTACTCTGGGTTCTATGCCTCCTGCCAAACAGTACAAAATTGCAGGCGAAACACAATATATTTACGCCCCACTGGCGCACCGTCTCGGACTATTCCGCATCAAAACCGAACTCGAAAATCTCAGTTTCAAATACGAACATCCCGAAACATTCTTCCAGATTGAAAAGAAACTGGCTGTTGACGAAGAAGCCCGCACAATTTTTTATCGTGAATTTTCGAACCCGGTACGCGAAAAACTGACCCAAATGGGATACGAGTTTTTCCTGAAAGAACGTATCAAATCAGTTTACTCCATTTGGCACAAAATGTCGACCCGCAACATTCCGTTCGACGAAGTGTACGACATTCTGGCGCTGCGCATTGTATTTAAGCCTAAGCCCGGACTCAGTGAAAAGGATCAGTGCTGGATGCTTTACTCAGCCCTTACCGAGCTTTACAAACCGCATCCCGAACGCATTCGCGACTGGGTAAGCACGCCAAAAGCCAATGGTTACGAAGCATTGCACGTCACCGTAATGGGACCACAGGGACGTTGGGTAGAAATTCAGATTCGCAGTGAGCGCATGAACGATATTGCCGAAAAAGGACTTGCAGCGCATTGGAAATACAAATCGGGCGAAGCCGACGAGTCGGAGCTCGACAAATGGATGAAAACCATAAAAGAATTGCTCGAACATCCTGAGCCGAACGCCATCGACTTTATGGATACTTTCAAACTGAACCTGTTCGCATCCGAGATATTTGTATTTACCCCCAAAGGTGAAATTAAAACCATAGCTATGGGAGCCACTGCACTCGATTTCGCATTCGCGCTACACTCCGACCTGGGCATGCGATGCATTGGTGCAAAGGTAAATCACAAACTTGTACCACTAAGTTACAAACTGAATAGTGGTGACCAGGTAGAAATTCTGACCGCACGCAAACAAAACCCTCAGCCCGAATGGATCGACTATGTTACCACAGCCCGTGCTAAATCAAAAATAAAAAACTTCTTTAAACGTGAAGAAAAGTCACAGATCATTGACGGACAGAAAATTATTGAAGATGCTCTGGCTGCCATTAATGTGAGTTTAGAAAATGAAAACATCGTAAAAATTCTTAATCATTATGGTTTCAGCCAGCGCAATACGCTTTACACACAAGCAGCCATGGGCAAAATAAGTATTGAGGATATTTCGAAAGTTATTTTCAAACAAAAATCACAAAACGTATTTACACGCTATCTGAAAATCCCGTTTGTAGGATCATCCGACAATAAAAACAGTAAAAGCGGACCACCTGAATTAGTTCCGGCAACAAAAATTGACCGTAAAAAAACATTCGTCCTGGCTGATGAGAATGTATCGATTAACTATAAATTGGCCGACTGTTGCCATCCAATACCTGGCGACGATGTACTTGGCTATGTGGATGATAACGAAGTGGTAGTTGTGCATAAACGTCAGTGTAACACAGCTGCAAAACTCAAGAGCAATTACGGAGAACGACTGGTATCGGTAAAATGGTCAACTCATAAAATACAATCGTTTATCGAAATACTGGAAATAAAAGGCATTGATAAGAAGGGTGTTATGATTGAAATTCTGAAAGTAATATCAGAAAAATATGGCGGAAACATCAACAAAATTAATATTGAAACAAATGGTGGTATTTTTGTCGGGCATTTTCATATTTATGTGCACGATACAGAGGACATCGACAATCTATGCAAAAACATCAAAAAGATCAAAGAAGTTAATTCTGTGCAACGAGTACAGGAATGACACAACGGTTATTTTCGACCAAAATCGGCAGGAATTTCGCCCCAGGCCTCAGTTTCCCATTTTAAAATTTCAGTTTTAAAACTGTTTGTCTGAAGCCATTTTTCAGCCCGTTCAATAAGTTCGAAAATAGCAGCGTTTCGGTCGGTGCGTTCAAGTTTTGTAGCAGCCTTACGCTTCCTTACCCAGCTGATAGCCGTTTTGCTGTCAGAGTACAAAGGCATATCCAGATTTCGTTGTTTGAGCAAAGCCAGTCCGTGCACAAGCGCCAGAAACTCACCTACATTGTTGGTTCCATCATCAAAAGGTCCCTGTCGGAAAATCTCTTCACCGGTTTTTACGTACACTGCACGATACTCCATAGGCCCGGGATTTCCACTGCATGCCGCATCAACCGCTAGCGTTTCAGTATTAAATGCGCCCAAAAGTTTCAGTTTCTCCCTGTCGATTTGCGGTTTTGCAGCCTTTCCCACAAAACTCCAGTAAGGCGACAAAAAAGCCTCTCGCGCTTTTTTTTCGGTAGCAAACGATTTGTATTTTGCTTCGGGATAAGCATGTACCTGTTTTTTGCATTCGTCCCAGCTACGGTAAATACCCGGCTCACGACCGTCCCACACTACAAAAAAATTATTTTTTTTACTCATGTCGTCAAAACTGTTTTTTCTTTCTCGTCAAAAAAGTGTATTTTTGTGCTTCCAAAAAATGCGCCCCTGTAGTTCAATGGATAGAACGAAAGTTTCCTAAACTTTAGATTCGGGTTCGATTCCCGGCGGGGGTACACTATACAATGCTATTAATTTGCCAGTCAAATTAATAGCATTGTGTTTTTAGACCGCTACAAAAAAACACCGCACAAAAGTACAAAATTAATTATTATTGCTGAGTTTCTTTGTGAAAACGAATAAGGCAGAACGGAAAAGCAGCAGGATAAGCACGACAATAAAGACTGCATTTATTTCCTGAGCTAAAAAAGGAATGATGATTAACAGGCCTGCTGTAACAACTATATTGATTAAATGATAAAACTTTAAAAATCTGACATTCGCCCTGAACATTAAAATGGGAACCACTAAATGTACCGGGTGTATCCAAAACATTTTCAGATCGGGCAAAAAATACCACGCGCCGGAAGCAAATTTTAAAATAAAAAAGAAAATCCCTACAATACCCGCGATAGAAAAAATCACATAATCAACAGATTTATTGCACTTTACTGACTTCCAATCAATAACCATAAAAACAATAACAGCAAACAAAAATAAAAGGCTCACAAAAAACGGAGACAATAAAAAGTGATTTTTACGACCTGACAGATTTTCGCCTTTAATTAAAACCGAAGTATTAGAGAATAAGGGTTTCACAGAATCAGAAGCATTGACTAACAATGACTTTGACCAGATATTCTGAAGCTGATCAGGAGTATAAAGACTCTCGTAAGCCCCTGCCTTTTTATCGAGATTCATTCCGGCTATAAAGTCATACATAAGCATATACCACGAATTCTGATAAATATGCCTTATATTGATTTCCCGATAATCAGCAGCATCCATATCATCGGGCAACTTTATCTCACTTCCGGCATTTTGTGTAATCAGATCACGAACAAATGTGGTACAATTCCTGGAAAAGAAATCGAAAGTGAATTTTCTGTCTTTGTCCTTTACAATTTCGATAAGATTGAGCCAAATCCTTTGTTTTTCTTCATTGGAGAAATTAAACGAATACTCGGTAAGTTTACGGTTTTCAGCAAGCGTGGTCTGATAATATTCTGAAAAAGGCATTACCCATATTTCGTACTGTAGCTTAGCTCTCAGAATTCCCCACATAGTTTGAAATCCGGACAATGACTGATCGAAAGTTCCATAATTAAACACATAATCAATTCCTGATTCCGGATCGTTGATGCGCAGCAAAGTGTGCCCGTAGGCAGTCACTAACTGCCGGGTATCGGGGGAGGCAATCAGCAACGAAACGGTGGCAGAAGGACTTAATTCAGCAGCCATTAAACGCCACGGAACAATGAGAAAATATATAACACAAATAATCGTCAGAACTTTATTCATTTTTGCAATTAGCAGTTTTATTCATAAAATCCGATCCTAAATAATTGAGAAACAAGGCTCCATTTTAAACGAATTTCAAAACAGCGATCAAAGACATCCCTATTTCTTCAACAATTTATGCCCGTAAGAGCCACTTTCAGTATTTATTTTTATCAGATAAAAACCGGAGGTTAATCCGCCAAGCGGAACAACTGTGCTGACATCAGAATAATCTTTGAAGAACACCACTGAACCCCTTAAATCGGTAATTGAAACTGAGCGAATAATTTCCTGACCTCTGGCTTCGATACGTACAAAGTCGGTTGCCGGATTTGGGAAAATGCTGATATCAGGATTAGTCTGCAATGATTCAACCGAATTTGGAATACTGTCAGGATTGACTAACTTCCATTGCCCTCCCAACTGGCCATAATCCACATTTTGCCATACTTTTTCGCCGGCAGTAGTGACGCCATCGATCACTTCTAGCTGCAAATCGCTGTTTTTATTGATTAGCCTAACAAAACCATTGCCTGCATCCTGAATAATAAATAGTTGACTATCAGCAAATCCACTTTGAGAGTTTGTTTTTGCAAATAATTCTAATTCAGCGAGTTGGAGAACTGTGCCACTACTACAGGTCATTTCAATCCGGAAATATGTAAAGCTCGCTTCACTGGTCAGCGGGAAGGATTTTTCCTGAAAACGGGTACTAAAAGTCACATCCTGCTGTGTATCAATTATTGTCCAGTTTTCACCATTATTCGAGCCCGACAAAGTCCATGAACGCGGATCGCGCACGGGAGCATCGTTGGCCGAAGTCAGGCTGTAACGGCTCAATACTACAGGAGACGAAACTTTATATTGTACCCAGGCACTGTTGTAAAAAGTGAGAAACTTAGTGGCCACATTTTTATCAATTAGTTTGGTTACATCCTCACCGCCGGGCGAATCGGAATACTGAGCTGAGATTTCACCACCCAAAGCAGTTATATCGAATTCAATTCCATCCCATTGATTTACATACGCTTTTTGCTCATTACTTTGATTGAAAATACTCAGATATTTATCGCTGCCAATATTTTTTATCGCATAAGTCCCACTTCCGACTGCTGTCAAACTAAATTTCTGAAAAGCTGAATTCTGATAATTGCGTAAAATCACAGGAGCATCGTTGGCAGTATTATTGCCGGAAATGCTCATAAACATACCGCTTTGTTTGTGTTGAATAGCAAATGTCCCAGTCAGGTCTGCAATACCTTTCCGGCGAACAATCAGAGAATAAGTAGCATTATCAAACGATTCGGCAGCCAGGTCGCTTATCTGATTTTCGAAAATACGGACTTCGTTCCGGAAATTATCTGCTGCATATAATTCAATCACATATCCATTGTCGATAGTAAACGAGCTAAGCAATTCGGGAGTAAAACCCATTTCCTGCAAACGTTCGAATGTATATTCGCCAGCATTAAGTCCGACTGAAGCTCCCGAGAAGTTTGCATCGGCATACAGTTTGGCCACACCGGTTATGCATGGATTTAGTCCCGTTGTACCACTCACACATTCACCACAATTATCGAAGAATGCGGTTCCGTTTTCCACTCCGGCACAATCCTTAGGATTTTTAGTGTAAGGTGAAAGACCCAGCAAATCTATCTGTACATATCTTGGCCGGTACCAATATTTATCCACAAAAGCGGAAACCTCACAATCCTTACAAAAGAAAAGACAGTAATTGTAATTGGCCGAGAAAGAAATGGAATACATTCCGTTGGCCAATTGTCCGTGAAAATTAGGCATATAATACCAGTGTTTGTCGGCCTTATCGCCAACAGCTACAAGCTGTTTGTTTGTCCACGGGCCCTGTGGTGCAGGAGCAAAAGCCACATGCAGCTCAGGACTCATCAAAGGCATTGATACGTGTGCATAATTTCCTTCACCGAGACGAATGACACCATCTCCCATCATGTCGTGAATACGTGCCGATGCATCTCTGCTTGTACCCCAGACATTTCCGTTCCAGTACTCCCATGTTCCTTTTTTCCCATTCAGGTCACCCAAATCGGCACGGGCAACATGCATATACCGTCCCCAAACACCTTCGTTTTCGGTTCTGTAAAGATATATTTTATCGTTTTCTACAAAAAAAGTTTCGTAAGTATGACAGAAATTCTCCTGTTGCTCGATACCCAGAAACTCAAGTTCAGGATATGAAAACTTTGCCAGATACGAACGATCGTTGCCATACACTTCAATCAGATGCACTTTTACCTGATTATCCTCTATAAGTGCATCGCCAACCCAAAAAATATTCTTCACAGTCCCATCAGTATTGTAAATTACATCCTGATCGGGAATTCTGAAATAAGTTGACTGACCACCCTGATTGCTAATCGGATAAGCCGTAAGTTTATCATTTAAATCCTGCACAACTACAATATTGCGCACAAATTGTCCCATATCTACCAATCGGTTGCGCGCCGGATAATTGACACCGTAAAACGAATCATTGAAAAACCACATTCTGCGTCCATCGGGCAAATCGAACGACACATCGTTGTCGCCAGCTGTCCATACTTTTCCATTGGCATTGGGCTTCTGATTATAATTCCAGATATAGGTATTATACACATCGTAACCCAGCGTATTCGACTGATCGACGAGTGTAAGACCATCCAAAAAATATGTCGCTCCGGCGGTAGATGTCACACTACAGGGGTCAGCTACCTTTGTTTTGGTTTTATCGTCCTGAAAGTAAAAAGTGATCACAATTTCTGAGTTAAGCTTTGAATTACTCACTTTAAACGGATAAAAAAATGCAGTGGCACCGGTATGCATTTCGTAAAGTACAGCTGTTTGTTGCGCACCTTCAATTTGCACATAAAGTTTAGCTTCCTCCGGACCACGGGCCCAGAAGTGAAGCAGATAAAGCGAATCGCTTCCAATTTTCACCCGGGTCTTAGCCGATACTCCATTGGAATATTTAAGGGTAGATACTTCAGTTTTTAAGGACATTTTTCCATCCATAGCCTGAGTAGTGGCAAGGCTGAACTGTCCTGCGGAACCTGTCGTGATCCGGTATTCCCAATCGAGATTCAGACCATACTCAAAGCTACCGTTACGCAGGTAGTTTCCGGTTCGTTTTTGTAAATTTCCACTATTCAGTTGTGGGGCTGACGAGCCTCCATACACCTGATTTGCACATAAAAAGAGAAGAATAACAAAGTAAAAGCTGATTTTTTTCATAATATAGAAATACAATTGATTCAGCAGGATTTTGAAACCCCGAAGATAGTTTTTAATATGACGATAAAAAAATGCAATACCACCAAAACGCAACTTCAATTTTGTGGCTGAAAACAAAAAAAGTCCGAAAACCCTGAGGTTAACGAACTCTTTTTACTGACTGGTTTTGAAAAATCAATTAAGCACTACCTTTTTCACCTTGTTGTTCACTTTAATCATATAAACACCTTTGTTTAATTTATCGGTATTGATTACATCGTCAGATGTTTCAATTTTTTTGCTTCCCGATATATCATACAAAGTAACCATGTCGTTGGCATCTTTATTATTAATGTATATTGTTCTTCCTTTCAGCTCAATTTGAGCATAATCTTCAGATTTATTATAATCAATTGAGGTAGAAGTATAAATAATATTGGCTGTTGGCGACGACTCAAGAATTGCAGCTCTGATGATCTCAAAATTAGCCTGAGTGATGGCTGTTGACGAAAGATTTACAGTTTCGAGTTGTGTGCAATTTACAATTGAAACAGAAGACAGGCGTGGATTATTTGACAAATTGATTGTCTTCACCGGCATCTCGTTATAAGGACCAGCATCAATTACAACGGTATGTAAATCGTTTCCTGACAGGTCGATTAATTCGAGCCATGAGAGGTCGTGTCGATCCCAATAATCCACCAACGAATTGTAACCCTCTGGCACTCCCGAATAATCAAAGTCGACCAAACTTGGCTGAACAAACTCAATGCTTGTTTCGGGCTTTTGTACAAAACCTGCACCTGCATAATTGACAGACACTATGCCACGCCAGTGATTATTGGCATCTGCATGATTCAGGTAAGTTGTTGAAATATCAGCAGTTGTGCAGGTTATACCTGGAAAAATATTCCAAACACCTTCATAATCGGTATTGAAAGAGTCATCCTCCTTTTTAGGAAAAGCAGGAGGTGCTTCCCCTGTTCCCTGTTCAACCTTAGACAGAAACTGATCGATGTGATTTACACCCACAACCCATGTACCTGCAAAGGACATGGTAGTGCAAAAAACACTTAAGAGAAAGAAGATAGAAATTTTTTTCATGTGGATTAAATTTAATTATGATTACTTTTTTTTACTGAGAATAATCTGACTGAATCAGCCATTCTGAATATAAGACGACTTTAGCAGTAAATACCATTAAATTTCAGTAAAAAAGTTTTATTGTATCAGATTTTCGTCAGTTTAACTTTTCTGACAACAGGTTTGTTTATATTGTATATCTGATAAATTAAGACCTCCATTTCTTGTTCACGGGCATCACGAATGGATTTATGCATCATTCGGGAGTAATTGTCGCGATGAATTTTCAGCCATATATTATTTGCAATTTCTTTATCCATGGCTTCAATCGCCTGACGGTTATTGGCAAAAAGCAATCCTTTCTTTTGAAAAAACCCAAACTGTACCCATGCATAATCGCGAAAATTTCGTTCAATTTCCCAGCGATATTCATTGAGATGCATAACGGCCATTGCCTGCTGGTACTGAGGAGTTTTCGATTCACAAGCAAGGTTAATTCCTTTTGCCAGATTGGTAGCCGACCATGTTCCAATCTCAATATCATCGATATAAAGTTTGTAGTTACCCTTTAAACCGGAAACTTTTAAAAGTTCCTGATTCATCTCATCCATAAACGACACATATTTAACAGCATCCGATTGCGATTTTTGAGATTCCCAACCACGGTTAATTGTATCGAGCGGATAAGGCAAAGCATTTGCCAGATAATCGAAAGTGAGGGCCTTTCCGTTTTTTTGCAGATTTGTAACAACACAATTTTCTGCTTTTACCACCTGTTCGCGACCAGCATTAATCTCTACATCGGCCACCTTATTTCCACTGAATCCCTGTTCTTTAAGAAACAGATAAGCCATTACCATATGTCCATCATTGTCGGGGTGAATTCTGTCACGACCGCAAAGGGTAAAGGTAGAATCCTTTTCTCTGAACTTCTGATTAATGGCTGACATTGGTTTATTAAAGTCAATAAACTCCCAACCGTGTTGTTGTGCCGATTGTTTCTGAAAGTCCACAATTCGTTGCATAACAGCATTTTTTCCGCGCAGAGCCGTATTGCTTATTTTAGCATACTCGTCGTATGGTGAACCACCCAGCATCACAACTTTTGTGTTCGGAAGATCAGCCAAACGCTTTTCCATTAATTTATAATTATTGAAACACTCCTTGTACTTTTCCTCGCCAAATTCTTTTCCCTTGTCGCTGTTATATTCCATATAACCCGAGTCGTTCATTCCAAACGTTACCACAAGCATGGTTGGTCCTTTGCTAAACACATCGCCATCCAGACGTTTGTACATATCATAGGCAGTATCCCCACCAATTCCGGCATTCATGATTCGCAATTCCATATCGGGGAAGCGCGTCATATAATAAAGCCATATAAACGAATGATAATGACCGCCATCGGTAATACTATTACCTAAAAACACGACACGTTCACGTTCTTTGAATTTGCTGAGTGACTGAGCAAAAACACCCACCGTCAATACTGTCAAAACCGATAATAAAATAATTTTCTTCATATATTTTTATTTTTTTAAATATCCGGAATTCATTTTGTGTCAAACATTTACAGAGTCACCTGAACACCAAAGTTAATAACACGCTGGTTCATATACGAATCGCCGGCCGAGTTACTTCTGATTTCCGGATCCTGCTGGTATTTGTCATAATTTGTAAATGTAAACAGGTTGTATGCATTCATATACAAACGGGCAGTATTGATAAACTCCGGCAATGCTGATTTCGGCAACTGATAAGCAAAATCTATGGTTTTGAGACGAACATACCAGGCATTAATTAACCAAAAGTCAGACATATAACCTTCGGCACTATTCACTGTGGAAGGAATGGTGGTTAGGCGCGGAAACTGAATTTCTTCTCCGTTCTGATATCTTTCGGGTGTCCAGCGATTTTGGTGAACAGGCTGGAACTGACTTTTAAAGGATTCAATTCCTGTTCCGATAACACTGAAACTATAATCGAACGAACCCTGGAAGAGTACACTAATGGAGAAACCTTTCCAGTTTGCACCAAGCGTCCAACCAAGCGATGTGGTTGGTAAATTTGGTTTCCCGATAGCACCCTTGTCAAAATCATCGATAACTCCATCTTCGTTCATATCCTTATATTTCAGGTCGCCGGCCTGAATTGGAGTATCAGTATTTGGAACTGCAGGAGCAGAAGGATCATTGTTATTAATCAGCGTAATATCTTCGGGCGTATAGTAACCTATGAACCGGTATCCGAATGGCTGGTTAATAGACTTGCCGGTTTCAGCCAGCCAGGGATATCTTTGCTGAGCTTCAGCTTTGTAAACTACCCTGTTTTTGGCATACGAAAAAACCAGATTCGAGTGGAAATGAACATCGTTGATTTTTGTCTGATAACCAAGCGATCCATCAAAACCCTGATTAACTGTTTTAGCCACATTCAGAGGCGACACTCCGATACCCAGAAGAAGTGGCACATCGTAACGTGTGACGAGCTGATCGAAGCGATTATCGTGGAAATAGTCGATGGTAAATGAGAAATTATCCAGTACTACCAAATCGAATCCCACATCAAACTTTTTAGCTTTTTCCCAGGTTACATTGTCGTTGCCCAATGCGCCTTCTCTGATAGAATTCTGAGTCTGCGGGTTCTCGCCAAAGTTGTATCCACCACCCGTTTCGTACACCTGACGATACAGGTAACGACCGCCCGGAGCAGCATCCGAACCTACAAGTCCGTATGAAACTCTGAATTTCAGCATTTGTATTTTTTCCACATTTTCTTTAAAGAAATCTTCCTGCGAAATAGCGTATCCCAATCCAAGTGCGGGGAAGAAACCATATCGATTATCTTTTCCAAAACGGTCGGATCCGTTGTAGGCAAGATTCAAATCCGCGAGATATTTTCCTTTGTATTTATAACCAATGGTAGAAGTATAGCCTTCGAAATTAGCAGGCACAGCAGCTGCACCTTCGTTGGTCTGGCTTTGGCGGTTGTAAAGCAACATAGCATTTACATCGTGATCTTCATTGAACACACGGGCATAATTCAGCGAAGCCTGAATATTCAAATCCTTTACAGCCTGATTTACACCTGAGTTTACGCCGAATGTTGAATAAGCATATACTTCGTTGGGGTTAATGGTGTAAATATCTGTATCAGAATGATAACGATAAGTTGGATAACCATTGCTTCCACGCGACACACGACGGAAATTTTCATCTATACTTGAGTATGCCAGACGGAAATTAGCCGACAAACCTTTTGTGATCGCATCCATTTTATAGGTTGCTCCATACAGCACATTCACATCATTACGTTTTGTACGGGTATAACCTTCGTTTGCCAAACGCGCATTGAGTGTCGGAAGGAATCCTTTAGTATCGAGATAAGTGTATGAGCCATCAGGGTTCAGAAACGGAGCTGCATAAGGCGTCATTCTCTCGAAATTGTATATTTCACCGGTGGCATTCATACTTGACGGCTCGTTGATATTCATAAAACGTGTCGAAAAATCGAGTCGCATGTTCAGGTTATCGCTCACGTCGAAGTCGAGGTTCGTACGATAATTGAAACGGCGATAAAAATAATTTGTATTGACACCCGATTGCGAATTGTTGAAATCGCGTACCAAACCATTTTGCGAAAAATATCCGGTTGAAATAAAATATCTGAGTTTTTTTGAACCTCCGGATACATCCACATTTACATTGCTCTGAGAAGCAACAGGTTTAAAAATTTCCTGATACCAGTTTACATCCGGATGACCATAAGGATCGTTTCCGGTACGAAAAGCCTGGAGATCAGTATCGGAGAACGGAATCTGAGAAGTCAATCCATCGTTCTGATAAGCTTCGTTTACAAGCAAAGCCGTCTGATATGAATTCAGAAACTGGGGTTGTCTCACAGGCGATTGCATACCGCCTTCCATACGCACATTGATTTGTGGTGCACCCTGCTCGCCACGACGGGTTTTCACCACCAACACACCATTAGCACCTTTAATACCATAAATGGCTGTGGTTGAAGCATCCTTCAGAATCGAAATACTTTCAATTTCATTTACATTGATTTGCTGAAGCTGATCATAGGTGTACTGCACATCGTCCACCACAATAAGAGGCTGATTACCTGCCTCGTTGAGTGAGCTTACGCCACGAATAAAAAAGTCAGAAGCATCTTTACCCGGCTGACCGGAACGCTGTTGGGTAAAAAAGCCCGGAAGTTTTCCCGACAAAGCATTTTGCACATTACTTGTGGGCACCAACCGTATCTCGCGTGCACTGATGGCACTTACTGATCCGGTCATGGTTAGTTTTTTAGCTTTACCATAACCAATGGCAACCACTTCGTCCAGATTAGTCACCTGATCGGGAGCAAGGCGTACGTCCACTACGCGCTGATTGGCTTTTACAATAATTTCCTGTGATTTGAAACCCACATACGAAAACACCAGTCTGTCGCCTGTTTCCACTGCAATTTCGTAACGTCCATCGAGGTCTGTTAATGTTCCGGTGGTAGTTCCTTTTTTCAGAATGTTTACACCAATGAGTGTCTCTCCATCAGTTGAAATGACAGTTCCTTTTTGTAATTGTCCGAATGCAAGCACCATAACATTCAGAAGTATGATTGTGATAATTAGTTTTTTCATGTGATAATAATTTTTTCAGATATCGAACTGAACTAACTTTGATTGAACAGGGATATTGTTATACTGTTTTTAATGTTCCCTGTTGATTACCAACCCGGATTTTGAATCATTCTGCTGTTTTTTATCACTTCTGAATATGGAAGCGGATACAAATACCGTCGCTCTTCAAAGTTTACAGTCAGTACATCAACCTCGGTATAAACCACTGAAGTCAGATTTTTTACAATACTCATCCCTTTGAGCGGATTCCGGAATACATCTTCGGCAATACGCCAGCGTCGTATATCCCAATATCGTTGTTCCTCGAAGGCCATTTCAATACGACGTTCGTTTTGTATTGCTTTTCGCATTTCTTCTTTTGTCATATTGGCTTTCAATCCATACAATTTATCGGAACCTGCAGCAATAGCCACCCTTTTTCTCAGTAAAATCAGCGCATCATAAACTTCCTGCGATGGTGCATCCAGGTATTCGTTTTGTGCTTCGGCGTAATTGAGCAAAATTTCGGCATAGCGAAAGATGACCCATAAATGATAACCGTTGCTGTATTCGGTGGCACCGGAAAAATTACCCATAAACTTGCGCATGTAATAACTTGTGCGGGTATATTCGGCTGAGTTGGTCGGATTGTTAGCTCCTCCACGATATGTTTCGAGGACACGACCAAGCCAGTTTGCTCCATTGTAAAGCACTGCAAGTGAAAGACGCGGATCGCGGTTATCATAAGGTTTCTGTGGATTAAACGGATAAAGTGTACTTTCACCAACCGGTTTTCCATCCTTCATCGGAAAGGCATCCACAAGATTCTGTGTAGGATTTGTACGCCCATTGCCAATAGAGTTTCCACTGAATCCTAAGGGTCCGTTTTTGGTTTCCACTTCCTTACTTTGTCCTCCCTGACGGAAGAAAATCATTTCAGGATTGACCGAAGGACTGTAAAAGCTCAGAAAAATACCCATTTGATTTTTAGCCAGATCAACAGTTTTCCGGCCGGCCGGACCAAAAGTATTCATAAACTCTTTGGCTGCATCGGCAGCTGCTTTCCAGCGTTCAGCATTATAGGATTCGTAACCTACGAGCGCTTTTTGAGCCGGATCGTCGGTACTGACAGGGTTTTCGTTAAACAGTGGACTTGCGGCATACAGTAAGATTCGCGATTTCAGCGCCATTGCCGCTTCGACTGTAGCTGCATGTCCGTAAACCGCAGCATCGGGCATGGACACCGATCTCAAATCGTATTTAATACTATCGAGTTCGTCCACCATATAGTTGATACATTCTTCGAAAGTATTTCGAGGCAGTTCCATGTCGTCGCCCAGTTTATAAACCGAATCCATCAGCAGAGGAACCGCGCCGTAACGTTTTAGCAGTTCGAAATAAAAATAAGTTCTCAGGAAACGGGCTTCAGCCTTCACTGTGTGATTCAGTTTCTTTTGTTCTCCATTGAAATTTGTAAATGTATTTTTAAAAGGTACTACATCAACATTGTTGATAATGATATTGGCTTTGCGTATTCCTTCGTAATACTTACCCCAACCCATGTGTGAACTTACCCGATTATTAGCCGTAAATCGCCCGATAGCAAGTTTATATACATCCGGATCGTTTTGATTTATTGAAATGGCATCGTCAGAAGCAGCATCGAGATAATCGCCTCCAATGCCATTGTGCCCGTTGTCGAGAAAACTGTAAGTAGAGTTCAGTAAATTCAATGCCTGTACACCCATTGAGTCGGTTTTCGAGAAGACATATTCCTCAGTAAACTGATCGACCGGAAAATTTTCGTAACTATCGGTACACGAAGCCATTAAAAGCAAGCCTGCTCCCACAAACGATGCGAACCATATATTTTGTTTTATCTTCATAACTGCATTAGAATTTAAGATTTACACCAACATTCATATTACGCTGAACAGGATAACTTGTGAAACCCACTTCCGGATCGACCAAATCGATGGCCGACAAAGTAAATAGGTTCTGACCTCCGGCAAATACTTTCACTCTTATATTTCCGATATATTTCCGGGTAAATGCCTCTGGAAGATTATAAGCCACATTCAGATTTTTGAGACGAATAAAATTACCTGACTTCAGCCACAGTTCTGTTCCCCAACCATTTCCGTAATTGTAGCTATTGCCACCGGCCGAAAGACGCGGAAAAGTAGCATTATCGGCATTTTCAGGAGTCCAGCGGTTTAGCAAATGTTCGTATGCCTGACCGTAATGCTGATTTATCTGCATAAAACCTTCGGTAAAATTCCGGTCGCTCAGATAAATATCGCGATTGTAAACGCCCTGCCAAAGCATTGAGAATTCAAAGCCTTCATACTCAACACCCAAATCGAGACCAAAATATGTAAGCGGTTTGTCGCCACCAATCACTGTTCTGTCGAACTCGTCGATAATTCCATCACTGTTTTTATCCACATATTTCATATCTCCGGGTTGAATATTGCTGAAACCCGACATTACAGGATAACCATCGGCAATGTCCTGAGCTGAAAGAAAACCATCGGTCTGAAGTCCGAAAATAGCTCCCATAGGTTGTCCTGTCCGGTACAGATAATCGTAAGGTTGTTCCTGCTCGTCGATAAATATAACTTTACTTTGTTCCAGGTTCCAGTTTCCTGTAATGTAATAATTCAGTTTGCCTGCATTATTCTGATAAGTGAGTGATAACTCTGCACCATATCGTTTTGATTTACCTATATTTTCAGTAGGATAAGCAGCACCCAACAGTTCAATATTTTTACCACGGGCCTGTAAAAGGTCGAAATAGAAATCGTTGTAATAATCGGCTGTAAACTGAAGTTTATCATTCCACAGCGACATATCGAGTCCGACATTCAGTTTGCGGGCTTTTTCCCAGGTAATGAACGGATTGGCCAATGGCTGATTTTCGGTGGTAAAGAATCCGCTCGACTGACTGCTTCCCAGCGGATACCATGCAGCACCGTTGTAAGAGTATGTCTGTCGCCAGGTATAATAACCTGAATTTGTAATTCCGTTTCCTGTTAATCCGTATACTGCACGGAGTTTCAGTTTATTCAAATCTTCAGCAGTTTCCAGAAAAGCTTCTTTGCTCAAATCCCAACCTAAACCCAGAGCATAAAAAGTTCCCCAGCGTTCTCCGGGTGCATACCGGTTGTAATAACTTTCGGTTACAGCGCCCTGTACAAAATACTTTCCGTCGTATGCATAAGATACATTGGCCATCAGATTCGATGGAATTTCAGGTAAATCGTAGTTGTTCAGCAAAGTACGTGTATCTGCTTTGAGCGATCCGGAAATGTTGTGTACGCCAAATTTCCGATCGTAACTCACTGCGATTTGTCCGTACATATCCTGATAATTTCCTACCGAATTAAACACATTAATCTGCGGAGAAGGAGTATTATACATGGTGTAACTGGCTGCTCCACTGTCGGCAATTTTATATGCATAAACTGCAGAACGCTTGGTACGGTTGGTCAGCGACCGCGATTGCGTGCTGACGCTACCAATAGCCTGAAGCGAAAGACCTTTCACAAGTTTTCCAAAATCGTATTTCAGATTCACACTTCCCAACACATCACGCGCATTGTCCATAATATAGCCCGAATTCAGTGTTTGCGATTTCAGGTTATTAGTAAATGAGATATTTCCACCCCATGAACCATCAGGGTTTTGCACTGGATATGCCGAGTTTGGAGTTGTAAAAATGGTATTCATCAAACCGGAATAACCATTTCCGTTTCCACCCGGTTGATTTCCATCCTCAACACGTCCCACAAGCATAATCGCAGCCGAAAAATCATCAGTCACATTTACATTTACTTTAGAAGTAATGGAGTATCGCTCGTAACTCAGGTTGGTGTTGTATGAATTATCCGGTGATGTGACGAATAAACCATTTTCGCCCATATAACCCAGACTTACAAAATACTGAGCTACACTATTTCCTCCAGAAACATTCATATTATATGACTGGGTTGAAGCATTGTCGTTCAGTAATTCGTCGTACCAGTTCACATTGGGATGTGTATAAGGACTTGTTCCGTTTCTGAATTTTGAAAAATCGTCATAAGTATATACCGGCAGTTTGCCATCGTTTACCAGCGCTTCGTTGAGCAAATAAGCATACTGATACGAGTTAAGCGGCTGAGGCGTTTTTATGGAACTATTCACGCCATATCTGCCTGTGAATGACAAATGCATTGCACTTTTTGTCGGTTTTTTTGTGGTAATAATGAGCGCTCCTTTTGAGCTTTGCATACCCAGGAACATCGACGAAAGGGCATCCTTTTGAAGCGTAATGGATTCGATGGCTTCGGGATCGAGATCGTAGAAATCGCGTTGAATACCGTCCACAATTACTTTTGGAGCCTGACCACGCGAACTCACATAAAACTCTGAGTTGTCGCTGAAAATGCCACGGCCAAACACAGGAACAAGTCCTGAAAGATCATTGTTATAATTGGCCGAAGTATAATGTTCGCGAGCCCCACGGCTCTGGATTATCTGCAAACCGGCAATACGACCAGTCATGGCGGGAATCACAGTGCTCCCGATTGTTTTTGTAAGCTGATTGTTGTACACCGACGAGGCCGAACCCACAAAACTATCTTCGTCAACCAAATCGCCATAAGGGCCATTTAGCAATGCACTGGTATTTATAAAGCGTTCCTGCAAGTGTACACGAACACCTTTTTTTATATCTGTATCATTGATTTTCACTTCACGATAAAGAAATCCTTTATGCCTGAATGTCAGCACATCATTTAATTTAAAACCCAGATCAAAATAACCTGCCACATCTGTTTTAGTAAGGCTATTACTGCCTTTTATACTTATTTCCACATCCGAAACAGGATTTCCATAAGTATCGAGTACAATATTTTCGACAGGCAAGCCAGGATTGCTGTCCTGCGCATTTACACTTACTGTCAGCAGCGCCCACACCGATATAAATACTATCAGATATTTGTATTTACTATTCAACATATACATTAATTTTTTGGTCAGTAAATATTTAATCGCACACCATTTCGAAAGTAAACGGAACTTTTTCGCCTACAATAGGGATTTCATCGATTGCTAAATCATCGTCGGATCTGGTAATGGTGATTGATCTGTTTGCGTTGCTGAAAATATATTCGATTTTTTTAATCGTTTTTCCGTCAGACACATTGAAAAAACCTGCGGGCCACATTGTCAGACTATAGAGCTGATTATATTGCGACTCACGTTTGAGAAGTGTTTTAGCTGTCTTTTCGTTTACAGTTGAAATGACTGCTCCGCTTTCGTCATAAGCAGTTCCTTCAAAATAAATTTCACTTTCAGCACTCAAATCATTTTCAAAGACTCCGGCGTTGAAGCTGAAAGTCACATAATCGTCCTGCAAAGCTGCCAGAGGCTGCACTTTATTGAAATGCTCACTGCTATAATCCACAAGTAAACCTTTACCACCAAACACTTCAAAAGGAGTATCGCTGAATTTTACTTTTTTATGATCGGTACCGCTGCTAATTCCATCATCGGTATGGTTTACAAAAAATCCGAGATAAGCTTTCAGATTCTGTTCTCCCACATTGGTACGAATAAAAATTGTGTAAATGGGCTTGTCTCCATTGAAAATCGACCATTTTTCATCTGTCATGAAAGTGACCCATTCCATATCCGACAACACATTGGGACCCACGCCATAATCCTGCATCAGCGCTTCAGCCCAGGTTCTGCCACCCGCATTTTTCGGGAGAACCGATTCAGGCACTACCGACATTTTCAACTCTTCATCTGCATTTGTATGCAAAGTGGTGGTATAAGTAACATTAGCATTCTGACGGACATTCCATGACTTGGGAGCAAGAAACGAAACCACAAACTGCACATCGCCATGATCTTCTTTACAATCGATGTGACCTTTCATGCTGAATGTCGCCACAGTTCCAGCTTTGGCTTTAGCTGCCTCGGTACCGTTTTCCTGAAGTTGCGTAATGGACACACTATCGATATACACACAACCAAACAAAAACAGGGCAACACCTGTTAACAGCCATAAGGCTTTGGAACGTGTTTTTCCTTTAGTATTAAATTTTATCTTCATATCTTTATTTGTTTACACCTCAGTCATCAATTCTTCTCAATTCTTTCAAACACATACACATAAGTATTGCTATAACAACCCGGGCTAAGCGTTATGGAAATAATGCGTTTTCCGGCCACTATGGGGTATTTTAATCCGATGGTGACATCAGACTGAGCATTATTTTCCTGTAAAATCAGGTTGAAGGGATATTGCGGATCATCCACACGCCATTGTCCATCTTGTTTTACTGCAAAAGGCAAATAGTTTTCGATAGTGTAACTTCCATCAGGATTCAGATTTAATTTGAATTTGCTGAAATCCATGGTTCTGCTAATGTCCACACCATTTCGGGATACTGTGCTTAACTGCCAGCTTCCGGCCAGATCTTTTATGCTTTCGCCATATTCGCTGAATTCACTGTTGGTAAATACATCGCAGGCCGAAAAAGACATCATAACCGACAATAAAAGGGTTACAATTATGGGAGATAGTTTCATTTTGCTTTGATTTTTAATTGATTATTGCACATCATCAGCCGAATAGTACGGATTCTGTAAAAGCGACGAAGATTTAATTACTTCGTTGTATGGAATTGGCCAGAAATACATGGCTGTACGGAAAGTATGTTTACCTACCTCAAATTCGCTCGAAGTTTTAGTGCCATCAGTATTTACAGTAATTTCAAGTCCGTGCATTACTTTGTTGCCGGTTGTTTCAGCTATTTTCCAACGTCTCACATCAAAAAAGCGATGTCCTTCGAATGCCAGTTCAAGTCTTCGTTCAAGTCTGATAGCTTCGCGCATTTCGTCTTTCGTCATGCTGGCTTTGAGTCCGTACATATCATCAACTCCGGGCTGAATTCCCGCTCTTGCTCTGATGACTTTCAAGGCATCGTACACACTGCAATACTGATCGCTGTGTAGCGGTCCGTAATACTCGTTGGCAGCTTCGGCATAATTGAGTAAAGATTCTGAATAACGAACCAATGGACGACTTTGGGGAACTCCGATAAATGTATTTCCACAGGTTGCTCTGCTCACAGTTTTCTTTACATAAAATCCTGTGGGAGTTCCGGCATGTACAGCATCGAGTGTAGCTCCGGGTCCTGTTGAAATACGAATGGGAGTATAAGTAGATGTTCCTGTACAGAAATAACCACCATCGAAAAGCACTGAATTATTGAAACGCGGATCTCTGTACTGACTTGGTTTGAATACATCGTAAGGATATTGACTTTCGCCAATGGGTTTTCCATCGATCATTGGAAATGCGTCGGCAAGTTCCTTGTACACATAACCCGATTCTGCGCTTCCACCACTTGTAGGAGGCCCGAAACGTCGTTCGCGTCCGTTGCCTTTTGCAGCTGTTTTGTCCAGAATAATTTCGCAAAAAGCACCACCTCTGAATGTTTCACCCTCTTTGTTCTGTGTAAAATTGGCAAAGTCGGATGCCATTGAAGTGACAGCATAGAAGCCCCAGCCTAATTCAGGACTTGAGTTATCGTCGTTGGCACTACCTGTCTGATCCCACTTGAATAATTTGTATTCGTTCAGAGCAATAATATCGCGTGCAGCTTCGTAAGCCAGTTTCCAGCGTTCAGGATCATTTTGGGGATATCCCAACAGAAGTTTATAATCCATCGAAGGGGCATTTTCGTCGGAGATGCCGTTGTGAAGTTTACTGGCTGCGTACAACAATACGCGCGATTTCAGAGCCATGCATGCAGCCTCGCTGATACGACCATAATCGCGACCGGTACGACGCACCGGCAACACATTGGAACTGATAATTGCATCGCACTCACTCACAATGTAGTTAACACAATCTTCGTAAGTATCGCGTGTCATTTTCATTTCATCGTCGATTTCGTAAATCACATCGCCGATGAGTGGAACACCGCCATAATGCCGTAAAAGTATGCCATAATACCAAGCTCTCAGGAAGCGTGCTTCAGCAATGTATTGCGATTTAATTCTTTCATCCACAGGAGAATCGACCACATATTTCAGAAAAATATTTACCCTGCGAATGTTTGAGTAACACTTTTCCCAGGCATCTTTTGAAACCAGCACCGGATTGACAGTTCCTGTAGCAAACATTACATCGGTGGTAATGGTCGATGTACGTCTGAAACGGGCTTCATCGCTGGCTGTTTGCAGGCCTCCGAAGAAATTTGTCCAGCCATACACTGTCATCGAAAAACGATCGGGATCGGTATCGAAGCCAATTTCGCGGTAAATTTCATTGAGAAAACCTGCGGTGTAAGTACTATCCGAAAAAACAACCTTTCGGTTGAGATCGGAAGTTTCAGTTTCATCCAGAAATCCGTTGTCGGAGCACGAAACCAGTCCGGCAAGCGCAATAAGGATGAAAAATACTGATAATTTATTCCACATATTTTTTAGTATTAAATTTAATATTTTCATGAATCAGATATTACTGAGAATATTCTGAAGCTTACATTTATAAGACGAATTCACAGCAATAAACCATTAAGCCGGAAAATCAATTTTTTGTTTCTGCCGGATCGAAAACGGCCACTCCTACTTTTGAGTCGGCACAACCGTAATACAGGAACCATTTTTTCTTAAAATAAACCAAACCTTCGATAAACACTGTGCCTGCCGGATACTGACCACTTTTTTCAAAATCTTCCTGCGGAATCAGAAATGGTTTGTCGAGACGGTTGAGCAAACGGGTAGGATCAGTCGCATCGAAAAGAGCCTGACCTGCACAATAAGCATTTGTTACATAGGCAGGATCGCCTTCACCGGCTTTATTTTTTCCGTTATAAAGCAGAATAATACCTTTTTCGGTAAGAATTGCGGGAGGTCCGCATTCGGTAAGATCGCTATCGAAAGATCCTTTGCGGGGTGACATAAGTACTTTCAGTTCATTTTTTTCATCCAGTATCGGAGTCCATTTTTTCAAATCGTCGGAAACAGCTCCATAAATGACATATTCTCCCCAATACATGAAGTATTTACCATTAATTTTGCTGATGACCAATTTATCGTTTTTAAGTGTAGTAAGAATGCTTGAAGCTTTCGACCATGTATTCAGAAAACGACCATCATACGCCTCGGCAAACACAGGTCCGTGTTTCTCCCATTTAACCAAATCTTTTGAAGTGGCCACACACAGTCGGGCTTTATCGCGATTCCAGGCAGTATAGAAAATCACAAAAGTTCCATCTTCGGTCACCGACACGCGCGGATCTTCGCATCCACCCGGCCATTCGTAGGTTTTATTATTATCCTTGTCCGGGAAAATTACCGGAGCCTGATTTTTTTTCATTGAGAATCCATCTTCCGATTCAGCCAGTGCAATTCGCGATACGCGTGTACCGATGCCAACTGACGAATTATCCTCAGCACGGTAAAGCACACAAATTTTTCCATCTTTGACCACTGCTCCTGGATTAAATGCGTCGCTTTCCTCCCAACGTACGTCGGCATTGTTCATCGGACAATGAAAAACAGATGTTGAATCGGGTTGAAGAACAGGATTTACACCTAGCGGACGTACAAATTCGCCCAATGGAAATTCAGGCTGATAAGCTTTACCGCGATTACTGCAAGAGCAAAATACTGCTATTGATATTAATACGAAAAATAATTGTTTCATTTGTATGTGATTGGGATTAAGATTGCTAAGTAAAATATGAATTTAGGGAAAAGAAGGGGGAGAAACCTTTGTTCCCCATGAAAAATCAGGCTTTGATGTAGTTTTAAAATCGAGGACAGCACCTTTGTGAATATCTTTCCAGTCAATCCACGTACTGTTGTGTTGTTTTCCGTTTATTTTTACTGCCTGTGTGTAAATATTTTTCTCAGAACCTCCTTTAATGATCAGATCACCGTCTTTCAGTTTCAGCTTTACCGATTCGAAAATGGGTGTATTAATGGAAAAACCAGCCACACCCGGAATTTCGGGATACAGGCCAATGCAGGCAAAAACATACCACGACCCCATAGTACCAAGGTCATCATTTCCGGGTAATCCGTTAATGGCACTTGAATATTGTTCGGTAAGCACTCTGTTGATCAATGCCTGCGTTTTATGTGGCCGGCCAACCCAGTTATACACCCATGGAATGCCAAAACTTGGTTCGTTTCCCGAAGCAAACCAGGCATCGTTGTAACCGGCATCCAGTCTGACAAAAAACTCATCCAAACGTTTTTCAGCAGCACTTTTTCCACCAATAATTTCAATTAATCCATTGATGTCGTAAGGCACCATCCAGAAATAATTTTTGTAGGTCGATTCTCTGAAATCCTCGCTCAAATCCTTCCACGAACCATCGGGGTTGCGCGATTGCAGCCAGCCCGTTTCCGGATTGAAAAGATTTTTCCACGAGCGGGCAAAATGGAAATACCGCCAACTGGCAAATTCATCGCCAACTGCATGAAGTGCAAACTGTCCAATAGCAAAATCGGATGAAGTATATTCGAGCTGAATGGAAGCATTGTAATAACCCTTTTCGAGATATTGCTTTAAGCCCGGGCGAACTTCCACATCCTGCGATTTAGCTCCGGGAACTTCGGCATTGGTACGCATAAGTTTAAAAATTGGTTTCGGGTCGTAATTTCGTGCTCCGAATGCCCATGCATTGGAAATCAGGATTGGTGTTGGATCGCCCTGCATAACTCCTGTTTCAATATTGGCAAGCACCCAGCGGGGATATGCACCACCCGACTCTTCGGCAAAAAGCTGATGCGAGATCACAATATCCGAAGCAATATCGGGCGTAAGCATTGACAACAACTGAATTTGTGTACGGTAAGTATCCCAGTTACTAAGCGAAGTATAATGTTTCGAACGTGTTTTATGTACCTTAAAATCAGCACCCATATACTCGCCATTTACATCGCTGCACACATTTGGGTGTATAAACGAACGGTATAAGTGTGTATAAAACTGCGTAACGCGGTCGGAATTTGTTCCGCTGACCTGAATCTTACCCAGATATTCGTTCCACTTGTTTTCAGCAGCACTTTTGGTTTGATCGAAATTCCAGGCTATATTTTCGGCCTTCAGGTTTTCTTTGGCGTTCTCGACCGACACATAAGAAACTCCGATTTTGTACTGAATCTGTTTTTTGTTCTTCAAATCGAAAGTAAAATAAACACCCGATTTCGCGCCTTCGGCAAATGTAGCTCCCGGTTTGAGTTTGTCATTTTTCCAAATACCTGTTTCTACTGCATCTGTATCAAACTCGGCAGCAAAATATACTTTATAAGGTGTTGCAATACCACAAAACTGGCCTCCATCGGCATAACCCTCACATTTTCCGGGAGCGGTAATAACCACAGCAGCCTGCTGAATTTCGGTTGCAGCTACTCCGGCTCCGATGATTACAGTGCCAAATTGTTCTTCATCTGAAAAGCTGTAACGCGCCATTCCTGTGCGTTCGGTCACTGTAAGTTCGGCTAATGTTTCGTCCTGCACTGTAGCTTTATAATATCCGGCATGACCTTCTTCATTCGACACACTTACCCTGTAATTCAGAATATTATCAGGTGATACCTTCAGTTTTCCCTTGAGCGGAAAAGTAGGAAAATTGCCCATGTGTTCGCATCCACCACCACTGAGCTGGTTGATAACGAAGCCTGAACGTTTCGAAAAATACGATGGCGTGAACTGAACCATTCCGAAAGGATAAGTAGCTCCGGGATAACAATATCCTGAAGTTAACCCCACACCTTTTGTTCCTATTAATGTATTTACCTGCCGGGCATATTCAGCATTTGAAGTTTGACCGGTAAGGTTAAATACAGTGCTACACAATAATAATGAGCAGATTATAAAAACTTTATTCATATTTACTTATTTATTTGAAACTGAGAACGGAGCTGCACTTTTTGAAATAGCTCTTTTGAGATTGGGTTTATCTCCCATTTCGAATTTCATAATTCCACCGTTTACAATGTCACTGTATCTGATATAATTTTTCTCCAGCGAAACACCATTTATCGTTGCCGACTGGATATACACATTCTCTTTGGAATTATTTCTGGCTTCGATTACAAATTTTTTATTGTCTTCCATGGTAATGGTTACTTTTGGAAACAACGGACTACCAATGACATACTCGTCGGTTCCGGGGCAAACGCTGTAAATTCCCAAAGCATTCAGCACATACCACGACGACATTCCACCCTGATCTTCGTCGCCCGGATAACCACGTTCGGAAGAGTTATAAAGTCTGTCCATGATTTGTCGTGACCAGTACTGTGTTTTCCATGGCTGACCGGCATAACTATACAAATAAATCATGTGCTGAATGGGTTGATTTCCATGTGCATATTGTCCCATGTTGGCCAGTTGCATTTCCTTCATTTCGTGAATTTCGTTTCCATATGTTCCCGGAACTATGATATTGGAAACCATGAAAACCGAGTCGATTTTATTTGTAAGCCTTTCATCGCTTCCGTACAAATTGATCAGCCCCTGCACATCGTGAAAAACCGACCATGTATAATGCCAGGCATTTCCTTCGCAGTATGGGCCGCCCCATTCGTATGGATTAAATGGTTCAAGCCATTTTCCATTTTTATCTTTTCCGCGCATAAAACCGGTTTTGGCATCGAAAACATTTTTGTAGTTGAACATTTGCTTTGCAAAAATATCTTTGTAAAAATCGTTGTCGGTCATTTTCGCCAACTGATATCCGCAAAAATCATCGTAAGCATATTCCAAAGTTTGTGCTGTGGAACCAAGCGATTCCGGATAAGTGACATAACCAAGCTGCCAATATTCTTTCCACCCTGCACGACCATTGGCACCGCCCCACGGGCCTTTGTTCATTGCTTCGTTGGCATAAGCTTTCAGTGCTCTTTCGGGATCAAAAGTGCGGATTCCCTTCACCCATGCATCGGTAAGCAGCGAAATTGCGTGATTTCCTATCATGCCTCCCGTTTCGCCCGGAAACGACCACGAAGGCAACCAACCACATTGTTCCTGAGCATCCAGAAGTGCATTCATATAGCGTCCCTGCATAGTGGGATGCAGAATGTTGGTAAGTGGAAACTGCGAGCGGAAGGTGTCCCAAAATCCGTTATCGGTGTACATATAACCATTGTAGATTTTCCCGTTGTAAGGGCTGTAATAGTATGGTTGGTTCTCGGCATTCAGTTCGTAAAACTTCCTCGAAAAAAGATTTGCTCTGTACAGGCAGGAATAAAAAGTACGGGTTTGCTCATCAGTGCCACCTTCCACCAACACCCGGTTCAGCAATGCATTCCATGTGTCAGCACCTCTCTTTTTAGTCACTTCCAACGTTTTATCCTTTCCAAGTTCCCGGTTGAGCGTAATGTGCGCCTGTTCATAGCTTATGTACGACGATGCGGCTTTTGCCTGCACTTTTGCACCATTTTTGAATTTGACAAATGCGCCATAGCCTTTTCCATTGCCGGTCTTTTGTTTTTCAAAAATCTGATCTTTCTGATTTTCCCAAATACCATATTCGGTAAAAGGCTGATCGAACTGAATCACAAAATAGTTTCTAAAAGTGGATGCATTATTCACAAAACGCTGATTATTAACCCAACCTGTTATCTGTTTTTTCACAGGATCGATATTAATCCCGCTCATATCGGTATATCCATCGAGCACCAGATAGGCAGCCTGATTTTTAGGATATGTAAAACGCAAATGCGCACCACGTTCGGTAGGAGCCATTTCGGTCAACATACCATTGTTGAATTTTACACTGTAATAATGAGGTTGACCAATCTCATTGGTATGACTAAAAGCAGTTGCACGTTCGTCCTGATTTACAATAAGTTTTCCCACAACCGGCATTAGCGAGTAAACCGCATAATCAGAAACCCAGGGGCTGCACTGATGTGCCTGCTGAAATCCACGAATTTTATCAGCCGAATACTGATATTTCCAGCCTTCTCCGTTTTTTCCAGTTTGTGCTGCCCAGGTATGCATGGCATAAGGCATGGCTGTGGTAGCATAAGTGTTTCCGTAGCTGAGTCCAAAGTGTGAATCGGTACCCTGAAGCGTATTGACGAATTGTACTAAATCCCTGTTTTGCGCCTGAACAATCAACATCAAGCCGGATATCAATGTAGTGAATATGATTCTTTTCATTTTTAAATTGAGTTTATCTGATTTTTTATTATAAAAACGATTTTAGTTTTTCCCCCAGTTTTTATTTGGCTTTTTTCCCATAAACAGCTCCAGCGTACCTCCGGCAGCAACTTCGGCAAAGTCAATATGACATAAATCGTATGCTTTTCCGTTTAATTTTGCTTCCTGTATGTAAATATTTTCCTGACTATTATTGTGGGCAATAATACTGAATTTCTTGCCGGAATAATACTTTGAATCCAGTGTAAATTCGATGCGATCGAACACCGGACTTGTAATTTCGAGTCGGGTATTGCCCGGGCAGGAAGGATGAATGCCCGCAGCAGCCAACACAAACCAGGCCGACATTTGCCCTGCATCTTCGTTTCCCACAAGGCCTTCTACTTTGTTTTGGTATCCGTTCCGGCAAATAAAGCGTGTCCACTTTTGCGTTTCCCACGGACTGTCGAGCTGATTGAAAAGGAAGGGAACAAAATGCACAGGCTCGTTGGCATGATTGTAATAACTGTTCCACAACAAGTGTGAAGGCGTATTTGCAAAAAATGCATTCAGATCTTTTAAAACAGCATTTTTACCTCCCATCAGTTCCACCATTCCCGACACATCGTGCGGTACAAACCAACCCTGTTGATATGGATTACACTCTACACAACCATACCATTCTTTCAGACGGCCATCTTCGGGCCATGGTTCCCATTCTCCGTTACTTAAACGCGGACGAAACCAGCCTTTTTCAGTATCGAATATATTCCGGTAAGCCTGAGATTTTTCAAGAAAAAGTTTTTCATCAGTTGTCTTTCCTAATTTTGAGGCCAGTTGTGCCACGCACCAGTCAGTATAAGCATATTCAAGTGTATGCGAGATGCCTACATTTGTTGCCGAATAGCCCAGGCTATCATTTCCAAACTTAGCCGAAGTATTTACAGCATAACGATAGGCTTTCTCCACATCATAGGTCCGAATGCCTTTTGCATAAGCATCGGCCAGCACCGACAAAGCCGGATTTCCGATCATACAACCCGAATAAGAATTCAGAATTTCCCAACGCTCGAAATATTCGCGACCACTCTGATCGGCCATGGTTACCAGCGAATTAATCTGATCGCTGACTACCAATGGATTGATAATTGTTTGCAATGGAAACTGACTGCGAAAAACATCCCAACCGCTGAATATGGTACGTTTTGTAAATGAATTGTCGTTTTGATGAATTTTAAGATCGCCACCAACATATCGTCCATCCACATCTTCATAAATGCGTGGATCAATCATCGTGTGATATAAAGCACTGTAAAACACAGTTTTTTCATCATCGGTTCCACCTTCCACAAATACTTTGCTTAACTCACGGTTCCAGAGATTTTCAGCGTCGGTTTTTACTTCATCGAATGTTTTATTCTTTATTTCAGAATTATAATTCAGTTCGGCTCCGGCCATGTCCACAAATGAAATACCTACTTTGAGAGTTACTTCTTCGTTTTCGAGAGTAGAAAACTCATTAAAAAAGCCCAGGTGCTTTCCTTCCTGCATTTTCGAGTCAGTGACAACAGGCGCTTTTGCCACCTGTTGCAAATAGGCCGCGTTCACCACTTCGTCTTTCTTACGAATCTGACCTTCAGGAATGTCAGCATTCCAGAAGCCATATTTCGCCAATGGTTTACTAAACTGAGCATAGAAAAATACACTGTAATCAGCATTTCCTTCACCATTTCCCCAGCCACCACCTTCGGGCGGACATTTCATCCAACCTTTGATGCTGTATTCGTCAACCACTTCGATGTGCTGAAAAGTGGAGGTACCTCCAACTCTGCGTGCAAGATCAATCTGAATACGTGACTGTTCGTTTTCGGGAAAAGTAAATTTCAAAATTCCACAACGGGGCGTAGCCGAACTTTCCACTTTCACATCATAATCGGTAAGTTCCACCGAATAATATCCCGCTTTAGCCGTTTCAGTTTTTTTATTGTAATGTGACCGATAACCTTTTATGCTTCCATCTTCTTTGCCTGCAATTTTTTGTAGTTCTCCGGTTGTGGGCATTACAAGGAAGTTACCAAGTTCGCCAAACCAGCCCACGCCATTCATTTGGGTGAATGCAAATCCCTCAATGGTTTTATGTTCGTAGCTGTAACCTGAGCCATTATCTCCTCCTGTAATTGTATTCGGGCTCACCTGCACCATACCAAAAGGTGTGGTTGCACCCGGAAATGTTTTTCCCAATCCATGATAAACGCCGGCTGCGCCTTCGCTTGTGCTGGCTCCGATAAACGGATTTACAAAATCAACAGGTCTGAATTCATTTTCAGATGTCTTTCCCTGTGTGCAGGCAGTCAGCAGCAACAGCATTGACAGGTAAAAATGAATCGGTCGTAATTTGCGCATATGTTTTTGTTATTAAATATGTGTCAGTTTTTTAAATAGATATTCCGGATTCCAAATTGTGGAATACTAAGAGTAAGTTCGTTCGCGTTGATTTTTTTCAAAGCCGGATCAGACTGTCGTTGTGTGCCGTTTAGTTCAACTTCAGTGATTTCATTAAATCGAAATCCGATGTCAATTTTCTGTTCTCCTGCATTAGATTCTGCATTAAACAGGCGCATCAACACGCCATTTTCAGTAATCTGAACCGCACTCAGTTCATATCCGCTATTTTTCAGATCAATAAAACTCCGGTTTTCTGACTTAAGTCCTTTTGATACTCTGGCAATAAGCGGTTCATTCCATGCGGTATTTTTCGATTGTACTGCAGCTTTATCCCATTTTTGGCTGTGTGGTACAAGCGCATATTTCAGTTTTGTAGAACCTGTAATTTTATAGTCTGGCCCCCACAAACCTTTTCCTGAATACTGTATAGTTAACCCGAGCGGGAGATTATCGCCATAAGTATAGGAAGTGGTATGATCGCTAAAAAGAGCCAAACCATCTCCGTTTTCCTGTTCCGATAAGTCTATCCAATTCAGGATCACATTGTGCTTTATGCTGTCCCATGTATTGAAAGTGGTATTGTTCAGACGGCTTTCGCACACATCAAAAGGCGCATTTTTGTAGAGTTTCGGAGTTTTTAAATCCACCGGAAACCATATATTCAGTTTATAACGATCGTTGCAAAATGCACGACGGTTTTCCTGCCAGTTATCCTGTTGTTTGTATTCACCTATTCCCTCGTTATGTTTCCATTTGATGTTCAAATCAAAATCAACCACAGCACTGCCTGTCGAAATTGTAACCGTCTGATCAAACGAATGCGATGCAATGTGGCCCGAAATACGTACTGTGCTTTTATGAGCATTGCTTTCCAAAAGCGTTACTTTTGCCTTGCTCTCTGCTGAGGAGCGAAATTTATTCTGCTCATAAAAAAAACCTCTGATTTCGCCGAGTAAAAGTTCTGACTGTTTTGATACATATTCTTTATTTCCCTGTGTTTTAGAAACTAAGCTTTTTATCGTGCCCCCCTTATTCAGGTCGAACACAATTTTATACATATCATTTTCGAGCGTACACTCATCAGCTGTTTTCCTGAAAGTTTTTTCAACTGATTTTTTTACTGATTTTAGTTTTGATAATTGATAAGTAGCATACCCAAATGCAGGAACATTAGCCTGAAAATGGATGGTATTGGCTTTTGATACCGAATACGAAATTTCTTTTTTATCAGCATCCAGCAATCTGAATGTTCCTGCCATCAGGTTTTCGGGCAATTGCATTGCGACCACCTCATTTCTCAAAAATCCAACAGTATTGTAAACCCTTATGAAATAATCATTTCCTGCTGTGGCGTTTTCGAAACTTCCCAAAGATTTTTGCATTATTTCGTTCGAAGTATCATTGGTTTTATTCGTCCACACTGCAATTTCATCCGCCCAGGTATTGGTTTTATTCATCCTGTTGTAAGGTACAATCCACGAATCGTGATGTTGTGCAAGCATCAATGTTCTCCACGCTTCGTCCATTTGTTTCTGATCGGGCTTAAATCCATTTTCCAGATATGCCATTGCACTTAACTTTTCAGCCTGTACAATTTTATTTTCGGAGTGTCGTACCTGTTGCGCAATTTTTTGCAGCACCTGACTGCCCCACATCAGATTTACCCGCACATCTTCCTGTGTAAAATGCCAGTTATCAGCAGTTTTTCCATCTGATATTTTTTCGAAATATTCCTTCCAGGTTACATACACCGAGTTGCTTTTGTTTTTAGCACCAAATCCCAGCCATGGACCATTTTTCCATCCGGCATCCTGAAAACACATTCCTACGGGATTTTTTACTCCGTAACTAAAGCAGGCATTTATATATTCAGGTGAATTTATCCACGCTGTGGTTTGCCACGTGGAATTATCTTCAAAATCTTCGCATCCGTAGCGTGGAACTGTAACCAGCGAAGTTCCGTCCGGCCCGATCCAGTTCACCAAATCCTTACCATAAGCACTTGTATATCCGCCCCAGCAGGTATTCGGACATTTGAGAACTGCATAATTAAAGCCAAACGATTTCAGAATCTGAGGTAAACTACTTGTAAAGCAGGGCTCTTCCACCGAATATGTATTGAAAGAAACTCCCGGAAAGTGACTATTAATCTTATTTATACCATATTGAAACTGACGAATGATACTTTCGCCCGAAATATTGTAGCAGTAGGGTTGAGCATAAGTTGGATTGGTAAACTCCAGTCTGTCGCTGTGGCTGATATTTTTAAAAATGTCGAACTGAATCGGAGTTTTTTGTTTTACACTATCCCAGGTTTCAGGCTCAATCTCAAAACAAATTTTCCATTCGGGGTATTTATTCAGATTTTCAAGGATAAAAGCCGTTTTCCACTCCACCGGATAATGACCATATATGCCACCATGATACCCATCGACAAAATACACGTTCTGTGCATTAAGCGAAAAAATGAAACCAAACAACAACACAAAATAACATCTGTACATTTCTGTAAATCAATCTTTTTTATTTTCTATTCTATTCAAAAAGCTCTTAAGCTTTTTTTCTGTTTCATTTATATTCTCAATCCGAACCTGCAGGCTCACATAAGCCAGTAATAAATGATCTTCAATTATTTCATTTTTAAAATCAATATTCCGGCTCACGGACAACAGAAAGTCATCTTTGTCGCTGGTTGAGAGTTCTCTGAACAGATATTTTATTCCGGGGTCTGTCATTTTCGCTGTTTTACTTTATAATGGGAACGATCGAACGTTCGAAATCCATTAAAAGACACAGCAAAATATCTGTAAATCTTAGTTGAGATGGATATTAACAGTCGCTCTCAGTTTTTTCAGCGCTATACACATTTGTGTTTCCACAGTATTGACTGATATATTTAGTTTCTCGGAGATTTCGCGGTATTTGAGTCCTTCGTAACGGCTGAGCAAAAAAATCTCTCGGCATCTTGACGGCAAAGCATCGATGGCTTTGGACACCACCTGCTCCACTTTTTCTTCCGAAGCCAGTTCCACATCTAAAGCTTCGAGCGAATGAATTTTGAGTGTCGTTTCATGTTCGAACTGCGATTGTATGTCTGCTGCGAATTTATCTTTTACTTGCTTATGTTTCAAATGATCGAGACATTTATTTTTGGTTAGTCTGTAAATGTAAGCGTTTATGTTTTCCACAGCGCTAAGAGTCTCTTTCCTCTCCCAAAGCGCCACAAACAAATCCTGAACGAGATTTTCAGCATCTTCCTCGTACACCACAAATACTGATGCAAATCTCACCAACCGGGGATAAAAAGTCAGATATAAATTTGAGAAATCCATAGCTCCGGCGTTTAAAATTTACAAATCACTGAATGAACACCGGGATAAAGTAATCTATTTATTGATGTGCGGCAATACACTAAAAAAGGATGGTAATGACAATTCATGATATTCTATATTTGGGTTAACATTTGTTGTTCAGGCAAATTCTTCCTGATAAGTGACACAGCAAATATAGATACAAAAAAAGCCTGCTACAGAGTGTAGTAGGCTTGTAAGTAAACGATTTTGATCCCGATGTGTTTTTAATGGGCTAATTGATAAACAATTACACGTTAACAAAAATGCCCATTTGGTAAGTAGGTTTTAAAGGCGGATTCAATGTAATTGTCCTATTTTTTTTACTTCTTCTTCAAAATGATCACTCTCAACAAGCGATTTTCCCTTCACCTTCGATTTATAATTATAAACCGTTTGTGGCGAATATCGGAGGAAGTCGGCAATTTGAGTCACATCGGTTATACCCAGTTTTATCAGTGCAAAAATACGTAATTCAGTGTTAAGGCTGCCTTCCTCTTCGAGCACATATCTCTCCTGTGGCTTGAGTAAAGAATTAAACTCAATTACAAAATTGGGGTAGAGTTTTAGAAAAGCTTTATCGAAACTCGTACGCAGTTCGTCTATTTCTTTCTCAAGTTCAGAATTCGACGAGTTGTACAAACTATCAATCTGACCCGTTTTGAGCTTGCGATTTACATTTTTGCGGTAAGTGTCCAATTTATTGATGTAAATAGAACACTGATTCATAAAGTATCCAAGATACCTTTCTTTGATAATATTAGCTTCGTCCAGTTTGTGATTTAGTTGCAACAGATTGTCGTTCATTGCTCTGAGCTCCCTCCGTGCTCTCGAAACCACTTTCACCTGTTTGTAAATATAAATCAGGCCGATGGTCAGAAAAACAACTAGTATGCTGATAACTATAGAATAAAGACTCAAATTTTTCTGTTGCGACTTTATTTTTTGCAAATAAGTATCTTCGATAATCGGTTGAACACGCGCAATTACCGAGTTCTTAAAACGAGTATTGTAAAAAAGCGCATCATCTAGCGCCACTCTGATATAGTCGTAAGCACGATTTATATCACCTTTATTATAAAGAATAATCGCCAGCGACAACAAGGCTTCATTATCTTTTACAGCCAGTTGCACGTCAGTACTTGCTGCCAAAATAAGATAATACTCTTCTTTTTCAAGATTTTTTTCCTGTTTATACACTTTGGCTAGATTCATCGCAGCCATTGCATAACTGTGAGTGCCCGGCTGTTGTTTCTGAAAAATAGGATCGAGCAAGCTTACAGCATCGGCATATTTGCCGCTAAGTTGCAGTTTGTGAGCAAGTTCTTTTTTATATTCGTCCGACTGATCGTAAAGAATTTTCATTACCTCATCGCGAAAACCTTCTTTCTTTGCTTCATACTGTTTGGTGAACTCACTGTCGGCTGTGTAAAATATCAGATTTTCGTAGTAGCGAATATAATTCCAGCAATACCATGCTCTGAAATGATTGGGAAGTTTATTGTACTCTATGCTATTAATAATTTCCGAAGCCTGAAGAAATAGCCCCGACAAAGAGTAAATATAAAACAAACGCAACGAACTTTCAAGTATCAATTCTCCATCGTTCAGTTTTTTTGCAATCGACAAATTTTTGTTGATATAAAATTCAGCCGAGTCGCACAAAAACGAATTGTATTGTTCAATTATCTCACGTTGAATGTTATACTTATTTCTGAGATCATTTACGCCAGCATTTTTTTGCTTTAACTCCTGAATTTTAGTTTCTTTAATCGTCACATACTTCGACCTTTCCTGAATTATCTTATCCAGCATCTTCAGTAATGAATCTGTTTTCTGATTTCCGGCAAAAACAATTCCCGAAAACAAAAACATAGCAAGAAGTAGCGATAGCAATTTTTTCATTGTAAGTTAAAATAGTATTGATTATGTCAGCTAAAGTATATTATTCCTATGAATTAAACACCTGCACTGTTGGGTCACAAAAATAGACTAATTTGGCAAACTAAGCAACACGTTTATTTTGCAAAAAAAAGAAAACACCCGATCAGAACCAAATATAAACCTTCGAAACATATATCCCTTTAGAGGTTTTATTAAGCTTATTCGTTCATAACAATATAACAGAAACACAAAATTATTTTCCGAAATGAACAAACTTGCATATTTACTCACCCTTCTTTCATTTTTTGTATTTCAACAAACTACTGCACAAACTACAAACCTTTCACTCGACGAGTTAAATCCCGGCATAGTTTGGCAACTTAAGCCGCAAGCCTGCGAAACTGCCTCTGCTTCCCGGATTTCGCTTCCGGGTTTTAAAATGACCAATGCTGTAAAAGCGGTTGTGCCAGGCGTGGTTTTTACTTCGTATGTGGAGGCTGGTATCGAAAAAGATCCGAATTATGCCGACAATATTTACAAAGTGGACGAATCATTCTATAACCGTCCATTCTGGTATCGCACTGAATTCAAAATTCCGGATTCATACAGAAAAGGACAAAAAATCTGGTTACATTTCGATAATACAAACCGGTTTGCAGATTTCTATTTCAACGGAAAAAAAATTTCCGGTTCTGAACAATCGGCGAAAGATGTAAGCGGACACATGATGCGTTCAAAATTCGATATCACAAATCTGATAAACATGAACGGTGAAAATGCAATCGCTGTACTTATTTGGGATGCCGACCAGAAAAAACTACGCAATGCGAAAGATCCATTTGGAGTGGCAAGCAGCCCTACCTATCTGGCAGCAGCTGGTTGGGACTGGATGCCTTATGTTCCGGGGCGACTTGCAGGTATTACGGGAAATGTATATCTCAAATTTTCGGGCGATGTAATTATGGAAGATCCCTGGATAAGATCAGACCTTCCCGACCTGAACACAGCCGAAATTTCTATTAAACCCAATATCCGAAATGTTTCTGAAAAGCCTCAGGATGTAACCATTACAGGCGAAATACAACCCGGAAACATTAAATTCAGCAAAACAATAAGAATTGAAAGCGGCAAAAGTTCTGAAGTTACGCTCAGCAAAGCTGATTTCAGCCAACTGATCATTCAACAACCAAAACTTTGGTGGCCAAATGGTTATGGAAATCCGGATTTGTACACATGTAGTTTAAAATGTATGGTCGGCAACACCGAATCGGACAGCAAAACAATTACATTCGGAATCCGGAAGTACGTTTACAAATTCATCTACAACAAAGCAGGAATGCCAGTTCTGACTTTCTATATCAATGGTCAGAAAGTATTTCTGAAAGGTGGCAACTGGGGAATGAGCGAATATCTGCTGCGCTGTCGCAATGAAGAATACGAGACTAAAATCCGCCTTCACAAAGACATGAATTACAACATGATAAGACTTTGGACAGGTTGCGTAACCGACGAAGCATTTTATGATTATTGCGACAAATACGGCATCATGGTTTGGGACGATTTCTGGCTCTATGTAGCCTACAACGATGTAGCTCAGCCTGATGCCTTTAAAGCTAATGCTCTGGACAAAGTAAAACGTTTGCGCAATCATCCTTCCATTGCAATCTGGTGCGGAGCGAACGAAACGCACCCAAAGCCTGAACTGGACAATTATCTCAGAGAAATGATTGCAAAAGAAGATCAGAACGACCGCATGTACAAGTCCAGTTCAAATCAGGATGGTCTTTCGGGCAGCGGTTGGTGGGGAAATCAACCACCTCGCCACCATTTCGAAACTTCGGGAAGTAATCTGGCGTTCAACGATCCTCCTTATCCATATAGTTCGGATTACGGTTATGGGCTGCGAACTGAAATTGGTACAGCAACCTTTCCGAATTACGAAAGTGTGATTAAATTCATTCCCAAAGAAAATCACTGGCCACTGCCTACCGACGAACAGTTGAAAAACGATGACAACAATGTGTGGAACAAACATTTCTTTGGCAAAGAAGCTTCAAATGCAAGCCCCATAAATTATAAAAAAGCGGTAAACGAACAGTTTGGCGAGTCGGATAACCTGCAGGAATTTTGCGAAAAGGCACAACTTATAAATCTCGAAGTAATGAAAGGTATGTACGAAGCCTGGAACGACAAAATGTGGAATGATGCCAGCGGACTACTTATATGGATGTCGCAATCGGCATATCCTTCGTTTGTGTGGCAGACCTACGATTATTACTACGATGCCACAGGAGCTTATCAGGGTGCAAAAATGGCCTGCGAACCCACACATATTCAGTGGAATTCGTCGAGCAACAGCATCAAAGTCATCAATAACACAATCAATACATTAAACGATGTGGTAGCCACGGCAAAGGTTTACAATATTGTTGGGAAAGAACTCCGCCAGCTCAGGAAAACCAGTGTATTGAACGTGGAATCAGCCAATATCAACGAAGCATTTATATTGAATTTGAACCCGGAAAATCAGGCACTTGGCAAAAATGTAACTGTTTCTTCTGCCACACAGCACATGCCTGCAAAACTTGTAACCGATGGTGGTGCCGGAAGTCGCTGGGAAAGCGAATACAGCGATCCACAATGGATTTGTGTGGATTTGGGCAAAAAGGAAGTAATTGAAAACGTAGTTATTAAATGGGAGGCTGCACATGCCCGCGAATACGAATTGCAAACTTCAAACGACGCTCAAAACTGGACAACCGTTCACAAAAAAACCGACAGTAAAGGAGGAACCGAACAAATAGGACTGAGTAAAACAAAAGCCCGTTATGTGCGTATCAATTGTATCTCACGAGCCACACAATTTGGATATTCGATATTCGAAATAGAGGTTTACGGAAAAAAACAGAAAAAAAATGCGCTTACTCCGGTACATTTCATAAAGCTTGAACTTAAAGACAAAAACAAAAACCTGTTATCGGAAAACTTTTATTGGAGAAACGGAGTCGAAGATCTGAAATACAATGATTTGAACAATGTCAGTGAAGCTAGTATTACAGCCGAACTCGCAGAGAGAAAAAATATTGACGGCAAAGAAATCATCACATTCTCGATAAAAAACAAATCAAAAACTGTGGCTTTTGCCAATCGTCTGACGCTTATCAACAAAGCAACCGGCGAGCAGATACTACCGGCCATATTCTCCGAAAACTATCTGACACTTTTACCCGGCGAACAGAAGAAAATCAGCTTGGAGTTTGATGCTCTTCCAAACATAAAGGAAGTGGAAATTGTGAGCAAACAGTTCAGAAAAACGGAGAAAGTAGTGCTGAAAATCAAACTGTAATTTTCAAAACATCTGACAAATCAATCGTTCTTATACAAACAAAAAACTCTTGTATCTCAATGAAGTACAAGAGCTTTTTCTTATTCAACCTTGTGGGTCTTTGTTAATGCTTGATGTGTAGTTCAATTTTCAGACAGCAGTTTCCACTATTTTCCCGTCCTTCATTTCAATCACCCTATCCGACAATTGCGCCAAATCCTTGTCGTGTGTTACAATCACAATGGTAAGTCCGAATTTGTCGCGCAGTTCGAAAAGCAGTCTGTGCAGTTCTTCTTTGTTTTTTGAGTCGAGGCTGCCCGATGGCTCGTCGGCCAGAATAACCGAAGGATTGTTGATCAACGCACGGGCTACTGCCACACGCTGTTTTTCGCCACCCGATAGTTCAGCTGGCTTGTGCGTAAGTCGCTCGCTCAGTTGCAGAAAAGCCAGCAATTCCTTTGCGCGGGTATCAGCTTTTGCGGGGTCGGTTCCGGCAATGAGCGCAGGAATCATCACATTTTCGAGCGCAGTGAACTCAGGCAAAAGCTGATGAAACTGAAAAATAAAACCTATACGGCGGTTGCGGAAAGCGGCCAGTTCGCGGTCGTTCAGTTTACTAAAATCCACTCCATCTAAGGTCACAATGCCATTATTGGGTTTATCCAGCGTACCCAGAATCTGTAAAAGGGTAGTTTTACCGGCGCCGCTCGGGCCAACTATCGACACAATTTCACCTGCCGACACTTCAAGGTCAACACCTTTCAACACTTCGAGCGTATCGAAACTTTTATGTATGTTTTTTGCTGTAATCATTTTTTTAGTTTATGAGGTGACGGGATGATTAGTTGATTGGTGAATTGGTGAATTATCTGATTAATTAATAAATCGGGTTAATATTCAGCTAAATAATCAATCAGCCGATCAATCAACTGATTAACCAATCAACTAATTCACAAATTCACCAACCAGCCAACCAATTAACTAACTAACTAATCAACTGATTAACCAATTCACCAACCAACCAGCCAGTACCTCGATAATATTTGCAAAGTTATTTGTTTAAGTTGTAATTCAATCTTTTTGTGCCTGAAAAAATGTACCTTTGCAATAATTTTCAATAAATAATCAGCCATTTGTTTTGTTAGCAGAAGATTTTGGAATAATAGAGTTTATAAGAAGCGCCAGGGCTCGCAGCGTCAGGGTGCGCATTCTTGCATCCGGATTGAAAATAACCATTCCACACAATACAAGTGAGAAAACAGCCATTGACTTTGTAAACTCAGTAGCACCGAAGATCAGAAAAAAACAGGAACAATTACGGATTAAAGAAACTGTAAATCCTACAATTCTGACCGAAGAAAGTACGTTACATACACTTACTTTCGATGTAAAAATATTAAAAGCAGAACGAAAAGACATTTATTTCTCACTGAAAAACAGCATTCTGACAATCGAATATCCTGAAAAAGCCGATTTAAAATCCGAACAAACACAACATTATTCCTGGAATGGCATAAACTATTTTCTGAAAAAGGAAGCGCGTCGTATATTGCCCGACAGGGTAAAGCAACTTGCCGAAAAGTACAAATTCAGATATGGCAGCGTAAAAATTCAGCCCAGCAAAACACGTTGGGGAAGTTGCTCACGCGAACGAAGCATAAACCTGTCGCAATACCTGCTATTGCTTCCGGCACATCTGGTGGATTATGTGATTTTACACGAACTTTGCCATACAATAGAAATGAATCACGGACCACGTTTCTGGAAACTAATGGACGAAGTAACCGACGGACAAAGCAAAACCTTGCGGGCGGGATTGAAAGATTATCATATGCCAAAATGAGAAACAAGAGCAAAGACAAAAGAATAAAGAATAAAGACACGAGGAAACAAGGAAACAGCATGGTTGCGTGATTAATTTAGAAGCATTTCCGAAACCAGAAATTTTCAAATCTCAAATCTCAAATTTTCAAATCCAAACTTTGAAACTTTGAACCCAACACGAAACACGAAACGCGAAATAAAACAATGAACTGGACACAACTTTTATCGACCAAACGATTTGGAATGGAGGATTATCACGGCGTGCGTGGTGACGACCGCAGCGAATTTCAGCGCGATTACGATCGTCTGATTTTTTCGGCGCCCTTTCGTCGGTTGCAAAACAAGACGCAGGTTTTCCCGCTACCGGGAAGTGTTTTTGTGCACAACAGACTCACTCATAGTCTCGAAGTAGCTTGTGTAGGACGTTCGTTAGGCGTAAACGTGGCACATCAGCTGAAAGAAAAAGGTGAAACAGCTCCTTTTCTCGACGAGATTGGTTCGGTAATTTCAGCTGCCTGTTTGGCACACGACATGGGCAATCCACCCTTCGGTCATTCGGGCGAAAAAGCCATTGCCACCTATTTCTCCGAAGGTAAAGGGCAGCATTTACAACAAAAAATGACTGCCGAAGAGTGGAAGGACATTACCTGTTTCGAAGGAAATGCCAATGCTTTCCGCTTGCTCACACACCAGTTCAAAGGTCGCCGGCATGGTGGTTTTGTACTCACATACAGCACTTTGCTTTCCATTGTAAAATATCCGTATGCGGCTATTCATTCGGACACAAAAAAACAGAAATTCGGGTTCTTTACTTCAGAAAAAGCTGACTTCGAAAAAATTGCAGCCGAGTTGGGCATTGTGCGTCACCCTAACAATCCTAACCGATTTGTGCGTCATCCCCTCGTTTTTCTGGTGGAAGCGGCAGATGATATTTGCTATCAGATAATGGACATTGAAGATGCGCACAAACTTCGCATTCTCACCACCGACGAAACAAAAGCGCTGTTTATGAACTTTTTCGACGACAAACGCAAACAACGCTTCGAGGAAACAATGACCATGGTAACCGATGTAAATGAGCAAATTGCTTACCTACGTTCGTCGGTTATCGGTAAACTTATCGAACAATGTGCAGCCATTTTTGTGGCACACGAAAAGGAAATTCTCAGCGGCACATTCGATAGTCCACTCGTAAAACAACTGCCCGCGCAACTCGACGAAGCGTACCGAAAATGTTCGTCCACTGCATTCTCTAAAATTTATCGTTCGCAGGAAGTCCTCGATGTGGAACTTTCGGGCTACAAAATCATACTCACGCTGCTCGAACATTTAATTGATGCTGTGCTTACGCCCGAAAAAGCCTACTCTCAACAATTGCTGATGCGCATTCCCGAGCAATTCGAAACCGGAGCCGACAGCACTTATGAGAAGGTGATGGCTATTCTCGATTATATTTCGGGCATGACCGATGTATATGCGCTCGATTTATACCGAAAAATAACCGGAATCAGTATTCCCACGCTTTAATAAAATTCGATTTTACAGTTTAAAAACAAATCCCCTAAAGTTTTAAAGTATTTTTTTTCCTCATATTTAATACTTTAATATTATTTTTGCAAAGCAAAACAAAAAGTAATGGCAAAAAAAGATAGCACCCCCCTCTCAAAGCGGAATTCACTTCGTACGCACAGGCAAATATTCACGCTTAACGACGAAGAGAACAAGGCTCTTAACCGCTATATCGAAAAATATAAGGTGCAGAACAAGTCGAAATTTCTGAGAGAAACAGTAATGCTGACCGTTATCCGTAAATTTGAAGAAGACCATCCCACTCTTTTCGACTAAAGCTATAAGTTGAACAATAAATCTTAAAGAAATGGAATATACCCTTGCTCTTGTAGCTGCAATCGCAGGCTTTTTGGCAGCATGGTTTGTGTTATCGCGCAGATTAACAGCTTTAAGCAACACCTACCATTCAACTGAAAAACAATTGATTAATGAGAAATTGATAGCCGAACGCAATAAAACAGTAGCCGAAGAAACATTGCGCCTGAAGCTTTCGGAACTTGAAAAAACCGAAAACGAACTGGCACAAAATTTGGAGCTTGCCAACGCACGAGCCATTGAACTGGCAACCGTCCGAGCCGAGAATGCAAATCTCAGAGAAAAGATTGAGAAGCAACTGGCCGAAACCGAACATATGCAGAAGCGACTGACAACCGAATTCGAAAATATTGCTAACAAGGTTATGAAAGAACGTTCGGACGAGTTTTCGGTTGCCAATCATAAAAACATAAGCGAAATTCTGAATCCTTTAAAGGAAAAAATACAAGGTTTCGAGAGAAAAGTGGAGGAATCGTACGATAAAGACATGCGCGACCGCATAAGTCTGCGCGAAGAAGTACGTAAACTCAGTGAGCTGAACACACGCGTGAGCGAGGAGGCTAACAATCTGACACGCGCACTGAAAGGCGATGTAAAAAAACAGGGTAACTGGGGTGAAATTATTCTGGAGAGAGTACTCGAACGCTCAGGATTAACGAAAGGTCAGGAATACGAGCGTGAAGAAGTGGTAGAAGGTGTAGATAATCAGGTGCAACGGCCTGACGTAATTATTCATTTGCCCGACAACAAACATATCATCATCGACTCAAAAGTATCGCTGGTGTCATACGAACGTTTTATGTCGGCCGAAAATGAGACCGATCAGGCATTGGCACTGAAAGAACATATCGCATCGCTTCGTATGCATGTAAAACTTTTGAGCGACAAAAATTACCAAAACGCACTGCACATCAATACCCCTGATTTTGTATTGATGTTCATACCGGTAGAAGCTTCGTTTTCGGTAGCTGTGCAGGGCGATGGCGAGTTGTTTTCGTACGCTTGGGAGCGCAAAATTGTAATTGTGAGTCCAACCACTTTGCTGGCCACGCTGCGCACCATTTCGAGTATATGGAAACAGGAAAATCAAACCCGGAATGCGCAGGAAATTGCAAGGCTCAGCGGCTCACTGTACGACAAGTTTATTGGGTTTACTGAAGATATGATTAAAATAAAAAATAATATTGATCGTACTTCCGACGCCTATAACGATGCAATAAAGAAAATGAGAGAAGGCAACGGAAATATTATCCGCACTGCCGAAAAAATAAAAGAACTGGGAGCAAAAACAGGGAATAAATCCTTACCGGGTGCATTTGCCGACGTTTAAATTTAAATATTTCGAAAGAGATAAAACAATATGAATATCAGACTTATTACAGCCATAATTTTAGTTTTATTCCAGACAGGAATAAGTGTTTTTGCAAATAATAATATAGTAAACGATACTACGCATCAATCGACAGAAATCTTTGATCCGGAGCAATTGCTGCGTTTATTTGTAAAAGACACTATACCCGAAAAAAATATCACAACAAGTGCAGACTCCACTTTAAAAGGTACAAACGAAAATTCTTATCAAAAGAGAAATTATAATCATAATCAATACGCAGAGTATGACATAAAGGAAAGGATAAACCAAACTTCACTTTTACCCATCGATACACTTATACTTTTAAATAATCCATTTTTTATCGATTTGGTTTACCGCGACAAAGCTTTCGATTTCGACTGGAGAGGGCAATTAAAACCTTATAGTTATTTTTACGAATCAACATACGATAGCATTCATTCTTCAGCATTCAAAAAAATAACAATACCCACTGTCGATAATATAATCAGTGAATTACGTACCGAAACCTATCGAAGAAACATGTTAAGTTCGCCCGCATTTTTCGCCTTCAGAGCCGATGCATTACCGAGTATCAACGACCTGAAAAACAGAATACTCAAAACTGCGTCAGCAGAAAAACTTATGATAACTGGCGATGAGACCTCTCCTATTTCAAACGGACGAAAATTAGTAGTTGAAAAAGTGAAAATCAGTCGCTGGACAAAAAAAGCGAATTCAATGTTACAATTTTCGCAATACTATGTATCGGAAAACTGGCATCAGGGTGGTAGCGATTACATTTCTATTTTGGGAATACTGAACGGACAACTAAACTACGACAACAAAAAAAATACGCAATGGGAAAATAATGCTGAATGGCGACTGGGCTTTAATTCGGTAGAAAACGGAGTAAGGCTTTTCAATACAAATGAAGATATTTTTAAAGTGAATAGTAAGCTTGGCATACGCGCAAGCGGTAACTTTTTCTATTCGAGCTCGTTCGATTTCTCAGCACAACTTTTCAAAAATTACAAGTCAGTCACTTCGGAAGATTTAAAAGCAGCATTTCTGACGCCTGTACGTATGAATATCGGGGTAGGTATGGATTATAAATACAAAAAAATGTTTTCGTTAATGGTTGCACCTATTTCATACAAATATGTATACGCACATAAAACAGAGATTCCTGTCACGTCGTTCGGTATTCCGGAAGGAGAAAAACACTTAAGTCAGTTAGGTAGTTCGTTCCGTGCACAGGCCTCTTATTCACCCGTGCGCGAAATACAGCTTGACACGAAACTTTCCTTTTACACCAACTACGAAAAAGTGGAGGTAGATTGGGAAATTGTCACAAACTTCACCGTAAACCGCTACTTATCAACTCGTTTGGCGATAAACCCAAGATACGACAATACAGTAATTTTACCCAACAACGAAAAAGCCAAAATTCAGTTTAAAGAATTGTTGAGCTTTGGATTTTCGTATAGATTTCTGAATTAAAATATTTAAGTTCCACAATAGGTTTTGTAAACAAGCTCATCAGCTACTGCGGGCGCTTGCATAAATGCAGCATCGAAGTCCGAAGTAGCGTAGGGAGTTGAAAGCAGATTATTGAGTTTCTGGAAATCAGACATCTTTCCAGTTTCAGTCACTTGCGCCAACACTTCCTCCACCTTGTGATTTCGTGGAATATATACCGGATTGGTTTCTTGCATAAGTTTCAGAGCGGCCTCTTCGGTTATTCCCTTTTGTTGTAAACGTAATTTCCAGTCATTTTCCCATTTCAAAAATGCTTTGTCCAAATATATTTTGTCCTGAATAATGGCGGGATACATAAGTCGCACAAAAGTATTCGTATAATCAGCATTGTGTTCATACATCCAACCCAATAAATTATTGACCAGCAAAATATCAGATTCATCCGTATATTCAAAGCCGATTTTAGCCGCCAGCATTTTGTGGTATTTTTGTTCAAACAGGTTTTGAAACGAATTTAGAACTTCCGCCGCTTTTGCAATAGCCTTTTTGATATCTGTATCTATCAGTAGTAGCAGACTTTCGGCCAATCGGGTCAGATTCCACAAAGCCATTTCCGGCTGATTACCAAACGCATATCGCCCACTTGTATCAATGGAGCTGAAAACCGTTTCAGGTTTGTACGCATTCATAAATGCACAGGGACCGTAATCGATCGTTTCGCCCGAAACAGCCATATTGTCGGTATTCATTACACCATGAATAAATCCCACACGCATCCAGTTTACTATTAAATCAATCTGTTTCTCCATCACTTTTATGAGCAGCAACAAAGCAGAGTTTTCAGTCTGCAAAAGCTCCGGATAATGTCTTTTTATCACGTAATCTGTAAAAACTTTCAGCGTTTCAACCGACGAAAACTGCGAAATATGCTCAAAAGTGCCCACGCGGATATGACTTTCGGCCACACGTGTAAGCACAGCGCCCGGCTGCACTTGCTCGCGATAAACCGGCTCGCCTGTCACAACCACAGCCAGACTGCGGGTTGTGGGAATTCCCAGCGCATGCATGGCCTCGCTGATCAGATATTCGCGCAGCATAGCGCTCAGTGTGGCGCGTCCATCGCCGCGGCGCGAATAAGGTGTCGGACCTGAGCCTTTTAGCTGCAAATCGAAGCGGCGACCATCGGGCGTAATCTGTTCACCCATAAGCAAAGCCCGCCCGTCGCCGAGCCGGTTAAAATATCCAAATTGGTGACCGCTGTAAGCCTGTGCTATTGAGGCTGAATCTTCTGGCAACTTGTTGCCACTAAAAATTTCAGCCAGTTCGTTGGTATTTATATTCCCTGCATTGAGGCCCAATTCTGTTGCCAGATTGTCGTTGAAAGCCACTAATTGCGGTTGAGACACAGGCACAGGACTACAAACTGTAAATAACTCGCCCGGAAGATTTAAATATGTAATATCGAAATTGAATTTCATTGTGTTTGAGTTTGGCACACAGAATAAACGGAGAATACAGAATATAACAGAATGATTTTCTTGCTGATTATCAAATTATGGCTTATTAGTCTAAATGAATATCAAAAACAGTCTGTAAATACAAATTACCTCCGAATTACGCTCCAGAACTCCCCTTTATGAGCTGGGATTAAGTGATTATCCGTAAATTCTGTTTATTCTGTGTGCTATGTTATTTCAAAACAACCTCCCTGTCAAATAGTTTGATTTATAATTTCTATTGCTACGCACAAATTTTCATATATTTGTGAGCTAAACGCAAAACTTACCCGCAATGAAAATTTTCAGCACTTCGCAAGTCCGTTCGCTCGACGCATACACCATTGAACATGAACCTATTACTTCCATTGATTTAATGGAGCGCGCTGCTCAGGCAATTTTCGAAGCGTATGCAAAGTCCTTCAATCTGCAGCGCCCTGTACTGATTGTGGCCGGACCGGGAAATAACGGAGGCGACGCACTCGCTTTAGCCCGGATTTTGGTCTGGGTAAAATCAGACGTGCGCGTTTTGTTATTGCATAATGGAAAACTCTCGGCCGATTGTGAAACAAATCTGAAACAATTGCGAAACCTGAGAGCTGAGATTATAACCGAAATAACGGATTCATTTGTGTTTCCCAATGTGAATAAAGAAACAATAATTGTGGATGGTATTTTCGGTTCAGGACTCTCGCGACCGGCTGAGGGAATTTTTGCAGAAGCCATTGACCATATCAACCGTTCAGGCTGCGAAGTGCTGAGCATCGATGTTCCCTCGGGTTTACATGGCGAACTCAACCCCAACACTTCTGTTCCGATTGTAAAAGCCACGCGCACATTTACACTGCAATTCCCAAAATTAGCTTTTCTGCTTCCCGAAACCGGTATTTTCGCAGGAAACTGGTCGGTGCTGGATATCGGCCTTCATCCCGAAGCCATTTCGCAAACCGAAACGCCCTATTTTTTTATTGAAAAAAAAGACATTCAACCCAAAATAAAGAAACGTGAAAAGTTTTCGCACAAAGGCACTTACGGACATGTATTGATATTTGCCGGGAGCAGAGATATGGCCGGTGCAGCCGTGCTTTCGTCGGAAGCTGCTTTGCGCAGCGGCGCTGGTCTGGTAACTGTTCACAGTGCTTCGTGCAACCGCATTATTTTGCAAACAGCCGTTCCCGAAGTTATTTTTGAATCTGATAATAATGAACATTGCATATCAGAATTTCGTGACCTTACGAAATTCAATGCCATTGCTATTGGCCCGGGAATCGGTCAGACAGGCGAAACTTCTTTTTTCCTGAAAAGTATTCTTTCTGCATATTCAAATCCAATTGTACTCGATGCCGATGCTTTAAATCTCATTGCAGCAAACGATTTACTGCATTTAATTCCTGAAAACAGCATCCTTACTCCTCACCCAAAAGAATTTGAAAGACTTTTCGGCAAAAGCACAAACAGCTACGATCGCCTGCAAAAGGCTTCCACAATTGCTCAAACTCACAAAATCATCATTATACTGAAAGGCGCTCACACACAAATCTTCATGCCCGATGGAAAGATTTATTTCAACAGCACCGGAAATGCAGGCATGGCTACAGCCGGCTCCGGCGATGTGCTGACCGGAATTATGGTCGGTTTATTAGCACAGGGCTATCAACCTCAGGATGCAGCACTTACCGGCGTGTTTTTACACGGATTGGCCGCCGACCTGATTCCCGAAACCGAAGAAACAATGCTCGCGAGTGATATTATCAGAGGATTGAAACTGGCGTTCAGAACTTTGCGATAACTGATCAGTTGATTTTACAGGATATCTTATAAGGTATTATTTATCCCGGAGGGATAACATATTTATAGAACAAAAATTACAACATACACATTCGACCCCGTTGGGGTCGTATTATTGTATCAAAATAACATCTATAAACATTTGAATCCTACGGATTCGAAATAAATCACTAAATACTAATTGTTATTAAGTAGTATATAAATAAAAAGATTTAGATGCAGGGGTGTAGCCCTGATATCTGAACATATATTAAATGAAACAAAAAGACTCACCATCAAATCATTTTGACTCCTGATTCGCATTATTTTTTCAAAAAAAAAATCTTCCAATTCTGCATTAATTCCGGAAGAAATGCTTTACTTTGCAACCCGATTAATAAGTCTATTAAATAGTAAAATTAAATATGGATATTAATTCCGAAAGTTCAATGGAGCGATCCATTTTGGATGCAGCTGAAAAATTATTTCTCGAAAAAGGATTTGCTGCCACTTCCACCACTCAAATTGCGAAGGAGGTAGGTTGCAATCAGGCCCTTGTACATTATTATTTCAGAACAAAAGATAATTTATTCAACAGGATTTTCGAGAAAAAATTCGGCGATTTCTTTCAGGTTATTTTCGATACAAATCAACTTGCACAGTTAAGCTTTTCACAAAAAATAAGGCATATCTGTGAGTCTCATTTCGATTTACTAAACGAAAATCCTAAAATACCCCTGCTTATTCTCAACGAATTATCGCGACGACCTGAACACATTGCACTATTACGCGAAAAACTGCATGTGCTCCCCGAAAAGCTTTTTGAGATGATGGAAAAAGATATGCAGGCCGAAATTAAAGCAGGTCGAATTCGGAATGTGAGTTTTATGGATGTGGTAATCACCATGGTCTCGCTCAATGTGTCATTATTCACACTTTTACCTGTGGCGTCGCAAGCCCTTAAAATAGATGATGAACAACAAAATGCGATGCTCGCCTACAGACGTAACGAAAATGTAGAAATCATCCTGAAATACCTTCAACCCTGATTTTAAAACCATTATGAAGCAAATTTTTATTTATATCGCCTTTGCGGTGCTATTCGTTCAGCAGTCTGCTGCACAAAACATTACACTGGATTTTTGCCGCGAAAAAGCACGTGCCAACTATCCGCTATTGAAACAGTACGACCTGATTGACAAAACAGCTGCTTTCAATATTTCGAATGCGAACAAAGCTTATTTGCCACAGTTTAGCGTGGGGGTAAAAGCCAGCTATCAGTCGGATGTGACGGAAATTCCGGAATCGCTCGGACAGGTAATTTCGCAAATGAGTGGACAGCCCTTTTCGTTTCCCTCGATGAGCAAAGATCAGTATCAGGCGGTAGTGGAAATGAATCAGATGATTTGGGATGGCGGCATCACCAATGCTCAGAAAAAAAGTATCAAAGCAAGCGCCGAAGCCGACAAACAGAAAACAGAAGCGGATCTTTATGCGCTGAACGAACGCGTCAACAACCTGTTTTTTGGCATTATGCTTATCAAAGAACAACTCGATCAGGTAAAAATGCTTCAGAACGAACTGAAGGAGAACGTCAGAAAAGTAGAAGCATATCTGCAAAACGGACTTGCCCAGCCTTCGGATCTTGATGCTGTAAAAGTGGAATTGCTAAATGCCAATCAGAAAGAAACCGACCTGAAAAGCGTTTTCAGAAGTTATTTAATGATGCTATCAGCATTTACAGGCGAAAAACTTGACGAGAACAGCATTTTTGTAAAGCCCGTTTTGCCCGAAACAAAGCTCGATGCAGAAAACAAACGACCTGAACTCTTGTATCTGGCAGCACAAACAAAAGTACTCGATGCGCAAAAAAGCATGTTCAATGCGGCCAACCTGCCTAAAATCGGACTTTTTGCACAGGGTGGTTATGGCCGACCCGGGCTGAATATGTTCGATGGCGAGTTTTCGCCTTTCATTATCGGAGGTCTGCGTTTTTCGTGGAACCTGAGTAGTTTATATTCGCAAAAAAATAATTTCCAAAAAATTGAAACAGCGAAGAAATCCATCGATGTTCAGAAAGAAACTTTCCTATTCAACAACAACCTGGCTAACATACAAATTTTCAATGAGATTGAAAAACTGAAAAACACATTAAAAACCGACGACGAGATTATTCAACTCCGAAGCAATATCAAAAAAGCATCAGAAGCAAAAGTAGCCAACGGCACCATGACTGTTACCGACCTTTTGCGCGATATAAACAACGAAAATCAGGCACGACAAAATCGTTCGCTGCACGAGATTCAACTTTACATGACTGTTTATCAATTAAAAAACAATAGCAACAATTAAAAAAAAACATCAACAAACCTCTTATCTTACTCCTTATTCCCCCTTTAGGGGTTACGGGGCTGGGGTTAGGGGTAACAGCATTCATAAATATGAAAACAGCGAAAATAATCACCTCAGCATTCATCGTACTTTTATTTGTATCCTGCGGAAAAACCGATGGCAATTTCGATGCTGCCGGTTCATTCGAAACTACCGAGATTCTCGTTTCGGCCGAAGCACAGGGACGCATTATCCAGTTCGACATTGAAGAAGGTCAATCAGTCACCGAAAATCAGATTGTTGGATATATCGACAGCACACAACTTTTTCTGAAGAAAGAGCAACTTATTGCGTCACAAAAGGGTTTGCAAAGCCGTCGTCCCGACATTCGAAAACAGATGGCGGTGCTCGAACAGCAAATTACAACAGCAAAAACTGAGAAAAAACGCGTGGAAAATCTGCTGAAAGCAAATGCTGCTACTACTAAACAGCTCGACGATGTGAATGCACAGATTGCCGTGCTCGAAAAACAACTCGCAGCGAGTAAAACCACGCTCGAATCGACCGACGAAGGTATGAGCAGCGACAACAAGGCACTGGATATTCAGATACAGCAACTCGAAGATCAACTGGCCAAATGTCGCATTATCAGTCCGGCTTCGGGTGTCGTGCTGACCAAATATGCCGAAAAAGGCGAACTGGCCGGGGCCGGAAAAGCATTGTTCAAAGTAGCCAATCTCGACAATATGATACTCCGCGCTTACATTACCAACGAGCAGCTTACACAAATCAAAATCGGACAAAAAGTAACTGTGACAGCCGATTTCGGAGAAGAACAAAAGCAATACGAAGGAACTATAAGCTGGGTTTCGGCCAAATCGGAATTTACGCCCAAAACCATTCAAACACGCGATGAACGTGCAAACCTGGTGTATGCCATTAAAGTTAGCGTAAAAAACGATGGCTATTTAAAGATTGGTATGTATGGGAATGTGAGGTTTAATTGATAATGTATAATTGAGATTTTAAAACATACAATTATCAAATAATATCGCACCTACGGAGCTCTGTTGTCATTGAACTAAATTATTTCTACCATAATATTACTCCTACGGAGCAAATACAAAGCCGAACAAAAAAACAAATTAACACAACATATTTATCTTAATTTCTTTAGCTCCGTAGGAGCGACATTATGGTAGAGGATATATAGGAATTATCTTTAATGCTCCGTAGGAGTAACATTATGGTAGGAAATATATAGGAATTGTCTTAAAGCTCCGTAGGAGTGACATTATGGTAGAGGATATATAGGAATTATCTTTAATGCTCCGTAGGAGTGACATTATGGTAGAATTCAGCATACAAATAACCCATTAGCTCCGTAGGAGCGACATTATTCTTAAATCTTAAATACCAAAATATGGCAAATACATATACACAGTTCAATATGCACATTGTTTTTTCAGTAAAAGGAAGAAACAATTTTCTGTCAGACAAACTCCGGCCCGAATTATTTCGGTATATAACCGGAATAATTAATCAGAAAAAACACTATTCGTTGGCTGTAAATGGATATAAAGATCACGTACATATCTTTTTTGAATATAATCCTTCCTTTTCTGTTTCCGATTTAATCAGAGATATTAAGTCAGGTTCATCAAAATGGATTAATGATCAAAAGATCATTGTCGGCAAATTTAGTTGGCAGGAAGGATATGGTGGATTTTCGTATTCAAAATCACAAAGAAATTCAGTAATAAATTACATAATGAACCAAGAACAACATCATAAAAACAAAACGTTCAAAGAAGAATACTTGCAACTGCTGAAAGATTTTGACATTGAATTCCAAAACGAATATGTTTTTGAATTTTACGATTAAAAATAATGTCGCACCTACGGAGCTCTGTTGTCATTGAACTAAATTATTTCTACCATAATATTACTCCTACGGAGCAAATACGAAGTTGCAGAATTACAAGTCTTACGAGTGATATTCATAACCAATTCTTTAGCTCCGTAGGAGCGATATTATGGTAGAAAACGTATACAAATTATCTCAAAAGCTCCGTAGGAGTGACATTATAGAAGATCTCTCTTTTATTTACAACACTAAATGCTCAAAATGAATATCATACACAACAACAATATTGCCGTTTCGTGTGCGGGCATTTCGAAACATTACAAAAAAGTGCAGGCTCTGAAGAATGTAAGTTTCGAAGTATCGAAAGGAGAAATTTTCGGAATTATCGGACCCGATGGGGCTGGTAAAACAAGTCTTTTTCGCATACTCACTACGCTGATTCTGGCCGACAATGGCACCGCAACGGTGAATGGTTTCGACGTGGTAAAAAACTACAAAAACATTCGCGAATGTGTGGGTTATATGCCCGGAAAATTCTCGCTTTATCAGGATTTGACGGTAGAGGAAAATCTGGAATTCTTTGCTACCGTATTCAATACCAGCATTAAAGAAAATTACGATTTGATTAAAGACATCTATGTACAGATCGAGCCTTTCAAAACACGCAGGGCCGGAAAGCTGTCGGGTGGAATGAAGCAAAAACTGGCTCTGAGCTGCGCGTTAATCCATAAACCGGCTGTGCTTTTTCTCGACGAGCCAACCACAGGTGTCGATCCCGTTTCGCGCAAAGAGTTTTGGGGAATGCTGAAAAACCTGAAAAAACAGGGCATAACCATTCTGGTTTCAACTCCCTACATGGACGAAGCAAGCCTGTGCGACCGTATTGGACTGATTCAAAACGGCAGTTTCCTGACCATCGACACACCGGAGGAAATCATTGCCGGTTTCGGACAAAGATTATGGGCTGCTCACAGCAAAAACATGAACAAACTGCTCACCGACCTAAGAAGCAATGCAGATGTAAAAAGCAGCTTCGCTTTCGGTGATGCGGTGCATATTACACTGAACGAAGATTACAAAACTGAGCAATTGAGACACGAGCTGGAAGTAAAAGGACATACGGGCATCAGTATCAGAACCATTAAACCCGGCATTGAAGACTGCTTTATGGAGCTAAGTAAAAGTGAGAAGTATTGAGTATTGAGTATTGAGTGACAGAATATAGCCGACTAATATTAAACAACATAGTCAGCACCAAAATTAAATAAATGAGCAGTCTCTCCCCAGCGAGGAGAGTTAGAGAGCGGTTTAGGAAAGTAATATATGAATGAAATAATAAAACCATCAGTGGAAAAGGTTATTGTTACCGAGAACCTGACTAAAAAGTTCGGACACTTTACTGCAGTCGATCATATTTCGTTTGAGGTGAAGCGCGGAGAGATTTTTGGCTTCCTGGGTGCCAATGGCGCCGGAAAAACCACTGCCATGCGTATGCTGTGCGGACTGAGCAAACCGACATCAGGGAATGGGACAGTGGCAGGTTTCGACATACTGAAACAATCCGAAATGGTAAAAAAGAACATCGGCTATATGAGTCAGAAGTTTTCGCTATACGACGACCTGAAAGTTTGGGAAAACATTGAACTTTTCGGAGGCATTTATGGCATGACTGACAGCGAAATAAAGCTCAAAACTGACGAACTAATGGCCAAACTGAATTTCGAAAACGAACGAAACAGTCTTGTAAAATCGCTGCCACTGGGTTTTAAACAAAAACTAGCTTTCTCGGTTTCCATTTTTCATACGCCCAAGGTGGTATTTCTCGACGAACCTACAGGCGGTGTCGATCCCATTACCCGACGAAAATTCTGGGAACTGATTTACGAAGCTGCCGCTAGCGGAATTACAGTATTTGTCACCACTCACTATATGGACGAGGCCGAATATTGTAACCGAGTATCCATTATGGTCGATGGCCGCATCGAAGCACTCGATTCTCCGGCAAACCTGAAAGAGCAATACAATGCCCGCAACATGGACGGAGTTTTTCAACAATTAGCACGAAAAGCCAAACGAATTGACGCTTAGATACGATCAGTACAAATTTATCTTATTCCCCTTTAGGGGTTAGGGGCTCATGAAACAACTTTTATCATTTATCCGAAAGGAATTCCGACATATTTTCAGGGACAAAACAACAGTTATGATACTGTTGCTGATGCCTGTTATTCAGATTATTCTGTTTGGATTTGCCATGTCTACCGAGGTAAAAAACACCAAAGTAGTGGTTCTTGCCAATCAGGCGGATGAGGTGACACGACAACTGATCGAAAGAATCGATGCCAGTCAGTATTTCGAAATAGCTGTGATTGCGCACAACTCCGGTGACGTCGACAATGCATTCAGGGATGGAACAGCCAAACTGGCAATCATTTTCGAAAATGGTTTTTCGAAAAAACTCACGCACGAGGGCAAAGCGCATATCCAGCTGATTGCAGATGCGACAGACCCGAATGCAGCCACCTCATTTGTATTTTATGCAGGAAACATAATCAACAGTTACCAGCAGGAATTAATGCCTGTACAAAGTGCGGCCGGACTGATCCAACCTGAGGTTAAAATGCTCTACAATCCGCAAATGATCAGCGCCTATAATTTTGTGCCGGGCGTGCTGGGTATGATTATGTTGCTTATTTGCGCCATGATGACTTCTATTGCCATTGTACGCGAAAAAGAAATGGGAACGATGGAAATTCTGCTCGTTTCGCCGATGAAACCCATTTACACCATGTTGTCGAAAATTGCACCATATTTTGTATTGTCGGTCATCAACTTTGCTACCATCATGCTGCTGTCGGTATATGTGCTTCATGTGCCTGTTGCAGGAAGTTTTATAAGTCTGGTGCTTGTTTCGCTGCTTTATATATTTGTTTCACTGGCACTCGGATTGCTTATATCAACCATCACCAGCACGCAACTCGCAGCTATGTTTATTTCCGGAATGGGTTTAATGCTACCAGTAATGCTGCTTTCGGGAATGATTTTCCCAATTGAAAATATGCCCGGCATTTTGCGATTTATCTCCAATTTTGTTCCTGCTCGCTGGTATATCGACGCTGTAAAAACCATAATGATAAAAGGTTTGAGCATTACCGAAGTAGGAACTGATGTGGCTGTGCTGAGCGTAATGGCCGTATTGCTTGTAATTGCAAGTGTAAAGAAGTTTAAAGTGCGGCTGGAATGATGTGGTGATGTGATAATGAGATGATGTGATAATATGGTGATGTGAAGAAGTTTAAATGTTTCACGTTCTCTCCCCTTTTGGGGAGAGTTAGAGAGGGGTAAGAAATTATGATAAAATATTTACTAAAAAAAGAGTTCCGGCAAATCATAAGGCATCCATTTATGCCTAAAATGATTTTCATGTTTCCGATAATGGTGTTGCTGGTCTTTCCGTGGGCGGCGAGCTACGAAATAAGCAATCTGAACCTGAGCGTGATCGACAACGACCACAGCAGAATGTCGCATCAGCTTGTGGAGGCCATTACAGCTTCGGGATATTTCAGAATTACCAATGTGTCGAATGGCTACAATGACGCGCTGAAAAGTATCGAAAAAAACGAATCGGATCTGATTATTGAAATTCCACAGCATTTCGAAAAAGATATTACAACAGGTACAGGTGTAAAGGTAATGATTTCGGCCAATGCGGTAAATGGGATGAAAGGAAGCGTGGGAATGACTTATATTTCGGGCATTATTTCAAATTTCAATCAGTCGAATCTTTCGAAACATTTTCCGCAGGCTGCCAAAAGCGGGCTTATGCCTATTCAGATCGACGAACAATATCGTTTCAACAAACATCTGAATTATCAGGTTTTTATGGTTCCGGCGCTTATGGTCATGATTCTCACTTTGGTGTGCGGATTTTTCCCGGCTGCATCCATTGTGTTCGAAAAAGAACTGGGTACAATGGAGCAAATGAATGTAACACCCGTTCCGAAATTCACCTTTATTATTGCCAAACTGATTCCTTACTGGATTGTAGGTATTATTGCCATAAGCATCGGCGTAATCATTTCGTGGCTGGTGTATGGATTAATACCGGCAGGACACTTTTATGTACTTTACGGATTTACAATTGTGTATGTATTTGGCATTTCGGGACTTGGCATTATCATTTCGAACTATGCTCACACCATGCAGCAGGCATTTTTCATCGTGTTTTTCTTTATGATGATTTTTATTATGCTGAGCGGACTCTACACGCCGGTGCAAAGTATGCCCGAATGGGCGCAATGGATAGCTGCATTCAATCCACTGAAACATTTAATGGATGTAATGCGCGCAATTTATCTGAAGGGAAGTGGTTTTGGCGGATTGCTGAAAGAACTGATTGTACTGATTGCTTTTGCAGTATTTTTCAACACATGGGCTGTGATAAGCTACCGCAAAACACAATAATTCAGAGTGTTTTGCGGGCACGCCACACCTGCCACGAGTTAAACATATTTTGCCAGAGCACATAAGCACCCGGCGCAATGGACGAAATGGGATTCAGAAAAGTTTGCGCCATCCAAATGGCCAGCACCGTATTTTTCTGTCCGAGTCCCTGACCGCCAGCCACCGTATCGTCGTATTTGCGACCGATTCTCCGGCCTGTGAGAAACTGTGTGAGACAAACCACCAGCGCCAACACACCCATAGCTACTTCTACCCAAAAGTGATCCATTCCCTGATCGATGACAAACTGCACCGTGCGCCCCGTAACCACTATCAGCGCCAGACTCCATAAATAAAAGGAAATACCCGAGAAATGACGAATCGTTTTTCCGGTTTTGGGAAGAAATTTATTGATAAGTAAAGCCAACACAAAAGGACTGATAAGCAACACCGCTACTTTTTTTGAGATTTCGAGCACCGAATCGAAAAAAGGAAGTTCGTTGTAACCCACAAACGAAAAGAAAAGCGGCGCAAAAAGAGCCACTGTAAAATTGCTGATCAGGCTGTAAGCAGTGAGACTTGCCACATTTCCGCGCAACATTCCCGCAATAACCGGCGCTGCTGTTGCTGTGGGGGCAAGTACACAAATCATCACACCCTGAGCCAGAATTTCGTTGACAGGCCGAAGGGCGAGGTAAACCGCCACACTTCCCACTATCTGAAAAGCAATAAGGTAGAAATGCATTCGAGTAAAACGCAATCCCGAAAGCGACAGTTTGCTGTAAGTAAACAGCAGCATGATAAAAATCAGATAAGGAATCAGAAACGATAAAACGCCCACCTGATTATGAAAAATGACGCCCAAAGTCATGGCAATGGGCATCATATAACTTTTAATTGTTTTCAGCATTTTTTTATTCATCATCCCTTATATATCCTATTCGCCTCAGGGGTTTTTGAGTTCTCATTTTTTCGGTTTGCATTTCTGCCAAGGACTGATTGATCAACTCAATTTGCATGCGTGTATCTTCGTTGATGTCATTTTGGTCTGTAAAAACTTCTTCGAGATAAGCCTTTAGTTCAAAAATCTCATTTTTAATTTCTTCTACTTTGTTATTTGGCAAATTCAACACATGATGACGAATAGTAATAAATGCACGCATAATGTCCATATTGATTTCTATTGCAATATCGGAATTCAATACGCTACTCAACATTGCTACACCAAGTTCAGTGAAAACGTATGGTAGTTTCCTGGTACCACCCCAACTTGAAGTCGCAAATTGCGACTTCAAGTTTTGAAATTCTTCTTTTGTAAGTTGGAACATGAAATCTTCAGGGAATCGTTTCATGTTACGTTTAATTTGTTCATTCAAACGCTTAGTTTCTACGCCATACATTTGGGCTAAGTCACGATCCAACATTACTTTTTGTCCGCGAATCTCGAAGATCTTTTGCTGAATTTGTTCTATTTCCATAGAAATTTAATTTTTAGATTCAAGTACCTAAAAAGTGATATATGTTTTCTGAAATAATACAAAAAATAGTAGAAATTATACGGATTATCTATTCCCGGATGATTATTCTGTCCCAACAATTACCTGAGCTTACAAAACCAAAAAATTAACTCACAACTTTCTTCTGGTCCATTTTGCGGGTCACATAACCGTAAATAAGCAGAGCCACAGCCGACACAAGACCGATTCCTACAAATACAAACCAAATGTAATGGGCATTTTGCGTGGCCGCTGCATAAGCTTCGGGCGACGCAAAACCGCGGGGATCCGGAAGATATTTTTCGAGCAAAAAACCCGACAAACCAAACGCAAAAAGATAGGAAAAGAAGGAATGCAGATGGCTGAAACCAAGATAAAGACCTTCCTCGCCTTTTGGCGACTGCAAGGAGAAATACTCAAGAAAGCGTGGCGAGATAAAACACTCGGCCACAGCCTGCATGGCAATTCCCACTATCATCATAAAAGCCACAGGGTGCAATCCCATAATATAATCGGTACCCACCAGTGTGCCTCCTGCCATCACAAGCGCCGAAAGCGGAATAATGAGCATCCCGATAGTCATCGACGTAATTGCTGTACGTTTTTTCATTAACGAGGTAATAAAATTTACCAATACAAACACAATCAGTGGATTCACATTGGCATACCAACCCGGCGAAGCATCCTCCCCAATCAGGCGAATCACATACTTAGGCATGGTAGCATACATCTGGCTTTGTATCATCCAAAAACCACTGATAATCAAAATCAAAATCATCAAACGGGCATTGGTAAGCACTTTCAACATTCCGCGTCCAATTTCGGCAAAGCTTTTTCCCTGACCTTCGGTTTTTACCGATTTATAAAAAAAGAACACAGCCACCAGCGCCATCAAAGTCATGGCTGCCGAAAAGAAATTAAGATAGACAAGTCCCTGATCGCCCATGCTTTTACGCAGCGGGTCGACCACCGTTTTACCCGTAAATGCACCGATATTCACCATCATGTAAAACACCGCATAACCCTTTGCACGTGTTTCTGAAGTTGTTTCGCGCGCCACAGTTCCCGAAATAACCGCTTTGATAAATGAGCCTCCCAGCACAATCAGTACCAGCACAGGCACAATGGACCAACGCAAATAACTGTTTTCGAGGCCGCTGAAGGTAGTTGTCATTTCGTAGTTTACCAGTCCTGCACTTTCGAGCATTGTGGGCAGCAAACCTAAACCACTATAACCAAGCGTGAGAAGCGAAAAAGCCAGAATAATGGCCGACCGGAAACCGATTTTATCGGCATAAGCACCGGCAAAAGTGGGTAAAAGATAAAGGAAAGCCGAGAAAGTACCGGAAATAACCCCGGCTTCCACGTCGGAGAATCCCCACACATTCGAGAGATATAAAGTAATCACAATAAATACAGCGTAATAAGCCAGACGCTCGAGTAACTCGACCGAGTTAGCCACCCAGAAAGCTTTAGAGAATTTTCCCATTCAAAATAAGTTTTATTTGTTTAATATTGAATTTTCAGAACGGCAAAAATACTAAAAAACATTGTGATAAGCACTTAGCATATACTTAATTAAAATTAATGTAAAGAGATATCCCTGAGTTTCACATTTGCATAAAAATCTATGCTATGGTATAAATTTCTATTGATAAACTCTGTAGAATACACTTTTTTTGCACTGTAACCGACGAATGTATTTTATTCATTCAGAGTACATAAACCACAAATAAAATTCTAATAAATCATGAAAAAAATTACACTGCTTTTATCGCTGTTTGCTACAGCTTTTACAACGGGAACTTTTGCTCAAAAGGCGATTCCGGTACCCAGTTCAAACGGCGTTAACACCACAACTGCCTGGTACAACAACGAGACTTTTGAGGGCTATGCAGCCGGCACAAGTTTAAAAACCAACTGGACTGATGCGGGTGGCTCTCCAAACATTGTAGCCCAAACAGTTTCATCGCCTACAACCGGAAGTGCCACCGGCATTGTGATGGGCTTTACATTTAACGGAACAACAGCATTTGGCGAAACATCACAGGGCGGTAACCGCGGCGCATACAAAACACTTGAAAACACTCTCACCGGTCTGTTATACGTAAAAACATCCTTTTATCATTGTACCAACGGTACCACTTATACACTTAAAAACACCGCCGGAAATATTGTGTTCGAATTTGGAGGTATTAATAATAATGCAGGCGCAGCTATTTGGACAACAGGAGCTACAAATACAGATGTAACATTGGGCAATCGCGGAAAATGGTCAGACATTGAGTTCATTATCGACCTAGATAATAACAAGTTGCTAAAACAAACGATTACTCATAACGGAGCTACAAAAACTTACACAGATGTTACCTTAGCTGCCGGTGGCGATATTAAAACATTTCACTTTACTGCTTTTAAAGGCTGGGAGGCCGGGGGTCTGGACAATACCACCTTTGGATCGTTGCTTGCCGATGGAATTGAAAACCTCACAGGCGCCGACAATATTCAAACCATGGCGGGAAGCAATATCGACGAAGAATATACTGTATCGGCATTTGCCTATTGCATGGAACAAAACAACACAATGTCCCCGAAAGAAGTTGATATTACATGGAGCATATCCGACTGGGGCACACTGAGCACTGAAGATCAGGCGAAAGTAAGTCTGACACGCAGTACTTCTGATTTTGGAAAAGCCACTCTATCGGCAGGTAGTATTTCGGCCGATGCGACCATTACACTTCAGGCAGTTTTCGGAACGAGCACAGTAACAAAAACAGTTAACCTGAAAGCACTTTCGGTGGCAGGTTTGAAATCGACACTTGCCGACGAAATTGTTGTTGCCAATAACTTAATGACAGCAGCAACTGACAACAATGGCTATATTGCCGGTCTTAAATCAACATTAACCGGATTGGTAAATGCTGCACAGGCTGTAATTGACAACAGCGAAGCAACAATTTCGGAAGCAGGCACTGCCCTTGATAATCTGAAAGCAGGAGAAACTGCATTCAGCGATGGAATGACTCCTTACAATGATTTTACAGCATACATAAGTACTGTACATACTGCCTACAATGCCGAAATGCGCACAGCTACTTTTATTACCACCGTAAAAGGTACACTAAATTCGGCTATTGGTAATGCAAATAATGCACGAACCACAATCGCCGAACTGGCCGACATCACATCTGCTAAAACTGCACTTGAAACAGCCTACGCTCAATACAACAGCGACATTCCGGCTTATGCAGCCCTCGAAACACAGATTTCAGCGGTGGCTACACGCTTGAGCGTAGTTGATCCCCGCAAAGGAAACGGACAGTTTTTAATGTACCCTACAGCCAATGTTACAGCGCTTACAGAAGCAAAAACTTCTGCAGAAACTGCACTGACAAACGGAACAACAGCTACACAACTGAACTCTACAAAAACTGAGCTCGAAACCGCATTGTCAACTTTCAACGCTCAGCCACGTATTGCACCTGCTGCAGAGACAAATTATAAAATTTATTCTTACGGAGTGGATAACGGAGATGGTGGTACTGTGAAGAATATTCTTTATGCTGATGGCACAGGCAATCTGAAATATGCAACTACCGACAATGAGGCATTGACCGCAACCAACTTACAATGGGAAATAGCTGAAGTATCAACCGGCAGTTATACTTTCAAAAACATCAGTTCAGGCACTTACCTCAACGGCATCACAATGTCGGAAACCGCCATGAATTACACAATCCCCGAAGGCAGCAGCCAGTATGGTTTAATAATGGCAGCTGAGGATTCGTACTTTTTGTATAATATTGTAACTTCAACCGGCAAAGGACTTGAAATTGACACCTACGATGCAGGAACAAACTCAGGTGCTGTCCTTATGAGCAATGCCCCTGCTACACGTTTCCGCTTCCTGTTCCAATTCGAACCCGTTTCGGCAAGCACAGGCATAAACAACCCCGGCTCTGAGATAAGAATTTACAACCGCACCAATGCCATTGTAATTGAAGGGTTGAATATTGGCGAAACTTATTCGGTTTACAATACAATGGGCGCAATACTGGTAAATACCAAAGCAAACTCAACTGTAGAAAAAGTAGCACTGAAAAACTCAGGCGTTTATATCGTTCAGGTGGGTGACGTTATTCGCAAAATAGTGAAGTAAAACAAATCGCCGCGAAAGCAAAATAATGAAAAGAGGCTGATTCAAACAATATTTTGAACCAGCCTCTCCATTTTAACACCACAGTACAACAGAGACTATCACTTCTCTTTTTCCACTTTAATCAGTTTCAGATTTTTATACTGCAACCTTACCCTGAGCCATTGTAGCAATTGCGCTTCGCGATCAGCATCGGGAAGGGTGCTAAACTCAGCATAAAACACAGGAATAGTATCGGTAGTATTTTTCAGATTATCGTAAAAAATGCTGCGCGACACCGAAAACCCAACCACTTCAGGATATTGAATAGTGAGTTCTTTTCCCAGATTTTGTCGTTCGCCCGCAATATCGTTGAGTTTTTTCAACTCGGTACGGAGCCTGAAATTCTCAGCCTCTTTGGCCTGCAGCTCTTCGTCTTTTTTCTCAAGTAATTTACTGATTACACCAGCCTGTGCGCCCAAATCGAGTGAACCAGAGGTTTGCTTGATCTTCAGCGCAGTATTTTCGAGTCCAAATTCGACCAAACGATTTTCGAGTCTTCTAATCTGACTCTCAGTCAGAGCATTTCCAACCAACGAAATATGTATTGCTTTCTTTTTTCCAGCATACTCACGACGTACATTCAGGATTTCCACATCCTCAAACATAACCTCGTTTTGTATGGTTTGCACATACTTTATAGCCTGTGAATTAAAGCGCGTTTCACCAACCACATTCCATGCCATATATACACTGGGCACTATCATCAGCACCGAGAAAAAGGTAATATTCCGACGCTGCACACGACGTTTCACAGGATCCACAATTTCTTTTACAGGAAAATGCAGATAACGAACCACAATAAAGGTAGCCAGTGCAATAAAAAATGAATTTATAAAGAAAAGATAAAAAGCGCCAAAGAAATAATTGAACTGTCCGGTAGCAAGACCATAGCCGGCCGTACAAAGAGGAGGCATAAGTGCAGTGGCAATGGCTACACCGGAGATAATTGTAATTTTACCTTCCTTTCGTGAGGCAGCCACAATACCGGCCATACCACCAAAGAAAGCTATCAGTACATCGAAGATAGTAGGTGTGGTACGCGCCAGCAACTCCGACTGCGCATCGCTGAGCGGGCTAACCAAAAAGTAAGTGGTTGAAGCAGTCAAACTAATCGCCACCATAATGAATAAATTACGCAAGGATGCCCGAAGCAACACATTGTCGTCGATACCAATAGCCAATCCCACGCCGTTGATAGGTCCCATCAGTGGCGAAATAAGCATGGCACCAATAATCACAGCTGTAGAGTTTACATTCAATCCCACCGAAGCCACAATCACGGCAAGAAACAAAATCCACACATTGGCACCTTTAAACTCAATATCTTTTGTAATAGAGTTTATTGTTGCTTCAACATTGGTATCGTCGTGAAGATTTGAGATTTCTCTCAGTCGGATGTAAATCCTCTTCAAAAGATTATCTTTTACAGGTGTTTCTTCCATATTGAATATTTAAAACCGATTAATAATTGCCGATACGAAAGTACAAATTTTTTGTCGTTTGTACAGTTATGGAACAGCGAAAATCAGAAAAAGGTTTGCCTGACAACTCAGACAAACCTTTTTTATATCAAAAACAATGAACTTAGTTCTCAATAGTCAACTCATCGATCAGTCGCTGAGCGCCACCCACCTTTTCCATTACCCAAAGTACATAACGGATATCTACGTTGATCGTCCGTTGCAGGTCAGGTTCAAACACAATGTCGCCACTCATGGCTTCCCAATTACCGTCGAATGCCAGACCGATAAGTTCGCCTTTAGCATTAAAAATCGGACTTCCCGAGTTACCCCCTGTAATGTCGTTGTTGCTGAGGAAAGCCACATGCAATTCGCCCGTTTGTTTATCCACATACGCACCATAATCTTTTTTCACAATGGCTTGTTTCAGCTTGGCAGGCACATCAAATTCATAATCGCCCGGCTTTTCTTTCTGCAAAATACCTTTGGTTGTAGTATAATGACTATAATCAATGGCATCAGCAGGTTCATAGCCCTTAATGGTTCCGTAAGTCAGACGCATTGTAAAATTAGCATCGGGGTACATAGGCTGAGCTTTTTCTTCGGCCATTTCCTTCAATCCGGCTTCGTATATACGTTCTGCATCGTCAATACGGGCCGTTGCATCTTTATAGTCATCGCTCTGAATTTCTTTCGCAGTGGCAAACACCTCGTCGATATACAGAAGTGCAGGGTCTTTTTTGAAATTCAGTTTGCCCGAACGCACAGCTTTTTCAAATTTATCTGCATTGCTGAAAGACGATTTTGCAAAAACACTTTTGGCATAACGGCTGTAATTTCCCCTGAATTTTTTATCAATGGTTTTGTAAAATTCGGGCAAGGCATCAGCGCTCACAGCTTTACGATATACTTCGAGCATAACAGCAAAAGTCTCTTCGTCTACTTCCTGAAAATAATCCTTGTACATTTCGCGTCCCTGCTTTACAAGCTCATCTTTAGTCAGATTTTTTGTTGACAAACTGCGAATACGCGAAGCAATACGTGGCATTTCCACGCCCGAAATCAGCGATTCGCTCAGGAAACTAATGGCATGCAGGTAAGGAAAAACCGTTTTGTTCGATTCCTCGAGACTATTAAGCACCTTGCCGTACTTTTGCTGACGTTCCGCCGTTGTTTTTACCCATTCGGCAAAAGCCTGTTCGCCTTCGCGTTTGCGTTCCACAATTTTCAGTTTTTCAACTGCAGTATTCATTCCTATACTGTTTTTCCAGTAATTCGAACTTCCGGCAAACTTGCTGGCATAAGCAATATTAATGGCTTCGCTGGCCACCATATACGATTTCCACACATCCTGTTTGGCACCACGCACATCGATACGGGCACGGTTGGTGGCATTGGTGCGGTTCTCAATTCCCCACGAAGTAAGGTAACGGCTTGTAGAACCGGGATTTCCCATAATCATGGCATAATCGCCGGGCATATAACCTTTATTCGAAATTTTGGCAAAACGTTTCGGAGCGTAAGGCACATTGTCTTTAGAGTACGAGGCAGGTTTTCCACTGGCATCAGAGTACACACGGAATACCGAGAAATCGCCGGTATGACGGGGCCACATCCAGTTGTCGGTATCGCCACCAAATTTTCCTATCGAAGTAGGAGGCGTGTAAGCCAAACGTACATCTTTAAATTCTTCGAAAGTAAACACATAAAATTCATTGCCTGAATAAAATGATTTTAGCTGAATCTGATAATGAGTGTCTTTGCTTTTTTCGCTGCGAATAGCCGAAAGAATAGAATCCTGTTTTTTGCTGCGCTCCTCGCCCATCAAATCCCATGGAAGTTGCGAAATCACACGCTCGGTCACATCTTCCACACTTACCAGAAACTTCACAGTCAGCCCCGGAGCATGAATTTCATCAGCAAGTTCTTTGGCCGTAAAACCATTTTTCAGGTAATTATGATCCACTGAACTGAGTTGCTGAATAGCACCATACCCGCAATGATGGTTGGTAAACAAAAGTCCCTGATTTGAAACCATAACCCCTGTACAACCACCTCCGAACACAATTACTGCATCCTTCAGACTCGATTTACTATCGCTGTAAATATCTTCGGCCGTAAGCGTGCAGCCCAGACCATTTATTTTCTGGATGTTTAGTTTTTCGATCAAAGGCAACATCCACATTCCCTCGTCGGCACGCACTCCGGCAAACAATATCACCGAAAGCACCAGAATAAGTATTCTTTTCATTATTAAACAATTGGAGTGTTTTCACACTGTCGGCAAAAGCTTTTCATGCTTCACGACGACAGCATTTTAAATTTATTACATTATTAACGACAAAAATATAAAATATTTATGCATAAATAAGACATTCGAAAATAAAAGTTTCGACAAATTGGTTTCAGGATAAGTTTACTGAAATGAAATGTACGTGTGGAGCTAAAGCAAACGGCAAATAAATGTTAGCCATGCATTTCACAAGCAATATAATTTTGCTATTTGTTTAGCTCTGAAAACATATTACTACCCACAATGCTTACACAGATATGCCATTTGAAGTACCCAACTTCACGCACATTCCGACAGGATTCGGAAATGTCATCGAACGTATGCTATAATTTGCTCATGTAAACAACATAACCGTGAGGACAGTGAAATCGAATAATTTTTACCGGACAACAATGATAAAAAGTTGCTGTTTCAGATACTAATTTTCAGCACAGTGAACAAAGTCCCGTGCCAAAGCATTTTATTAAAAAAGTCTATTTTAGCACATTTTTCGTATCTTTGTGCCGAAATCGAATTTTTTAAGGTACAAATTACAGATTATTCTGATTAAAAAAAACATTTAAAAAGAAATCATGGCTAATAATTTATTAAAAGGAAAAAGAGGGATTGTTTTCGGTGCACTCAACGATATGTCGATTGCATGGAAAGTAGCTGAACGTGTAGTTGAAGAGGGTGCTATAATCACTTTATCGAACACTCCATTGGCTGTACGTATGGGAACCACCAACGAACTTGCCGAAAAGCTGAATGCCAAACTTATTCCGGCCGATGCCACAAGCGTAGCTGATCTCGAACAGGTTTTCGTTCAATCGATGGAAACTCTTGGCGGCAAAATCGACTTTGTGTTACACTCAATAGGTATGTCGCCCAACGTTCGCAAAAAACGTACTTACGATGATCTGGATTATGATATGCTGATTACCACACTCGATATTTCGGCTATTTCTTTCCACAAAATGATACAGGTAGCCAAAAAAATGGATGCCATCAGCGAAGGTGGCTCGGTGCTTGCTCTGTCTTACGTGGCTGCTCAGCGCACGCTTTTCGGATACAACGATATGGCCGATGCCAAATCGATGCTCGAGTCGATTGCCCGTAGCTTTGGTTATATCTACGGTCGCGAAAAAGGCGTGCGTATCAATACCATTTCGCAATCGCCAACCATGACAACAGCCGGTAGCGGTATCAAAGGTTTCGACTCGCTGGTGGATTTCTCTGACCGCATGTCGCCACTGGGCAATGCAACCGCTGATGATTGTGCCGACTATTGCGTAGTAATGTTCAGCGACCTCACCCGCAAAGTAACCATGCAAAACCTTTACCACGATGGTGGGTTTTCAAGTATGGGCATGAGCTTCCGAGCCATGGAACAGTATAACAAAAGTTTCGACGAATTCAAAGACGAAGAAGGTAAAGTGATTTACGGATAAATCACTTGTAAGCATAAAAAAACAAGCTGTCAGAATGTATCATCTGTCAGCTTGTTTCGTTTTTAGTCCTTATTCAAAAAAAAGTTTGCGGTTTTTGTTTGTTACAGACTGTTGATAGCATTTAAATCGTCGAATGCCACCTGTAAGCGTTTAATAATCGACTCCTCACCTTTGCGAATCCAAACGCGGGGATCGTAGAATTTTTTGTTTGGTTTTTCGGTTCCTTCCGGATTTCCGATTTGTCCTTGCAGGTAATCGCGGTTGGCAGCTTCGAATACACGAACACCATCCCAATAAGCCCACTGCGTATCGGTATCGATATTCATTTTCACCACACCGTAACCAATGGCTTCGCGAATTTCTGCGTGTGACGAGCCTGAACCTCCGTGAAATACGAAACTTACAGGCATATCATCGCTCAAACCATCTTTAGCTTTGATGTATTCCTGCGAATTCTTCAGAATCTTCGGTTCCAGCTTCACGTTTCCGGGTTTATAAACACCGTGCACATTACCAAACGAAGCTGCTACAGTGAAGTTAGGTGACACTTTGCTCAATTCGCTGTATGCATAATATACATCTTCGGGCTGAGTGTAAAGCAGACTGTTGTCCACACCACTGTTGTCCACACCATCTTCTTCGCCACCTGTTATACCAAGTTCAATTTCGAGGGTCATACCCATTTTACTCATGCGGGCGAGGTATTTTTTGCTGATTTCAATATTCTCTTCGAGTGGTTCTTCCGACAAGTCGAGCATGTGCGAACTGAAAAGCGGTTTGCCGGTTTCAGCAAAATGTTTTTCGCTGGCATCGAGCAATCCATCGATCCAGGGAAGCAGTTTTTTGGCAGCATGATCGGTGTGAAGAATCACACGCACCCCATAAGCTTCGGCAAGGGTATGAATATGTTTAGCTCCAGCCACAGCACCCAGAATGGCAGCTTGTTGTCCGTCGAGTTTCAGGCCTTTACCAGCATTGAAGGCAGCGCCTCCATTCGAAAACTGAATAATTACTGGGGCGTTGGCAACTTTGGCTGCTTCCATCACAGCATTCACTGTGGACGAGCCTACTACATTCACTGCCGGAATGGCAAATCCTTTTTCTTTGGCTACTTTAAAAATAAATTGAAGATCGGCTCCGGTTACCACACCAGGCTTTACTACTTCTGAAATTTTTCCCATAAGTTATAACTCTTTTATTTGTTACTGAGTGAATATAACAAACAGGAAAGCATAAAGTTGAAAACCTTATGCGGAAACAGCGTTGAAAAAATAAAAAAGCAGGAAATGCATGGTTTATTTTGTCATTTCTTCGGACAGGAAATGCTCTAGTTCTTCTGGCTTTACATGAGAAGTAAGTTGACCGTTGATGGCCCACGAAATATGCCCTGTTTCTTCGGACACAATAATGGCAATGGCATCGGATTGTTCGGTAATGCCCAGGGCCGCACGATGACGCAAGCCAAGCTGTTTGGGAATGGATTGGTTTTTCGAAATGGGAAGAATACTCGAAGCCGCTTTAATGGAATCGTTGGTAATGATCATGGCTCCATCGTGCAGGGGTGAGTTTTTGAAGAAAATATTTTCGATCAATCGCGAGCTGATGATTGCATTGATTTGCTCGCCCGAATGCGAATAAGTATCCAAGTCAGAATTGCGACAAAGCACTATGAGCGCTCCGGTTTTTGTTTTCGCCATATTACGGCAAGCCAATACAATCTGTATCAGATGAATATTGGTTTTCTCCTTTTCGTCGGAATTGTTACTGAAAAAACGTTTCAGAAAGGAGAGCGAACCCCATCGACGATGCGATCCGATTTTTGAGAAAAAGCGGCGTACCTCGTCCTGAAAAAGCACTATCATTCCAAATGCACCCACACTTACCACCCTATCGAAAATGCTTCCGAGTAATTCGAGACGAAACACATACGAAACCAAAAACCAAACACTCAGAAAAGCCAAAATACCAAAAAAGACATTGGCAGCTCCCGAACGTTTGAGCAATTTAAATATCTGATATAGCAAAAATGCCACCAGTACTATGTCGATAATATCCTTTAATCCTATCTGAAAACCCATAATCTATTTCTGATTTTACAAAATTCAGGATGTTTTATACATCTCAAAAAGTTTTACGGCCTCTACCGCTTCTTTCACATCGTGCACCCTGAGTATGGCAGCACCATTGCATAAAGCCAATATATTGAGGGCTGTAGTGCCGTTCAAAGCTTCTTCCGCATTATTAGCAAGCACTTTATAAATCATCGATTTACGCGAGAGGCCAGCTAGTAAGGGAACATTAAGCTCTTTAAGCACCGGCATTTCGCGCAACAGCCGATAGTTTTGTTCCACCGTTTTGGCAAAACCATATCCCGGATCAGCGACCACATCGTTCACGCCCAGCAAATGAAGCTGCGCAATACGTTTCTGCAAAAACCCAAGCACTTCCGAAGTCACATTGTCGTATCCGGTAAGCGTCTGCATGTTCTGTGGAGTGCCACGCATATGCATAAGCACATAAGCGACCTGAAGATCAGCAATTGTTTCGAACATTTCGACATCGAGCGTACCGCCACCTACATCGTTAATCATACCTACACCAAACTCACGCACCACATGACGCGCCACCTGCGCACGAAAAGTATCGACGGACACAGGCAGATCAGGAAATCGTTTTACAATAATTTCCAATGCGGCCGAAAGACGCTCAATTTCATGCTCAGCACTGATAAATTCAGCTCCGGGACGTGTAGAATATGCCCCCACATCAATCATGAATGCACCTTCAAGCTGCATTTTTTCGATAATCCGCACAATACTTTTTTCCTTTTGAAAACGCGAACCCGGATAAAAAGAATCAGGTGTCACATTTACAATTCCCATTACGCGTGGCTGGGAAAGATCTATCAACTGATTGTTTATTTTAATTTGCATAAAGACCTGTAAAACGTGATTGAGAGTAGTTGCTGAAATAAATCAGACGAATCAGGTGCAAATGTAAGAAAAAATAAGAAATTCCGGACTTTCGATATAAAAGCTAATTGAAGGTATAAAAAACAGGACATCAAAAAAACACGAAACAACAAAAACAGACAAATAAAACAAAATACCAACAAAGCTAAACTCAAATGTATCAGACAAAAAACCAATCAGGAATTGTATATAAAATCAATTTTAATCGTCGAAACATACGTTTTGGAAGAAAAATGAGTTATAATAGTAATTGTTTTCTCTTAAAAGCGAAAAAATAGAGAGCAAACAGGGCAAAAAGCAAAAAAAATACTATTTTTGCAGAGTTATTCAATAAATAAGAAAGTTCAATTGTAATATTTCATACCTTTTATGAAAATCAAAACAATAACGAAAGCAGGCTTATTCCTTCTGGGAATTACAATGATTGTGGCATTTGTTCAAAAACCCAATCAAAGCACTTCGGGCGTTACCGGATGGAAATACAACGATAAAAACAGCACAGGTTTTACAGTAAAACCCGGCTACAAACTGCAAACGCCCATTGGTATGGTGGCCATCGAAGGTGGTTCGTTTACCATAGGCGAAAAAGGCGAATTTGTAACAGCACCGCGCGACAATAAACGTCGCCGCATCACTGTAAGTTCATTTTACATGGATCAGTATGAAATCCGGAATGTGGACTGGCGCGAATATACTAACTGGATGGAAGTGGTTTTTGCCCGTACGGCCCCCCTGCTGGTTGAGAAAACACAACCTAATAAACAAATATGGCGCGAAGAGCTTGCCTACAATGAACCATATCTTCAAAACTATTTTACACACCCCGCTTTCGATCAGTACCCGGTAGTGGGAGTGACATGGGAGCAAGCAATGGATTATTGCGCATGGCGAACCGACCGCGTAAATGAGCTTGCCCTGATACGTGCGGGCATTATTGCTCCACCCGATTTTAGCAAACTCGAGAATATGCCTTACGATTCGATTCGCGACAATTTCGTTTTCAACACTCAAAAGTATTTACTACAGAGCAGTTACCAGCCACAAGCAGGGAAACGCCCGAAAACAAATCTGGGTGGTCAGGTTCGCAAAGTAGATATGTCCGATGGTATATTATTCTCCGACTTCCGCTTACCGACAGAAGCTGAATGGGAATTTGCAGCTTATGCCATTCAGGCAGGTGCCGATGGCATGGTGCCCGAAGGAAAAATATACCCATGGTCGGGCGCTCAAATGCGTAACCCTACAAAAAAACAACTCGGACAAATGCAGGCTAACTTTGTACGCGGACGTGGCGACATGATGGGCACATCAGGAAGCCTTAACGACCGTGCAACCATTACAGCTCCTGTAAACGCATATTATCCAAACGATTTCGGACTTTACAATATGGCTGGCAACGTAAACGAATGGGTACTCGATGTCTATCGACCCACAAGTTTCGAAGTGGTAGCCGAGTATAATTCGTTCCGAGGCAATGTATACCTTACACCGCGTGCTACAGGCCGGGATCAGCTTGGACGCAACATTTATCAGATTGACTCCCTTGGCCGCATTGCCAACGACAGCATCGACTTCCGCGACTTTAAAGATGGTGACCCACAATCGCAAATCAATTTCAGCCTTGCCAATTCAGCGCTTTTGCAACGCGACACTATGGACATCACCGACATACTTCGTCCGGTCATTTCGAAGGACACCCGCATTTATAAAGGAGGTTCGTGGAAAGATCGCGTATATTGGCTCAATCCTTCCACTCGTCGTTATCTCGACCAGGGCAAAGCAGCTAATGACATAGGTTTCCGATGCGCCATGAGTATGATTGGCAATATTGAACAAAAGAAAAGATAAACATTTTTGAATTTTCATAAAAAGCATCGGCCCATAAAAAGCCGGTGTTTTTTATTGTGTAAAAGGCTGATAATCTCAGCAAAAATTACTAATTTTGCACGCTTAATTGAAAACAAGTAATAGAAATATAATAATGTCGCATTTTAAACGAATTTGAAATAACATAAATATATTTACCCAATTGCTTGCTGTATAAACACAATATATCAAAATGATGAGAACAAAAATTGCGGATGCACTGAAAAGCACCGATTTTGGAACAACTGTCAATATTAAAGGCTGGGTACGAACCCGTCGTGGTAATAAAAATGTAAGCTTTATTGCGCTTAACGATGGCTCAACTATACATAACATACAGGTAGTTGCCGATAACGAAAAATTTGGCGACGAATACCTGAAACCTATTACAACCGGAGCTTGTGTAAGCATAGATGGTGTACTCACAGAGTCCCTAGGGAAAGGTCAGGCTGTAGAGATTCAGGCCACAGCAATAGAAATTTATGGCACTGCCGACCCCGAAACTTATCCACTACAGAAAAAAGGTCATACGCTCGAGTTCCTTCGCGAGATTGCTCACCTGCGTCCGCGTACCAATACTTTCGGAGCCATTTTTCGCATTCGACATCATATGGCAATGGCCATTCACCGCTTTTTCCACGACAGAGGATTTTTCTATTTTCACACTCCGATTCTTACAGCATCGGACTGCGAAGGTGCCGGCCAGATGTTTCAGGTAACTACCATGAATCTCTACGACCTGAAAAAAGACGAAAACGGATCGATTGATTACGACAACGATTTCTTTGGCAAACAAACCAGCTTAACAGTTTCGGGCCAGCTCGAAGGTGAACTCGCCGCCATGTCGATGGGTTCAATTTATACTTTCGGTCCAACTTTCCGCGCCGAAAATTCGAATACACCCCGTCACCTTGCTGAATTCTGGATGATTGAACCGGAAGTGGCTTTCAACGATATTGAAGATAATATGCAACTGTCGCAAGACTTTATTCAATACTGTATCCGGTGGGCACTGGATAATTGCAAGGACGATCTCGACTTCCTGAACAATATGTACGATAAGGAATTGTACGAACGACTCAATTTTGTGGTAGATAACGATTTCAAACGACTTACTTACACCGAAGGTATTGCTATTCTGGAAGCTGCTGTAGCCAACGGACATAAATTTGAATTCCCTGTAGGCTGGGGCACCGACCTGCAATCGGAGCACGAACGCTATCTGGTGGAAGATCATTTCAAAAAGCCAGTGATCCTGACAGATTACCCGAAAGAAATTAAATCTTTCTACATGAAACAGAACGAGGACGGAAAAACCGTACGAGCCATGGATGTACTTTTCCCGAAAATCGGCGAAATTATCGGAGGCTCGCAACGTGAAGAAAATTTTGATAAACTTCAAAAACGTGCCGACGAAATGGGCGTACCTACCAAAGATATCTGGTGGTATCTCGACACACGTCGCTTCGGCACAGCACCACACTCGGGCTTCGGGCTAGGCTTCGAAAGATTGTTGCTTTTCGTAACCGGAATGACAAATATCCGCGATGTAATTCCTTTCCCACGCACACCGAACAATGCTGAGTTTTAATTTGTTTTATCTCTCAGCTGAAATTCAGTATTATCAAAAACACAAAACTTATCTAATCTAATAATAATGAGCAGTAACAAAACAACCGAACTGGAAAACGTAGTAGTTCGCTTTAGCGGCGACTCGGGCGATGGTATGCAACTCACCGGCACGCTGTTTTCCAACCTATCGGCCATTCTGGGAAACGAGATCTCAACTTTCCCCGACTTCCCATCCGAAATCAGAGCTCCTCAGGGCACATTAGGTGGCGTATCGGGTTTTCAGGTGCATTTGGGGGCAGCAAAAATCTACACCCCGGGCGACGATGCCGACGTACTGGTAGCCATGAATCCTGCTGCACTGAAAGTGAATGCCAAAGGAGTTAAAAAAGGTGGTGTACTCATTTTCGACGAAGATTCATTCCGCAAATCGGATATGGAAAAAGCTGGTTTTAAAACCGAGAATCCTTTCGAGGAACTAAACTTATCGGAAACCATCCAGCTTATTCCCGCGCCTCTTTCGTCGCTGACACAAAGCAGTCTCGAAGGCTTCGAAATGGATGCAAAATCTATTCTTCGCAGCAAAAACATGTTTGCACTCGGCCTTATCTGTTGGTTGTTTAACCGCCCGGTCGATCAGGCTGTTCATTTTCTTGAAAACAAATTTGCGAAAAAGAAAAGCATACTCGAAGCTAACATCAAAGTACTGACCGATGGTTACAATTATGGTGGAAACCTGCACCTGAGTGTAAATACTTATAAGATTGAAAAATCGCACGATGTGCCCCAAGGTAAATATACCAGCATCAACGGAAATAAAGCTACTGCCTGGGGGCTGATAGCCGCTTCGAAAAAAGCAGGACTTGAACTCTTCCTGGGTAGCTATCCAATCACACCTGCTACTGACATTATGCAGGAACTGGCTTTGCGCAAAGATTTGGGTGTAAAAGTAATTCAGGCCGAAGATGAAATTGCTGGTATCACCACTGCTCTTGGAGCTTCGTTTGCCGGCGCATTGGCCGCCACAAGCACTTCAGGCCCGGGTCTCGCATTGAAATCAGAAGCCATCGGACTTGCTGTAATGGCCGAATTGCCTGTTGTCATTGTGGACGTGATGCGCGGTGGCCCTTCCACAGGCCTTCCAACCAAAACGGAGCAAACCGACTTACTTCAGGCACTTTACGGGCGGAATGGCGAAAGTCCTGCTGTGGTGATTGCTGCCAGCACACCTGCCGACAGTTTTCATTACGCCTTTATGGCTTCAAAAATAGCTTTAGAACATATGACGCCGGTAATCCTGCTTACCGATGCTTTTATTGGCAACGGAACTTCACTATGGAAACTACCGAAACTTGCCGAACTACCCGAAATTAAGCCCAACAAAGCGCAACCAGGGATGGAAGGTCTGAATGTGACCGCCCGCAACGAAGAAACAAAGGCGCGTTACTGGAGTATCCCTGGCATCGAAGGCTTTAATCACCGCAATGGCGGTCTTGAAAAAGATTATACAACAGGTGCAATATCTACCGACCCAATGAATCATCAGAAAATGGTGGATACACGTCAGGCCAAAGTGGATTACATCAGCAATGTAATCCCCGAACTTGTGGTGGAAGGCGATGCGTCAGCCGATTTATTAGTTATTGGCTGGGGAACTACTCACGGACATTTGATGACAGCTGTAAACGCACTGAACAAAAAAGGGAAAAAAGTAGCTTTGGCCAATTTCAACTATATCAATCCACTTCCGAAAAATACAGAAGAAATAATTAAGCGATATAAGAAAGTAATTGTTTGCGAGCTCAACAACGGACAGTTTGCCACTTACCTGCGTTCGAAAGTGCCGGGAGAATACCTGCAATACAACAAAGTGCAGGGACAACCTTTCACAGTATCGGAGCTTGAGTCACATTTCGAAACTATTTTGTAAGTAAATACCGGAAAAATCATTAGAGATATGGAAACAAAATCAATTCAATATACCCTTAAGGACTTTAAAAGTGACCAAGCCGTACGCTGGTGTCCTGGTTGCGGCGACTACGCAGTGCTCAACACAATGCAAAAAGTAATGGCCGAAATGGGTGTTGCACCTCATAACACTGCTGTTATTTCGGGTATTGGTTGCTCATCGCGCCTGCCTTATTATATCAGCGGATATGGTTTTCACAGTATTCACGGACGTGGAGCAGCTGTAGCGACAGGAGTTAAAGTAGCCAATCCTGCCCTTACCGTTTGGCAAATTACCGGCGACGGTGACTGTCTGGCCATTGGTGGTAATCATTTTATTCACAGTGTACGTCGCAACATCGACATCAATGTATTGCTTTTCAACAACCAGATATATGGTTTAACAAAAGGACAATATTCACCAACTACCAAAAAAGGCTATGTCACCAAATCATCGCCTTTCGGAACAGTAGAGCGACCTTTCCGTCCTGCTGAGCTAACTTTTGGAGCAGGTGGCACATTCTTTGGCCGTGTACTCGATGTCGACCTGAAATCGTCGCACAAGACCATGATAGCCGCAGCAAAACACAAAGGAACTTCGATAGTGGAAACGCTTGTAAACTGTGTAATTTTCAACGATGGGGCACATAGTTTTTTGTCTGAAAAAGCCACCCGCTACGACCGTGTCATTATTCTGGAACATGGCAAACCGATGATTTTCGGAGTCAACGGCGACAAAGGCCTTGTGCTCGATGGATTCAATCTGAAAGTAGTAACCATTGGCGAAAATGGCATTACCGAAAATGATATTCTTGTGCACGATGCCAAATGTCAGGACGCAACACTTCAGCTGAAACTTGCACTTATGGAAGGTCCTGAATTCCCTGTTGCACTTGGCGTTATCCGCGATGTGGAAGCCGAAAGCTACGATGAAGCTGTAGTAAACCAGATTCACGAAATTCAGGCTAAATCGAAAATAAAAACCTTCGACGACCTGATTGACTCCTGCGAACAATGGGAAATGTAAAGATCGTTATGTTAAAATACCAAAAACACCCGGCCGACAGAATTTGTCAGTCGGGTGTTTATTTAAAAGCTTGTAAGCGCAAATTAATCCTGACCAAAACTATAAAACTTCACATTAGGCATTGAGGGGCTAAGTACTTACTGATTTTTTGTATCTTTGCAAATTCATAAAAATGAGAATAGTTATATGGCAGGATTTGGAAAATGGTTGGCTGGCGGACTGGGATTGGTACTTGGCGGCCCGATAGGTGCAGTGATCGGATTTGCACTTGGATCAATGTTCGAAGGTAGTAGCGCCACAAGCACACGTCAGAGCACTTACACACGCACCACGCGCAGCACTACCGAAGGTGATTTCAAAATGAGCCTTTTGGTAATGATTGCATGCGTAATGAAAGCCGATGGCAATGTACAAAAAGCAGAGCTGAACGTGGTAAAACGATTTTTAGTGACCAACTTTGGAGAGGATGGTGCACTCGAAGCATTGCAAATTCTCAAACGCATACTCGACCAGCCACTTAACGAAAGAGAAATGGCCATGCAGATTAATCTGTTTATGAATTACTCAGCAAAACTACAATTAGTTCATTTCCTCTTCGATGTGGCTTATTCCGATGGTCATGTAAATGCTGCCGAACTCAAAGTAATACAAACCATTGCAAGCGTTTTCAGAATCACTGCTGCCGATTTCGAATCACTGAAAGCGCCCTATGTAAAAAATGTGGACAAAGACTGGGCATACAAAGCACTCGAAATTGATCCAACGGCCTCTATCGACGAAATAAAAAAAGCTTATCGTCGGATGGCTATGAAATATCATCCGGACAAAGTAAATTCGCTAGGCGAAGATGTGAAGAAATCGGCCACCGAGAAATTCCGCACCATAAACGAAGCATACGAACAGCTCAAAAAGGACAGAAGTTTTGTATAATTCCACTTTAGCATTATACAAAATTGAAACACACAAGAATACAGTAGAAACATAAAAGAAGAAAATTACAATTATATAGCACATAAAAGAGAATTTTCATTACTGAAAATTGTTACTTTTGTTGTCTTTTGTGTTCTAATGTGGTTTAATGCTTATGAGAATTTGATAACGTAGAAATAATAAGTATTTAAGATAACCGTTATAAAATCAACTAAATTATGGATGAAAGAATCACAGTAAGAACCTTTAGCAGCTCTGTCGATTTTGAAATGGTGAAAGCCTATCTCGAATCGTATGGCATCGAATGTTTTGGGAAAGATGAATTTACCAACCGTGCCTATCTTGCCAATGTGGATGGGGGCGTAAAGCTACAGGTAGCAGCCACGCAGCTGGACGAAGCTGTAAAGTTATTAATAGAGGGTGGTTATATAAAACCCGAGGACATGGAAAGTTCTGCGGAACTTCAATGGGCCGAAAAAATCATCAACAAAATAAAAGCGATATTTCAGAAATAACAGATCTGTTTCTATGTCACAGAAAAAGCAAATGAAAAAGCTGGCCAAGGATACGGCTATTTATGGTGTCAGCAGTATCGCAGGGCGCTTCCTAAACTGGTTGCTTGTGCCATTATACACCTACGTGCTTACTAATTCATCGGAATATGGTGTAGTTACTAATTTGTATGCATGGACAGCATTTCTGCTGGTAGTGCTTACTTACGGCATGGAGACCGGCTTCTTTCGCTTTGCCAACAAAGATCGGGGACAAGCAGGAAAAGTATATAGCACCACATTGATTTCGGTAGGAGTCACTTCACTTTTATTTACATTGCTCGTCATTATTTTCTCCGATGGTATAGCAGCTACGCTCAACTACAGCGATCATCCCGAATATATTGTGATGCTGGGTGCTGTGGTGGCCATGGATGCCTTTGGTTCAATACCATTTGCCTATCTTCGCTACAAGAACCGGCCGATAAAATTCGCCTCATTGAAATTGCTAATGGTTTTCGCCAATATCCTTTTCAATATATTTTTTCTGGTACTTTGTCCCTGGCTACACGAGCACTCGCCCGAGATGATCAGTTGGTTTTACAATCCCGATTATGGTGTAGGCTATGTATTTGTGGCCAATCTGTTTTCAACAGGCATTGTCACTCTGGCATTGATACCCGAAATCACAACCGAGAAGTTTAGCTTCGACACTGCTTTGCTGCGTAAAATGCTTCGCTATTCGCTGCCCTTGCTGATTTTGGGAATTGCAGGAATAATGAATCAGACACTTGATAAAATCATTTTTCCATACCTTTTCGACGATCCCGACTTTGCCAAATCTGAGCTTGGCATTTACGGTGCCTGCTTCAAAGTAGCCATGGTAATGATGATGTTCACACAAGCATTTCGATATGCTTACGAGCCTTTTATTTTCGCACAACATAAAGATAAAAACAGCCTGGCAGCTTATGCCGACGCAATGAAATATTTTATAATATTTTCGCTTCTCATTTTTTTGGGGATGGTTTTTTATCTCGACATTTTTAAATTTGTGATTCGGAATGATTACTGGGCCGGCCTGCGAGTAGTACCTGTGGTGCTATTCTCCTATATCTTCCAGGGCGTATTTTTCAATCTTTCGCTTTGGTACAAGCTCACCGACAAAACCATATACGGAGCAGCCTTTTCGATAGTTGGGAGTATTATCACGCTGACAATAAACCTTGTATTTGTACCAAAATACAGTTATATGGCCTCGGCATGGGCTGCATTTGCCTGCTATTTTGTCATTATGTGCCTATCGTATTTTGTAGGTCAAAAACACATGCCTATCAAATACGATCTTAAATCAATAGGGGTTTATACTGTAGTGGCTTTGGTGCTCTTTGCAACGAGTTACCTCATAAATACATCATACTTTGCATTAGACCTTGCATTGAAAACAATTTTGCTCGCCGCATTTTTAGGTTTAGCCGTAAAAAGAGATTTCCCTTTAAACAAAATTCCCTATTTAAAAAGGTTTATCAAATAATACATCCTGTAATTAAATAAAAAATGTCCGGCTTATGCTTTCAATAATCGTATGTTCTAAAAATAAAACTCCGAATCAGGATTTTGTGAATAATATTGCAAAAACCATAGGATTGGAGTACGAACTTTTGCATATCGATAATTCTGAAGAACAGCACAGTATTTTTTCGGCTTATAACGAAGGAATACTGAGGAGCAAATACAACAAGTTGTGTTTTTTGCATGAGGATGTTTGTTTTCACTCGAACGGCTGGGGACAGAAAATCGAAGAGCATTTGCAAGCATCAGGGACAGGTATTTTAGGATTGGCAGGGCGTGATTTCACTCCAAAAGTACCGGCAGCTTGGCGCAAAAAGCTATCGGGCGCAAATATCATTCAGTCTGACAAATCGGGCGTACGACGCACACGAAGGAGAATGATTCCTACTAATTATCAACAAGCGCTGCGTGAAGTGATTACACTCGATGGGGTAATGCTGTGTGCACGTAAAGAGCTTTTCGAAAAAATAAGTTTCGACGAAAGCTTAAGTGGTTTTCATGGTTACGATTTCGACATTTGCATACAAGCTGCAGTTATCGGCTACCGGAATTTTGTAATGTACGACATAGTACTCGAGCATTTTTCGCGCGGAAACCCGAATGCATGCTATTATAGAGCATTGATAAAAGTATTCAGAAAATGGAAACATAAATTGCCGCTGTATATAAACCATTCGACCGAACAAGTTGAGAATTTTTCGTTTCGCGACTTTTGGGGATTAAGCAAACTGCTGGCCAAAATGGTGAGACGCCAAATGCCGGTAAATGAGATTCAAAAAGAAATATACTATTTTACCGACACACTAAACCTGAAATTGCCACAAATACGCAAAATGTGTGTGTTACCTGAAATTTATCTGATGAAATGTTTACATCTTCCGCTACTGTTTTCGAAAAGAAAATACAAAAATTGCGGAAAATAATCTAACAGAAAAAATAATGAAGGAAGTACATATCATAACACCTGTAAAAGACTCACCGAACACCACCCTAAAAACGCTTAGTGCCATCATGAGTTCAGAAATGAGTACAGGCTTTTCATATACTATATATAACGATTTCAGTAATGATGACACTACTCAATTATTGAGCAACAAAGCAACAGAACTCCATTTCGAGCATATTAATCTGGCTGAGATTACCACGCATCCTTCGCCCAATTACCTGCTTGTACTACAGACGGCACAGCAAAAGGCAATTGCCGGAAACGCACATCTGATCATTGTTGAATCGGATGTGGTAGTAGCGAAAAACACCTTACAAGCATTGTCGAATTATGCTTCACTGCTCGATAAACCAGGCATGCTTGCTGCTGTGACAGTAGACGAGAGTGGAAAAATAAACTTCCCGTATCTGTATGCACAAAAACTCGAAAAAGGCGTGCACAACACACGTAAACGTCTGAGTTTTTGCTGTACAATGATTACAAACGAACTTCTACATGAATTCGATTTCAAAAATCTTAATCCCGAAAAATCGTGGTACGATGTGTTTATTTCGCACAAAAGTGTAGAACTTGGATTCAGCAATTACCTGCTCACAAACCTTCCTGTATTGCACATGCCACACAGTAGTCGTCCGTGGAAACATCTGAAATACAGCAATCCTCTAAAATATTATTGGCGTAAACTGATAAACAACAAAGACAAAATCTGAGAGAGAATGGACCATCCGCTTGTGTCGGTCGTTGTGCCGGTATATAATATGCAGCTGTTTCTGGCTGAAACACTCGATTCGGTACTCAAAAGTACTTACCCGAATTTCGAAGTGCTGTTGGTGGACGATGGTTCGACCGATAGTTCAGCCGACATTTGTGCTCAGTACGCCAAAGCCGACAGCCGTATACGTTTTATTCAACAACACAATGGTGGTGCTTCGGTAGCACGTAACACCGGCATTCGTAATGCTCAGGGAATCTACATTCTGCCCGTTGATGCCGACAATCTGATTGCAGCGGATTACATTGAAAACTGTGTCGCTGTGCTCGAAAAAAATCCACAGGTAAAAATTGTGACTTGCGAAGCTGAATTCTTTGGGGGCAAAACGGGTCGCTGGAAACTTCCTGAAGTTAGCCTGAAGTTGCTGGCACGCCGTAACCTTATGGACAACTGTGCCATGTATCGCAAAGCCGATTGGGAAAAAGCAGGTGGTTATTGCGAAGAAATTCTGGGCCGCGAGGATTGGGATTTCTGGATCAGCATGCTCAAAACTGGTGGCGATGTTCATCGGTTGGCTCAGGTTGGGCTTTACTACAGAGTTCGTCACGATTCGAAGCGCAAACGTACACGACACCTGAAATCGGAACTTATAGCCCAACTTAACCGCAGACACAAAGCATTTTTTTATCAGCAATTAGGCGGGCCACTTCACAAAAGCCGCACCTGGTCGGAAACCATCAACAGAGTGAAACATTTGTTTGAACCTGAACGCATAGCATCAAAACCGGGCTATGAAGAATTTGTGTATAATATTCCTGAAAATTTCGAAACTACAAAGAACGAAACCGGAATATCTACGTTCAAGTGGCAAAACGAGCAACTCGAAGTATTAAGTTTTTATGGCTCGACAAAATCAGCCACAGCCGCAAAAAGCTACAAAACCGATGCTAAAGCAATTGGCTATTATGAGAAAGCCGGATTTTTAGGAAAAACACGTGGATATTTTATTCGTAAACAGAATTCTGCAAAGCCAAAAGCTTCGCTGATAGTGACAGTGTACAAAAACACTGAGTTTCTGAAATCCGTGCTCAACTCAACAAAATATCAAACCGAATCCGATTTCGAAATTATCGTTACCGAAGATGGAGATTCAACAGAAATGAAGTCGTTCATCGAAAATTACTCATTCAATCATCCATATCAGCATCTCACGCAACCCGACGAAGGATGGCAAAAAAACAAAGCACTCAACGCGGCTGTAAAAGCCGCAAATGCCGATTGGTTGATTTTTATCGATGGCGATTGTGTATTGCATCCGCGTTTTGTGGAAATGCATTTAGCCAATGCCGGTGAGGATAAAATACTTAGTGGAAAACGCGTAAAACTCGATCCGAAAACTACAAACGACTATCTTTCGGAAAAAATAAATATTGAGACCGTGCGTCGTCGTATTCGTCAGGCATTTTTCGGCATTCGCAAGGGAATGAAGTTTGCCGAAGAAGGCTTATTCATTTCACCTTATGGATTTTTGGGATTTTTGCCTAAAATGAGAAAACTAAACTACCTGAAAGGTTGCAATATGTCATTCTCAAAAAATATGATTATGGCCATCAATGGTTTCGACGAAGATTATATTTTGCCGGCTATTGGCGAGGACATTGACCTGAGCTGGCGTTTCGAAATGGCGGGATATAAGCATAAATCGGTTCGCAATTTGGCTGTGCAGTACCATTTACACCATAAGGAAAACTGGATGAGCCAGTTAGAAAATGCAGCCATCATGCAACAGAAAAAAGAAAACAACGAGTATATTTGCAAAAACGGAATAGAAAAACAATCAACCGCCCAATGAAGATATACAGTTTAATGCTTGTAAAAAACGAGGAAGACATCATTGCTTCCACGCTCAAAGCTGCTGCTGAATGGAGCGACAAACTCATCGTACTCGACAATGGGAGTACCGATCGCACATGGGAAATTGTGAACGATACGGCGGCTCTCCACCCATGCATTATTCCGTTTGCTCAGGATGCACGTCCGTTTCGCATTGGTCTGCGTGCTCTGATGTTCGATGCCTTTAAGCACGAAATGACAGATGACGACTGGTGGTGCATTCGTATGGATGCTGATGAATTCTACGTGGAATCTCCCCGCGAATTTTTGCAAAGCATTCCCAAACGCTTCAAACAGGTTTCGAAGGGCAGTATCGATTTTCATATTACCGAAGAGGATGTGGCCGAATTTGAGTTCAGCGGAAACTTCGAAACCGACAAAGATAAAATCCGATATCACAACCCACAAACATGGGCCGAGGTTCGCTTTCTGCGACATAGTAAACGACTTAAATGGAACATCGACCAGTTCAAGCCTCAGCCGTGCGGACTCACATATCCCAAACAAATAAGGGTGCTGCATTATCAGTTTCGTTCGCCACAACAGATGGAAAAACGATTTGGCGTTCGTAAAAAAGCGCGCGAAGAGGGGTGTGGATCGTTTATGCACGAGAAAGGAAACTCCTGGAAAGATTATTTACGAAAAAGAGAAGCACTCACATATCATAAGCCCGGAACAGATTTTGTAACTTTAGGGAATCGCAACAAATTCAACAAATTGCACACACGCATTTTCAAATCCCTTCTGACAGTTATCGGTTATTACAGTTAAATACTATTTTATGGAAATAAAGAATATTTCAGATAAATATCAACAAATTGTTGGACTCACAAATTACTTATTGGTTTTGGCAGTGGCATTTACCGCTGCATTCCCAAACCGCATCTTCAATGCAGTGTGGGTAGCATGGCTTGTAACCTGGCTATTGGAAGGACGTTTTCTGAGAAAAAGTAATTTTTTATTCGACAAGTCGAAAACAATCATTTTTATGTTAGCCGGATTTTATCTGTGGGAAGCCGTTTCAATTTTTTGGGCCGAAGATAAAAAAGCAGGTTTTTCGGTGCTCGAAAGGCAAATGTCATTTTTAGCCATAGTACCCGTAGCACTTTTTGGAGTCAACCGCTATTATAAAACCTCTACCATATTAGTAAGTTTGGTTGTTGGGGTGTTGGTATCCATAGTCGCATATTCAATGACACTTCTGTATACAAATAATGTAGAATATTTTCTGAATTCAGGCGACAAAGCATTCTGGAAAGGTTTTAATGCCGAAAACTTTTCAGTATGGATTTCGCATATAAAACATCGCATGTACTATAACACCATACTTGTTGTGGCCATTTTCTCTCTTCCTTTTTTGTATAAGAAATATGCAATACGCTACGGCAAATACCTTACTGCCAATATCATACTATTATCCGGCATATCTATGCTCGGCATGCTTTATTTTTCTGGTTCACGCAGCATGATTCTGGCTTTGATATTCATTCTGGCAGTGGCATTCTGGAGATTTATTGATAAAAAATACCGTTTGTGGGTTACTTTATCAGCCTTTGTACTTGTCGCCACCGGAGTATTTGTTTTTGTGGAGTATCACCCCCGCATGCAGAATTTTAAAACTGAAGATTTTGAAGCTCTTAAAACAGGCAAAACAAGCAACGAACTGATTGAACCCCGCCTACTTATCTGGCATGCTGTATTCGAGAAACCTTCGGATTATATTGCCTATGGTCTTGGTGCCGGCAATAGCACAAACTATCTGGTTGAAAAACACAAAGTCAATAAATTTCCTGAACGATTTGTTACACGTAGATATAGCGCACACAATCAGTACTTTGCGGCAATGATGGAACTTGGATTGGCAGGTGTTATGTATCTGATTTTAATTTTCTTTCTGTATCACCGCTTCCTCACAGGAAATGCACGCCGATTTGCCTTTTATTTCTCTTTACTTATGGCTTTCAATCTTCTGACCGAGGCCATGCTTGGCAGAGGCGATGGAGTACTGACTCTGTCGTTCTTTTCGCTAATGTGTATATGGATGGAAAGGGAACAAAGAACTGACACTGAATTGCCCGAATACTTATAATTGAGTAGGTTTCCGGTGTTTCCAGCGTTTGTGCGTCCATAGCCAAAACTCGGGTGATTCCATTATTTTGGCTTCGAGTAGCTGCATGTACTTTTCGGTAATTTCAAACTCTGATGCAAGCCTTGGATCTTCTTTAATCAGCACAAATTCAAACCTGTAAAAACCGCGTTTTATTCGGCTAATACTACCAAAAACAACAGGATAATCAAACTTTCGAGCAAGTTGTTCGGCTCCTACCAGCACAGGGGTATCCTGATTCAGAAAAGTTATCCAATGTCGTGTGGCTGCAGCAGTTGGTGTTTGATCGGAAATCATACCAAAAGAGGCTAATTGTTTTGTGTTTTTCAAAGTCAACAATGTACGAAAAGTATCCTGCATTTCAATATTCCGACTTCCAAAACGCATTCGCATATTATACATAAACGCATCAAATGCTTTATTTTTCAGCTTCTTATATACGTTATATGCCGGCTTGTCATTTGGGAAAAGTAAAGACATTGAGGCCATCCATTCCCAATTGCCATAATGAGCCGACAATATCATCACGCTTTTCCCTTTCGAATACTGCTCCAGAATAAGTTCAGTATTCACAAATTTCACCCGTCGTCGCATTTCATCCTCCGTCATATTCAGCTGATAAAGCGTTTCAATAAATAAATCGCAAAAATAACGATAAAACTTTCTTTCGATTTTCTTTATTTCGGCAGAATTCTTTTCGGGAAACGATTGTGTAAGATTCCGCCGTACCACTTTTCGCCGATACCTTACAATATGATATAAAAATGGTGCAAGCACATCCGAAAGCAAATACAACACTCTCAAAGGCAGGCGGGTGATGACATTTAAAAATGTGGTGAAGATTCGAAACATACACATTTGATTAACTAAAAGGCGACACAATACAATGCATTATTGCAAATAACGATGCAAAGTTAGGGTTTAAAACGAAACTTCGAATTAAAAATTTTAAAAATCTTTGATACTATTATAAATTTTAATCGAAGAAAAACTTATCAACAGTTTGTCAGTTCAAAAAAAACAGCTATTTTTGCAGTCCGAATTCCAAAGCAGTAGAAATAATAACAAAAAACATCATACGCAATGAAAAGGACATTCCAACCTTCGCAAAGAAAAAGAAGAAACAAACACGGATTCCGTGAAAGAATGGCAACTGCCAACGGTCGCCGGGTATTAGCAGCACGTCGTGCCAAAGGTAGAGCAAAGCTTACAGTTGCCGATGAAGGTCGTCACAAAAGGTAACGAATCTGCTGAA
>JAFGVV010000033.1 GCA_016937795.1 Paludibacteraceae bacterium
CAAGGGGGAGTTATTCCTCCTGGCTCTGAAAAAAAATAAACTTTCCTATTTTGTCTGCAAAGTTGCATTTACTAATTGAATTTTCAAAATAAAAAATATTGAAGCTTCATTTTAATATAAAAATCCAAAAATCCACAATGGAATTTTATTTTCAAATCCATATTCAATATTGTCAAGAGCAATAAAGGAATCATTTAGACCTTCAATTTGCGACTTGTTTTTGTTTTTGCCTCCAATTTCAAAACTGTATTTTTTGTCAACGATAAAATCAGTTTGATTTGAAATTTCTACCAAGTGATTGTTCCTTAGCTGGTTTGCAAAGAATGTTTCACGGGCATTTCCTATGTTGACCGAACGTCCGTTTATTGCATACATTAGATTTGTGTTTTCCAAAAAAAGTTTATCTGGTTTCTGCAATGCAGTGATTCCTTTTGCATTTTTATAGGATGAAAAGAGCAAATGAGCTTCGTTTAAATAGTATAAATAACTGAGTATAGTTTCTCTGTTGATTCCTATTCGTTCGCTTATTTTTGATATGTTTGGTGTAAAAGGAGCTGATTCTGTAACCACATATATTAATTGTTTTAATTTTGGTACATTGGTCACATTTACATTTCGTAGCAGAGGAAGCTCAATTTCAAGAATCATATTTATAACCTCTTCCAAACGAGAGTAATATAAGTTTGGCACTTCCCTGTAAAAAGGATAATACCCTTTTTGTAAATATGTTTCAAAATACTGAAGTGGCTTTAGTTGCGATACTATTTCTTTCGAGATTTCAGCTTGCCCAAGTATTAATTCGTCTAATGTGTAAGATTTTAAATTGATATTTAGTTCAATATTCAGATATTCTCTGAATGATAAGCCCTGCATATTATAAATTACTGCTCTTCGACTTAAATCGGCTCTTGCATTTAAAATCTCAAGTAGTGAAGAACCTGTAAATACAACTTTTAATTCAGGATAATCGTCATATATGTTTTTAATTTCTACCGACCAGTTTGCATATTTATGTACTTCGTCTAAAAATAGATATTTTCCACCCCGTTTTACAAAAAGATCAACCAAATCAATAAGTTTATTATCTGCAAACCAGATATTATCTAAGCTGATGTATAGTGTTTTATCTAATTCGTGCGCATGATTCAATTTGATATATTGAAGTAATAATGTTGTTTTGCCTACACCGCGCGCACCTTTTAATCCAATTAACCGGGCTTCCCAATTAATATGATACATTATGCTTCGTACAAAAATAGTTTCTGTATTGGCAATTCTTTTGCGGAATTTTTCAATAATCTGTTCCATTGCATATGATGTTTGCGCACAAATATACAATTATTGTATGATATAAACAACATAAATGAAAAATAAATGCATTTTATGAAATTTAAAAATTAGGTATAATTGTATTATATAAAATACAAAATGTGTTGATTAATGCATTTTGTGGCCGTCAAAATATTTTAAATAGAGATTTTTATTCTGATATTCCTAAAATACCCACTGTAATTCTCCGTATTTAAATCAGCATCGGTAAAAACTTCTAAAACTGTTGCTTTTGGTGCGTTTAAAAGCGAATTTATACTTGTTGACAGGTCTTCTGTATTGTAGCATGACAAATAATCCAGTCCGTAAGCTTCCACGAGCGATTTAATATTTACCTGATGTGGTGTGGTGAAAAACTCCAGACTATTCTTCATCAGTTCTTTATCGCCAATAAAGCTGAAAATATTTCCTCCATTGTTGTTCATGACAATGATTTTCAGATTTGCGCCAATATAGTTGTTCCAAAGTCCGTTTGAATCATAGATAAACGAAACATCACCACTCAGAAATACCGTAGGTTGTTTTGAACTGTGTGCATAACCCGTTGCTGTGGAGAGACTTCCGTCAATGCCAGAAGTGCCGCGATTGCAAATATAGGTCAGGTCGGGGCGGGTAGGGAAGAGCTGAGTCCAGCGAACAGATGTACTATTGGCCAAATGAAGCGTGGTGCCCGATGGCGTTTGCTGCAAAAGTTCCATCACTACATTCATGTCGGAGAGCGGATTTACTAAACCCCTGATTGAGGGATCGACGAATTTGTTGTGAAGTGTCTTTATTTGTTGATATTCAGAATTGTATTTGTTCGAAAAATTACTTTCGGTTTTATCCAAAGGCATTTTATCCAAAGTTTCTGTGGCAAAGCCGGGAATAACTGTTGTCAGACTTTTATATGTGTCCACATAAGGCATCGACGATTCCAGTTGCCATTGTTCGGCAGGTTGATGTGCACGCAGGAAAATTTTCAACTGTTTGCAAATCACCGAATGACCTATTGTAATCACTAAATCGGGTGCAAAATCTGATTTGTTTTCAAATGAATTGATACGTGAGAAAAGCGACTCGGGCTGTGTGATAATATGTACACCAGTGATATTCGACAGATTTTCAGCAATAACCACTACATCGGGTTGTGCTGCTAAGCGGTTAGCCAAATTGTTGAGACATTCATTTTTGGGAAATACCCCGAAAACAACCATTTTGCGCTGAAAACCAGTCCATTTTTCCTGAAGAACTTTCAGACTGTCATTGTTTAATGACGGCTGTGCGGACAGCGTTTTTATAATTTTCGGATTGGAGTGTTGCTCAGGTATGGCACTGTAAATGGGTTCACGCAAGGGTACATTGATTTGTACCGGACCTTGTGGATACGACAAGGCAGTATCGATGGCTTGCGAAACCTGACGGTCGGAAAATTGCAAATCGGCTTCCTGACTTGTTTCAGCAGGAAGTTCGACTGCCGATTTTATATAATTTGCAAATATATTATGCTGGCGAAGTGTTTGTCCATCAGCCTGGTCGATCATCTCGGCAGGCCGGTCGGCTGTAATCACAATCAGTGGAATGTTTTGGTAAAATGCTTCGGCAATGGCAGGTGCATAGTTAAGCACCGCAGTGCCCGATGTACACACAAGCGCCACAGCTTTTCCGCTTTGCTGAGCCATTCCCAATGCAAAGTAAGCAGCTGAACGTTCGTCGGCAATGCTCAAACATTCAATTTCAGGTTGAGCCGTAAAAGCAAAAATAAGCGGAGCATTGCGCGATCCCGGCGAAATGACTACTTTCTCAATGCCCTGACGGACACATATTTCTGCAATATTTTTAATTCCCTGTCGGAAGTGTGGCATATTTTTATTTGATATTTTGTAGAAAATGTAATCTTGTGCTGAATTCGTTGTATACTAATCTTTTGTCTTTGTTCTTTGCTCTTTTGTCTGTTAACTTGTTCTCATTGCATTCAACATGGTCAGCATTTTGTTGTCGGTTTCAATCCACTCGTTTTGTGCTACCGACGAAGCTGTGATGCCTGCTCCGCTGTATAAAACAAATTCGTTTCCGAATAGTTGCAGGCAGCGCAGATTGACGAATATATTGGTTTGTGAGCCGACATTTACAGGCCCGAGAAATCCGGTATAATAAGTTCTGTCGTGTTTTTCGTATGTGGCAATAAAATCATGCGCTTCTGCTTTTGGCAGCCCGCCTACCGAAGGCGTGGGGTGAAGTGTTTTGATTATTTCACCCGTGCGATTTTCGTGTCCGATATCGAATCTGAATTCGGTTTTTAAATGTATCAGATTGGCTGCCTGATGGTTGGCAGGGCCTTTCTTGATGATACTTGTAAAGCCCGATTCATGCAACGATTTCTCTACAAATTCGGTTACAATTTGTTGTTCTTCAATTTCTTTATCAGTCCAATTGTAAGCCTCCAAAGGTTTTTCTGATGCAACCTGAGTTCCTGCAAGCGATATGGTATGCGCCTGTGTGCCATTTAGTTGTATAAGTGGTTCGGGCGTGGCACCCATCCAACAACCTGCTCCGGGCATTTGCAGCAAATAAACCATTGCGTGTGGATATTTTTTGCAAAGCGTATGAAAAAATGTGGCAGCACTGAAGTCGGCAGGATTTTCCTGTTTCCGGACTTTTGATAAAACAACTTTTCTGAGTTTTCCGGCTTTAATATCCTGAATTGCTGCGTTTACATAATTGCAGAAATTTTCTTTAGAAGTCGTCTGTAAATTTTGACTTTCCTGATTTTTTGTGAAAAATACAGAACTTTCAGTTATTTCCTCAGCTAAATTTTCAGGAATGGAATTGTCTTTAATTACAATATCCGGATTCAGAAACCAGCTTTTTGAACTTTCTGTAATACTGAATGGCGACAGAATAAATCCTGATTGAGAATAATCGAATGCCGTAAAATCAATCTCCACGGGCAATGATTTGTACTGAATTTGTGTGATGATTTCTTCTTCGCCGGGTAAACGATACGATACAAAAGGCGTGTTTTTGTCTAAAAGCAGCTTTTGGAGTTGGATAAGTGTATTTTCCTTTTTTTCGTTGGTCATAGCTGTGAAAGCCACTCAGTTCGTCATTATTTAATTGCTACAATGCGGTTTGTCAGTCGGCAAAGCGAAATGAGTTTCCCGTTTTTATCTTCCACTCTTATTTCCCACACATGTTGCGTTTTGCCGTGATGTATAAGTGTGCCAATGCCGAAAACCTCTTTTTCGCGGGTTGTGCCCACATGGCTTCCACTGATTTCGACACCCAGCACCGCAAACTTTTCCGGATCGACAAGCGTCATCGAGCCTGCACTTCCAACCGATTCGGCCAGCGCCATAGTTGCGCCACCATGCAGTCGTTTCATTGGCTGAAAAGTGCGCTCGTCAACAGGCATAGTGGCCACAAGTCGCCCTTCCGATACTTCAGTGAATACAATTTGCAAATGTTCCATCAATGTGTTTTTGCAAATCTCATTTATCTGGTCAATGGTCATCATGCTTTTTTTGTTGTATCTTTTTTCAGAGAAGTTCTTTTATCCACTCCTCTTCTTTAAAACCTACCAGTACTTTTTCGCCAAGGAGCAAAATCGGCCGTTTCACCATCATACCGTTACTCGCCAGAATGTCAATCAACTCAGTCTGCGAAAGCGTTTTCACTTTCTCTTTCATGTTGTTTTCCTTGTAAAGTAACCCGCTTGTGTTGAAAAATTTTGCTACAGGCAAACCGCTTTTGGCTAACCATTCCGCAAGTTCCGTCGAAGTTGGATTTTCCTCTTTTATTGGACGATAACTGTATTCAATATTATGCGCTTTCAGCCATTTCTCTGCCTTTTGGCAGGTACCGCATTTGGGATAACAGAGTATTTCGGGTCTCATATTTTTGAGTATCAAGTTTCAGAGTTTTGTGTTGATTGGTCAATTGGTTTTGTTTTCAGAGACGATACTATTAAATAGTAAATGGTAAATGATACAATGGTAAATAAAAATTATCTATTAATAATTATCCATTATCAAGTGTCAACTACTTAAATATTGCTCTGAAAATATCGTTTCCGTTTGCAAAAATGAGTAAGGCGAAAAGCAACATCATACCTGCTGTTTGGGCGTATTCCATAAACTTTTCGTTTGGTTTGCGACGTGTAATCATTTCATATACAAGGAAAAGTACATGTCCACCATCGAGTGCAGGTATTGGCAGAAAGTTCATAAATGCCAAAACCATGGAGAGCAATGCTGTCATTGACCAAAAAACCTGCCAGTCCCACATGGATGGAAACATTTTTCCGATGCTTCCAAAACCTCCGAGTTGTGAGGCACCTTCTTTTGTAAATACAAGCTTAAACTGTTTTACATAGCCTGTAAGTGTTTCCCAACCGAGGGAAATGCCTGCCGGAATAGCTTCGAAAAAGCCGTATTCTATCTTTTTTGTATGTAAATAATTCTTTACATCACGAAGTGCTACGCCAAGTTTTCCGTTTTCGTTGATTTGCAATTGCGACTGCACAATTTCGCCATTTCGTACAAATTGCAAGTCGATAAGAGAGTTTTTTGATGCATCAAGTTCGGCGGCAATGTCCTGGAAAATATACAGGTTTTTACCATTGATGCCAATTACGCTGTCGCCTTTTTGTAGCTTTGCATCGCTGGCAGGGCTTCCCGCACTTACATCCTCAATAACAAATGGAAAACGTACGGTTACAAGGTCGGTTTCCTGCGAAGCAATCAGTTTTTTAGCAAAATCGAGTGGTAGGTTAATTTTTACCTGTTGTCCGTCGCGAAGCAAAGTCACTTCACGTTTGCCATCAAATACTATTAAATCAATCAGATCACCACGCTGGTCAACTGCAATTCCATCTACCGAAATTACATTGTCGCCATTGCGAAAGCCATATTCCTGCATGGTTTTCGAAAAATGCAGACCGTATTTTGCATTTGCGAAGGGCATATATTCTCGTCCCCATGTAAAAAGTACAGCCGAATAAATGACCATAGCCAGAATAAAATTCACCAACACGCCTCCAATAATTATGGGCAGACGTTGCCAAACGGGTTTAGCGCGGTATTCCCAGGCTTGTGGTTCCTGATTCATTTGCGCAGCGTCCATCGATTCGTCCACCATACCGGCAATTTTGCAATATCCGCCCAATGGCAACCAACCAATTCCCCATTCAGTGTTGTCGGGGTATTTACGCCAATCGTTGTCCTCGAGTTCGTTAACCGGAATTGGTTCAACAAGTTGTCGGCCTTTGCTGTCGAGCATTATGTCGCCATCTGCATCGCGTTTTGGTCGTTCGTTTGCGGGAACATTTTTCGATAGAAAGCGAACCTGCCATTGTCCGTTTATTTTTTTTGCTCTGACAAGCGAAAAATTCGGATTGAAGAACATGTAAAACTTATCCACACGCACTTTGAAAACGCGTGCAAAGAAAAAATGACCAAATTCATGCAAAAAAACAAGAATTGACAAGCTGAGAATCAACTGCAATGCTCTGATAAGAAATGTTTCCATAAAAGTGTTTTAAACCGGTGATGACAGCCGGATTTGCTTATTGTTTAATTTGTTAGTTTACTCCTTTTCCATTAAAAAAATGTATTCCTGATGTGTCTCATTTTCAGAAATCCATTCGTTGGTTGAGCGAAGTGTGCTCATTATATTTTTTCTGTAATCAATTTTTTTTACATTAATAAGTCTCGCATTTTCCGAAATTATTTGCAACAATTGTTCTTGTGTAGCCCGACCACCAGAACTGTACGATAACATCAGATAACGTGCATTTGTTTTCTGAATTAACGTTCTTAAAGCTTCCATGGCCACAAAGTCCCCGTTTTTATTTTTTCTAAACTCTTCGAATACCGAAGCCGATAATCCGTCCCTTGTGTCGGAGCGGCGGTTTACCTTTCCGAACATTTCCGGCCGGTCGTTTCGGATAATGGTTGTCCACAAATGATAATATGCTGCGTATCGCACGCGGCTTGGCGGCATTTTTTCGTTGTTCGAGCCATAAGGCGGATCGAGATATGCCAGATCGAAACTGTGCTGAGCCACTGTGTCGAAAATATCGCCTTTTATCACTTTGTGATTTTTTTCGCTGCGCACAATGGCAGGAACTTTCAGAGTCATTTCATTCGCTGACCGTGCCGACCATTTCGAAAGATATGCTGCGTAATGTCCCAGGGTATTATCTACTTTGTCGAGTGCCAAAATCAGTGAAGTCAGCGCTACACATTTGTCTTCGAAACTCAGATTTAAACGGTCAATTTCTTCCCTGATAGCATCGAGCTTCATTGTATTATGAATTCTGAATGGCTTTTTGGTATCAGTTGCACTACCTCCGTAGTGTGTTGTAAACCATCCTTCATAAGCTGTTAGTCCGTTCAAATGTGCTATCAGAGATTTGTAAAAATCATCTGATTGATTCGCTTTCAGATAACAATTTCCAAATACCTCCGACCAATCGGAAATATCATTCGAGGTCACTTCGTATCCGCTTGCAGCTAATGCCTGCGATACTCTTGTAGAGCCACTAAAACCATCGAGCACGGTATGAATACTTTGCAAATCCGAAACCATTTCCATGATATATGGAAGTAATCGGAGTTTGGAGCCTGCATATTTTATCCCTTCGGTTTTGGGTGTCTTCATTTTCAGAGATTTACTAACGAATAAAACTTGCTGTCAACGCTCTTACAGCTTCGTCGGTAGCTACATAGTCGTCGTAAGTGGGTTTTGCCACAAAATGTGCTTTTGCCATAACCTCTTCCATTATGTCGCTCATTTGCAGGAATCCAATTTTATCTTTTAAAAATTCAGCCACTACTATTTCGTTTGCAGCATTCAGAATACAGGGCATATTACCGCCTTTTTCCATTGCATAATAAGCAAAAGCCAGATTGCGAAAACGTTCGGTGTCGGGCTGTTCGAAGGTAAATTGCGTGCAAATATTGAAATCGAGACGCGGGAAATTTGTCTTTAGCCTGTCGGGATAAGTAAATGCGTACTGAATTGGCAATTTCATGTCGGGCAATCCGAGTTGGGCTTTGATGGAACCATCGGCAAACTGAACCATTGAATGAATAATGGATTGTGGGTGTACCACTACATCAATTTGCTCAGGCGAAACTCCAAAAAGCCACTTGGCTTCGATGATTTCGAAACCTTTATTCATCATGCTCGCTGAATCGATGGTGATTTTGGCGCCCATGTCCCAGTTTGGGTGTTTCAAGGCCTGTGCGCTGGTTACGTGTTGTAGTTCGGTAAGGTTTTTAGTGCGAAAAGGACCACCTGAAGCAGTTAAAATGAGCTTTTCAATCGGGTTATTCCCTTCGCCAGTTAGGCACTGAAAAATAGCAGAATGCTCTGAATCGACAGGCAAAATGGCCGATTTGTGTTTTTCAACGAGGTCGCAAATAAGTTCGCCGGCTACCACCAGTGTTTCCTTGTTGGCAAGCGCAATTTTTTTTCCGGCTTCGATGGCTTTTATGGTTGGTTTTAGTCCCGAATAGCCTACCATTGCCGTAAGTACCATGTCGATAGCTTGCATTTCGGCTACCTGAGCAATGGCTTCGTTTCCTGCAAAAATTTTAATGGGAAGGTCGGACAACGATTCCTTTAGCTTGTTGTAATGTGATTCGTTAGCAATAGCAACTACCTCAGGTTGAAATTTACGTGCCTGATTGATAAGCAAATCCACCTGATTGTTGGCTGTGATGGCATAAACTTCAAATAGTTCGCTGTTTTCTTCGATTACTTCTAAGGCCTGCGTGCCTATTGAGCCTGTAGAGCCAAGTATTGCGATTTGTTTCTTGTTTTCGATCATAAGTTTAATATGCCAATGTGCCAATTTGAAAATGAGTAATTCTGTTTAAAAGATGATTACATCTTCCGGATTTACAGGTTTTCCCTGTTTCCATAGTTCAAAATAAAATTGTGTGCCGGTTTTATTTTCGCCGCTTTCGCCTGTAATAGCAATTCCTTCGCCAGCTTTTACATTGTCGCCGGGCTTCTTAAGCAGACGCGTGTTGTTTTTATAAAACGACAGATAATTATTTTCATGTTGTACCTGAATAACCCAACCAAACTCGAAAGTAAAAGCAGCATACACAACAGTACCAGCCAGTACACTTACTACGGTTTCGTTAGTTGAAGTGATAATGCTAATTCCTGTTTTATTTTCAAGAATGTCAAATCCAGAGGAAATAACACCTCTTGTAGGACGGAAAAAAACGTATATATTTTCGTTTGGCTTTCCTTCAATAGTGGCTAAATTGTATTTTTCATCTTTTTCGTAATTCTCGATAAATTCTCTTTCTTTTTTTGATTTCTCAAGATATTCGGTGGCTTTGTCTTTCAGTTGAATCGAATCGAGCGAAAGCAAGGAGTCGGGTTGAACATTGCCTTTGATAATATCTCGTACTATGTCGAGATAACCCGACTGAAGTTCCATTTTATGCAACAATGAATCGGCGTACATCGATTCCGAAATAATTCGTCCCCGGTTTCCGGTGTCACCATATCCTGGTAAATAATAACGGATAGGGGTTGTGTAAATAAGAATTGTAAGCAGAATAAAAGTAAGTAATATCAGAGACGATGCATAAATAATTACACTCAGGCGCGATAAGCGAATGTGCCACGATTCCTCGAGTGTGTTCTCATTGAGCACTGAAACCCGATACTGAAATCTTAGTTTATGAAAGTATGATTTAAACCTGTTAGTTTTCTTTTTCATTTTGCCTTACAAATTATTACAAAAGTAACTTTTTTCGTGTGATAAGCAAAACAAACGAAGCTCAAACAAGTGGCTTGTTTGAGCTTCTTAACAGATTATAATGAATTGATGTAAATGCTTCTTAAATAGCTGTACTGATAAGAATTAATACAAGAAGTCCAAGGATAGCATACAACTCAGGGAATACAGCCAAAATCATGGTTGTACCGAAAACGTTGTGTCCTGAACCGATGGCAGCAATACCGTTGGCACAAACCTGAGCCTGACGAATGGCTGAAAAAAGACCGACAATACCAAGTCCGAGACCTGCGCCAAATACTGCCGCAGCCACAAACCACGAAATGTCGGCCACAAGGAATCCGCTGAGCAGGAAGTAGCCCACAAATCCATAAAGCCCCTGTGAAGAAGGCAGTGCTGAAAGTGCTATATACGATCCTGTGGCCGATGAGTTTTTCTTCAATGCACCGATGGCTGCATTACCGGCAATAGTTACTCCATATGCACTGCCGGTGCCCGAAAGACCGATCATTAATGCAATTCCCAAATAAGCTAATACAATTGGTTCCATAATTTACTTTTGTTTTTTGATTATTTTTTTTGTTTTATATTTTCAATGAATTTTGTTTTTATGCTTTTTTGAATGGTTTATAGGCTTTACCACCACCTTCGAAGCCTGCATTTTTGTAGAATTCTACAAATGTAAGTCGCAAAGGGTGAACAAACGCACCAATGAGACAAAGAGCAAAGTTAATTGTATGACCCACCAATAGGATAAGTAACACAAATATCCAGCGTATAAAAGGGTTTGCATCGGCTGTCAGATCGATGGCCAGTGTATTGAATACCCCGCCAAGAATACTGCCGGTGAGTCCTAACGCAAACAGACGGATGTACGAAAGTGTATCGCCCAACAAGCCTGTTGCCATATTGTAGGTATTCCACAATGCAGAGCCAAAATTGCTGAAAATATTCTTCCCCGGCGAATTATAAAAGAGAATAACAAGTACACTAAGTCCAATTACAGCATAAAGTGCGTAGAGTACGATTGCTGGCATAATCACTCCAAGTGCCGGAAGTCCAATGTAAGCTATCATAGCAACAATGAAAAACACCCATGCCAAATGTCCTGCTGCATATTTAAATCCATGCTGTTTGTTTACCTTTAATACATTTACAATCATTCCGAATAATATCTGAATAATTCCAATTACTACGGCAATAATCATCATTGGGTTGTATCCTCCAAAATCTTCGCCAAAATTTCCCTGGGTAATGAAGTATTGTTTTACACCCGAAAGCCATTTCCATTCTACCTGGTCGAGTGCAATGCCAAACACTGAGCCAGTAAGCACTCCTACAAGCACTGTGGCAAGTCCGAGATATTGTCCCAGCGAGAGGAGGCCTTTCATGTCGGGCTTGGCTTTGCGCTTCATAAATGTGGCTACTGCCCAAATTAGCAAACCATAACCGCCATCGCCTAAGCAAAGTCCGAAGAACAGCATGAAGAATGGCGCAAGAAATGGCGTAGGATCGAGCTCACCATAGTTTGGTAGTGAAAATAAATTGGTGATAGGCTCAAATAGTTTCGAAAACGAATTGTTTTTTAGTTGTACCGGAATATCCTCATCGATGTCGGGATTAGTAACTTCATAAAATACATTTTCTTTTTCGAGCAGTTCATTCAATGATGTTTCCACAGCCTCGGGACAAAAACCTTCGAGTAGTTTCACTTTATCGTCAGCAGTTGAACCGGTGCTCAGAATTACACGGCTGAAATCAATGTTATTGTTTAGTTCGTCCTGAAGTTTTTCGAGATGGCAATAGTCCTTTAAAGCAATTTGCTTCAAATTATCATTAATTGAATCGATTTCATTTTTCAGCTTATCTTCTTCTTCCTGTAGCTGACTGTAGTTTTTATTGTTGAGTTTAACAGGTTCAGCATCTATTACAATAGTTTCAGGAGTATTATGCACTATGGCAAAATATTTCATTCCGCCCAGGTTTGCAATTTCAAATGTTTCGTACTCATTGTCCCATTCAACATTGTATTTGCTTGGTTGACACGCAAAAAGGGAAAGATAAATATTTTGTTCTGAAAGATTTGCAATTCTTTCAGGATCGAAATCGCCCCACACTTTCATTCTTTCGGTTTCGCGTTGTGAAAGCGCCAACTTTTGTTTCAGTGCTTCATTTTCTCGATTTGTTTCTTCAATAACCGATAGAACTTCAATACCCTTTTCAGCATTTCCTTCGTCGTGTTCAGTGGCAACTTCGTCTCTGAAAATCGTTAACTGTTCGAGAGTGTTTTTTACTCTTGAGGCTAATTGCATTTTTTCGCGTAAAGCATCGTTTTCGGCAATTCCTTCTGTTTTTTCAATCACATGCAACACTCCGGCCTCTCTTACTTCTTCAAGAAAGTTCTGGTATTGTTTGTGATAAACAAGGAAGGAGTATTTTTTCATTTTGACAATCATAGCTCAGCCTCCTTTAGTTTGTTCTGACGCGATTTTACAATTTTTTGCGACGATTTCGAAAGGTTTTCCTCGTCCTCCATAAAACGCTTGATTTTAATAATGGCTTCTTCGTAGCCCGGAATCTGTACTTTTTCAAAAAGATTTACCTTCTGAGTGGTTTTTTTTCGGGCATGTTCGAGCAGATTCAGTTTTTCTGCATAAAATTCCTGCTCAATACCTACCTGAGCAAGCTCTTTTAGTTGTGTAAGTCCATCGGCAAACCACTTAGGTGAGTTAAACAGACTATATGGTTTCGTTTTGTACACAACTTCGTCGAGCACAGGGATGCGCACACCGGCAATTTTTTTAATGCTCATTTTTACATCCTCTACATGAAGCAGCGATGTGTCGAACTCGCCCCACAATGCCAGCATTTTATCATAAGCTGCTATGCGTTGTTCAATTTCGCTTTCGAGTTTTTTAATGTCATCTTTTGCTCTTTTTACTTCCATGCGCAATGCACTCTCCTTGTTTTTTATGGTAGGCAAAGCTCGCACACGCATTTTCAGATTCTTTTCGAGCGTCTGAAGCGAAGTTTTATTGTATTGAAATTGTATAGCCATATTATTTATCAGTATTTCTTTCGAAAAACTTTATTTTTTTATAGTGATATAAACAGGTTCTTCGTCGTGAACCTCATTATCGCTGTTTTTTCTTTTTATTGTGTGCTTAATTTTTAAAACTGCAAAATTAAGCTCAATACTGGTTTCTGTTTCAGACACATCTTTGTCGTTACCAAGAAGTTCGGTCATTATTTCGGCACTTTGCTTCATTAGCGATTTCTGCACTTTTTCCTCTTTTGTTTCCACTATTTCCGATACTGCGCGTGTGAAAGCTCTCAGTTTGGTAAATGTTTCGATAATACCAATGGTAGTTTCAGTTGCTTTCTCGCTTTTCAGAATGGTTGCCAGCATATACAAACCCTTTTCGGTAAATGCTTTTGGAACCACATAAGAGTGTTTTCTGTTTTTGAACTGGTCGAAATTTTCGACCACATCGCTGTAATTGTCAGATTCAGAGTTGTTTAATGTGTATTGAGATATTCTGATTTGTCTCCATTCCTGTTTCGTAAGCTCAAAAATATAACCTTTGGGAAATTTATCAGGATTATTTTTGATAGCTTCGTTTACACGTTTGGTAACAACTCCATAAAGCTCAGCCACATCAAAATCGAGAATCACCTGCTGATCTCTGATTTCAATGATTTTATTTTCGATGTTGCCGAGTTTTATAATGTCAGTCATAATCTCTTATTTTTTTGTGGTCGAAATTTTCGACCACAAAATAGATCTTATTCTCCTTTAGAGCTTGCCCGCTGTGGCGGGGGCTAGGGTGTTTTTTTCCAGTACTTATCAACCAATTCCTGCTTAATACTCACTTCGGCAGGTTTAAAATGATCGCCAAGCATATCCCAGGCTACGTCCAACATGGCAGTTGTATCAATATTTACATCGATGGCCAACAGTTTGTTTGAGTAGTCTTTGGCAAATGCAAGTGTACGTTCATCGTAATCGGTAAGGTCGAAACCGTTTTCGAGTTTGGTTTTTGCGTTGGCAGCATCGGCAAACAAACGTACAGCAGCATTCATCACCTGAGGGTGATCTTCGCGTGTTTTTTTACCAATTACAAGCTGTTTTAAGCGCGAAAGCGAACGGAACGGATCGACAATTACTTTACCCACATCGGAGTCGCGTCTGAGAAATAACTGACCCTCAGTAATATATCCTGTATTGTCGGGAATGGCGTGCGTAATGTCGCCACCCGAAAGCGTAGTTACGGCAATAATGGTGATAGAGCCTCCTTCGGGGAATTGCACTGCTTTTTCGTAGATTTTTGCCAAATCGGAATAAAGCGAACCCGGCATTGAGTCTTTCGATGGAATCTGATCCATACGGTTCGATACAATGGCTAACGCATCGGCGTAAGAAGTCATATCGGTAAGCAGCACCAGTACTTTTTGATTTTCGTCAACTGCAAAATATTCAGCAGCTGTAAGCGCCATGTCGGGAATTAATAGACGTTCAACCGGAGGATTTTCAGTGGTGTTTACAAAGCTCACGATACGATCGAGTACACCTGCGTTGTTAAATACGTTTTTAAAATACAGGTAATCGTCGTTGGTAAGTCCCATACCACCGAGAATAATTTTGTCGGTTTGTGCACGTAGCGCCACATTGGCCATAACCTGGTTAAAAGGTTGGTCAGGGTCGGCAAAAAATGGAATTTTCTGCCCTGAAACCAGTGTGTTGTTCAGGTCGATACCAGCAATCCCCGTAGCAATAAGCTCTGAGGGTTGTTTACGGCGAACAGGATTCACCGATGGACCGCCAATTTCGCGTTCTTCGCCTTCCACCTCAGGACCACCATCAATTGGGTCGCCAAATGAATTGAAAAAGCGGCCAGCCAATTGCTCGCTCACTTTCAGCGAAGGTGCTTTGCCCAAAAATATTACTTCGGCATCGGTTGGAATTCCTTCGGTTCCTTCGAACACCTGCAATGTCACTTCTTCGCCCATGATTTTTACCACCTGAGCTAATTTGCCGTTTACTGTAGCGAGCTCGTCGTTGCCCACATTGCTTGCATGCAGCGAACAGGTGGCTTTAGTAATCTGAGTGATTTTAGTGTAAATCTTTTGAAATGCTTTTGTTGCCATTTATATAAATATTGTTTTTGTCAATTACTCTGGTTTAATATGGATGATTTTCCCTTTTTTTAAAACAACCAGGTCACTATTCATTTTTTTCTTAAAAGCAATGAGGTTATCATATACTTTGTCCATTCCCATAAGTATTTTATCTCTATCAGATAATTCTTTTTTACTATTTTTCATTTGATAGAAAATTTAATGTTTGATATTCTTTTTCGCAATAAATGAATATATCATCTTCATTCATTTCGGCGACTAATTTATATACTTTGTCAGAGTTGTCAAAAATCATTAGTCTATCGACAATTTTAAAATAGATATTAAAGAGATTCTTAATGCCATTGAAGTATCTCCGTTCAATAATTACATTGTCTATGTTATGGCCACCTTCAATTACTCTTTGTTTAACCCGCTCTTTTGCTAATTCTACAGATTGAAGCCAGAAGAATAATAATATAACCTCGTATCCATTTTCCTTTGCTTTTTTGATAAAGTTTTTGTAACTTTTTGTGGCTAAAGTGGTTTCAAAAGCAAAAGTTTCGCCTGAAAACAATAATTCATTGATTCTTTTCAAGAAAATTCATCCTGCTTCAATTGCCATTTTTTCAGGTTGAAAAGGAGATAGTCCTTTTGCAATCTCATCAGCATTTACAAATTCTTTGCATTTTAGTATTTCAGGCAAAATTGTAAATGAGGCTGTTGTTTTACCAGCACCGTTACAACCAGAAATAATGTAAAGAATTTTTCTTTCCATTATCGTTATTTTTTTCTTTCAGCAATTATTAAATTCAACTCTGCCAGATATTTATTGAACTCTTCAGAATTAAATTCAGAATAGTTCATTTGTTTGCAGATATTGATAATTCCTTTGAAATAATCCATTACCTGGAGGAAACCGTTGAATTTAAAATCGGAATGACAAATATCCATTACCAAATTGAGCATATATTCCTGACGTTCGAGCGGACAAACCGAATCGATTTTGTCGAATGCATCCTGTTGGAGAATTACGAAGTCGATAACCTCCGATTTCCAAAATGTAAGGTGATAATCAACAGGTACGCCGTCGTCACCAAGAATGTTGATTTGCTCCTGCACTTCTTTACCACGTTGCAAAATGGTTTTCATATCGTTTACTTTCGAAGTCCAGTCGGGCGAAATGCGTTTTGAAATATATTCCTCAAATTCGGGATATTCGATATATTTCGAATAACTATCAATCGGATTCACAGCAGGATAGCGTTTGCGGTCGGCACGAGCCTGTTCGAGTGCGAAGAAACAACGTGCTGCTTTTTTTGTGCTTTCGGTCACAGGTTCCTTGAGGTTACCACCTGCGGGAGATACTGTTCCGATAAAGGTAATTGAACCTGTTTCGCCGTTTTTGAGATATACATAACCTGCACGGCTGTAAAAGTTGGCAATAATGGCCGAAAGATCCATTGGAAAGGCATCTTGGCCGGGAAGTTCTTCCATGCGGTTACTCATTTCGCGTAGCGCCTGTGCCCAACGAGAGGTTGAATCAGCCATCATAAGTACGCGAAGTCCCATAGCGCGGTAATATTCCGAAATAGTCATGGCCGTATAAACTGATGCTTCGCGCGAAGCAACAGGCATGTTCGAAGTGTTGGCAATGATAATTGTACGCTCCATGAGTTTGCGTCCGGTGTGCGGATCTTCTAGCTCGGGAAATTCCACAAAAATTTCCACCACTTCGTTGGCACGTTCGCCACATGCTGCAATAATTACAATATCTGCTTCTGCTTGTTTCGAAATAGCATGTTGTAGTACTGTTTTTCCTGTTCCGAAAGGACCGGGAATAAATCCTGTTCCACCTTCTACGATTGGGTTTGCAGTATCGATAGTGCGCACGCCTGTTTCCAGAAGTTTGAAAGGACGGGGTTTTTCGGTGTGTACATTAATGGCTTTTTTTACAGGCCATTTTTGAACCATTGTAATTTCAATTTCTTTTCCGTCAGCGTCAACAATTACGGCAATTTTATCCAAAATTTTATATTGTCCGGCAGCAACTATCGATTTAACTGTAAAGACACCTTCGAAAGTAAAAGGAACCATGATTTTGTGTGGTTGATGGTTTTCGTCCACTTCGCCAAGCCACGATGCCGCTTCCACTTTGTCGCCCGCTTTTGCGAGAGGTTTAAAAACCCAGAGTTTTTCGGTATCGAGTGGAAAGTTATATTCGCCACGTTGCAGAAAAACACCTGTCAACCTGTCGAGGTCGTTTTGCAAACCGTCGTAGTTGCGCGATAGCAGGCCGGGGCCGAGTGTAACTTCGAGCATGTGTCCTTTGAATTCCACTTCGTTTCCTACTTTAAGCCCGCGTGTACTTTCGAAAACCTGAACGAAAGCATTTCTGCCTACCACTTTAAGCACTTCGGCCATAAGCTTTTGCGAGCCTAATTCGATATAAGCAATTTCGTTCTGAGCTACCGGCCCGTCCACTTCAACGGTAACTAAGTTCGAAACTATTCCTTTTACTTTTCCTTTTGTTGACATATATATATTTGTTTACTAATCGTACTGATTCCAAAATTTCTTTTGGTGATAAATTATAATTTTGATTTACAGTGAATTAAATTTCGTTTTGTTGGTCGAATTTTGCGCTTTCTTTCAAATTGCTAAGCATTTGTCGGAACACTTGTGACCCTTTTTCTATCGAAAGCATTTTCCAGCGTTCAATCATCTCCACTTTGAGAACGAATGCGAGAATTTTTTCCACGCCAAAATAATGAAAAAAAGTATTTTCTTCGAGCCATTCCCATTTTAAAGCGTCGATTTTTTTCTCACGTTCAAGCAGATTTTCTTCTTCGGCAATACGCATAACGGTATCAAGTTGGTCGAACATGCCCGAAAGGCCGAAATCGCGTGCATTGCTGAGGCGGATTGTGTTTGCTACTTCGTTTTGACCAATTATCAGCGACTTGGTATCAAAACCGTGTTTGCGACATGCAATGCCGGTAAGTAAATTGTTTATGTTAAGGTTAAATTCAAACCATTTACGAAGAAAACTATTTCCACAGTTCATGGCATATGCGTAGTATAACGATGATAAATAATCTTCGCGTGAAATACTTCCTTCGGCAATATGCTCTTCGCTGAATGTGTTGTAAAAAGTATGAATATAGGGCATTAGCCGCGTATCCTTTGGATGCTCGAATTCGCGCATTAGGGCAATCAAATCACTCCAATCGTTCGCAGACAGATTTCCGGCAGGATGGAGATTTGCTTCCTTGTTGTCGAGCCAGTTGAGCAGATTACGATTGTCGTAATTTGCGAAAAGCAAACGCAGTAGTATTGCATCCATGTCCGATAGCTGTTCGAGCAGCTCTTTTTTAAGCTCGGGTAATGGAGTCAGCGCTTTGGTTTCCTCGGCATGTATGTCGGGTAATCCCGCAATCAAGCAATAGTAATTCATTATAATATCGGATTTTTACCTCATTCCTCTTTTATCTACTCAACACAGCTGGCGAAGGAGGCAATTTTGTGTACTTTTACTGAAACAACATATCCACTAAGCCGGGACGCAGGAATTCTTTGAAATAAGCTATAAATTCGTCGTCGCCAAAAGTAATTTTGTAGCCATCTTTTTGAGCTGCAATTGTAAAATCAGCTTTTACATTGTTGGCTTCAGTAATTTTTACTGATTTGTTCAATAGGTCTTTTGCATTAGCAGCAAAGTATTCGGTAAGTGCTTTTGCTTCTTTTGCTTCTATAACCACATTCTGGTTTTGTGCCCATTGCTTTACCAGCGAAAGTATGGTTTTCTGCATAAATGCTTTGTCGGATGTAGCTGCTTTTACCGAGTCGGACACGATAGTGCCATTGATAAGGTTGGTTATTTCAGTTTTTAGGGCATTTACCGACTGTTGAGCGAAGAGTTTTAGCTCAGCCTTTGTGTTTTTTGCCAGTTCGCTTGCTTTGGCTTCAGCTTGTACAATCAATAGGTTGGCTTCAGCTTGTGCTTTTGCAATGATGGCAGATGCTTCATTTTCAGCTTTATCGATAATTGCTTTTGCTTCGGCATTTCCTTTTTCTACTCCTTCGAGGTAGATTTTGTCGGTTAATTCCTGCAGTTTTGTGTTCATATTACTTTGTGGACTTTATGTATTTTTAATGACTTGCAAATTTAATCTTTAATTTCTCATCTGAAAACAATTTAAATATATTTTTAAAACTAAAAGTTTTTTCAATCGCGTTGTTTCTAAATATCATATTGCGTCGTTTTTTTTTTGAAGAGATTATTCTTTTTTGTCACAGTTTCTGCGTTTTGAATAATAAGGAAATGATTCTGTATTTAATGATAATTAAATTCTAACGATTTTTGATTATTTTTGTTCTCCAGTAAGAAATAAAATTATAAAAATGAAACGAATTGGTATTCTATCGGACACACATGGTATGCTTGATGAACGTATTTTCGAACACTTTGAGCAATGCGATGAGGTGTGGCATGCCGGTGACATTGGTTCGGCGGATGTATTGAAAAGGCTACAGGCTTTTAAGCCTCTCAGGGCTGTGTGGGGGAATATTGATGGTTATGATTTGCGAATATTACTTCCGCAGCACAACAGATTCATGTGCGAAGACGTAAAGGTGTGGTTAACTCATATCGGAGGTTATCCCGGAAAATACGATGCATTGGTGAGGCCTGACATTTATCGTCAACCGCCCGATTTGTTTATTTGTGGACACTCACATATTCTGAAAGTACAGTATGATAAATTGCTGAAATTACTGCACATAAATCCAGGGGCAGCAGGAAAGTACGGGTTTCATAAGGTGCAAACGCTAATTCGTTTCGAAATTGATGGAAGGAAAATTGATAATCTCGAAGTGATTGAGCTTAAGGTGAAGGAGCCAAATAGATAACCGAAAGATATGCATTTTTCTGAATAAAAAAATCCACCAACATTTCTGTGGTGGATTTTTGAATTCTTATCCAAGAAAACTCTTTAGCAATTTACTTTTCGAAGTTGGTCTCAACTTGCGGATTGCTTTTTCTTTAATTTGTCGTACACGTTCGCGGGTTAGTCCAAACTCGTCTCCAATTTCTTCCAGTGTCATTTCGGTCACTCCGATACCGAAGAATTTCTTCACGATATCGCGTTCTCTGTCCGAAAGTGTATGTGCAAGCACACGTTCAATTTCTTTCGAGAGCGACTCATTGATCAGCGCGCGGTCGGCGTTAGGAGAATCGTCGTTTACCATTACATCGAGCAAACTATTATCCTCACCTTCCACAAACGGCGCATCCACCGAAATATGGCGACCTGACACTTTCATTGTATCGGCAATTTTGTCTACCGGAATATCAAGTTGCTCAGCCAGTTCTTCGGGCGAAGGGCGGCGTTCGTTTTCCTGTTCAAATTTCGAAAACGCCTTGTTGATTTTGTTGAGCGAACCAACCTGATTCAGAGGTAAACGTACGATACGCGATTGTTCGGCCAAAGCCTGAAGAATCGACTGACGAATCCACCACACTGCATACGAAATAAATTTAAATCCACGTGTTTCGTCAAATTTTTCGGCAGCTTTTATCAGTCCAAGATTACCTTCGTTGATAAGGTCGGGCAAACTTAAGCCCTGATTTTGATACTGTTTGGCCACAGAAACCACAAAACGCAGATTCGCACGGGTAAGTTTTTCGAGAGCGATACGGTCGCCATTGCGAATACGCTGCGCCAGTTCCACCTCTTCCTCAACCGTGATAAGATCTTCACGTCCAATCTCTTGCAAATACTTGTCAAGCGATGCACTTTCTCGATTAGTAATCGATTTCGTAATTTTTAATTGTCTCATTTCTTTATAGAAAATTAGCTTGCAAAAGTAGTAATTTTTTTCGAGCCCGGCAAATGTAAAAAGCTCTAAAGCATTAAACCCACGGAGCGTGTTATTTGTTCGGCTTTTTAAAAATTAAAATAGCTTACTTTGTTGATGGATGTGCCCATGTTGACGCCATCGAACGAAACTGAATAATTTGTTTTTTTGTCGAGTGAAATAGTTTGCATCATTGTACGAACACCCTTTGTGTCTTCCGATTCTATTTCCATAACAAAGCCTCCTGTTTCGAGTGTGTTGTGGAACATTCCCATTTTCGATGCGCGGAATATGCCATAGTCGTTGGATGTTTTTTTGTTTTTAGCTATCCAGGCTTTCCCATTTTGTTTCTTTAATGTATATATATATGCTTCACACATGATACCCATAATTTCGCGTGTTTCGCCTGTAGGTTTCAGATCGATTCTTTTTGCTTTTTTTTCGTCTGGGTAAGTGAAGCGTGTTGCATTGTACATTGGTTCAGTTCCTTTTGATGAAAATATTTGTACTGCCGATTCGTTTTTCAGATCGAAAACAGTTTCAATATCAGTTTTTCCGGTAATGAGCTTTACACAAAAGTCTTTTCCGTTCTGCTGATAATATATATCATAATCGTGACTTTGTCTTATTTTTCCTTTCTTGTCGTAGTAATCAACTTTGAAATGATTTACCCTGTCGAACTGATATATTTTTTCCCATTTTAATCCCGGTACGGTGACTTTGGGTAGTTCGATTAGTTGCGCTTCCATTAGCAGAGATATAATCAATGCACAAGATAAAAATAGTATTCGCTTCATGATTCGATAGTTTAAAGAATAACAAGCAATTTTTGATTTAAAAAACACACAATGACATTTGATATTGAAACGCAGCAAAGCGAAAATTGTTTTATAGCTCCTTCCTCTACTTTGTGCAATTTTTCTTAAATAAAACAGAGCATCTGCTTCGCAATTAGAAGCAGATGCTCTGAGCAAATTATTGAGAAAACTATTAGTCGGCCAGATTAATTGCGTAATAGGTTACTTTTCCGTTGGGGTACACTCCTGCCACATTCAACACCTTAAACTGATCGTTAGTGTTTATGGCTGCATCGAGCGCCGACTTCACATCGTCTTCCGAACGAATAGCCTGATTGTTGATTTTCACCACAATAAATCCGGGACGAATACCTGCCTGCTGGAATTTACCTTTGCTTACCGAAGCTACTTCGAGACCGTAGCTTAGCCCAAGGCTGTTTTTAGTTTTCGAATTCAGTTCTTTAAACTTCACACCGAGTACATCCACGCTGGTAGCATCGGCAGAAACTACCTCAGTATTTCCCTGGCGGTTTTTAAGTTCGGCTTTCAGAGTCAGCTCTTTGTTATCACGCAATACAGTGATTTGAATCTTGTCACCGGGACTGTAACGACCAATTTGTTCCTGCAATTGCGACGACGATTTTACCGCCACGCCATTGATATCCACAATCACATCTTCTTTCTTGACACCTGCTTTTTCTGCAGCACTGTTTTCGATCACTTCTGCCACAAAAGCACCTTCGAGCGTTTTCAGTTTTTTATCTTTGGCCAGTTCGCTGGTAATATCCTGCATACTTACGCCAAGTACCGCACGCTGCACCACACCAAACTTACGAATATCGGCTACTACTTTTTGCACAATGCTCGCAGGTACCGCAAAAGCATATCCAGCATACGATCCTGTTTGCGAAGCAATAGCCGTGTTGATTCCTACCAATTCGCCACGCGTATTGACGAGCGCACCTCCGCTGTTCCCTGGATTCACCGCAGCATCGGTTTGTATAAACGATTCGATTCGCATTTGAGAGTTGATAATATTGATATTTCGCGCTTTGGCACTTACAATACCAGCCGTTACGGTTGAAGTCAGATTGAACGGATTTCCAACTGCAAGCACCCACTCACCCACTTTCAAGGCATCTGAATTTCCGAATATTATGACTGGTAGTTGTTCTGCTTCGATTTTCAGCAATGCAATGTCAGTGTTTGGGTCGGCACCTACGAGAGTGGCTTTGAAAGTTCGTTTGTCGTTCAGTGTAACTTCAATTTCTTTTGACCCATCAATTACGTGGTTGTTTGTTACAATATAGCCATCTTCTGAAATAATGACACCCGAGCCCGAACCTTCCTGCATAGGCGCTTCCTGAGGTTGCTGCTGACGGCGTTGTTGCGGGCCAAAGAAATATTCGAAAAACGGATCGCTGAAACCTCCAAACGACTGAGCACGCATTGGTGTTTTGGTTTTAACGTGCACCACAGCATGCACCGATAGTTCGGCCGCTACTGTAAAATCGGTGTCGAGCGCACTCGATGCATTTGCAAAAGCGGCATACGATGCAGGAATTTTATTCTCACCTGTTTTGTAAACCATCTCGCTATTTCTGCTAAAATGCGAAGTTGCAAGCGTGGTTGCCACACTTATTGCAGCTACTGCCACAAACAATCCGGCAGTTTTTAATTTTGATACATTCATAAAGTTGAAAATTTTTTATGGTTAATACTTTATAGTTCTTCAATAACAAAAAAGGAGAACAAATAGCCATAAAGCTTCAGAAATGCTAAAGCTCCATAGCATTCGTTCCTGATTTGTGGTATGCGAATTTATACAAAAAATGTTCCCATGACTTTTGAATAGATTGATATTTTTCTAAATTTAACGTTGTAGTTCAGTGCTTAACGGGTTTTAAGCAGACACCGTGCTAACTTTTAATAAGCTTAACGTAAGAAATGAAAAAAGAGCCGCCTGAATGTCAGACAGCTCTTTAAAGCGAATAAAATTTGTCAGTTTAAAACTGTCAGAATTTCTTATTTTTTGTAACCATAAACAGCCAAATCGCCTAATTCTTCTTCGATACGAAGAAGCTGGTTGTATTTTGCCATACGGTCAGAGCGGCTCAATGAACCTGTTTTGATCTGACCAGAGTTAGTAGCTACAGCAATGTCGGCGATAGTTGCATCTTCAGTTTCACCCGAACGGTGTGAAGTTACTGAAGTATATCCTGCACGGTGAGCCATTTCGATAGCGTCGAGCGTTTCAGTCAACGAACCAATCTGGTTTACTTTGATAAGGATAGAGTTTGCACAGCCGAGTTCGATACCTTTTTTCAGATATTCAACGTTGGTTACAAACAAGTCGTCGCCTACAAGCTGACATTTGTCACCGATTTTTTCGGTCAACAGTTTCCAGCCATCCCAGTCGCCTTCGCCCATCCCGTCTTCAATTGAATCGATAGGATATTTAGCGATCAGTTCAGCAAGATATTCAACCTGCTCAGCAGAAGTACGTTTTTTGCCGTTAGGACCTTCGAATTTCGAATAGTCATAAATTCCGTTTTTGTAGAATTCAGAAGCAGCACAGTCAAGACCGATCATTACATCCACACCTGGTTTGTAACCTGCCAATTCAACAGCTTTCAGGATTGATTCCAAAGCATCTTCGGTACCACCTGCAAGGTTTGGAGCAAAACCACCTTCGTCGCCTACAGCAGTGCTGAGGTTACGATCGTGCAATACTTTTTTCAATGAGTGGAAAACTTCGGCACCCATGCGGAGACCTTCGCGGAACGAAGCAGCACCTACAGGACGAATCATAAATTCCTGGAAAGCGATAGGCGCATCAGAGTGCGAACCACCGTTGATGATGTTCATCATAGGTACAGGAAGAGTGAAAGCGTTTGTACCACCAATGTAACGATACAAAGGCAAACCAAGATATTCGGCAGCAGCTTTGGCTACAGCAAGCGATACACCAAGAATGGCGTTAGCACCTAAGTTCGATTTTGTTTTTGTTCCGTCAAGTGCAATCATTTTTTTGTCGATAGCACGTTGTTCGAGCGCACTGATTCCTACAAGCGCAGGAGCAATCACGTTGTTTACGTTTTGAACGGCTTTCAACACACCTTTACCAAGGTAGCGGCCTTTGTCGCCGTCGCGCAATTCGATGGCTTCGTTTTCACCGGTTGAAGCTCCTGATGGAACGGCAGCACGACCGATAACACCTGATTCCAACAACACATCTACTTCTACAGTAGGGTTTCCGCGCGAATCCAATACCTCGCGGGCTACAATTTTTTCAATTTTACTCATTTTACTTTATATTGAAATTAATTTCTGATATGATTCAATCTGTAAGATAATAAACGCTTTAGCTTGTATGATGTTCACTAAAAAGCACTTTATTTTAAGCGCTGCAAAGTTAGTCACAATTTTTGATATATTTTACACAATTTATCCCGTCTTTGCTCCGGGTTAATAAGTTTTTGCATTATTAAACAAAATCTAAGTGGATCATAAAAAATAATGCTTTTGTGTTGCAAAAATACCGGATAATTAGCAAATCAAAAAAAAGAAGCTGTCCCAAAAGAAAGCAGAACACAAATTACGCAAAAAAAAACGCAAATTTTCGCAAATCATATACTATTGTTATTCAAAACAATATAGAATATCAAAATTATTGTATTTGCGTAAATTTGCGTAATTTGCGTTCAAAAAAACTTCTGAGACAGCCTCATTCCTGCGCTATTTACGAATTGAGATATTTCGAGGGCGAACAGCCAAACTGCGCTTTGAAACATTTACTGAAATAAAACGGATCGTTGATACCAACCATATACGACACTTCCGACACATTGTACTTGTATGTTTTAAGCAATTCGGCAGCCATTTTCATTCGGCGATACCGGATAAATTCATTGGGCGAATGACCCGTAAGCGATTTAATCTTCTTGAAAAACAAGGTACGCCCGGTATTGGTCATGGCTGCAAAATCGTCCACTGAAAAATCAGGATCGGCAATATGCCTGGCGAGCAATTCCTCCACCAGCTTCATAAACTGAATGTCCTTTTCAGGCAATCGGTTACTTTCATCAAGCTCTTCAACAGCATTTTCGGCGACAACCACACTGCCCGAATAATGTTTGTGCAAAAGTTCGCGCTTTTCGAGCAATTTATTGATTTGCAACATCAAATGTTTCATACTGAATGGCTTGCTGATATAGGCATCGGCTCCCGCTTCCACCCCTTCAGTATGATGCTCATCGGACACATAAGCGGTAAGCAAAATGACAGGAATGTGACAGGTTGCAAAATTATCCTTGAGCGACTTTGTAAGCTCGAAACCATTCATGCCGGGCATCATCACATCGCAAATAATCAGATCCGGATCTTCGTTTGTGCTTCGCTGAATACCTTCATTGCCATTCACAGCGGTAATCACCTCAAAATAAGGCGACAGCTTCACAGTCAGGAACTCACGGATATCATCGTTATCGTCAATCACCAGTACGCGGTATTTTTTGCCGGCCACAGGTTCGTGTACCATAAGGCTCAGAGCCACATTTTCCAGTTCGGGCTGAATAAAATCCGAAATCCGATACACTTCAGTTTCAGAACTGTTTCGTACCACTACTTCATCGTTCACAAATTCATCTTTTTCGTACAATTCGGCTCCCAAAGGCAACAAAACCGTAAATACAGAACCACCTCCTTCGTTTTCGGCAAATTTCACAGTGCCTTTGTGCAGGGCAGTAAACTCATTGACAAGCGACAAGCCGATACCCGTGCCCGAAGCCGAAAAATTAATCTGCATAAAACGACTGAAAAGCAAGTTCTGTTTTTCGCGGGGCACACCTATTCCGTTATCGGCCAGAGAAATGCGCAACATTTTATCTTTCTCAACAGCATCCACCATCAAAGTAATTTTTCCGCCACGGGGCGTAAATTTAAATGCATTCGACAGCAGGTTAAATACAATTTTATCCACTTTATTGGCATCGATATACATTTCGATATTTTCGGGATGCGCCACAAAGCGATAGTCAATGTTCATTTTGACAGCCACATTGCTAAAACTGTCGTAAATATCTTTCAGAAATGCCACTGCATCCATTTTTTGCAGATTCAGTTTTTGCTTGTTATTCTGAAGTTTACGGAACTCTAGTAACTGTTCGATAAGGCGCATCATGTGGGATGTATTCTTATCCAACTCGCCCACCAGTTGCTGCATTGGAGACGAGAGTTTCTGTTTAATATCGTTGAGCGTATCCACACTGCCTCTGATAAGTGTAAGCGGTGTACGAAACTCGTGACTGATATTCGTAAAAAAACGTAGTTTGTAATCGGTAAGCTGACGTTCTACTTTTACAGCATTGTTCAATCGGTTGAATTTCAGCACAAGGCGGAAAGCAAAGTACGCCAAAAGTAACAACAGTATAAAATAAACAATATAAGCAGGCACAGAAGCCCAGAAAGGCGGACGAATCACAATACGCAGTGTGGTTTCATTTTCGCTCCAAACACCATCGCTGTTTACACTTTTCACCCTGAAAACATACTTTCCGGGTGGCACATTACGGTAAGTAGCTATATTGTAAGCTCCCGAACTGTTCCAGCGTTTTTCATAATTTTCAAGAATATACATAAACTGATTTGCTTTAGGGTCGGAAAAGTTCAATGTCGAAAATTCGATATGAAACACCTTGTCCGAAGCATTCAGCACAATTTTTTCAGAATAGGAAACCGATTTTTTCAAAGGTGCCTTTTTCTCGCCAATGGTAGCTTCTACATCGTAAATAAAGAATCCGGTAAGTATTACTTTGTCAACAAAATCAGGATTCTTATGTATTTTGGAAGGATGAAAAGCATAAAATCCATTGAGACTTCCCCACAACAATCGCCCGTCGCGGCATCTGAACGCTGTCGATTCAGAGAATGTATTGGATGAAAAATCGTCGGTAAACCTGAAATACCTGAACAAGTGCGTTTCGGGATTAAACATGTGCAAACCACTTTCGGTACTCACCCAAAGCATGCCACTTCCATCCTCGAGTATCGACATAATATTGTCGTTGGCAATACCCTGCTGATTGCGGTAAGCTTCGAAAACAGCGTTCCCGTCGGGTTTTTCCTTTACAAATTTATTCAAACCGCCACCCGCCGTAGCCATCCATATATTGTTTTTCGAATCCTGAAAAATGTAACGCACTTCCGGATTGCTTAGTCCTGTATCTGACTCGGGATCGAAAGTATAATAGCTGTACGCTTTGGGATTCGCAAGCAAACTATCGGGGTTAAATCTCAGAATTCCATTGGTAGTGGCCACCCATATATCGCCACTGTTGTCTTCAAACACATAACGGGCAAACCTTATCCATTCGTCATTGTCAAAAAATGTTTTGAAATTATCAACACCCTCTTTGTTCAGTTTCACCGACACACCGCCGCCAAAAGTAGCCGTCCACAAACGCCCGCGACGGTCGAAAATCATTGAAAACACACTGTTGCTGCTCAAACTTCCGGGGTTTGCCGAATGTGTTTGATACACCGGATTACGAAATTGTCCCTGTGGAAGCTGCAAAAGTCCGTTTCCACGTGTGGCTATCCATATAGTTCCGGCATTGTCTTCGAGCAAACTGTACACGTTGTAACCGTTTTCGAACACCACAGAACGTTCAGACAAATCAGCATTGTAACGATACAAACTCCCCGACTTCGTCCCAACCCAGATATTCCCCCTGCGATCTTCGAAAAGCGAGCGCACCACGTTTCCGTTTTTTTGTTTGTGAGTTCCATCGGGATAAATCATCTGCACGCCACGATTTGCAAAAGACAACTTATTGATTCCCATACTTTCTGTCCCAACCCAGATATTATCATTTTTGTCGAGCGTTATGGAAAGCAGGTAATTTGAACTAATACCGCGACTGTTTTTATCGTGGGCAAAATGCGTCAGTTTTCCGTCGGCAAGTGTATATCTGAACAATCCGTTTCCGTAGGTAGTTATCCACACATTTCCAAAACGATCGGCCAGAAACTGATACCTTTCCTCATCAATCAACTGTAAAACCTGTGGTGGAATCAGATTGAGCTTTTTCACAGCAGCTCCCGAACGTACCAACCACACATTTCCACTAAAATTATAAATCCACAAGTTACCTGCTTTATCCTTCTGAAAACCTGCATTAGCACCAATTTTCTCTCCGGCAAACATTTCCGACGACAAAAACTGACCTGTTTTTACCAAAAACATAAACACGCCTTTCGAAGTGGCTATTAACACACGATCTTTCCCAAATATTGCAGTACGATACACTTGCGTTCCGGCAGGCAGATTGTAATAATCTGAAATTTTCTTTTTAACGGGGTCATAAGCAATCACGTAACCATTATCGGCAATAAAATATATTTTGCCACCGGCTTCGTAGGCTTTCAGGAAGTTTTGTGACACACCGGCACGACATTCCATAAGTTTTATTTTCCCGTTTTCATACAGGCTAATACCATTGGAGGTAAGTATCCACACATTCAGTTTGCTATCCTCAAAAATATCATTGACTGTATCCGAGGCAATGCCTGTTTGCGCTGTTTTGGCAGAGAACTGTTTTGTTTCAATTTTTTCGCCCGAAAAAGAAATTCTGACACAGCCCGAACCGGCACCTCCAAGCCATACGTTTTTTTCCTTATCCTCATAAAAAAGGTTGTGACGCGCCTGACGCTCTTCGCGCGAGGAGAATAATGGCAGGAAACTTTCCAGATATGGATTGTAACAATGAATAATATCGCTGTAAGTACGCACCCAGATATAACCGCGACTGTCCTGATACAGTTCCTTGATTTTTCCACTCGAAAGGGAATTGACACTGGTATTAACCGGATTGAGGGTTTTTATTTTATGTCCGTCGTAACGGTTGAGCCCGTTGAGCGAGCCAAACCACAGGAAACCTGTTGTATCCTGCAACATACAACGTATTGTATTGTGCGACAATCCGTTGTTCGACGTAATATGATCGATGGTGGGCTGATTTTCGGATTTGAGCATTGAAACTGACAAAACCGAAAATATCAAACTGAAGAATAAAGCTCTGTAACTGCGCATGAATGTGATTTTTCCTGAAAACAAATTTATAGGCCGGATGAAATCCGAATGCGAATATAAGGCAATAAAAATGATTTTCAGCTGTAAAAATTGATTTTAATCGTATAGAAAATGCATTAATGACAGGTAAAAAACAGGTCAGAATGGTTTCAGTAGAGGAAAAACAAATCAATAAGGTGTACAAATTTGTAAACCTTTTGTCCGGCAAAAAATAGCTTTACTTTATTTGCTATTTTTGGTTTCAGTTTTGAAAAACACATGTTCTAACAGAAAACTATTCAATTATTTTTTAGGGTTATGAAGAAGATTATTTTACTTACAATTTCATTTTTTCTGTTCGTACAAATGCAAGCTCAGCTATCGTTTGGCGAATCTGAAAGAATAAATTCTTTCTGGAAATTCTCGAACAATGCCAACCATGAAGCTCTGAAAAATGACTTCAACGACCGACGCTGGCAAACGGTAAATCTACCACACGACTGGAGCGTAAGGGAGCAATTCAGTCCTACATTGGCAAGTGCCACAGGCTACCTGCCCGGCGGAATTGGCTGGTACCGCAAAACCATCAATATTCCTGCTGAACGCAATGGAAAAAATGTATATTTATATTTCGAAGGCATTTATAACCGCAGCGAAGTATATCTGAATGGTCAGTTACTCGGTAAACGTCCAAATGGTTATATTTCGTTTGCTTACGATGCCACTCCGCACATCAATTTCGGACAGGACAATGTCATTACCGTTCGCGTAGATCACAGTCAGTCGGCCGATTCGCGCTGGTACACAGGTTCAGGCATTTATCGCGACGTATATTTGGTTTATGCCAATCCTGTACACATTTCGCAATGGGGCGTGTATGTACATCCCGAAACTTCGGGCAATAAAAGCGGTACTTTGAATGTGTCGGTGGACATTACCAACAGCACCGGAAAAGCAGCCAGCGTGGTGATTGAAAACGAACTTATTTCGCCAGCAGGCAAAGTGGCCGGAAAAAGCAAAACCACTCTCAAAGCAGCTGTCGGAAACGAAAACAAGGCCACAAGCAAAATTAAAATCAAGAATCCGGAACTTTGGAGCCTTGACAAGCCCGCATTATACACATTAAATACAAAAGTATATCAAAATGGCAAACTGATTGACCAGTCGACCACCCGCACCGGATTCCGTACTTATACTTTCGACCCGAACAAGGGTTTTGCATTGAATGGCGAATGGATGAAAGTAAAAGGTGTGTGTCTGCACCACGACGCAGGTGTGCTTGGCGCTGCTTCGTACAAAGAAGTGTGGAAACGTCGTCTGCTGACATTGAAAGAACTTGGTTGTAACGCCATACGCACAAGTCACAATCCGCAGGCTTCGCATCTGTACGAAATTTGCGACGAAATCGGACTTTTGGTAATGAACGAAGCTTTCGACGAATGGGAATTCCCAAAACGCAAATGGCTCGAAGGCTGGAATGTAGGCACTCCGGGCTTTCAGGGGACGTTTGACTTTTTCGAAGAATGGGGCGAACGCGATTTGGCCGACATGGTACGCCGCGACCGCAACCACATTTCCATTTTTGCATGGAGCATAGGCAACGAAGTGGATTATCCAAACGATCCGTATTCGCACCCTGTACTTGCCGGAGGAAAAGAAACCGGATTTACCCAACCAATTTTTGGCGGATATAAAAAAGATGCACCTGATGCGATGCGACTTGGCGCTATTGCCAAACGTCTGGCAGCAGTAGTCAGAAAACACGATCCTTCGCGTCCTGTAACAGCAGGTTTGGCCGGTGTGGCCATGTCCAACGAAACCGAATATCCTTCGGCGCTCGACATTGCAGGTTACAATTATACCGAAAGTATGTACAAAACCGATCACGAAAAATATCCCAAACGCGTTATTTTCGGCAGCGAAAACCGTCACGATTTGGATGCGTGGAAAGCTGTGACCGACAATGAGTTTATTTTCGGACAATTCCTTTGGACGGGTATCGACTATCTGGGTGAATCAGGACGCTGGCCTTCGCGTGGTTTTTATTCGGGACTGCTCGATTTTGGAGGATTTGTAAAACCAAGAGGCTACTTCCGTCAGTCGCTCTGGTCGGAGAAACCAATGGCTTATATCGGCACTTATCCGGCTCCCGGAGCAGGCGGATCGTCGCACAATGCAGATGTCTGGTCGCAACTCGAAGCTTCGCAGGGTCGCCGCGAGCAACGCCCGTCGATGGATGCATGGCCGGTTTGGAATTACAACGAAGGGCAAATGATTCGTGTGGTGACTTATACCAATGCCGCCAAAGCACGACTAATGCTCAATGGAAAAGAAGTGGGCGCAACCAAAGACTACGATAAAAGCACAGGCATTATTTATTGGGATATTCCTTATACCGACGGTAAACTGGAAGTTTCGGGAATGGATAAAAGCGGTAAAGAAATTGCCCGTTACAGCATTCAATCGTCGAAACGTCCCTATGCGCTTAAAATTAAAAAGCAAATCAATTCTGCTTTGAACGAAAACGGACTCGCACAGGTTGTAATTGAAGTGGTGGACGAAGATGGTGTGCCTGTAATGCTTGCCGACAATGAAGTAACCTGTCATATAGCCGGTCCGGCCCGTTTGCTTGGTCTCGAAGCCAGCAATAACTCGGACATGAGCGACTACACTGACAATCGTCATCGTGTTTTCAACGGACAGATTCTGGCCTACATCAAAGCCAGTGAAAAAGGCGAGGTGAATCTCAAATTTACTTCTCCATTACTGAAATCTGTAGAGACAAAGATTTTGTTTGAATAAACAGTTTTGAATAATTGAAAAGGGTGTCCCAAAAATAATTTTTGACGGACACCCTTTTTGTTTACTAAAAACTACAACTTCTAAACACCTAAATCTATAAAACATTATATCTTACTTGTCTTTTTATAATGCCACTCCTACGGAGCTATTTTATACAAAGGACTAAAAACAGCTACCATAATAATGCTCCTAACGGAGCAATTTCTTAGCTTCGGAGAAGCGTCATTATGGTAGAATTAGTAATTGCAATGTATTTTTCGGAGCTCCGTTAGGAGTGAAATTATATTGTCTATAAAAAAAGACTACATTCTCAATCAAAAACCTGTATACTAAACTTATCGCTTGGCTTTTGCAGGAAAAGCCACCAAAAGAAGATAAGCAGCACTAATCAAAATTATAACTACTGAACCAACCTGCGAACCAATCATATCCGAAGTTAATCCCATGATAAACGGAATAACGGCACCTCCGAAAACTCCAGTAATCATCAGGCCTGAAATTTCGTTGGCTTTGTCGGGACGCGATTGCAGCGCCAGCGAAAATATAATGGAGAATACATTGGCAATTGCAAGACCGATAATGGCAAACAATGCAAAAATGGCAATTTTATCGGCGGCAAAAATAAGTGCGACAAGCGCCAAAACGGCTGTAACAGTTATTATTTTGAAAATTCCCATAGGAGAATATTTTGCCAAAAGGATTGCGCCTATAAATGCTCCGGCAGTACGGAATGCAAAATACATACTGGGTCCGTAACCTGCTTCAATTGAATTGAGTCCGGCACGCTCCATCAGAATTTTTGGCGCAGCAGTGTTTATGCCCACATCCACGCCAACTACGAATACTATTCCAAGAAAAAAGAACAATATTGTTTTGTCTTTCAACAAACTGAAGACCTCACCAAATGAGCTGGCCTTGTTGGTTACGGCCTCTTCTTTAATAGGCGTTGCCATTAACCAAATGGTAGAAATAAGCGTAATAAATGCGTAAATGGGGAAAATGTATTGCCAGTTTCCTAACATTGAAGCAGCAAATGCGGCAATAAACGGTCCACAAAACGACGAAATGGCTTTTACAAACTGTCCGGCAGTGAGGCTCGAAGTCAGTTTGTCGCCCTGCACTACATTGGTCAACAGTGGATTTAACGACACCTGCAAAATGGTGTTGGCAATTCCCAGCAATGCAAATGCAATCAGCGACATGGCAAATGAATATTCAATCAAAGGAATAAACATAGCCACAATGGTGATGATATTGCTCAGCAAAACCGTCTTTTTACGTCCGATTTTGTTCATCAGCATTCCCGTGGGAATGGAGAAAATAAGAAACATGGAAAATAAAGCCACCGGAATAAGGTTGGAAAGTGTGTCTCTGAATTCCGGGCTGTAACTGCCTAATAAATCTTCTTTTACGTGCATGGCTGTAATTCCCACCACATCGCAAAAGCCCATGATAAAAAACCCGAACAGTACGGGTAATAGCTTCGCAATAGAATTTTCGTTTTTCATTAATCTGTTTTTTAGTATTGATTTAAATATTTTGTTCGGCAGCCACATCCATTTCGTTTAATGCAAAAGCATAAGCACCCAGTGCGATGGCTTTGCTTGCACCCAGTTTCGAAACGGCCACTCCAATTCTTTTTTCCGAATTGTAACTCGTCATTTTATTTGTTCCCGGAATGGACACAAGCGTAGAACTACCCTTAATAAATGCTTCCAGCTGTTGTGGATTGTTCAAATCGAAAGCTTTCATTTGCAAACGCGGAAAACTGTCACCATTCAGTCGGCCAATGGTTCCGTTGAGCTCGTTCAGCAAAGCAGGCATAAAAAAGTCGGCAGCACCGGTCAAACCACCACCGATCACCACCAGTCCATCCACTATTGTAATGGCGTGCGCAATGGTGTCGCCTGCTTCTTCGCCCAATTCAGCAAAAGTTTTTAAAGCAGCTTCCTTGTCTCCGGCTTTAATTCCCAAAGCAATCTGACAAATATCTTTTGGCGAAAGGTCGTCGGTTGTGTTTCCCGAGAACTCGCTGTACATACGTTTAATGGCTGCCACACCCACACTTTCTTCGGTAATGCAGTTACGTTGCTTCTTGTGGCGGAAAACCCACACATCTCCTCCTGCACCATTATCACCCATGTGAAGTTTTCCGTTGGTAACCACTCCGCCGCCAAATCCGGTACCAAATGTCACGCCCAACAGGTTTTTGTATCGTTTCGAACTTCCGGCTTCGGCCAGTTTATGATTTATTTCGGGTAAAATTCCGGCAATAGCTTCACCATACGCAAAAAGATCGCCATCGTTATTGATAAAAACCGGAATTCCGAATTTTTCATTCAGAAACGGACCTAAAGCTATGCCACCACGAAAGGCTTTGAGGTTGGGCAAATCGCCAATAACGCCATTTACATAATCGGCAGGGCCGGGAAAAGCAAAACTGATGGCTACAGGTTCTTCGTTTAACTGCGCTTTTACCTGCGTAAAACCGTCCACTAGTGTCTGAAGACATTTTTCCAACACATCGGCATTGGACGGTAAGCAAATTGGATTTACTATTTCTACGTTCGATTGCATGGCCGAGAACACAAAGTTGGTTCCTCCTGCGTCGAGGGTCATTACAATACGTTTATCAAATTGGTACATGAAATTTAAGGGTTAAATGAGATAAATTACTTTAATTGAAAAGTCAAAAGTACAGACATTTTGTTGAATTTAGTCAATGAAGTCGTCTTGACTATTACAAACAATATAATTTCGCTCCTAACGGAGCTCTGAAAAGCACTCTATAATCAATAACTCTACCATAATGTCGCTTCTCCGAAGCTAAGAAATTGCTCCGTTAGGAGCATAATTATGGTAGTTGTTATTAGTCCTTTGTGCAAAATAGCTCCGTAGGAGCTACATTATAAAAAGTCAAGACGAGTTCAATATTATCAAAGGCTGCCTCAAAAAAACTTCTGAGACAGCCTCAATAATCTATCAGCTTTATTTATAATTTGAACTTCTGAATGCTTGTTGTTCCATCCACAGCCACGCATTTCAGAACAAACACGCCAGTCAGGTTATTCATTTGTTTTTCAAACGAATTACCAGCACTGAGCTGATCTTCCATTACTTTCTGGCCTGCTACATTGTAAACCGACATTTGAACTGGAGCGCTAAAATTATTGGCTACTTTAAGCGTTTTGCCTGCAACTGAAACTTTAATTTTGTCAGACAAAGTATTGTCAACAGAAGTGCTTGTGTTAAACCAAACTACTTCCTCGGGTTTGTTGTTTACTGTAAAATTACCTGTAAAATCAACCACAGAACTACCTGTACCTTCGTCCATTTTCCAGTTGGCTACAAGTCCTGTCTCGGTTCCTTCGAGCGATGCTGACATGGCAGCAGCAATTTCGGCCGGAGTTCTCACCACATTCCAGAAGCGCAGGTCGCTTAATTTTCCGGTAAAACGACGGTCTTTCCACATTGCACCTTCGCCAATGCTAAGACTCTGATCCGATGCAACCATTGGACTTGTAACAGCCACTGTAGCATCTTCCACACCGTTGATGTACATTTTCATTTCGGTAGGCGAGTAAGTTACGGCAATGTGCATCCATGTGTTCAATACGATATCGGCTGTACTTCTAATGTTTGGCCAGCTTCCGTTTGCACCAAGCGAGAGTTCAACTTTTGCACCCGATGTGCGGAGTGCTAAACCATGAGCACCTTTTGTACCATCGTGACCTTCGTTGCTGATAATGTAAGCGCCATTAGTACTTTCGTAGTAAGCCCAGGTTTCAATAGTGAACTGAGTGGGTGAAAAAGCCGTGTGCGACCCAACGTTAAGATAACTTGCCGAAGCACCTGTAAACTGAAGCCCTTTGGTAGGAGCTGCAGACACTGTCATCACACAAAATAGTGATGCAATCAGAAAAAAGTAATTTGTTTTCATTGTAAATTGATTTAAAAAATTAATAATAATAAAACTGTAATAACTCAAACCGAAAGGCAATAAAGCACTGCCTTTCAGATGAGTATTTTTTAATTCGATTGATTTATATTTCGTTTGTCCGACTGTTATTTTTTTGTTTTAGCAGGTGTATTTCCCATATCCAAAATCAAAGTTCCACCATTCACAATATCAGAGAATTTAATAGCCGGGTTGTTTAACTCAGTGTTGTTTAACCTGATTTTTCCGACGTATATATTTTCTTTTGAATTGTTGTTGGTTTTAATTTTAAACTCTTTTCCTTTGTAATAATCCGGATTGAGTTTAATGGTAATTTCATCGAACAACGGGCTACCGATTTGCATGGAAGGATTAATTTCGCTCAAACCTTTTACATCGAACAGACCAATTCCGGCCAGCACAAACCACGCTCCCAGCTGTCCCTGATCTTCATCCTGACCAAATCCGTAACCGTGAATATCCTCGAGTCCGTAGAATTCGTTGCAAATAGCACGCACCCATTTTTGTGTCAAATATGGTTTTCCCGAGAAATTGAACAACCACGAAATGTGCAAATTAGGCTGATTACCATGATTGTAAGGCGTGGCCAATCCGGCAAATGCATCAATGGTTGTTCCTCCACCGAAAATGCTTTTTTGCGACAGAGTGAAAATGCTGTCCAGACGAGAGTTGAAAGTTTCCTGACCGATTTTGGCTACCAGGCTTTCCGGGTCGTGTGGCACATAAAAAGTGTATTGCACCGCATTTCCTTCCTGAAAACCGCGCCACGGTTCAGTTGGGTTGAAATTGTCGATAAACTCTCCGTTTTCGTAACGCGGACGAATAAGTTGAGTGGCGGGATCGAACAGTTTTTTCCAACCGTTCGACAGTTCCATCAACTGATTGTAATCCTGCGTTTTGTTCAGCAGTTTGGCAAACTGAGCTACTGCAAACGAGCTAAATGAATATTCCAGCGTGTGTGAGGCACCAAATCCCGATCCTTTGGTGTTGGTATCGAAGCCCAACTCCGGAATAAACGGCGAATAACCTCTTTTTGCAAATTCACCCACATCAAGTTTTCCCGCTCCGGGAATGCGGTTTTTTCCATTAATTTCGTTTTTCAGTGCAGCTTCGTAGCCCGCATTCACATCGAAATTTCTGATACCACAATTGTAAGCTGCCGCAATGGCCAACGAGGTAAAATTAGTTCCTACGCCCGATACATATTTGCTGTTTGCAATGCCATCGCCCAGCCAGCCTGTTTCTTTGTACACAAGCAACTGACTCTGAATCCAATCGGCATAATACTCAGGATAGGCCAACGCCCAAAGCTGTGTCAGATTCCAGAATCCACCCCAGATAGCATCGGTATTGTAATGATTATGGACAGGATTTCCTTTTTTGTCCAGTTCAATTTGACCAACCTCACCGTTGCTCTTTGGATAAGCGCCATTCACATCGCTCGCCAAACCACGTCCTAACAGGGCATGATACAATCCGGTGTAGAATTTCACTTTATACTCTCTGTTCTCCGATTTTACAGTGATTCTGCCCATTTGCTCGTTCCATGTTTTCAGCGCTTGTTTTTTAGCTTTGTCGAACGAAAGTGTTTTGGCTTCTTTTTCCATATTCAACCTCGCATTGGCAATGGAAGTATATGAAAGTCCGGTCTTTACGGTTATACTTTCGTTTTCCTTTGTAGTGAAAGTAAGATACAGCCCGGCACCTTTACCTGAAAACTGCTTGCTGTTGGCAAACTGGTCGTTTTGTTTGAAAGTTCCCCATTTTTCAGGTTTCTTGCTCAGTACAGCCGAGAAATACATGGCTACAGAAGCACCTTTCTGATATTTCTTTACATATTCAGGCTCAGTTATCACATAACCTTCCACGCGTCCATCTTCGGAAAAAGTAACTTGTGCATCAATCACTTCGCCACTTTCACCCTGTTTATTACCAATGTCGAAAATAATGTTTGATTCGTTCGACTGCGGAAAAGTATAGCGTTGGAAACCAACTCTTTTTGTGGCTGTAAGTTCCGCTTTAATATTATAATCATCGAGCAAAACCGAATAGTAACCCGAAGTAGCATATTCGTTTTTCTTATCGAAACGCGAACGGTAACCTTCGTCCGGATTTTCCAGTTTTCCGGGAGTGGTTTGCAGTTTTCCAACAGTAGGAGCCATTACCACACCACCTACCTGAAACTCGTGAAAGTTCGCAAATCCTTCGATAGAAGTATGACGCGAATCGTATCCGATGGCTTCCCAACCATGTAAATTTCCGTAATGCGCATCTGTAGAAGGACCAAGCTTGGCCATACCAAACGGAACGGCAGCAGGTGTGTAGAAAAACCAGCGACAATGCGCTGTTCCGATATTCGGGTTCACATATTGATTTAAACCTTCGGAGTGCGTACAACCGTTTATGGCCATTAGCAAACCGAGTAGTAATACCGATTTAAGTTTCATTTTCTTCATTTCTTCAGTATGTTTTATTTTTTAGTTTCTCCTTTTATAATGGCAATGTGGGCGTACAATTCCGCCATACACGATTCGTCGAGCAACCACTTGGGCGTTTTCTTTTCATCGTTTCGGCCTGTCCAGTCGTTGTAAATCAAGCCGGCTTCATCCCGCGCATTTTCCCATGCATAATCAGCACTTTCAATAATGGCATTGATATATTTCGGATTTCCATCCACTTCGTAAAGTTCCTGATAACCTCTGAAAAGCACCACCACAAACCATGGTAAATCTTTGATATAGCTTACTCCATCAGCTGTTTTCTTTACATAAAAATTATAACTGCCCTCTGACAAACGTTTAGCATTCTCAAGATATTTCTTTTCTCCCGTAATTTTGTACAATCGCACCGACGACTGAATCATTGTGCCTGTATTATAGGTATAATAATGCTTTTGAGGTAAACCGGTGGTGGTAATCAACGAGTTCATAATAATGTGCAGCGAATCGTCTTCGAGCGTATCCATCATCCAGTTGTAAAACAACTTACCCTGCTCCAGAAAAACTTTGTCCTTTGTAGCCTGATATAATTTCAGACATAAAACGGTAGCTTTTCCGTTCGTACAAGCCGGTTTTTGGTCGCGAATTCCTTCGAGCCAGCTTACAGCACCGCCAAAATCATCGCTCCAACCACTTTGAATAAACCGGAGAACTTCTTTGGCTTTTTGCAAATAGGCTTTGTTTTTAGTGACATTGTAAGCATCAATATAATCAATTCCCACCAAACCGTTGTCATCGTAATAGCGGTCCACTTTTTCAAATTTCACCGGATAAGCCTGATATCCCGGAGGTGTGCGAACTGCATCATAATAATATTCCACAGCCGTCACCATAGAATCCAGAAAGGGTTTGTATTTCTTTTTGTCAATTTCCATCAGCACATTTGCCGACGAAAACACACCGCTCATAGGCCACAAATACGAAACTTCCTTTGCATTTTTATCCGTATTATCCTGAAAATAAGTCAGATTTGGCTTATGCGTATTCGGATAATATTCCGAAAAAAGTCCATGCTGCGGAACTCTGTACAAACTCCACACTTTTTGAAACATAAACTCTGCTTTGTCGAGATAAGGCGTTTCTCCCGATTTTGCGTGCAGTGCAAATGCAAGATTTATTGATATGAATAGAATAAGATACTTTTTCATCTGAACCGGATTTTTAGTTTTAAAGTCTTATCTATTTGCTTTTTAAATACAAAGCCAACGAACCATACGACTCCACCACAGCTGCCTGCATCAACAGGATATAATACCTTTTAGGACTGCCGCCTGTCCAGTCTTCGTAAAAGAAACCTGAACTGTTGCGGGCATTGTCGTATCCGTAGTTTGTAAATTTATAATAGGCCTGAATGTAATTATCGGCATTTTTGTAATAGGGCTGCAAATCGATATAGCCTCTTAGCAACTTGGTATTGAACCATGGATCGTGATCGGGATAGGTAAACGGAATGTTATTGCGCGTTTTTACAAAAAAGTCGTAAGCGCCCTGCGCCGATTCAATGGCTTCGTTCAGATAGCGTTGTTCTCCGGTGATTTGATACAGCCTTATGCCATTCTGAATCATCACTCCGGTGTTGTAAGTCCATTTTGTTTTGTTCACAGCGCCCGCCGTATTCAGGTCGTTCCAGTAACATTTATCAGCCGGATCGCGGAGATTTTCGAAAAGCCATTTGTACAGACTTTTTGCAAACGAAAGCACCGCAGCTCTTTCAGTTTCGGGACAGGCTTTGTAATATTCCAGTAAAAACAAAGTTGCATAACCATTGGCACAAGCCGGTTTATTCGAATTTGCATTTCCCGAAATGTTTTTCTCGTCCTCATTCCACCAAATAGCGCCGCCCAGCATATTGTCGAATCCGCTTTCGAGAAACGGCACAATTCGTGCTGCACGCTCCAGAAAACGTGGCTCTTTGGTAATGTGGTAAGCTTCAATCAAACTAATTCCCACAATGGCATTGTCGTCGTAAAAGCGGGTTCCGCCACCAGTAAATCCGTTTGTAGATGATCCATAGCCACCAATCGAATTTCCGTTTGCACCTGTACGGAAGTATTTTTCGTACAAATCGGACATTCCTGCATAATTCACATCGTAATTCAGCTCGGCGAGTGTAGCCGCTCCTGAAACCAAACTTACATAAGGCCAAAGATACGATATAGAAGGATCGCCACTTTGCGTTGGATGACTTTCTTTGTAAAGTCCGTTCGATAATTTATAGTGTTGCGTTATCAAATCGAACATCGCTTTGGCCCTGACATCGCTTTTTACGGTATCAGTCACAACGGGTGGTTTGGATGGTGGTTTGGGAATGTACGGTTCCGATCCATCATCGCAGGCCGAAAACAAAATGACTATCAATCCTATGGTGAAAATACTTCTCATCGTTTTTTTTTGTTTTTTAGAAATTTATGAAAGAATGCTTTGTATTTAAACCACAGCCCAAACAGCATTGTTTAGGCTGTGAAATTAAAGCTTATGGCAATGGTTGCACGTTTGAAAATTCGTGCATCATTAATCCGTTTTTATTCGTATTAATAGTGATTGTTGCGCTGGTCAAATCCAGGGTTGCTTTCATTTTCCAGAGATGATCCCACTGGCTCCAGGCAAATTCATTCAACTCATAGAAATCCGGAGTTTCATTTCCGGTAGGACGTTCAGGGCTTACGCCATCTTTGCGTCCCCAGCATTTGTCAACACCATTCACATTGGCTGTAAAATAGTAACGTTCTTCTATCCAGCCCAGCCATGATGGTGGATTGGTGTCGGGTCGGTCCTGACTGATAAATTTAATTTTACAATTTGTTGCCTCAAAAACACCATCTCCTTTGTACGCCATGTTTCCAATTACATTGAAAGTGGCTCCCCAAATGGCTTTTACGTCTTTGATTTTATCGACAGTCATTTTTTGCGTATTCAAATCCACCACAATGCGATACACTTCGCCGGCAGCATTGGCAACAAGTTCACTCGTACCTGTTCCTTCAATTATTTTATTAGTGTCGTCGGCGTAACTTACAAAAGCATCTTCGCTGGTTGTACTTTTAAAATAGATATTTCCGGCAGTTGTAACCTGCGTGTAAATTACAAATACGCCATCGGCTGCTTTGCGGAATGCTAAACCGCCCTGTCCGCTGTTTTCAGTGGCTGTGCCGTACAGGTAAAAAGTATCGCCTGTATAGTCAATTCCACCGGGACGCGTTAATGATATTTGTTTTGAGACCCCCGACTGTTTCACAACGCCACCTTTCGAAGCAGCCACTGTCCATTGAGTGGAACCTGTACTTTCAGGTGCAATTCCGGCTTTACGGGCCACACTATTTAATTGAGCTTGTGTTATGGTAAACGTGGTGTCAACTCCTAAATCGCTGAACGAGCGAAAAACAGGATTTGAAAAATCGCCACCTACTTTATCGAAGAGTACTTCGTAAATCACTATGCCCTGCTCGGCGCCACCGCCACTCCAAGTGAATTTTACATTGTTTGCTGAGGCTACATCAATCACTACAGACGCTGGTGAGTTTAATGCAGTGGGTGTTGTAAATTCAGTTGAGAACTCGTATGTTTCGCTACAGCCAACCAATAAAACAGCCGCCATTAGCACTATTATTAACTTTTTCATATTCTATGTATTTTATAAAGTTACCAATTGGGGTTTTGTGTGAGATTGCTGTTCAAATCTCTTTCGTTACGTGGAATTGGTAATAAATAATGTTTTGTTTTGTCGAAACTACGGTTTTCAACTCTCACAAATCCATTATCGGTACCAATTGCATCGCCGGTGTAAAGTCCGTGGCAATAGCCATTAAGTACAGTTTCCGCAATTTCCCAACGCATAATATCCTTGTGGCGCAATCCTTCGAATGCAAGTTCCGATCTGCGTTCGCGACGAACAATTTCAATCAGTTCAGTACTACCCGCAGCAGGGAAATTCAGGGCTTCTGCTTTTGTAAAACCAGCTCTCTGACGAAGCAATTTTATGGTTTTGTTCCAGGTGGCTTCGTCGAGTGTTCCTGTTTCGGCAGCTGCTTCGGCATGCATCAAAAGCACATCGGCATAACGAATCAAAATCACATTCAATCCGGAATTCAGACTTTCGCGATGATCTTTGTCCCAGTATTTTTTGAAATAATAACCTGTGGACGTACAATCGGAGCTAAAACCATATCCATCGGGACTTGAATTGCGGTTGGTGTTGATTACTGCCAAAGATCCATCAGCTTTCAGATAACTATTGCCATTGTACACAATGGTGGCAGCCAAACGTGGATCGCGATTCAGGAAAGGTTGCGAAGCCGAATAATCGGCGCTTGTTGCAATTGGTTTTCCGTCGGTGGCAATGTAGCTATCCACCAGTTCCTGTAGTGGTGCTAACTGTGCATATCCGCCCAACGATGGTGGAAGAAATTCGTATTGAACGCGATGTTCTCTGGTGTTAAGCATGTATTGCACATCCAGAATGATTTCCGAATTTCCTTCGTTCGCAGTATAAAATAATCCTTCATAACTGGGAAATAAGGTGAATTTATCCAGAATTTTTGCTGTTTCTGTTTTCACTTCGCCATAACGACCTTCGAACAATAAAATTCTTGCTTTCAAAGCCATTGCAGCATAGCGTGTAACACGTCCTTTGTCGGCTCCTGAGTACGATTCGGGTAAATAATTATTGTCGATAATGGTACCCAGTTCGGTCAACAGATTATTCACAATAACCGACTTAGCCGTTCTGGGAACAGTTTGCGATTCTTCCAGCGAAATTGTAGTAGTAAAATATGGAATATCGCCAAATTTTGAATACAACTCGAAGTAAAAGAATGCTCTGATAACCTGAGCTTCCGATTTGTATCTGTCTTTCAGTTCAGCCGACAGGCCTTTTACCTTGTCGATATTGTCGAGCAAAATATTACAGGCTCTGATGCCGCCGAATTTTGTTGACCATATTGATAATACATAAGGATTGTCGCTGGCATAAGAACCATTTCCGATAGCCTGATTGTATGCCTGCACTTTGCAATATGCATTGTCGGTCATGGCATCGCTATACAGTATTTCGTAAATGTTGGTGAGGTTGGCATAGCAATTATTCAGAGCCAACTCCGCCGCTTCTTCTTTTTCCCAATATTGTATATCGCTGAGTCTGTCGTAAGGTTTTATGTCCAGATCGACACACGATGTTGCTGTGCTGAATATGAATAAGCCGATAGCAACTTTTCTGATATTTTGTTTAATTATGTTTTTCATTTTGATTGCTATTTATTAAAGTTTTACACTTAAACCTATTGACATAACTTTAGCTACAGGATAGATTCGTCCACCTGTGGAACCAGTTGTTTCAGGATCCCAGCCACCGACCATTTTCGACAAAGTGAGTAAGTTTTGTCCACTTACGAAAACACGAACATTCTCAATGGCGATTTTTTTAGTCAGATTGGTTGGAATTGTGTAGCCAAGTTGAAGGTTTTTCAAACGTGCATAAGCTCCGTTTTGAATCCAGAAATCCGATTTTGCAGCATTGTTAGTCGATTCTGTTCCAACTGTGAGGCGGGGATACGAAGCATCGGGATTGTTCGGAGTCCAGCGGTCAATATGGTAATCAAACACAGGTCCTTCGTTGTTGTTGTGGAAAGCTTCCACCGATTCGCCACGCAACCAAACGCTTCTTTGCCCTACGCCCTGCCAAAGCATCGAAAAGTCGAAGCCCTTTACATTGAAGCTATAGTTCAAACCAAAGCCAAAACGTGGAAATTGATTTCCCAACACAAATCGGTCGTCATCCGGTTTTATCACGCCATCGCCATCTTTGTCGATATATCTGATGTCTCCGGGTTTTGGAGTTACACCTTCGAGATGCGGTCCGGCAAGCACTTCTTCTTCATTCTGGAAATAACCATCGGAACGATAAGCATAATATGAATTAATGGCATAACCTTCGCGGATAATGGTGTTGATGTCGTAACCATTAATCCATTCTTTTCCTTTTGTATCGATAACTTTGTTTCTGCTGTCGGATAAATTACCCGAAAGACTGTGTTGCACATTTCCGGTTTTGAAATTGTAATTCACCGAAGCTTCCCAACCTGCATTTTGCACTGTTCCTGCATTTTGTATCGGATTTCCACCACCAAAAGTGGTTGGAATAGGTAAATCTATGAGGATGTCGTATGTCAGATTCCGGAAATAATCGAAAGTGAAATTCAGTGAATTGTCAAGTAAGCCAATGTCTGTTCCCACGTTAAACATGCGGCTGGTTTCCCAGCGGATATCGGTATTTACAGCCGAGATGTTGGAAGTGCTAACCACATTGTTGTTGAACACATAGCCGTTGCTTATGGAAACTGAAGGAATGTAAGCATAGTCGGAAATGCGGTTATTACCAACCAAACCCCACGAGGAGCGAACTTTCAGTGAAGGAATTATTTCGGCGAAGTTGTCGTAGAATGACTCTTCGGAAACGCGCCAGGCAGCCGAGAGAGAAGGAAATAGCGCCGAGCGTTTGCTTTTCGAGAATTTGGAAGACATATCGTTTCGGATATTGAATTCGAAAAGATATTTTTCTTTAAAGTTGTAATTCAAACGCATAAACTGCGAGTAAATGGACCAGTCGCTTGCCCATCCCTGGTTTGTCACATTGGTAGCCTGTGATCCGGCCATAATATCGAAATCGGGACTTGTTACTTTGCGGTAAGTAGTAAAACTATTGTTTGTACCACCTTCGTACGAATAACCGAGCAAGGCTGCTAAGGTGTGATCGTTTATCTTTTTGTCGTAAGCCAGCATAATGTTGGAACTGATATTTTCAGTACGTCCGAAATCTTCCTGCAAACTGTTTTCCTGATCGCCACTTCCGGGAATTTCATTGCGGTTTTGGTGCATGCGGTTGTTGTAAAGCTGCCCGCCAATCATTCCTTTCAGTTTTAAACCCTCGAAGATCTTTAACTCTGCATTGAAAACACCCGACAAATCATCGTTTGCATTTTGGCGATAACCTCCGGTTTCCAAACGTGCCAGCGAGTTGCTGTTACTTCCCGAAGGATAAGTGTATTTTCCATCTTTTTTAATGTCATAAATAGTCGGCATACGAACCACCTGTTCAATAATCCATTCTGTCCAGTAAGCATGGTCTTTTATGGTGTTGCGGGCATACGCCACGTTGGCGCTGATTTTTAGACTTTTGCTCACTTGATGATCCATATTCAAACGTGCATTCAAACGTTTTAATCCATAATCAGGACCCTGCAACAAACTTTTTTGATCCATGTAACCCACCGAAAACAGCATCGACGTTTTATCATTACCGCCACTAAACGACACATTGTGCGACTGCTGAGGCGCCAATGGTTTGTAAATGGCATCAATCCAGCTTACGTTAGTTCCACCATTGCGGTATTGTGCAATCTGATCGGGTGTAAAGGCAATTGCTTTTCCCGAATTTACAAGCGCTTCGTTGCGAAGTTCGGCGTAAATCCATGAATCTACAGGCGTTGGCAATGCTGTTACCTGCTGAACACCATATTGATAATCGTATCTGACTGTCGTTTTGCCGCTGCTTCCGCTTTTGGTTTCAATCAGCATAACTCCATTCGATGCACGCGAACCATAAATAGCTGTGGAAGAAGCATCTTTGAGAATAGAAATACTTTTAATGTCCGATGGATTTACATTTTGGATGTCTCCTACAATTCCATCGATAAGTACCAGTGGATCGTTGTTGTTCAGCGTGTTTTGTCCGCGAATATTAATGCTGGGTCTGTTTCCCGGTTGCGAATTGGTTTGCTGAATAACTAAACCCGGGGTTGTACCCTGCAAAGCTTCCACAATGTTTATCACCGGTTTTCCTTCGAGCTCTTTCATCGAAACGGAAGAAACGGCTCCTGTCAGGTTTACCTTTTTCTGAGTTCCGTAACCTACTACCACTAATTCGTCGAGCGCTTCCGAGGCCTCTGTGAGCATTGCGTTCAGCACTCTTCCTGTAATTGCAATTTCTCTTGTTTGATAACCAATAAATGAAATAACCAATGTGCCTTGAAGTTCAGGAACATTGATTGAGTATTTTCCATCCCAGTTGGAAATTACGCCTTTATTCGTTCCTTTCAAAACTATTGAGGCGCCCGGAATGGGTTCTCCATCGTTTCCTGTGATTGTTCCGCTTACGTTTATGGATTGCCCATAAATAACCGAAACAGCTGCCATTAGAAACAGGATAATTAAAAAATAAAACTTCTTTGTCATGATTTTCTGTGTTTTTAGATTTAAAATATAATTGATCGAAAACAGTTTTTTTAAGCTTTGTGGCGCACATACGCCTTAATGGTTGCACATTGTTGTCCTTCACTTTTACCATATGGGCGAATCGTATATTCACCAACAGCCGCCGGAACGATAAATGTTTCGGCATAATGCACTACAAATGGTTCGAATGCATTGGTCGGACTTTCCACAATGGCCTCAGAACCTTCCACAAGGTTTAATACGTTCACACTATCGTTGGTTTGGTGCAAAGCCTTCTTCGTGAACCAGTGTCTGCGTGTTTCAATAAATTCGTTTTTATGCAGTCCCGTACGCTCTTCGCGCCAGCCATCGCCTTCGGCAATCAGTTCAATCTGATTTACCAGTTGATCAAGGCAATATTCTGTATCTCTGCTCCAATTAATCACTTTCGATCCGTGTTCAATATTAATGGCACGCGGTTCTCCATCAAGTCCGAGTCGTCCCCAGTCGTAGAGTTTGAAAGTAAAAATGTAAGGCGTTGCGCTGATTTCCAGCACCATTCCGTTTATTCCCGAGCAATGTATTGTACCGTTTGGGATGAGGAAATGGTCGTGTTTTTTAGCCGGAAATACATTTACATACTTTTCAGCGTCAAATTTTCCGCCGGTGTCCTGCGCAAGTTGCAGGTCTGTAATCATTTCATCGCCGTTAATTCCGGTTTTCAATCCCAGAAATACAGTGGCGTCGTCTTTTGCATCGAGCATGTAGTAACTTTCGTCCTGCGTATAATTCATCCCGAAAGTGTCGCGAATGTATTGCGTGGTCGGGTGTACCTGCAAACTCAGGTTGCCACCTTCCATCGTGTCCAGAAAGTCGAAACGAATAGGAAACTCTTTTCCAAAGCGCGATTCCACAGGTTCGCCAAGTAACTCAGTGCTTTTGTAGAAAACCAGATTGATACTCGGAATCTCAAAAATCTCATTATCAATTTTAAGAAGCAAACTGTTTTCTTCGGGCACTCCATCGAACGACCAGGCAAAATTTGGTTTTGTTTTGTCCAGTCCGCAGACATCTTTCATCCACTGTCCACCCCAAGGCCCCGGATCGAAATAAGGAACTGTGCGGAATGGTGATTTTACAATTTTTTCCAATCCACTCAACAGCGTTTGGGTCAATATCATTTTCGGATTGTTGGCTTTGTTTGTATCGAGCCAATAATCTGCTTTTTCAAAAAGTTGCTGTTTCAGTTTGTCGCACATGCGCCAGTCCACAAAAAAAGCACGTTTGTATTGGATGCCCGGGGCTTCATCCGCGTTTTTTACGCCTATGTTGTTTACCTCACGTTTACGCTGACGAAGCTGAATTTCCCAACGGGCCATGTCGGCATACACAAGACAATCCGATTCCTCAGCCACAATGGCAGCCGCATGTCCGTACACAATCACCAGTCCGGTGGCATTTTTGATTTCTGCGCGCAGCGCGTTCACTTTTTCCGGATCGAGCAACTTGTCGTAAGTTAGTCGGGTCATATAACCAAAAATGGCATCATCGGTTACATCGGGATAAGTAATCTCACAAATTTTTTCTTCCGGATAAAAAGCGTTCTCCGACTGAATAAATAAATCAGGATTTAGTCCTTTGAATCCTTCCAGTAATTCGTTGTGATAAACTCCCTGATAGCATTCCACTACTAAAATATAACGTTCACTTTTTTCGGCGTTAATCTCCTTTTTTAATCTTTCTCTTATCGACTCCCAACCTGTAAACATTTCCCCATCTGCAGGAAAAAAAGGCATCTTGTTGTAATTAGACATTTCTATATAATTAATGAGCAATTATTAACTTGTTTGTGACGGTTGTAGAATTAATTCTAAACCCGTTGCAAATATCTGACTGTTTTCCAATAAAAACATATAACTTTGTTGCGATTTACTTGTATTATCTTACGATTTTAAATAACGACTCCATGATACGGTTAAAACAAGGATTTAAAGGCCAACGACTGATAGCTATTAGTTCTGAAATATTGAACAATGCACAGCTTAACACATTGACAAACAGCTTATATATAACAAAAATCGGATTCTTTCCTGCTGTAAAATATCATTACAACAACAAGGAGAATGGGGTGGATTATTACATTATTATCTATTGTACAGCGGGTGAGGGATGGTATAAAGTAGGAGAAAAGACCTATTCTGTTACAGAAAATCAATATGTAATTCTGCCGCCCGATACACCTTACAGCTTTGGTGCGAATACTGAAAATCCCTGGACAATTTACTGGGTGCATTACAAAGGAAAACTGGCATCCTCGTTTTTAAGACTACCGATAGTCCCACAGGATATTGAGGCAAACCAGAATTCGCGCCTGCAGGACAGGATTCTGTTGTTCGAGGAAATTTACGAAAATCTGGAGCTGAGTTTCCACAGCGATCATTATAGTTATGCGTCGTTGTGTTTGTTTCATTTTCTGGCTTCGTTCAAATACGTTGACCAATTCCGGCAAATACGAAAAAAAGAGGTAATGGAATTTCGCTTTAGCGAAAAAGTGATTTACTATATGCGTGAAAATGTGGAGAGTAATCTGACGCTGGAGCAACTGGCCAAACATTTCGGATTTTCGCCATCGCATTTTTCGGCCCGTTTTCAGGAAGAGACCAAACAGTCGCCCATTAAATACTTTATTGCACTGAAAATAGAGAAAGCCTGTCAATATATCGAATTATCAAATTTGAGAATATGTGACATTTATCCCAAGCTGGGATTTCAGGATGCAGCCTATTTCAGCCGTACTTTTACAAAAATCATGGGTGTTTCGCCAACCCGTTACAGAGAAATGGAAAGGCATACAAACCCCAAATAATTCTGAAAAACAGATAATAAGATCCCGTCTTTTTATTTGATTTTTATCTGATCCACAATAACTCCTTCGTCCAGAGCCGTGATTTTCAAAGTATGCTTACCTGTTTGTTTTACAGTATGAATAGTGGTTCGCAATGCCTGATTGGTCAGCACGTTTTCTTTCCATTCTTCACTGCGACCCTGCGTCTGAAAATCTATAATTTGAGGTTTTTCATTATTCAGCGAAATGGCATATCGCAATGTGTTGCCATTTACGGGATGATTCGGAGCAAGTGCAACGGTTATTCTCAGCGAGTCGGTTTGCAAAGCTTCGAAACTGTAAATCAGGCTTGTATTGGGCGAAAGGCTCACCGCTTTCCTTTCGTATCCCAAGCCATGAGTAAGGGGTTTCGGACCTTCGAAGCGCTGGAAATCAGATCCATTCAACTTGAAAAGCAATCTTTCAACTACGGGAAGCGATTGCACGGCTTCTGCTCTTTTTACGCGATCGAACACAGAAAGTCTGCGCGGACGGGCATCCATCATTAATCGCCATTTGCCATCGGCCAATGAATTGTACTTTTCGGTGAGCTTTACAATTTTGTCGTGAGCGTCATCGCTTTTCTCCCAATCAAATTTAGAGTGACGGGCCAATTGCGCGTTTAAATGCTTATAATTCATGTTTGCTGCTGCACGAACCGGATATTCGACCAACTGAAACCACGCATCACGTTTTTCGATAGAAATGGATTCGGATATTTGCTGCACTTTTTTGTCGATAGCCTGATATTGTGCTATTCGCTCCAGTATTTCAGTTTCTGTCCATGGCAAATCTTTTACTTCTTTCCATGCAGGATCGCGCTCTTCGGTACGCGTATTACCCATAAATTCGGGCTTGCGAATGTAAGCCAGTCTGTAATATTCATTCATTACTGCAAGTAAATCTGCACCATATTTTTCTCCGAATTCTCGCATCAACCAATTCTGTAAATGTCTGTCGAGGCCATCAATATTATTTTCAATGGAATTTATATCCCAGGCCATATCCATGCTCAGCTCAATCAGATATTCAGCAGGTTTAATATCGCCCACATTCATTATCCACATATCGCGCACACCTTTGTCGTAGGCCATTTTCATTTGCGTATAAACCAAAGCCGGATGTGTGGTAGCCAACCAAAGATAATCGTGCGGACGCCCCCAATACGAAAGATGATTGTAAATTCCATGTCCGCCTTTTCGGGTCTGTTCAGCGCTATCGGGGAAATGACGAATATAGCCGTAATTGTCGTCAGTCCACATCAACGTCACATCTTCAGGAACCTGTAAGCCCATTTTGTACACATCGAGCACTTCTTTGTACGGAATAAAAACCTGCGAGACCTTTTCCACATCAGGATTTACAATGTCAGCAATCATTTCGCGCTGCGCTTTCAGAATTTCGTCGAGCGCATCCTTTTGTTCCTGCAAAGTATTTGCTCCCAACATTTTGCTATCGTGTACACCACGAATACCCAAAGTATAAATATTGTCTGAGCCAGCCAGTTCGCGGGTTCGTTCTTCCCAGAATTTCAGCACATTGCTGCGATTGTTCACAAAATCATAAACTCCTGTTCCGGCTATTTTCCATTCAGCATTTGTATTTCTGAGCATAGGTTCGCAATGCGAGGTACCAATGTAAATACCATATTTATCTGCCATTTCGCGGTTGCCCGGGGTGAGGTAAAACGCTTCGGAACATTCGTGCATAGCCGGCCAGTAAGTATTGGCTCGCAAGCGCAATAATAGTTCAAAAATTCTGGCGTGCGTTTTAGGTCCGATACGTCCTTTTACATCCGAAGGTTCAAAATTCTGCGAACTCCAGGGCATCAGTCCCCAATCTTCGTCGTTGATAAAAATGCCTCTGTGCTTTACCGAAGGCGATTGCATCACGCGAAAATGATCCGGAAAAACAAGTTCTTTCCGTTTTTCCACAGGCGAGTCGGCCCACCATTCCCAGGGTGATACGCCCATCATACGCGACAATTCGAGAAGTCCGTATGCGGTACCACGTTTGTCGCTGCCAAGCACTATAAGCGAATTTCCTTTTACAAAAATCAGAAAACCTTCGCGTTTTTGTTTTAATGCAGCAAGGTCATTTTTTTCTACATTTCTTTCTGCTTTGCTTTGTAATCCGATGGTGCCAATAAGTAATTTTGCCTGTTTGGGATTTTGATGCATTTCGGCACCGAAAACACGTAAATAGTCGCCCTGAAGCATCCCAAAAGCCGTTTTTACGACTTCCGGTTCGTTTACTGAAATATCGGCACGAAGCTTTTTCCCGTTTTGAAAATTAAAACCGGCAAATGCAAATTGTGGGAGAAGAAGAATTACAAATACAATTATGGAGATATGGGTTGTTATTTTCATCGCAATCAGTGTCATTAAATTTTTTATTTTACAAAGAAAATACAATCCATACAATCTGATATGGAAAACCGTACAATAATATAAAACCTGATGCATTTAAAGTAAAAAGGCAGAATATCCAAATGAATATCCTGCCTTTAAATTTATTGTAAATGCGTTTTGCTTAATCCCAGCTCAAAATTACTTTTCCACATTCGCCGCTTTCCATTACATCAAATCCTTTCTGGAAATCGTCGATGCCGAAACGATGCGTTATCACAGGCGAAAGATCGATGCCGGTAATCAGCATTTGTTCCATCTGGTACCATGTTTCCCACATTTCGCGGCCATAAATACCTTTCAGCGTAAGCGCTTTGAAAATAATTTTGCCCCAGTCCACAGTGGTGGTATTTGGCAAAATGCCCAGCAAAGCAATTTTCGAACCGTTGTACATATTGTCGATCATACCTTCGAATGCTTTAGGCGAACCCGACATTTCGAGACCGATATCGAAACCACGCATGTGCAGCTGTTTCATAGCAGATTCGATAGTTTCACCTTTCGAAGGATTGATGGTGACAGTAGCACCCATTTTGCGGGCAATGTCTAAGCGATATTCGCTCAGGTCACTCACCACAATGTTGCGGGCGCCTGCAAAACGACAAATAGCTGTAGCCATTGTACCGATAAGTCCTGCTCCCGTAATCAACACATCTTCGCCGATAAGCGGAAACGAAAGTGCTGTGTGCGTGGCATTTCCGAACGGATCCATGATCGAAGCCATTTCGTCGGACACACGACTATCGAGGTGCACCACGTTTTCGGCAGGCAACGAAAGGTATTCGGCAAACGAACCATCGCGGTTAACGCCAATGCCAATTGTGTTTTCGCACACGTGCAGTTTACCACGGCGGCAGTTGCGGCAATGTCCGCAGGCAATATGTCCTTCGCCGGTGACACGGTCGCCGATTTTGATGTTTTTCACACCGCTTCCCATATCCACCACTTCGCCCATATATTCGTGACCAATGGTCATAGGTGTTTTAATGGTACGCTGTGCCCAGTCGTCCCATTTGTAAATATGAAGGTCGGTACCGCAAATGGCGGTTTTCTTTATTTTGATCAGAACGTCGTTGATACCCACTTTGGGCATTGGCACATCCTGCATCCATATTCCCTTTTCGGGACTGGCTTTTACTAGTGCTTTCATTTCTTTTATTATTAGCCCCCTAACCCCCTCAAGGGGGAATAAGAAGTTGATTTATTAGTAGATGATTGTTATTTTAAAAATCAAATTTGTCTATTTGATTAGTTTAAATGTGTTTCTTATTTTATTACACCCAACTCACGTCCCACTTTGCTAAATGCTGTAATACATTTGTCAAGCTGTTCGGGGTTGTGTGCAGCTGAAATCTGAACACGAATACGCGCCTGGTCTTTAGGCACTACCGGATAATAAAATCCGATCACATAAATGCCTTCGTTGAGCAAACGGGCAGCCATTTCCTGCGACAATTTGGCATCGTAAAGCATTACGGCACAAATGGCCGATTCGGTTGGTTTAATATCGAAACCTGCCGCTTTCATTTTTTCCACAAAATAAGCTGTATTTTTGTGCAATTTGTCCTGCAACTCATTGGTTTCGTCCATCATGGCAAACATACGAATGCCCGCAGCAGCCACCATTGGCGGAATTGAATTGGAGAACAAATAAGGACGCGAACGCTGACGAAGCAACTCAATAATTTCTTTTTTACCGGTTGTAAATCCACCAATTGCGCCGCCAAAAGCTTTTCCGAGCGTTCCGGTGATAATTTCAATTTCGCCACGAAGGTTGTAACGCTCAGTCACACCACGACCGGTATTTCCAACCACACCTGCCGAATGGGACTCATCGACCATAACCATTGCGTTATATTTATTGGCCAGTTCGTAAATTTTATCGAGTGGCGCCACATTGCCGTCCATTGAGAAAACGCCGTCAGTCACAATCAGACGATGACGTTGCGCCTGTGCAGCAATCAGTTGTTTTTCAAGATCCGCCATATCAGCATTTGCATAACGATAACGCTGTGCCTTGCAAAGACGCACACCATCAATAATCGATGCATGATTCAGCGCATCCGAAATAATAGCATCCTGCTCGTTGAGCAAAGGTTCGAACACACCACCATTGGCATCGAAACAGGCTGCATATAATATTGTATCCTCAGTGCCAAAAAAGCGGGCAATAGATGCTTCAAGCTGTTTGTGCAAATCCTGCGTTCCGCAAATAAAACGGACGGACGAAACGCCATATCCATGCGTATCGAGTGCATTTTTTGCCGCATTTATCAATTCGGAATTATTGGAAAGTCCGAGATAATTGTTCGCGCAAAAGTTAAGAACTTCTTTGCCATCGCCTACACGAATAAGCGCACCCTGAGGCGAGACAATAATGCGTTCATTTTTGTATAAACCGGCTTCCTGAATGTCCGAAAGCTCGGTTTGCAAGTGAGATTTAAAATCTGAATACATAAATAACTGAATATAAAGTTTGTAAAAAAGTTAATTCTCAACACATTTCACCTGAGATATGAGCAAATTTTGCCAATCCACCCAGCGAAGTTTCTTTGTACAAATTTGGTAAATCGTGGCCTGTGGTACGCATAGTTTCCACCACTTTGTCGAAACTGATAATATGTTTACCATCGCCCATCATGGCCGAAAGGTTGGCATCGAGCGCACGCAGCGCTGCAAACGAATTACGTTCGATACATGGAATCTGTACCAATCCGCACACAGGGTCGCAGGTTAGTCCGAGGTGATGCTCCAGACCCATTTCGGCTGCGTATTCAATTTGCTGCGGCGAACCGCCAAACATTTGATTTGCTGCCGCAGCAGCCATAGCGCAGGCAGTACCAATTTCGCCCTGACAACCGACCTCGGCTCCTGAAATTGAAGCATTTTTGCGAGTCACATTTCCAAAAAGCCCGGCGGTAGCGAGCGCCTGAAGAATATTTTTATCCGAAAATTCGTGGTAATTTCTCAAATGATACAAAATGGCGGGCAAAACCCCTGCCGAACCGCAGGTGGGAGCGGTTACCACCTCTCCACCACTGGCATTTTGTTCCGAGACAGCCAGTGCGTAAGCCATTATCAAACAGCGGTTTTGTAGACTGACTTTGTAGCTTTTGGCTTTTATCCAGTACGATGCAGCTTTACGGCGCAGATTAAGTTCGCCCGGCAATACACCATCGTTTTCAAGTCCTTCGCGGACCGATTTCTGCATGGTTTTCCATACTTCATTCAGGTAATCCCACAAATCAGAATCTTCACGATCCTGCACATATTCCCAATAGGTTTTTCCTTTTTTATCGACCCAGGTTAATGTGTCAGAAATATTTTCATGCTCATAAATTTGCTTTTCGTACAAATCGGTGGTTTCGTCAATAATTTTTCCGCCGCCGATACTGTAAACCACCCAGCTGTCGGTTGTGGCACCGCTTGCATCAAGCGCTTCGAATTTCATTCCGTTGGTATGAAGCGGCAATTCCAATTCGTGATGCCACATAAATTCCACTGTATGCGGACTCATGGCATCAGTTATAGCTTTGTCAGTGAAGTGCCCTTTGCCTGTGGCAGCCAAACTTCCATATAGGTGTACTCTGAAACCTGTGGCTGCAGGATTCTTTTGAACATACAATTCAGCGGCCTTTTTTGGCCCCATTGTATGACTGCTCGAAGGTCCGTTTCCTATCCGGTATATAGATTTTATACTTTCCATTTTTTCTTTGTTTTTGTATTGTGTTAACAGGACAAAGATAATTGTTTTTTTGATTCACTAATAGGTTCAATTCATTTTGATAGTGATAAATGAAATGAGCTTTTCTTGTTATTTTTTTTATCTCAAGTTCTATCTATTGTTTTTTTATGAATCCGAAGCTCTGCTTTTTTTCTTTTTCCTCTTTAATGTTTTTTCGATATTAAAATATTTGTACTATTTGTTGATTCATAGAAACGATTTTATTGTTATTTTTTCTCTTTTTCCGACAAAAATGGGATAATATCGTTCGAAAATAGGATAAAATTAGCTCAATTCGATGCTTTTTCCTTATTTTGTCGAATTATTATTAAATATATTTATTATCTTTGCAAAGGTAAATAAAATAAGCGAATAATTATTTGGTAAGACAAAGAAAAAAATGTACTATTGTCCATCCGCTTTAATATTTACTAGTTGATGATAAAAAAGCATTCTGGTTAGTTTAAATAGCTATCTATATGATTGCTTTATTTTTAATAGTTTGTCTTTAAATCACGATACAATATAATATTATATATAAACACACAGCTCAAAAATGAAAGAGATAATCTCACAATTCGACATTAAGAATGAAATCAATACTGTGTCTCCATTGAAAATAGGGCATATTAACGATTCTTTTATTCTGAAAAGCAGTACTCCTGGTGCTGCCTCTTACTTTTTACAAAAAATTAATCACCACATTTTCAAAAATGTGTCCGGACTTCAGAAAAACATTAGTATTGTAACCGATCACCTAAGAAAGAAAATTATCGAAACCGGTGTGTCAGATGTTGAACGCAGAGTGTTGCAACTAATTCCAACCAAAGCAGGGGAGTTGTTTTATAAAACAACTGATGGTGAGTATTGGCGTATGTATGTGAATATCGAAAATACTCATAGTTACGATGCTATTTCGTCTGAACTTGCATATAAAGCAGGTGAGGCTTTTGGTAATTTTCAGTGTATGCTTTCGGATATTCCACACAACGACTTAGTAGAGACGATTCCGGACTTTCACAATATGGAGTTCCGTTTAAAGCAATTTCGTGAAGCTGTGGAAAATAACGCTGCGGGACGTTTAGCAGCCAATCAGACATTGGTGGACGAAATTGAAAAGCGTGCCTGGGAAATGTGTGCGCCTGAAAGACTGTTTCGTGAAGGTAAATTGCTAAAACGTATCAATCATTGCGATACAAAAGTAAACAATATGCTATTCGATGAAAACGATGAGCCCATTTGTATTGTAGATCTTGATACCGTGATGCCCGGATTTGTACTTTCCGATTTTGGCGACTTTATGCGTACTGCTGCTAATACAGGAGCCGAAGATGATGTGGATCTTGACAATGTGGGCGTAAACCTCGAAATTTTTGAAGCCTATACGAAAGGTTATCTTAAATATGCTACTTTTTTAAGTGATATTGAACTTGATTATCTGGCATTTGGTGCGAAGTTATTCAGCTATATGCAGACGGTGCGATTCTTTACCGATTATTTGAATGGCGATACATACTATAAGATTCAGCATCCTGAGCATAATTTGCAACGCACATTAGCTCAGTTTGCACTACTTAAAAGTCAGGAAGCAAATTTTGACAAAATGAAAGAAATTGTGTACCAAGCTCAGTACAAAAATTCAAAAATTACCGTAGAATGAAATTAGATTTAAGTTCAAAAATAACGCTTGAACGAATACCCGAAAGGTATTACCGTCCTGTTGATGCTTTTGAAGCTGCCCGTCAAACCCGCTTCGAAAAGTTGCATACTGATGTATTTACTTGTGAAAAAGATGGTTCACATGCCATCGCTCAGGAAATTGCTCAACTGATAAAATCCAAAGAAGCCAAAAATGAAATATGCGTACTTGCACTTTCGGGCGGTTCTTCATGGTTGAGTGTGTACAAAGAGCTTGTGCAAATGCATCGCAATGAGAATTTGAGTTTTGCTAATGTGTTGGTTTTCAATGTGTCGGAGTTTTATCCGCTAACCGACAGCCATATTCACTCAAATTCACACTTGTTACGCGAGACATTGCTTAGCAAAGTGAATATTGCACCAGATGCTTTTTTTACTCCCGATCACGATATTGCAAGGGCTGATATTTACGATTTTTGTCGCCGTTATGAGATGAAAATCGAGCAGGCTGGTGGCTTGGATTTAGCCTTGTTGAGTGTTGGTCAGGTTGGAAATGTAGGTTATAACGAGCCTGGCTCGCAACTTAGTTCTACTACACGGCTAATGCTGCTCGACGATGCATCGCGTGCTACTCTTAAAGGTTTTTATACTTCGAAAAACGATGTGCCACTCAGTGCGATAACTATTGGTCTTTCGACTATTATGAGTGCTCGTCGTGTAATTTTGTCGGCATGGGGTGAGCATAAAGCATCTATTATCAAGGAGATAGTGGAAGGGAAGGTAAACGATAATGTGCCAGCTTCGTTTTTGCAAACACATAAAAATGCGAAAATGGTACTCGACCTCGATGCTGCACAATTGCTTACCCGACTAAGCCACCCTTGGTTGGTAGGCCCCTGCGATTGGACAGATAAAATGATTCGTCGCGCCATTGTGTGGCTATGCGAAAAAACTGATAAGCCCATTTTGAAACTTACAAATAAAGATTATAATCAACATGGACTCGATGAGTTGTTGTCGCTGTACGGTTCGGCATACGATGTGAATATTCGGATTTTTAATGATCTGCAACATACTATTACTGGTTGGCCTGGAGGTAAACCGGGTGCCGACGATGGTAATCGTCCTGAGCGAGCTCATCCTTATCCTAAAAGGGTTATTGTATTTAGTCCTCACCCCGACGATGACGTGATTTCGATGGGTGGTACTTTTCAGCGTGTGGTCGATCAGGGACACGACGTTCATGTAGCTTATCAGACTTCGGGAAATATTGCGGTGGGCGACGATGAAGTGATTCGTTACATAAAACTTTTCAAAAATGTAATGGATGGTTTTAGTAATGACGACAAAACATTACTTGAAAAGCTTGATAGAGCGCTCAATTTTCTGCTTAACGAAAAGAAAACTGGCGATGTGGATACTGCTGATGTGCTTTATCTGAAAGGACAAATTCGCAGGGAAGAAGCACGTGCAGCCTGTCGGTTTGTGGGATTGAAACCCGAAAATGTGCATTTCCTCGATTTGCCATTCTACGAAACAGGAAAAGTACAAAAAGGCAAACTCAGCGAAGCAGATGTACGCATTGTAATGCAATTGCTTGAAGCTGTTCAGCCGCATCAGATATTTGTAGCCGGTGATCTTGCCGATCCGCACGGAACGCATAAAGTGTGTCTGAACGCAGCCCTGGCGGCTATCGACGAGCTAAAACTGAAATTGTGGATGAAAGATTGTCGCATTTGGATGTATCGTGGCGCCTGGGCTGAGTGGGAGATTGACCATATTGAAATGGCTGTGCCAATGAGTCCTGAGCAACTTCGGAACAAACGTAACTCTATTCTGAAACATCAATCTCAAATGGAGAGCGCTCCATTTATGGGCAATGATGAACGACTCTTCTGGCAGCGCGCCGAAGACCGTAATCAGGCAACTGCAGAGCTTTATAATATGCTTGGACTGGCATCATACGAAGCTATTGAAGCTTTTGTAGAGTACAAAATTGAGGTTTAAGGAACCTGATTTTTTAAGATAAAAACAGATAAATAGTTTTTTAGGGTATAAAAAAGAAAAAAATGAAAACACTTAAAGTTTCATACGTTCCCCGGCTCGATGGTTCTGATATTCGGCTTGCTGCTCAGTATTTTGAGCAACACGAAACATTTGAATATGTGGATATGCTCAACTGGCCATCCGCATTTCCGTATAAACCCGATTGTAGATTTAAAATAGCCCGTTCGTCGGACGCGCTTTATTTGTTTTTCAAAGTAGTTGAAAACAACGTAAAGGCTACATTCGTAAACGATAACGATCCTGTGTGGCAGGATAGCTGTGTGGAGTTTTTCTGTCAGCGTCCCGGCCAGGATACTTATTTCAATTTTGAGACGAATTGTATCGGTACTTGCTTAGCCTCCGAGCGAGCTGGACGGGAGGAGAGTGTGGAAATGTTTAAGCCGGAGCAACTTTCGCGTATTAAACGATATGCTACGCTTGGCGAACAACCATTCAACGAGATAAAAGCGGGCTTTGAATGGAAACTTACTTATGCTATTCCGCTCGATTTGCTGGGGCTTGACAAGGATAATTTGCCGGAACGACTGAAAGCTAACTTCTATAAGTGTGCTGATGGAACTTCGAATCCGCATTATCTGAGTTGGAGTTTAATTTCAACCAAACAGCCGGATTTTCATCGACCTGAGTTTTTTGGCGATTTGATTTTCCAGATATAAAAAAACTGAGCAGTAAATTTTACTGCTCAGTTTTTTTAAACTATTTAGTGGCATTTCAGCCGTTTATTTCATCAATTATTTCCTGAATATCGTCGTGACAGCTGCCACAAACGGCGCCGGCCTCGATAGCGTCGCCCACTTCTTCTATTGTTTTAAGTTTTTGCTCTCTCACTGCTGCCACTATCTCGCTTTTACACATATCGAGACAGGTACAAATTACGGGATCTTCTGCCATATCGTTGAATAATTTATATTTGATATTTGGTTTATAATACGAAAAACATAACAACAAAAGTAAGCAAAAGGTTTTATTGCTGAAAACATCATATTGAAATTTCCGCATTAATACCATTGCCGGATACATCGATTGCAGTCCTTTATTTTCGCTTAAAAAACTCCTCGTCTTTCAGCTCCTGAATTCTGTTTTTTACAGCAGAATAATACGATCCTTTTATCTCTTCTTCGAAATTTACCTTCCCGCTTTCGGTTTCTTCTGGAAACATTGACAAAAACTGATTATAGTACAACAAAGCCTGCTTGTGGTTTTTAAGAGCATAGTCAGCTAGTGTGGCCATTTTATACACAGTGAGTTTGCTTTTGGGTATAATTTTCAACGATTTGGCATAATATTCCATTGCCAAAGCGGGTTTTTCCCAGCGCGAATATCCGGTGGCCAGATTTTGATAATAATTGTAAAGCACCGTATCCTTAGGCGTCATCAGTTGCAGGCCACGTTCGAGCACAGCCGTGCCTTTTGCAAACCGACCTGTAAAAATAGCCGAACGTCCGAGGTAATAAATCAGATTCAGATTGGTAGAATCCTTTTCATAAGCTTCGGTCAAATGATCGTAAGCTTCGTAATAATCCTGTCGGCCATAGTAACTTGAGCCGAGAAAAAATGTGGTCGTGAAAGTTTTGTCGCCGGAATTGTATATCCTTTTAAGCTGATAAATAGCACTATCGTATTGCTGTAGATAGCAGTGCCCGATACCATTGTACTGATTTACCGACTTGTTGGTTGAATCAACGCGAATATAAGCGTTTGTGCAACTTGTGAGTGCTTCATATTTTTGTGTTTGCAAATAAATGCGGGCAAGCTTTACAGTGGTATTGTAGTCGTCGGGCGCTTTGGTCAATGTTTTTTGATAATAATGTACAGCAGAATCATTATTGTCGAGTTGCCAGAAACAATCACCGGCCATGGACAATAACTGTGGAAGCGAATCTGTTTTCAGGTTTTTTCGCAGCTCAGCAAGCGTTTGTTCCCAGTCTTTCATTTTATACAAATTACCTGTAAGAGCCAATGAGAAATATCTGTTGTCGGGTTGTAGCTGCAACAAATTCCGATAGATGCGGTCGGACTTGTAAAATCGTCCGGTGGTTTGATACAAGTCGGCAAGTCCGTTTAGCAACTGAGGATTTAATGAATCGGTTTGCAACAAATGCTCATAAATAAGAATGGCCTTGTCGTATTCCATCAGATTTTTATAGCATTGCGCCTTTAGTATATCAGTATTGGCCGACGGTTTTTCTTTTGCCAAAAGCTGCAAAGCTGCGTGATAATCGAAGCGGGCCATGGCGCGGTTAATGGCATTATCCTGTGCCGAAAGAAATTGTGAGCATAGCAGCAAAATGAACAGAAACAACTTTTTCATAAGTAAACGATTTTGGAATTAAGAATTTATACTTATTCGATTTTTGACTGATTATGTTTTAAAATGAGTTGACAATAAAAAGGAAGTAACTTTAAAGCCCCTAAAGGGGATGTTGAATACTTTCGTCTTTGAAGATTTCAATGCAAAATTCAAATCTGCGAAAGTAGAATTAATCAGGAGTGTCTGAAAAAACACAAACAGACACTCCTGATTTCTCTTATCGTTTTGTGATAATAAGAATTACACCATTTTTAGCCTGCTCGCCATATTTCTGTATTAAATCGGCTTTATGAGCTTCATCCACAGGCTTTAGCACATCTACACGTTCGATAGCATCTGCTTTTATTATATTCAGATTGAATGCCTTAGGCATCACTGCACCATCTATGGCAATTACGGGAGCATTCTGAGGGTCAATTTCAGGTATGGTAGTTTGCTTTTTCTCCGTTCCTCCCTGCAATCTGAAATTAAGTGGCAAAGTATATTTAACCCTTACGGCTTTGCCTTTTTGCATACCAGGAATCCATTTAGGCATTCCATTGATTACCCTGATTGCTTCGGCATCTAAATCAGGATCGACACCGCGCACGACTTCAGCAGCTTGCACCGAACCATCCGTGTTTACAACAAATTGACAAATAACACGACCCTGAATACCATGCTCTTGTGCTCTCACAGGATATCTCACACTGTTCGATAAGTATTTAAATAATTCCGAATCACCTCCCGGATATTTTGGCATATCTTCAACCACTGTGAAAATTGTCTCGTCATCATCCGCATTCGGTGTTTCGGCTACTTTTTGAACAACCGGCTCTTTTTCATCTTTTGTTTTCGCAGCGCCATAACCAACAACCTGTACTTCGCCCACAACCTTTGGCTTTGGCTGTTCATTGGCTTTATTCGGTTTGTCAGGTACAGAAATAATTTCGGTTTGCAGGAACTCAGACGCTTTTCCGGCCAGTGATTCAGCATTGCTAATTACAACCAGCGAGAAGGTGAGCGGTGCAATCAACAGATATTTAAGCGCTGTCGATTTGCTCGATTTTTTTTGATTCATCATAATAATACGTTTTTTAAGGGGTAAAATATTAAATTTATTTGAAAGTTTATAGTCGGGAGTCTGGTACGACAACTGCAATAGGTGATACTGATAACTTTTGCTGTCGAAACCGGAACTGAGCACCTTGTCGTCGGCCAGAAATTCGAGATTCTGACGAATTTCGCGTTTCAACAACCATGTAGCAGGATTTATCCAGAAAACGATGCAAAGAATTTCGCTGAGCATTACATCCAACGAATGCCATTGACGGACATGCGTAAGTTCGTGTGTAAGAATCTGAGCCGTTTCAGCTTCGTTGTGTAAAGCAGGATTTATATAAATGGTTCCAAAAAACGAGAATGGCGCAATTTCCTTTTCAACCACAAGCACGCGGGTGTTCTGAATGGTTTCGAAATGCCCTGAGCGCTTAATTTTCAGAATTGAAACCAATTGCAACAGGAGTTTCAACATCAAAGCAGTTATAACTACCACATAAGCCGATGCAAGTAAATTATTCACAGTAAAAAAAGTTGATTGCTCCACTGCACCTACTGTAAATTCAGGCAATACAGCGTAATTCATCACAAATTCCTTTACCGTTTCCTGCTGTTGCAACCATCCTTCGATAGAGAAAAACGGATATGCAAACGACAACAATACAGCCGAGAGCATATAAATCCGACGTGCTCTCCACAAAGTGTCGCCTGCAAAAAACAACCTGTAGAACATGTAAAACAAAGCTATCGCAATGTTTACTTTCAGTAGATAAATAATGAAGTCGTTCATTTTTTCTCGATTAGTTTAATGATTTCCTGCAATTCTTCGGCTGTAATTTTCTGCTTCTCGACAAAGAAACTCACCATCTCTTTGTACGAATTTTCGAAATAATTTTTCACTACCCCCGACATAAACTTCGACTTAAACTCACTTTCGTCAATTGTGGGTGCGTACTCGTAAGTATTGCCGTAGCGGGTGGATTTCAGATAAGCTTTACGCTCCAGATTTTTTACTATCGATGCCACTGTGGTATACGGAGGACGCGGTTCGGGCATTATTTCAAGAAAATCTTTGATAAACCCACGACCTTTCTGAAATATTATCAGCAGCATTTCTTCTTCCTGATGTGTCAACTTCTCCATACCTTTTGTCTTTAGTTTTTATTATAACGTTCGTCCGTTCATTTTATTACGAATGATTCGCAAATCTACGAAACTTTCGTAATAACAATTCAATCATCTCAAATTTTTAATCTTTATTAAACATTCGCGGGAAATAAACTGTTGTTCAAAAAAACAGTACTTTTGTATTTAGCTCAAAAAAAAAATAAATTCTATGAAACGACATTTACTGATTTTATTGCTTTCAATATTAAGCACCTCAGCTACAATAGCACAAACCCAATATTTTTTTTACGTTCAACTGAATAACAAGCAGAACAGTCCGTATTCGCTTTCGCAACCGGAACAGTATTTATCGCAACGAGCAATTAATCGCCGTGTGGCTTATGGCATTGCCTGCGATTCAACCGATTTACCTGTGAACCCGGCATACATTGCTGAAATAGCCGCAAAGGGCGTAAAAGTTCACAACCGCAGCAAATGGCTGAACGGAATCACTGTCCGAATGGCCGACACCAGCATTGTATCGCAAATCAGAGCATTACCCTTTGTAAAATGGGTAAAATATACCGGACAAATGAATTCTGCAGCCCTGCCCGCACCACGTAAAGCAAAGTTTGGTTCGGAAGCATATAACTACGGCACTGCAGCCACACAAATCAATCAACTGAACGGAAGCGCACTGCACAATGCAGGCTACACCGGAAAAGGCATTCACATAGCCGTTTTGGATGCCGGTTTCAACAATGTAAATACAAATCCGGGCTTCGATAGCCTTCGTTTGCAGGGTCGATTGCTTGGCACCAAGGATTTTGCAGAACCAAATTCGAACATTTATGCACTCGATGCACATGGCGCCAATGTGCTTTCCATAATGACAGGAAATCTTCCCGGACAATATCTCGGATCGGCCCCGCATGCTTCGTACTGGCTTCTGCGAACGGAATATGCACCATCGGAATATATGATGGAACTCGATTTTTGGGTTTCTGCCATTGAATTTGCCGACAGCGCAGGCGTGGATGTAGTTAATTCATCATTGGGATATACCACTTTCGACGACGCTGCTATGAATTTTACATATGCCGACATGAACGGAAAAACAGCACGCGCGTCAATAGCGGCTGAAATGGCAGCAAAGAAAGGAATTGTGGTTTGTAACAGTGCCGGAAATGATGGCAGCCGAACATGGAAATACATTGGTTCGCCTGCCGATGCCGATGGAATTTTCACCATTGGAGCCAATACATCTACAGGAACTCCAAGTTCATTTACTTCATACGGACCGAGCTACGATGGACGCGTAAAGCCCGAAATCAGCGGAATGGGTAGCTCGACTGCCATTATCAACACATCAGGACTTACAAGCACAGGCAATGGCACTTCGTATTCGTCGCCGTTAATATGTGGCATGCTTGCCTGCCTGCTTCAGTATTGCAAAGCAGAATATCCTAACATAAGCCCGGATGAGTTTTACGACCTTGTATTGCACAGCAGCAGTCTTTACAACGCCCCGACCAATCGTATGGGATATGGAATTACAAACTTTCAACAGGCAATGACTACTTTAGCGGCATTTTCCCGAAACGACAGAACGAGTGAGAATAAACTGAAATTTGCGTATCTTGCCGACAAGAATGTAATTCGTATTGAGAATCCAGAAAATGACAAAAATGTGATTGTAAATATTTTCGACAGCAATGGTAAAAGATTCTTTTCAAATATAGTTTCAGAGAATCTTTTTGAAATTGACTCTTCGCAGCTCCCTTCGGGCATTTATTTTTTAAACATCAATAGCGACATAAAACGCTACAGTGGCAAAGTAATTATCCAATAATAAAAAATGACTTCAATTTCCCTTTCGCAACTTACCGACCGTATTCAGGAAGTACTGAAATTCAGCTTTGATGCTCCCGTATGGATAAGGGCTGAGATCAGTGAGTTACGCGAAAACTACAATGGCCATTGTTATCTTGAACTGATAGAGAAAGATAGCAGTTCGGACGCGATATTAGCCAAAACAAAAGCCACCATTTGGTCGTCGACTTACCGCATGCTGAAACCTTACTTCGAAAGCAGTACAGGCGAGAGTCTGCGCGCGGGCCTCAACGTGTTGGTGGCAGTCACAGTGGAATTTCACGGTGTTTACGGATTTAGTCTGAATATTCGCGACATTGATCCTGTTTTTACAATAGGTGAACTGGCTGCACGACGACTCAAAATCATTCGTCAGCTCGAAGCCGATGGCATTGCCGACATGAACAAACTGGTGGAGATGCCATTATTACCACAGCGTTTGGCCATAATTTCGTCGGCCACAGCAGCTGGTTACGACGACTTTATGAATCAGTTGCGCAACGACGAAAATAAGTTTGCCTTTTACACAAAACTTTTCCCGGCGGTAATGCAGGGCGAACAGGCTGAAAGTTCCATTATCCGTTCGCTCGAGAAAATTTATGAGCACGCCGAACTTTTCGATGTGGTGGTTATCATTCGTGGAGGCGGCGCCACAACCGATTTGGCCTGCTTCGATTCGTACGAACTGGCGCTGAACTGCGCGCAATTCCCACTTCCCATTATTTCCGGAATTGGCCATCAGCGCGATGTTTCTATTCTCGATATGGTGGCACATACTTCGGTTAAAACGCCCACTGCTGCTGCCGAATTTCTGATTTCGAAAATGCAGGAGGCCGAAATAATTTGGCAGGATATTCTTGCCGATATCAGTTCGCTTTTAAAGCATAAAACTGATAATGAACTTCGAAAACTCGATCAGACAAAACTGCGCATTAAACACACGCTCAGGCAGTTGGTGATGAAACGGACTCATGTGGTCGAAGTGTACCGTAATCGTCTGGTAAACAGCATGAAAATGTTGATTGCAGGTCAGCGTAGTAAGTTGTTACTGCTTGAAAAAAGCATAGAAAGTCATTCGCCCTCCTACCTTTTGCAACATGGTTACACCATTACAACATTGAACGGTCTACGAATTTCATCGATCAACGACATTAAAAAAGGAGATAAAATACGTACCTTTGTACACGATGGAGGCTTTGAAAGTGAGGTAATCAATGAATAGTTGACAGTTGATAATAGACAATGAATTTTTTATTTACCATTTAGTCATTTACCATTTACTATTTAACACTATTGTTAATGATAACAATAACCAATTGACTAATCAACTGATTAACCAGTTAACCCAAAACGTGAAACTCTGAAACCTGGAACTCTTAAACTCTTAAACACAACAACTTCATGAGCAAAATAATTCTTGAAAACATGGAATTCCACGCCTTTCACGGCTGCATGGAACACGAAAAACAACTGGGAAACACTTTCCTGGTGACTTTGAATATGAAACTCGACACAAAAAAAGCGGGTTTGAGTGACAATCTTGAAGATACACTGAATTATCAGCTGGTGTACGATGTGGTGAAAGCTGAAATGGCCATTCCTTCGAATTTGATCGAACATGTGGCACAACGCATTATCAACGCGGTAATGTCGAAATTCAACCAGATTGAGATGATAAAACTGAAACTTTCGAAACTCGCGCCTCCATTGGGTGGAAAAGTGGAAGCAGTAAGCATTAAACTCGAGAAAAAAAGATAAAAAATGTGTATTTAGATTGACATTTACTCACAATATTGTCGCTTCTCATTACATTTGTAGAGAAATTTTTAAAAATGAACGCTTCGAGGGGCGTTCATTTTTTATGCTGTAAAAATTAAAAACAATTATATGTCAGAAAAACAGATGAAAAAAGGCCATCCCAGAGGCCTGTACTTTGTATTTACCACTGCCATGTCGGAGCGAATCAGCTACTATGGCATGCGTGCAATTTTCACGCTTTATCTTATCAAAGCGCTGGCTATGGACAAGGAACTTGCCTCGGCCATTTACGGAAACTATACCGGACTTGTATATCTCACGCCGCTGATTGGTGGTTATGTGGCCGACCGATTCTGGGGAATGCGTAAATCGATATTCTGGGGCGCTGTGCTTATGTTTATCGGCCAGATGCTTATGTTTTTCAGCGCTTTATACTACCAGAACAACGAACTGGCCCGAATTCTGATGTACAGCGGTTTGGGTTCGCTGATTTTTGGTAACGGATTTTTCAAACCCAACATCACCACCATGGTGGGAAGTCTGTACGAACCCGGCGATAAACGACTTGACTCGGCCTTTACCATTTTCTATATGGGTGTAAATGTGGGAGCATTTATTGCGCCTCTGGTGGCAGGATATCTGGGCGATACGGGCAATCCCGCCGATTTTAAATGGGGATTTCTTGCCTCGGCTGTAGGCATGTTGCTAAGCTTGATTCTATTTGTGGGTTGGAAAAATAAATTCCTGATTGGCCCTGACGGTCAGCAACTCGGACTTATAGCTGCCGGAAAAGTAAAACATAACCAGTCGGAAAAAGAAGCTGCTCCTGCCCGATCGCTGAAGCAGAACATTACTGAATTTGCGCTGTGGGCTATCGGCGCTGTAGGCGTTTTTGCCCTGTTCCGTTTTGTGTTTCAGTTCGACACTTTTGGAGCCGCCATTTTTGCTACCAGTTTAATTATGCCTGCGTATGTTATTTCCGATCGTTCGCTTACTAAAATCGAACGTCAGCGCATTTGGGTAATTTATATTATCGCGTTTTTTGTGATTTTCTTCTGGTCGGCTTTCGAGCAGGCTGGCGCTTCGCTCACTTATTTTGCCGACGAACAAACCGATCGCTCTGTTTTTGGTTGGGAAATGCCCGCCAGCTTCTTCCAATCGTTCAACCCGGTATTTGTGGTGCTTTTAGCTCCTTTGTTTTCGTCGCTCTGGCTTAAACTGGGACAGAAAAATCTGGAACCCGCTTCGCCTGTAAAACAATCGCTCGGTCTGTTGTTTCTTGCATTGGGATATCTGGTGATTGCTTTTGGCGTAAAAGGCGTGGAACCTGGTATGAAAGTTAGCATTATGTGGCTTACCGGACTGTATTTTATTCACACAATGGGCGAACTTATGCTTTCGCCTATCGGACTTTCGATGGTGAACAAACTTGCACCCGTACGTTTTGCATCTTTACTAATGGGTGTCTGGTATTTGTCAATGGCCACAGCCAATAAGTTTGCAGGCATGCTGAGCGGACTTTATCCCGAAGAAGGAGTGGCTGCCAAGCATTTTATGGGCTTTGAAATTGCCACCATGTTCGACTTCTTTATGCTTTTTGTGCTAATGTCGGGTATAGCTGCCGTTATTCTTTTCGTGCTTTCGAGTCGCCTCAAAAAACTGATGCACGGCGTACAGTAAAAAGTCGTTCAGCTATTATACTAACAAAAAATCCTTTGCCGAATTAATCAGCAAAGGATTTTTTATTTTTACATTCAAAAGATTACAACTCTTCAAGAATTACCTTTTTACGGGCTTCAAATTCTTTTTCGGTAATCAATTTGTCATCCAGCAACTGTTTTAGTTCTTTTAGTCTTTCGGCAGCTGGCTTTACCTGAACAGGGCCAGCAGCTTCAGTGTTCAAATTTTGATTTACCGGACCGAGTGGCACCAATTCGTAGTTGCGTGTAGGTTTGTACTCCATTGTCCATAAGAATGGAAATAACAGAAACAATCCACCAACAATCGCTCCCGCATTTACCTGTTCAGTACGCGTAAACGAAGTGTAAAGTGTTTCGTAACCATCTTTCACTAAATCGACATTCACTACCGAACCCACAACTTTAGTATCACTGTAAAGATAAGGCGTTGTGCCCACCGACTCACCATTGATATAAACCTTAGCCCCCGATGGCACTGAATTAATCATGGTTGAACTGGCACAACCGGCAAACAAAATAACAGCTGCCATAAAAACAGCACTGAACTTTAAAAATAGAGATGTTTTCATTTTACGAATTCTTTTTAATTAAAATAGCATATAGTTTTTAGAGTTAATGATTAACAAAAATAATACCTTATTGATGATATTTATATCAAAAACGTCACAACTTGTTCTAATTTTTATTGAATCTTAATAAAATTACGAGTATCAGGTTGATAATTATATACTTCTCCTGTTTCAATAATATAATACCGGCCAAGGTTTGTCAGTTCTCCCGAGCTGTGTTGTTCTGCGATATATGGACAGCTAAGTAGATGTCGCATTAGTTCCACCACGTTTAGTTGTTCGCTTATCCATTCTCGTATTTTGGGTTCTGAAATACGAAGTCGTATCAGTTTTTCTCGAATCACTTTCGATAGTTCAAGCCATTTTCGTGTATGTGTTATGTTTTTTTAGTGTCTCTTCGTCGGCAAAAGAGCGCACTGCAGCCTCCGCAGTTCGAATGACCGCAGACAATAATGGTCGATACATTGAGCACCTGCACTGCATACTCGATAGCCGATGTGGCATGTATTTTATCAGCACATCCGTCAACAGCCGCACAACGGTTGATCCTACCGATATTGTAACCAATAATCCCGGCGAATTGATTATAGTGGAGCCCGCACTAAAGGTGGGAACTTATAAGGTAGAGGTTAAAACTCAGTACGCAGGTGCTTCGGTAATTAAAGAGCCCCGGAGCTGTATATTCGATAGAATACTGACCGTTCAGTAAGTTGTAAAGCGCTGTTTATCACTATCACACAGTGGTTTTCGGCAGCCTGCCAGTCCGTGTTACAGCGGGTCGGCAGGCTCCTTTTTTGTAAGTACTTCTGTCTGTAATTTGTGTAGCCACCCTACACACTACTGTGTAGCCATGCTACACAAAATTGTGTTGCAAATGGATAGAGTTACTCTGCTTATCTGCGCTAAAATAATTCAGTCGACAGACCATAAATCAGCAAGGAATTATTAATTTTGAGGTCAATTATAAAAAAAAACTCACATACTGGTGTTTGATTTATTTGGCTTATAAATGGTTGTATTGTTGATGAAGATGAATAATTTAATAGTTTTGTGAAAATATAAACTACTATAGCATTGGCAAAGAAATTGAAGAATATGATTGAAGTTTAATTGAGATCCATCTTTTAAACTGACCTGTTTCTTTTAGGAACAGGTTTTTTTTATTCCAACAATTAAAATATAATGTAAAATGATTGCTTAAATGTCTTGCATATAAAAAATAAATTTAGTAATATTGCAAAGTATTATATAAATAATTTCGTATTGACTTCGCTCTATCTGCTAAAATGAGAAAATCAATTCTTTTCAGCAATACTGCCCGGTTGTTGGGTTTGTGGCTTGCATTGTGCTTTTTGCTTGTATGTTCGGTGCCTTTGCAGGCTGGTATGTCGCATTTGTTACCCAAACCGCGTCAGATATTGAATCAGACCGGTGAGACGGTTGCGCTGCAACAGATTTCGCTGACAACTCCTTATTTTGAAAGTGCTTACACAGCATGGCTTACCGAAAGCTGTGGTGCACAGTTGCAGTCGGGTGCTGCAACAACGCTTACGGTGCGCATGGTGGAAGCCATTGAAGGTGCCGACATAGTGGAAGAGGCTTACAGCATTGATATTACGCAGGGCAAAATTGAGATTGAAGCTGCGGGCGAAAAAGCAGTGTTCTGGGCTTTGCAAACGCTTATTCAGCTTACGGAAGACGAAACAAAGGGTTCGGTGAATCTACCTGTGTGTCGTATTGTGGACTGGCCAGCTTTCAGGGTCAGAGGTTTTATGCACGATATCGGACGCAGTTATATGGAATTCGATGAACTGAAAAAACATGTGGCTTTGCTGGCCCGTTACAAAATCAATGTGTTTCACTGGCATTTGACCGAATATCAGGGTTGGCGTCTTGAGAGCAAAGTGTTTCCGCAACTGAATGCAAGCACCAATTATACCCGGCATGAAGGGAAGTATTATAGCATTGCTCAGGCGCGTGAACTTGTTGAATGGGCTCGTCAGCACGGAGTCACTGTGATTCCTGAAATTGATATGCCGGGTCACAGTGATGCTTTTACACGGGCTTTTGGTTATAAAATGCAGACTCCTGAGGGATTGGCTACACTGAAAGTGTTGATGACAGAGATTTGTGATGTGTTCAGCGGAACGGAATGGATGCACATTGGAACGGACGAGGTACAGATTACCATGGCTGAGTTTGTACCCGAAATGGTGGCTCATATTCGTGCTCAGGGTAAAAAAGTGGTTTCGTGGAATCCGGGCTACAATTATAAAACCGGCGAAGTGGATATGGTACAGATGTGGAGCTCACGCGGAGCACCTTTGGCAGGTACACCCACCATCGATAGTCGATACCATTATATCAACCATTTCGATCAGTTTGCCGACATTGTGGGTATTTATAACAGTAATATTGCCGGACAAACAAAAGGGAGCCATGAATATGCCGGTGTAATTATGGGTATCTGGAACGACAGGGTAGTTTCGACCGATCGTGATATTGTGATTCAGAATGCCTTCTATCAGTCGATGCTGGCTATTGCCGAACGCGCATGGATAGGTGGCGGTACTTATATCCCCACAAAAGGCTGTCTGCTCGATGCACCGCATACTCCCGAATATCAGCAATTTGCTGATTGGGAACGTCGATTCCTGTATCATCGTTATCATCATTTGAAAGATGAGCCCATCGCCTATGTAAAACAAACCAATCTGAGCTGGCGCATTACCGATGCTTTCCCGAATGAAGGAAATCTGAGCGCTGTTTTCCCTCCCGAAACGCAGTTGGCTGAAAGCTACAATTTTGGTGGTAAAACCTACGGAACACGCAAAGCTTACGGTGCAGCCGTGTATTTACGTCATGTGTGGGGAACAATGATACCTTCGTTTTTCAGTGCTCCGGCCGCCAATTCCACAGCTTATGCCTATACTTATATTTATTCGCCTCTAGCACAAACAGCAGGTGCTTTTGTCGAATTCCAGAACTACGGACGTTCGGAGTCGGATATTGCACCTCCGCAGGGTAAATGGGATTACAAAGACAGCCGTATCTGGTTTAATGACGTGGAAATTCCTGCTCCGGTATGGACAGCTACACACAGTTCGCGCAGCAATGAAATTCCGCTGGGCAACGAGAACTTCAGTGTGCGTCCGCCTGTGCAGTTGCAACTGAAGCAAGGCTGGAACAAAGTGTTGATGAAACTTCCGGTGAGTGTTTTCTCCATTTCGCAGGTGCGTTTGCAAAAATGGATGTTTACTTTTGTACTTGTCACTCCCGACGGCCGTCAGGCTCTGGACAATGTGGTTTATTCGCCCGAAATGAATATGAATCCTTCGTCGGATGTGTTGACTTCGGCCATCGACGATACGCAGGCCTTTGTCAACAGCACACAAACAGGAACTCAGCCGGGCGAATATCCGGCTGAAGCAGTGACTACCATTAATGCGTTGTTGGATGCTGCCAGAAGCTTCAGAACACAATCGGAAGTGGTGGCCGAATACGATTCGGTGATTGTGGTATTAAGCGAGGTGCTGAAAAGCTACAGGGCTGCTATCAATATGCCTTTGGCCAGTACAGCAACTGAAAATATCTGGTACACACTGCATACTCCCCTTCGCGAAAACCGTTATCTTACATTTAAGGGAAATAATGTAAATCTGAAAGGCGAGGCTAAAATAAATGGTTCGGCTTCGCAGCAATGGAAATTTGTAAAGCTCAGCGATGGTTCTCTGGCTATGGTAAACCGTCAGTCGGAAAGTTCGGTAAATCCTTCGGGAGCGTACAATTCGGCTCTGAAAGCAGTGTCAGGGATTCTGTCAAGCGGAGGTTGGTCGTTTATTCCCACTTATACAGGTCTTACCTTTGCGGTATCCTCGGGTGCGGTGCAGTTGAATCAAACCAATTCGGGACTGGGCTATGCTGTGTATAACTGGGGTGGAGGCACTAATCTGACCGACACGGGTTGTCGTTATCAGATTACGGAAGCCGAAAGGACGCCTACTTCAGTAGATAAGCAGACAGTTTCAACGAATCCCTTTCGTATTGTTGACCGAAAACTATTTTTAATGGATGAGGTTGAAGATGTAAAGCTTTTTTCAGCCGATGGCAGGCAGCAATCACACAGTGCGGCACTTATGCCCGGCCTTTATTTGTTGTTACTCAATGGGGCACGATATAAGGTGATGGTGATTTGAGGTATAAAACAAATGTAAACGACGATATGCTGAACAATGGGGACTCACTTTGAATAATTATTACTGTTTAGTCTGTTTGATAAATTCCAGTAGCAAAGGAAAAGCCGGATCGGCCATGCCATGTCCGTAACCCTGAATCTCAAGCAGTCGGGTGTTTTTGTGACCACAAACTTTCATCATACGCATCATATAGGCATTTTCCTCGTAGCGTCCCAGTATTTCAAGTTCGCGGTCGCCGGTAATCAGCAGCATGGGAGCAGCATCAGCCCGTACATGGAAAAGTGGCGCCAGTGCATCCACTATGGGTTGGGTGTCCTTTATTCCGCGACTGTTTCGTTCTGCAAAGTGCGTGATCATTTGTCCGCTGAAAGGTACGAGTCCGGCAATTTTGTTGGCATCAATACTATAGAGGTCAAGGTGCGATTTATCCAAACCAACCATTGCCGCAAGATATCCGCCAGCCGAATGTCCCGATATAAAAATGCGGTTCGGGTCGCCTCCGTATTTCTCAATGTTTTCGAAAACCCATGCCACAGCTGCTGCAGCATCGTTTACGCAGTCGTTTACCTGTACTTTAGGCGTCAGGCGGTAGTTTACGCCCACCACGCAAATGTCCTTGTTTCGCAGGGCAGCAGGCAGTTCCTTTTCACCACCCGACAAACCTCCTCCATGAAACCAAACTACGACTGTAGCTCCGGTTGTTTTTTCAGGATGATAAATGTCGAGTTTACAGCGTTCGGCAATGTATTTGTCCTGCCCGCTGACTTTCTCGGGATAATAAGAAATGTTTTGTATGGTGCGATAAGTCTTTTCTACTGCAAGAATACTTCCTGTACTGAGAATAAATACTGAGAGAATGATGGTTGCTATTTTAAATGATTTCATTGTTGAATGCTTTTATTTATCAGTGTAAATTCCGTCGCGGGGCAACAATCGTTTCAAATTGGCTATGTTGTAAACAGTTACAGCCTGAGTCACCGATGTGTACTCCATATATTCGGGAATGCTCATGTCGTAGCGGTCGCGGGTAGTGTGCCATATTTCGCGATAAGTGAAATTGTAACCCAGCGGATCGGTATTGCGGAACGAAATGACAGGAACACCATTCATTGCAAAATATGCGTGATCGCTTCCGCCGGCCACAGTGGGGCGTGGGTGAGGACCGGAAGTGTTTTTCTCCACTACAAATGGAATTTGTGGATGATACTTTTCGAGTCTTTCGGTACATTTCAGAATGTCGTCGTACATATTTTCGGGAACAATGAGTACCGAAGCTGCTGTGGGTCCGCCATCGCGGTTGAAATAATTCGATATCTTGTGCAATTTGTCCTTGTTTCTCTCCACCCAGAATTTCGAACCCAGCAAACCATATTCCTCGCCTGCCCAAAAGCAGAATAAAATGCTGCGGTCGGGTTTATTACCTCCGGCAACCATTATCATGCGTGCCATTTCGAGGTTTGGCGCTACGCCGGTGCCACAATCCACTGCTCCCGTGGCTGCATCGTGCGAGTCGAGGTGACAGCCGCTCATTACAAACTCATCAGGATATTTTGTGCCGCGGATTTTGGCTATCACATTGTGATATTTCACCGGACCTGGTTTAAAGTAGTTGCGGATATCGAATTCGAGCATTACAAATTCGCGTGCCTGTGCTTTCTCGTATATTTTACGATATTGATTTTCGTTTAGCTTGATATCGGGAGTTGATGGTAAATTGTCGAATGAAAGTTTGTAAAGATTATGACGGTCGTAAAGCGCTACCAAAGGCACGGGAGCTGCCTGTATAATGCCGAGAATACCCGCTTCAACCATTTCTCTGTAAAAAAGTGCAGGTTCGGTTTTACGTTTCGAAGCATCTTTCACCGTATCATTGAAAATACGAATGCTTTTACGAAGCGAATCGCCACGCGCTGAGCCATTAATGGCAAATCCGTTGCTTTTACCTTCAATCAGCACCCATGCGCCACGCAATTTTCCTTTCATACGTTCAAATTCCTGTGTGGTGCGTGGCTCTATCAATACATGCCCGCGTTGCAGACCTTTGGTGCCTGAAGTGTAGGAGGGCGTTACAAAATCGAGTGTTTCGCTTTGGTCGCTAAACATTTTACCAAACCATGGTCCGCGATTGAAACCCACAGGCAGTTCGCCCACTTCCTGAATTTCTACTTCGAGTCCCCACTTTTTCAATTGCGAAGCAACCCAGTAAGTTGCATTTTCGTAAGCATCGGACCCAATGGGACGCGCGCCGATACGATTGGCAAGAATATCGAGATGCTGCATGGTGCGGTTGTCGGTGCGCCCCATTTCCATAATGCGTGAGCTGACTTTGTTTTGTCCGATAAGCCCGAACGGAAGGCAAAAAAGTATGAGTAAAGCAGAAATTCGAAGTTGTTTCATCTTAATAATAATGATTGAAAATTTAAACGAAAGGACAAAGATAGTAAAAAGTGAATTTGTAGGATGGGTGTCATGTCATCAAGTTTAGACTTATGTTCCAAATCCGGTCTGAATATATCTGTGATCTGATTAGTTTTTATGGCTGTGTTACATACAGGAAAGAAAATGTTACAAAAACAAGCCAAATGTAACAATTGAGCAAAAAGATGATAGGATAAATGTCTGTAAAAAGAATGTTAGTATTTTATCTTTGCACAGGACATAATGTACAAAATACAATTTGAAAAATAAGATAAAATGGATAATTAATAAACAAATAAAAAAACTAATTTTATGGACGAATAAAAGAGTAAAAAATCACATTCTAACAAACGAAATTGCAGAAATCGGTTATATATCTGCAAAAGCTAAACGGATTTTCCGCTTGAGCATTTATTTTTTTGATGTACGTACGCGACCTGAAAAAAGGGAGCAAAACTTTAATCTGAGAGAATAATAAAAATCACATGAGAACGGCATTGTTTGCAGGTTTCATGTGTCCTTAAAAGAAAACAAACAAAAATCACATGAAAATCACAATTAAAAAGCAATTAATATTTGCATTTTTCATGCTGTGTATGCCGGTGGCTTTGTGGGCTCAGTCCATCACAGTACGGGGAACGATTAAAGATGCCACAGGAGAAACGCTCCTTGGTGTGAATGTAGTGGAGGCGGGTACAACAAATGGTACCATTACGAACCTCGATGGTAAGTATGAAATACGCGTGGGTCGCAATGCCTCGTTGGTATTTACTTATATCGGCTACAAAACCAAAACAGTGCCTGTAAATGGCAAAACACAACTCGATGTGACACTCGATGCTGACGTGCTCGGGCTCGAAGAAGTTGTGGTAGTGGGTTACGGACAAATGAAACGTGCTGATGTAACAGGTTCGGTTGTTTCAGTTTCGGGTGATGCCATTCAAAAATCAGTGGTCACTTCTATCGATCAGATACTTCAGGGGCGTGCAGCCGGAGTTCAGATTCAGCAAAATTCAGGTATGCCGGGTGCCAGTTCTTCAATTCGTATTCGTGGTATCAACTCACTAAATGCTTCTAACGAACCAATTTTCGTGATCGATGGCGTCATTATTGATGGTTCAAGTGCTTCAGGATCAGAAAATCCGCTTTCATCGATAAATCCTTCGGACATTGTGTCGATGGATGTATTGAAAGATGCTTCGGCCACAGCTATTTATGGCTCGCGCGCTGCCAATGGGGTGATTATGATTACAACCAAAAAAGGCCAGAAAGGCGAAGCGAAAATCACTTATAACGGCTATACAGGCTGGCAGGAAATGCCAAATAAACTGGAGATGATGAATCTTCAGGAATATGCCATACATAAGAACGCGCGCACAGAAGCTGCCATTGTAATGGGCGACGACTTTTTTGTTCGTGCCGAATTGCTTGGCGCTGGTACCGACTGGCAAAGCGAAATGTTTTCGAAAGCGCCAATGACTAGCCATAACATTTCGATGACTGGTGGCAATGAGCAGGTAAACTATGCTATTGGAGCAGGTTATCTCAATCAAAACGGTATTGCCATTGGTTCGGGTTTTGAGCGACTCAACCTGCGTTCGAACATTGATGCGCAACTGAAAAAATGGTTGAAATCAGGTGTGAATTTCAACTTCAGCAATTCTACACAAAAGCTCACTGTGGCCGACGAATCGTTGATTAAAACAGCTCTGAAACAAACTCCTAATGTGTCGGTACGTAATGCAGAAGGTACTTTCGATGGTCCTGATACCGACGAATATGTACAAAACAACCCTGTAGGATTGGCTATGATCAAGGAAAACTACAACGAAAAAACGGGTGTCCGTGCCAATTCATATCTCGAAGCTGCTTTGATGAAAGGCCTTACATTCAAAACAGAACTGTCGTTCGATTACGGAATGAACAACACCTACCGTTTTAATCCTTCGTATAAATTCGGAGCCATTGAAAATGAAGTTATCGAATCGGAACGCTCAAAAAGCTACAGTAAATTCTGGTCGTGGCGTAACTTGTTGACTTACAACGAAACATTTAACGATGTGCACAATCTGAACTTTATGCTCGGACAGGAAATGCAAAAGTCGCAGTGGGAATATCTGATGGGCTTCCGCAATGGTTTTATCACCAATGTGGCGCACGACCTGAACGCAGGAGATGCCAATTCGGCTAAAAATAGTGGCAGTAGTGGTGCTAATTCACTGCTTTCATATTTCGGACGTGCTTTTTACTCATTCGACGACCGATATCTGCTTACTGCTACACTTCGTCGCGACGGATCATCGAAATTTGCTGCCGGAAATCGCTGGGGATGGTTTCCATCGGCTGCTTTGGCATGGAAAGTTTCAAACGAATCGTTTCTGGCCGACAATGATGTGGTGAACAACCTTAAACTCCGTTTGGGTTGGGGTGCTGTGGGTAATCAGAATGTAGAAGATTATGCTTACACTTCCACAATGGCCACTGTCGCTACTATTTGGGGAACTGCTTTGCTAAGCGGAAATACAGCCAATCCTGATTTGCAGTGGGAAACCACTAACTCAAGCAACATTGGTCTCGATCTGAGTTTGTTCCGCAACCGCATTGAACTGATTGCTGACCTTTATTATAAGAAAACCAACAACCTTTTGCTCCGTTTGCCTTTGCCTGCTTATGTGGGAACAGCCGGACAGGGCTCAACTTCTTCGCCATGGGCAAATATCGGATCGCTCGAAAATAAAGGTATTGAGCTGACATTGAATACTGTAAATATCGATAAAAAAGGTTTCACCTGGAAATCGAATTTTGTATTCTCGCTCAACCGCAACAAAGTGTTGTCGCTTGATACCGAATCGAGTATCCTCGACCGCACCATTCAGGAAGGTTCCGAAACGACGATCGTAACACGCACCGCAGTGGGTCAGCCTATCGGACAATTTTATGGTTACAAGGTGATTGGACGTTTCGAAAAAGCCACCGATTTTTATTATAAAGATGATGCAGGAAATGTAGTGCCCACAGCACTTCCCGAAGGAATGACCATTGGTGAAAGTGGTGTTTGGATTGGCGACTATATTTTCGAAGACCGCGATGGCAATGGTGTGATTAATCAGGACGACCGTACATATATCGGAAACCCCGAAGCGGCCTTTACTTATGGTATCGGAAATACATTTACCTACAAAAATTTCGATCTTACCGTCAGCCTTTCAGGTTCTTATGGAAACGAGGTGGTGAATTATCAGCGTCGCTGGCTCGAAAATCCACGCGAAAACACCAATTTGCTGAAATCGGCCACTACTTATGCCCGACTCGGACTTATCGATCCGAATGGTCCTAACGATTATCGCAATGTGCAAATTACCGGTGGCGATCCTTATATGCCACGTATGGCAGCTTCGTCGGCAGCTTCGTCGTCGAACTACCGCTACAGCGATCGTTTTGTGGAAGATGGTTCTTATCTGCGTATTCAGAATGTGTCGTTCGGATATTTCATTCCTAAAAAATGGGTTTCAAAAATCGGTATTTCCGATCTGAAATTGTATGCCAACCTGCAGAATCTTTACACATTTACCAAATATTCGGGCTACGATCCTGAAATTGGTTCGATCGATCAAAGTGCACTGCTTACCGGTATCGACAATGCGCGCTATCCTTCGCCACGCATTTATACATTCGGATTAACCCTTACATTCTAATCTTTTTATAACAGAAAGTAATATGAAGACATATAATAAAATATTAAGCGCTTTGGTGCTGGCAGGCTCACTCACACTCACGGCCTGCGACGAGAGTTTCCTCGAAGTGTCGCCCAACGACCGCGTAACACTCGATAACTTTTTCCAGTCGGAAAACGACCTTCGTGCTGCCACTGCAGGCTTGTACAACAAAGTGTGGTTCGATTTTAATGATAAATTTTATTACGGCCTGGGCGATGGACGAAGTAATAATCTCTATGCTCCCTATTCCGATTATATTTATCCGTTTACCGACCTCACTGAAACTTCGCTTACCGGTCCGCTTGTGTCGGCATGGCAGGCTTTTTACAATGTAGTGGGACAAGCCAATAACACAATAAATAATATTCAGCAGAATTCGAAAAATGTCACTGATGAACAGAAGAATGTAGCCATAGCTGAAGCCCGCTTTATGCGTGGTACTGCTTACTGGTATCTGGCTTCACTTTGGGGCAATGCCATTCTGATTGAAGATAACTCGGTGCTGGTAAACAATCCTATTGTAAATACTAATCCACGCAATCAGGTTTTCGAGTTTGCCATGCGCGATCTTGAGTTTGCAGCCAAACATCTTCCTGCCACTGTAGGTCAGGCCGGACGCCTTACCAAATGGAGTGCCTTTGCCATGCTTTCGAGGGTGTACCTGCATGTGTCGGGTATCAGCGATAATCCAAACAGCGGTTTGCGTAACGAAACTTATCTGGGACTTGCCCGTCAGGCTGCCGAAAAGGTTATTGAAGAAAGCGGACTTTCGCTTGTAGGAAACTATGCCGATCTTTTTAAAGTGGAAAACAATAACAATAAAGAGTCGCTTTTTGCGCTTCAATGGGTGCCAAACGGCGATTACGGAGTGATTAACACACATCAGGCTTATTTTGCAAATGGCTCTGAAATTACCGGCGACGACGCTGCCTGGGGTTATTACACTTTTGCTTCGTACGATATGATGAGCGAATATGAGCGCGAAGACAGCCTTCGTCGTAAAGCTACATTTATGGCTTATGGTGATGTATATCCCGAAATAAACAAAGCAAATGGTGGCTATTTGTACGAAAAAGCGACCGACCGTTGTAATGTAAAAAAAGGAGTTGTAGGCTCAACCAAAGATACCGATGGTAAATCGTCGCGTATGAATTCGGCTCTGAATACTTATATGATTCGTTTGGCCGAAGTATATCTGAATTATGCTGAAGCTATTTTGGGAAACAATGCCAGCACTACCGATGCAAAAGCACTTCAGTATTTTAATATGGTTCGTGCCCGTGCCAAAGTACCTGCACGCACAACACTCGATTATCAGGCTATTCGTCACGAACGCCGCGTAGAGTTTGCCATGGAAGGTTTGTACTGGTACGACCTGCTTAGTCGCTCATACTACAAACAACAGGAGGTGCTGAATTATATTGAGTTACAGGATCGTGCGCACAATGGTTCGTACACTTACGATAAAAATGCGCATACACTCGAAAAATCGGAAGAAACCACTACACGTCCCGTAAATCCGGCCACAGCCGAACGACTGCTGCTGCCTTATCCCGAATCGGAAATGGTTCAAAACCCGCTTTTGAAAATGGCTCCGGTAAACTATACATTTACCGAAGAAAGGATTACAGATTTGTTTAACTAATTAAGCGACGAAATAATGAAAAATATAATATTAAACAATAAATTATGGACAGTGGCCTTGCTTCTATGCAGCTTTTTTGTCCTGCCTTTACTTAGTTCGTGCGACGAAACCGACGAAAGTGCGAGCACACCTATCAGTGTGAGTGCTGTTTATCTCGAAGATGCAGACTCCGATGTGCCTGATCGTCCTGTTACTTTTGCCCGTTTGGGTCAGGTTCTCCGTCTCGAGGGTAAAGGTTTTGCCGGAGTGAAAAAAGTGTTGGTGAACGGTTACGAAACTTATATAAACCCTGTGTATGTAACCGATAATAATTTGCTTGTGCAAATTTCGCGAGAAACGCCAACTTCAAAAGCACCCGACGATGTACGTAATACCATTCGTATTATCAAAGCTGCCACAGAACTGACCTATAATTTCGAAATTCGCTCGGCTGCGCCTGCTATTACTTCTGTTTCGCATACAATGCCTCAGGCTGGCGATACCATAGTGATAAACGGAACCGGATTGGTTGAAATAGAGAAAATTACTTTCCCCGGCGATGTGGTTGTAACCGAAGGAATTGTGTCTGACGAAGATGGGAAATTCTGTAAAGTGGCAGTGCCTGCAGGTGTTTCGGCCGATGGAGGTTCCATTTTGGTGGAAGGTGCCAATGGTGGTGCATATTCATCTGCTTACTTCAACGTAAAACGTGGAGTGTTGCTCGATTTTGATGGCAACGGTCAGCAGGGCTTTTGGAGCTGGAGCGAAACAGGCAGTATGCTCGATGACACTGATCTCGAATCGGCTCCTATTGGTGCTCCGGGCGCAATGTCGCAGGGAAAATATGTAGCGCACCGACCAGCACGTCTGGCTTCGTTCCCCGCTGCTAAAAACCGTAATACCGAAGTGTGGACTGCCGGAAACGATGTGGATAACTGGCGTGCTCAGCTCACACCGTTTATTCCTGCCGAAACTCCGGTGGCCGATGTGGCTTTACAGTTCGATATTTTTGTACCTGAAGAATGGGTAAATACCGGCTTCCTGAAAATTTGTATGGCTAATAACTTTAATGGTGGCGAATGGACTGGTGCCGTTTACAATTATGTGCCCTGGATTGAAAACAAAGCTGTGGTTCCTTTCTCTACCAAAGGTTGGGTGACTGTAACGATTCCTTTGAATAAATTCTACGCATTCGCGTCGACCGATCAGGTTTATACTTTCGAAGATGTTTTGGTTTATCGTGAAGGTGCAAGCTGGCAGAATTTTGGTTTCTTCTTCGAAAACTCAGACTTTAAACTTTCGGATATTACGAAGAACGATGCTGACGAAACTGAATTTGTGTCCTCGGCTACTTCAGTAAAAGTATATACCGACAACTGGCGTATGGTATCGCTTGTCAAACCTGAGTACAGCGATTTTCCGGTAACAAGCAATGAATAACCTTTTAAAAAATACAGAAAAATGAAATATATCAAAATGCTGTCGCTGGCTGCTGCTGTGAGCTTTATGTTTAGCTCGTGCGACGATATGATTATGGAATGGTACAAAGACCCGAACAAAGGCGAAGTTGCTATGTCGGATTTACCATTGCCACTGGCCGAAAAAATTGAGCGCTATGAAGTGCTTAAAAACTATACTGATTTTAAACTCGGAGTAGGTGTGGGTCTCGATTTTTATGTGAACAACGAAACTTACCGCAATATTGTAAATGCCAATTTCGACGAAGTGGTAATTGGCTACGAAATGAAGCATGGAGCTATGGTGGGTTCCAATGGCCAGATTAATTTCACAAAAGTAGATGCAATGCTGGCGCAAGTACAGGAAGCCGGACTTACAATGTACGGTCATACACTGGTTTGGCACCAAAATCAGAACGCATCTTACCTCAATGGTTTGATTGCGCCTACTGTTCTACCCGATGCACCGGGCGCAAATTCCATTGATCTTACAGGCTTGAAAGATGGTAGCTTCAGTGGTTGGGCGAGAAACAATCCCGGTGATGGTATTTCTGTGGAGGATGGAAAAGGACTTTCGGCTACTGCAAAAGCTGTGGTAATGAAATCGTCGGCGTCTTCTGCCAACGCATGGGATTTGCAACTTGCTACGCCCGATATTACCATTGTACCCAATCATACTTACGAAGTGTCGTTTTTTGTAAAAAGCGATATTGCCGGAAAAGGTCGTATCTCGTTCAGTGGTTTGAATAATAATTATCCCTGGATGGATTGGTATGCAAATGGGTCAACAACCGAAGCTTTCGAAACAAATTCTAGCTGGCAGCAGGTGGTTTTTACACTCAATGCCAACGACGATACTTTTACAGGTGCTTCGTTTATAATGAATTTCGACCTTGGATATCTTCCGGGAGTGACTTATTATATCGATGTGGATAATATTAAAGTAGTGGATAAAGATGCAGCTCCCACAATTGTAAACCTGATTTCAAACGGCGATTTCGAAGATGGCACACTTACCGGCTGGGGAGGCTGGGGAAATAGTTCGACCCGTGCAGTTTCGGCTCAGGGCGAAGGCTTTGGCGACACAGGTTACAGTATGGTACTTACTAATCCTACTGCTGCAAGCAATTATAGCGCACAACAATTATATACTTTCAGCACTCCTCTTGAACAGGACGTGGAGTATAATTGTACGTTTATGGTTAAAGCTTCTACTACTGCAGCTTTGCAGGTTGAGATTCAGGGTGCCGACTACAATGCTGATTATTATGGAGGCATTACAGTGGGGACAACCTGGACTCAGGTGCAGAAAACACTGAAACCAACCAAGGCCGACCGTGATAAATTTATATTCGACTTTGGCGAAACAGCGGCCACTTTCTATATCGACAATATTGTGGTTTCTAAAAACACTCCTGCAGGTGCCCGTCGCAAGGCTAAAAGTGTGACCATTATCGAAAAAACCGATGAAGAAAAACGCGCGTTGATTGATGGCGCAATGACCCATTGGATTCAGAACATGATGACTCATTACAAAGACAATGTAAAAGCATGGGATGTGGTAAATGAACCGATGAAAGAAAATGGAACGTTGCGAGATGGTGATGTAGCCGAACAGGCCACAGATGAATTTTACTGGGTAAAATATCTTGGAAAAGATTTCGCCGTGAAAGCCTTTAAGCTTGCCCGTGAGTATGGTAATCCTGATAATATTCTGTTTATCAACGATTACAATCTGGAGTACAGTTTGCAGAAATGCGATGGGCTTATCGAATATGTACAATATATCGAAAGTCAGGGCGCTACCGTGGATGGCATTGGTACGCAAATGCACATCAGCATTACCAGCGATACTGCCAAAATCAGTCAGATGTTCCAAAAACTGGGCGCCACAGCTAAACTTATCAAAGTATCTGAGCTTGATATCAAGGTAAATACCAGCAGTCCGACACTCGACGACTATGCCAAACAGTCTGAAATGTATCGTTTTGTCATTGAATCGTACAAAAAATATATTCCAAAGGACAAACAATACGGAATTACTATCTGGGGTGTTTCGGATCATCCGGATGAGCACGAATACTGGATTCCGGATGATGCACCCAACTTGTGGGATAAAGAATACAAACGCAAACACGCTTACAAAGGTACAGCCGACGGTTTGGCCGGAAAAGATGTAAGTGTTGACTTCTCGGGCGAGCTTGTATATTAATTTTATAAATGCTGAATAAAACTTTCGCAGAGGCTCCGTAACCATTTACGGAAACGGGGCTTCTGCGTTTGTAAATCCGGATTAGTGTTAGTTTAAAGGGCATTATATCAGTAATATAGTGTTAATTGTGATGAAAGCCGGCATCCGGTCATCAGCCACCGGGCCTTTGGGCTCATAATTTAAATGTTTATGAAATCAAATTCACAAAAAGTTTCGTTTGGCGAGAAAGTTGGTTATAGTCTCGGAGATGGCTCAGCCAATCTCATTTTCCAAATGATGATGATGTTTCAGCTTTTTTTCTATACCGATGTATTTGGAATTAAAGCTACAGCCGCAGGTATGATTCTGCTTTTTGCACGTATTTTTGATGCTTTTGTCGATCCGCTTGTGGGCATTTTGTCCGACCGCACCAACTCAAAATGGGGGAAATACCGTCCATGGATTCTGTGGACAGCCATTCCATTTGCAGTGTTCTTTGTGCTGGCCTTTGCCACACCTGACCTGGGTGAGCGCGGAAAAATTATTTATGCAGGTATTACATATACCTTATTAATGTCGGTTTATTCATTCAATAACACTCCTTATTCTTCGCTTGGCGGTGTAATGACGAGCGATATCAAAGAGCGCACAAGTATTTCGTCGATACGGTTTGTGACTGCCACCATCGCCACTTTTGTGGTGCAGGGACTTACCCTGCCGCTGGTAGCGCGCTTCGGACAGGGTGATGCTGAGAAAGGCTGGTCGTGGACCATTGGGCTTTTTGCAGTGATTGTGGTGGTGCTTTTACTTGTCACATTTTTTACAACCAAAGAACGTATTACTCCACCTGTAAATCAGAAAACATCAGTAAAACAGGATTTTAAAGATATTGTGCGTAATGCACCATGGCGAGCAATGTTTGTGTTAACGCTTTTCCTTTTTACCACGCTGGCTATGTGGGGAAGTGGCATGTCGTACTATTTTAATTATGTAGTGGAAAAAAATGCCCTTTTCGATTTTCTGCGCCACTTTAATCTGGTTGCCGACGAGGGTGTAACTTATGGAGTATTCCACAGGTTTTTGGATGCTTTCGGACTAATAGCACACAACAACGATCAGGTTTTTGCTGTAGGATTTAGTTTGTTCAATATGATAGGGCAGGTAATTACCCTGCTGGGTGTTATTTTCCTTTCGGGATGGCTTTCGGGTATTTACGGTAAACGTAATGTGTTTATTGTTTGCCTGGCGCTGACTGCTGTTTTTACCGGACTTTTCTTTGTAGTTCCGGCCGATAATGTAGGAATGATTTTTATACTTAATCTTTTGAAAAGTCTTGCTTACGCACCCACTATTCCTTTGCTTTGGGCCATGATGGGTGATGTGGCCGATCATTCGGAGTGGATGAATAAACGTCGTGCGACGGGATTTGTGTTCGCCGGAATTGTATTTGCTCTCAAAGCCGGTCTTGGCGTGGGTGGTGCTATTTGCGGCGGTATAATTGATTCGTTTGGCTTTGTGGCCAATACCGTGCAAACGCCCGATGCAGTATATGGCATTAAGTTGACTGCCAGTATTATACCTGCTGTGACATTTGCTGTAGGGGTAGTGGCATTATTCTTCTATCCGATTTCTAAATCGCTGAACGAAAAAATTCAGGCAGAATTAACTGTCAGACGACAGGCTGACAATTTGTAAACATAAGTAATAGGAAGAATTTAATGTCGTAATTTTGGATAGCTATTTTGAAATGGATTTTTGAAATTCTTTTAAAAAGCGACATTATATTATTCCTATTAATTAGGTAATTTCTGTATCTTAAATCTCAATATGATGCAAATAACTATAAAGCTTATTTGAATAGTTATTGAGTTTTGTAATATATTTGACAAATATTGTATAGCATTATTAGCTTACACTATTGTTCGTGAGAAGTCATATCTATTTAGAAGGATATGATATTTTTATTGATAATTTAATTTTAATGTAATGAATACAATCAAACAAATAGTTTTGACAACGCTGAGTGCTGCAACCTTGTGTGTCACTTTGCTTTCGTGCAAACCCAAAGCCGAAATCGGTCTGAAAGATGCTTTTGCCAATAAGTTTTATGTGGGTGTGGCTATGAATACAGCTCAAATCACCGGCAACGATTCGCTTGCATTAGCACTTATCAAAAAACATTTCAACTCTATTGTGGCCGAAAATTGTATGAAAAGTGAGGTTGTGCAACCTGTGGAAGGTGAATTCGACTTTACGCTGGCCGACAGGATGATCAAACTCGGCGAAGAAAACAAAATGCACGTTGTAGGTCATACACTGATTTGGCATTCGCAGGCGCCGAAATGGTTTTTTACAGATGCAGAGGGCAACGAGGTGACTCGCGAAGTGCTTGCTGCCCGCATGAAAAATCATATTCAAACTGTGGTTTCGCGCTACAAAGGGCGTGTGCATGGTTGGGATGTAGTGAACGAAGCTATTAACGACGATGGGTCGTGGCGCGAAAGTCCGTTTTACAAAATTCTGGGTAAAGACTTTGTGAAACTTGCTTTTCAATATGCACAAGAGGCCGACCCCGATGCTGAATTGTATTATAACGATTATTCTATGTCGCTCGAAGGACGCCGCAATGGGGTAATTGCCATGGTAAAAGATCTTCAGTCACAGGGCATAAAGGTGTCGGGCATTGGTATGCAGGGGCATTTAGATATGGATTTTCCTGATATAAAAGAATTTGAAAATAGCATAGAGGCATTTGCTGCACTTGGCGTAAAAGTGATGATAACAGAGCTCGATATGACTGTGTTGCCATCTCCCTGGTCGCAAACGGGAGCCAATATTGCGGACAAGGCTGAATATCAGGAAAAAATGAATCCTTATGTAAACGGAGTTACGCCCGAAGTTAATGCTGAGTGGGAAAACAGATTTTTATCGTTTTTTGAACTTTTCGCAAAACACAGCGATAAAATCAGTCGTGTCACTTTGTGGGGACTGCGCGATGCCGATTCGTGGAAAAATAACTGGCCGATCAGAGGTCGTACCGATTATCCGCTTCTTTTCGACAGAAATTATGAGGCAAAACCTGTTGTGAAAAGAATTATGGGGATTAATCCAAAACCCTGAAGTTTTTTCCATAAATAGTAAATTGTAAATGTGTAAATTGTAAATGATTTTATGAAAACACCAAAATATCTGATACCAAATTTATTTATGGCCGATCCGGCAGCTCACGTATTCAACGGTCGTCTGTATATTTACCCTTCGCACGATGTGGAATCAGGAATTCCCGAAAATGATAACGGCGATCATTTCGATATGCGCGATTATCATGTATATTCCACCGACGACATCGAAAACGGTGTGCTCACCGATCATGGAGTTGTACTCGATGTGTCTTCCATTCCCTGGTCGGGCAGACAGTTGTGGGATAGCGATGCAGCTTTTAAAAACGGAAAGTACTATATTTATTTCTCGCTGAAAGACCGTAACGATGCGTTTCATATCGGTGTGGCCGTGAGCGATAAACCCGAAGGACCTTTTGTGGCTGAGGATGCGCCCATAAAAGGAAGTTATTCCATCGATCCCTGTGTGTTCAGGGAAGATGACAACGCACATTATATTTATTTCGGAGGTCTTTGGGGCGGTCAGCTGCAACGCTACCGCGCCAATAAAGCCATCGAGTGTGGTCACGAGCCTGCCGACAACGAGCCTGCACTTTGTCCGAAAGTGGCGAAACTCAGCGAAAATATGCTCGAATTTGCCGAAGAACCACGCGATTTGGTGATTTTGGATGAAAATGGCGAACCGCTTAAAGCCGGCGATCACGATCGTCGTTTTTTCGAAGCCTCGTGGATGCACAAATACAAAGGGAAATACTATTTTTCTTATTCTACAGGAAATACTCATTATCTTTGTTATGCGATTGGCGATAATCCATACGGACCATTTACATATCAGGGAATTATTCTGACACCGGTAGTCGGATGGACAACCCATCACTCCATTTGTGAGTTCAGGGGAAAATGGTACTTGTTCCATCACGACTCCCGGCCCTCAGGTGGTAAAACATGGCTTCGCAGTCTGAAGGTCGTTGAGCTTGAGTACAACGAAGACGGTACCATCAAAACGATCGAGGGAATGAACCCCTAACCCCTAAAGGGGAATAAGAATAAGAAAATGACAAATTTGTATTTAAGAAAATAAAAGACAAAACTAACTAAATTCCCCTTTAGGGGTTAGGGGTAAATATATGAACTTCAAAAAAATCTTTCTTCTGATATTTTCATTCTTCATTCTTCATTTTTCGTTAAATGCTGATGTAGTGCTCCCAAAACTCATTGCAGATGGAATGGTGCTTCAGCGCGATACAAAAGTGAATGTCTGGGGTTGGGCCGATCCGAACGAAAAAGTGATTGTCAGTATTGATGGAAAATTGTATAGTACAAAGGCTGATGCCTCCGGTAACTGGTTGCTAAAGCTTAAAAAGCACAAAGCAGGTGGCCCGTACACGATGTTGATTGAAGGGAAAAACAAAATCGAAATCAGGAATGTCGTTTTTGGCGATGTGTGGCTTTGCTCGGGACAGTCGAACATGGAATTGCCTATGCGACGCGTAAAACCGCTTTACGAAGCCGAAATGGCCAAAGCCTCAAATCCGATGATTCGCTGTTTCGATGTGCCTCAGAAATATAATTTCAAAGTTCCTCAGGAAAACTATCACGGAAATCCTTCGTGGAAAGAAGTGAATGCAGAAACAGTACTCAGCTATTCGGCTGTGGCTTATTTTTTTGCCACTGAAATAAACCGTGTAAAAAATGTCCCTGTTGGAATTATCAATGCCAGTCTGGGTGGCTCACCTGTGCAGGCATGGATGAGCGAGGATGCTTTAAGGGCTTTTCCCGCACATTTGGAGGAAGGCTACCGTTGGCGCAACGATCAGCTTATTATGGACACTGAAACTTTTGAACGTCAGCGTACCAACGAGTGGTATCAGTTATCTACGCACAACGATATTGGTCAGGCCGGCAACTTTAAGAATCCTGATACCGACGATTCTCAATGGACTGATTTTAAAGTTCCCGGTTATTGGAGCAAAGCTGGAAAACCTGAAAACGGCGTCTTCTGGTTTCGTCGCGAAATTCAGATTTCAGCAACCGAAGCCGGAAAACCCGCATTTCTGAATATGGGACGCATTGTGGATGCCGATTCAGTATTTGTAAACGGACATTTTGTAGGAAATGTAACTTATCAGTATCCGCCTCGCTGGTACAATGTGCCTGCAGGTGTGTTGGTTGAAGGACGTAATGTGTTGGTGGTACGAGTGGTGAACAACAGTGGCTCGGGTGGTTTTGTTCCTGATAAACCCTATGTGCTTGCGCTTCCAAACCGTAATATTTCTCTTGAAGGAACGTGGAAAATGAAAAAGGGCTGCGAAATGCCTCCTTTGCCCGGTGAAACTTTTGTACGTTGGAAACCAATGGGCTTGTTCAATGGAATGATTGCGCCCATGCTTAATTTCAATATTAAGGGAGCCATTTGGTATCAGGGTGAATCGAATACCGCGAACCCTGCCGAATATGCCAGAATGTTTCCGGCAATGATTCGAAACTGGCGTTCCCAATTTCGTCAGGGCGATTTCCCTTTCCTGTTTGTGCAGTTGGCCAATTTTATGGAAGCCAAAACTCAGCCTGTGGAAAGCAATTGGGCCGAGACACGCGAAGCTCAGGAAGCTGCACTTGCACTCAAAAATACAGCCATGGCAGTGACTATCGATATTGGCGAATGGAACGATATTCATCCGCTGAATAAAAAAGACGTGGGTGTACGTTTGGCTTTGGCTGCGCGGAAAGTGGCTTATGGTGAAAGCAAAATTCGAAGTGCCGGGCCGGTTTTTAAATCGCTGAAAGTGAAAGGAAATAAGCTGATTATCAGCTTTAAAAATGCAGAAGCAGGTTTGAAGTCGGGTGGGGAAGAGCTGCAAGAATTTGCTGTTGCCGGTGCCGATGCTAAATTTGTGTGGGCAAAAGCCCGTATTGAAGGAAATAAAGTGATAGTAAGTGCGCTTCAAGTTCAAAATCCTGTATATGTGCGTTATGCATGGGCCGATAATCCGCACAGGGCTAATCTGCGAAATACTGAAGGATTGCCTGCAGCGCCTTTCAGAGCCACAATTAAAAAGAAATAAACCGAAATAAGATACAATCAGATATTTATTTGCAATGAAGAAACTCACAATTTTACTCTGTGTAATGTTCGCATTTTCAGTGTCTAATGCTGTAAACGCAAAAAAGAAAAGCCCGAAACAGAATCCGGCAGTTTTCTCAAATTTCAGCTATCAGGGCAACGATGATATTTACAACCGGAATCAGCTGAAAGAGAACGAATTTTACAATCCTATTCTTCAGGGTTGCTATCCCGATCCGAGCATCACGCGCAAAGGCGACGATTATTTTCTGGTGACTTCAACATTTGCCATGTTTCCCGGTGTACCCATTTTTCATTCAAAAGATTTGGTCAACTGGAAACAGATCGGGCATGTGCTTGATCGAAAATCGCAGCTGAAAGTGTTTGATACGGGAATTAGTGCAGGAGTGTATGCACCAACTATTCGATACAATAAGTTTAACAGTACTTTTTATATGATCACCACGCAATTTGCAGGCGATTTTGGTAATATCATTGTGAAAACAAAAGATCCGTTTGCAGGTTGGAGCGACCCGATAAAACTTAATTTCGAGGGAATTGATCCTTCCATTTTCTTCGACGAAGATGGAAAAGCATATGTGGTTCACAACGATGCACCCGACAGAGGTAAGGAGTTGTACAATGGACACCGCGTGATAAAAGTCTGGGAATACGATCTGGAAAAAGATCAGGTAATTGCAGGAACTGATAAAATGGTAGTAGATGGTGGAGTCGATCGTAGTAAAAAACCTATCTGGATTGAAGCACCGCACATTTACAAACGAAACGGAAAATACTATTTGATGTGCGCCGAAGGTGGTACCGGAGGCTGGCACAGCGAAGTGATTTTTATCAGCGATAGTCCCAAAGGCCCGTATGTGCCCGCTCCCTCGAATCCGATTCTGACACAACGTCATTTTCCGGCCGACAGAGCCAATAAAGTGGATTGGGCCGGTCATGCCGATTTGGTGGAAGGGCCTGATGGGAAATTCTACGGCGTGTTTCTGGCTGTTCGTCCCAACGAAAAGCAACGCGTAAATACCGGTCGCGAAACATTTATACTTCCTGTGGACTGGAGTGGCACTTTTCCGGTATTCGAAAATGGTTTGGTTCCTATGGAGCCGAAACTCAAAATGCCAAAAGGTGTTGAAAATAAAACAGGAAAAGATGGTTTCCTGCCAAATGGAAATTTCACTTTTGCAGATAATTTCACTGCTGCAATTCCCGATTATCGCTGGATTGGATTGCGTGGACCCCGTGAGGATTTTATCTCCATTACAAAAAACGGACTTGCTATTCAGCCTTTTGCGGTGAATATTAAGGAAGTGAAACCTACTTCGACGCTTTTTTATCGTCAGCAACACAATAGTTTTACTGCTACTACCACGCTGCAATTTATACCGAAATCGGAAAAAGAACTTGCCGGAATTATCTGCCTGCAAAGTGAGAAATTCAATTATGTGTTTGGAATAACCCAAAAAGATAAGGACTTTTATATCCTGCTCGAAAGAACCGAAAAAGGTCAGTCAAAAATTATTGCAAGTCAGAAAATTGATCTGAAAAGCACAGTTTCGTTGCAGGTAAAAGCCGACGGCGATAATTATAGCTTCAGTTATTCGCTTAATGGAATCGATTTTGTGAATCTTGGCGGAACTGTTTCGGGCGATATTCTATCGACCAATGTGGCCGGAGGTTTTACCGGAGCAATGATCGGATTGTATGCCACTTCGGCGAATGATGCGATTATACACTGATAATTAAATATATTATGTAATGATAAAACGTTTTTCTCAGTTAGATGTATCAAAATATGCTCTTGTAGCATATTTCCTTTTACAGTTTGTAGTTGCAGGCGCACAGACTAATCAGGCTCGTAATCCGGTGATTTTTGCCGATCTGCCTGATATTTCGGTGATTCGCGTGGGCGAAAATTACTATATGAGCAGCACCACCATGCACATGAGTCCGGGCGTGCCGGTGATGAAATCGATCGACCTTACAAACTGGGAAATTGTTTCGTATGCCAGCAAAAGCCTTGGCGATATCGACGAACTGAATCTGAAAAACGGAAAAAGCACTTACGGACGTGGTTCGTGGGCAAGCAGTCTCAGATATCACAAGGGCCGGTATTATGTGAGCACTTTTGCGCAAACAACCAATAAAACTTACATTTATTCAACCGATAATATTGAAAAAAATGAATGGGACGAGATTTCGTTCGGTCCTGCTTATCACGATCATACGCTTTTTTTCGACGACGATGGTCGTACTTATTTTATTTACGGTGCTGGTAAACTGAATATTGTGGAACTAAAGTCCGACTTGTCGGGCACAATTCCGGGTACCGACCGTGTGCTGATCGAAAATGCAAGTCTTCCTTCAGGTCCGAACATTGGCCTGCCTGCCGAAGGTTCACAGATGTTTAAGGTCAACGGGAAGTATTATCTTTTCAATATTACCTGGCCGCGTGGCGGAATGCGAACAGTGGTGGTGCATCGGGCTGATAAAATTACCGGACCTTACGAGGGTCGAATGGGTTTTCAGCATTTGGGCGTGGCGCAGGGTGGTATTATTGATACGCCCGAAGGCGAATGGTTTGCTTATTTATTCCGCGATTTTGGTTCGGTAGGGCGAATTCCTTATCTCGTGTCAATGAAATGGGAGGATGGCTGGCCTGTGATAGGCGAAAATGGCAAAGTGCCCGAAAGTCTTAATCTGCCTGCAAGTCGCGGTTTAATGCCCGGAATTGTGGCTTCTGACGAATTTAAACGCGAAAAGAACGAAGCTGCATTGCCGCTTGTGTGGCAGTGGAACCATAACGCAGACAATAATTTGTGGTCGGTTACAGAACGAAAAGGATTTCTGCGTTTGAAAACCGGTCGAACCGACACATTATTCCTGAAAGCCCGAAATACACTTACACAACGCACTTTTGGTCCTGTGTCGTCAGCTGTTACGCTGCTTCATTTCAATAAAATGAAAGAGGGTGATTGTGCCGGCCTATGCGCCCTGCAACGCAAATTCGGACAGGTTGGAGTGAAAATTTCAGGTGGAAAACCTTTCGTTTTTATGACAAGTAATAAAACTGATGTGCCTGCTGAAATTGAAAGCATTCCGCTCAAAGGCAAGAAAGTTTATTTAAAAGTGGAATGCGATTTCCGCAACAGAGCCGACAAAGCAAACTTTTTTTACAGCACCGATGGCAAACATTGGCAATTCATTGGTAATACCTTGCTGATGGAATATACACTTGTTGAGCATTTTATGGGCTATCGTTTTGGTTTGTTCAATTATGCTACGAGAAATGCCGGCGGTTGTGCTGACTTTGATTTTTTTCGTATTTCAGATCAAATTTCAAAAATTGAAAAGTAAATTATACATTAACATCAAACCGTTATGAGGTTAATTAACAGATTCTTTGTTCTTACAGTTTTATTATCAGGTTGTTTTTTTACAGCTCTTAAAGCTTCTGAACCCTGGCAAAATCCGCAATTAAGTTTTGAACAACGTACAAATGACCTTGTAAGTCGATTAACACTCGAAGAAAAAACAGAACTAATGCGTTTCGATTCGCCGGGAATTGACCGTTTGGGTATAAAAGCCTATAACTGGTGGAACGAATGTCTGCATGGCGTGGCACGTTCGGGTCAGGCAACTGTTTTTCCACAGGCCATTGGTATGGCTGCCATGTGGGATACAAATCAGATGTTCGATATTGCAAATGCTATTTCCGACGAAGCGCGGGCTAAATATCATCATTATCAGCGTCAGGAGAAATACGGTATTTATCAGGGGCTGACTTTCTGGACGCCCAATATCAATATTTTTCGCGATCCACGCTGGGGACGTGGCATGGAAACTTATGGCGAAGACCCGTTTCTGACAGCCGAAATGGCTATTCCATTTATCAAAGGTTTACAGGGAAACGATCCGCGCTATCTGAAACTGGTGGCTACTATCAAGCATTTTGCGGTCCACAGCGGTCCGGAATCCACACGTCATTCGGCTACTGTTTGGCCAACGGATTACGATTTGTACGAGACTTATCTGCCACATTTCGAACGTACTATAAAAGAAGGTGGCGCTTATTCGGTGATGTGTGCCTATCAGCGTTTGCGCGGTATTCCATGCTGCGGAAGTCAGTTTCTCGAAAATATTTTACGCAACAACTGGGATTTTCAGGGCTATATAGTGTCCGACTGTGGTGCTATTCAGGACTTTTACGAAAAGAAAGCGCACAATATGGTAGCAACGCCCGAGGAATCGTCGGCTATGGCTGTAAAAGCCGGAACCGATCTGAATTGTGGCAGTGTGTATGCCCGCAGTTTGCTCAATGCCGTGAAAAAAGGCTTGCTTACCGCGTCGGAAATTGATCGTTCGGTGAAGCGATTGATTATGGCACGCATGAAACTGGGTGAATTTGATCCGGAAAATGAAGTGCCCTTTTCAAACATTCCACTTTCAGTAGTTGATGGAAAAGAACATCAGGCCATTGCACTCGATGCTGCACGTAAATCGATGGTTTTGTTGAAAAATGAAAACAATACGCTGCCTTTCTCAAGAAAAATAAAGAATGTGGCGGTTATCGGACCGAATGCCAACAATCACGAAATACTGCTGGGAAACTACAACGGTTATTCGATGCACCAGGTGACGCCACTTTTAGGCATTAAAAGCAAACTTCCGAAAGCAAATGTAAAATATGCTCCGGGATGTCGTTTGGCCAATGAACTGCCTTTGCTTACAGCCATTGGAAGTGACTGTTTTTATACAGATAAATCTTTAAAAAAGAAAGGAATAACCGGATCGTATTATTCCAGAGCCGATTTTAAAGGTGAGATTACTCATACGCGTGTGGATAAAAATATCGATTTTGTGTGGTGGACAAAAGCGCCTTTCGACGATATGAATCCTGCTTCTTTTTCGGTTCGTTGGGAAGGAATTCTGGTGCCGCCCGTAAGTGGAAAATATGCCATTGGTGGCGAGGCATTTAATGGTTTCGATATTTTTATTGATGGTAAAAAAGTGGTGACTGGTCGTAAAAGTGATCATGATCCGCGTCGCGAATATGAGTTTGTTGAACTTGAAGCCGGCCGAAAACACGAAATCCGTTTCGATTATCTGCAAAACAATACCGAATATGCTGTGGCACGTTTGGTGTGGGATAAACCCAACGATTCAATGTTGAAAGAGGCTGTTGATGTGGCTAAAAATTCGGATGTGGTGATACTTTGCATGGGTTTGAGTCCGTCGCTCGAAGGTGAGGAAATGAAAGTGAAAGTGGCAGGTTTTGATCATGGCGACCGTCTTGATATCAAACTACCATCAGTGCAAACCGATTTGATGAAGGAAATAATGAAGCTCGGAAAACCGACTGTGCTTGTGTTGCTCAACGGAAGTGCAGTGGCAATCAACTGGGAAGCAGAAAATATACCGGTCATTCTCGAAGCCTGGTATCCCGGTCAGGCCGGCGGTACTGCCATTGCCGATATTCTTTTTGGTGACTGTAATCCTTCGGGTCGTTTGCCACTTACATTTTACAAAAGCATCGATCAGATTCCGGCATTTGACGAATATAATATGCAGGGAAAAACCTATCGCTATTTCGACAAGGAACCTTTGTACGAATTTGGATACGGACTGAGTTACACAAAATTCGAATACAGTTTGAATAATATCTTGTCTGAGGTTAAGGCCGGTGATCCGATGAAAATTTCGGTTCAGGTGAAAAATACAGGGAAATGTGCGGGCGATGAAGTGGTTCAGCTGTATGTGTCGTTACCCGAAAGTGCTTTGCAAAAACCCATTCGTGCGCTTCAGGGATTCAAAAGGGTTTCTTTAAAAGCCGGTGAAACAAAAACTGTGGAATTCGAACTGAAACCCACACAGTTTGCTGCCCGCGACAAAAACAATACGCAGGTGGTGGAACCCGGAAAAGTGGAAATTTCAATAGGAGGAAAGCAGCCCGATCAAAAGTCTGTAGTAGCCAAAAGTGATGTGAAATGTAATGTAAATATTGTGGGCGAAAAAGTGTATTTGCCCTGATTTGTAGTCAACCCGGGCGAAGTCGCCGGATAAATAACTATCATGAAACGAGCATGAACGGAGGCTTTTACCAAATATGTTGAAAAACGAATGCGAGTTCCATGTGACCATAAAAAACAAATTATTTACTCATGAAAAGAACGTTTTTATACCTGATATTAGTTTCCCTTTCAGGTTTAGGGAATTTCCTTTTTGCTGAAGATGGAAGCCGCTTGTGGTTGCGTTTTTCGGATGTAACGGTCAACGAAAAACTTTTTTCGGGCGTTAGCGGACGAACAGATGTGTTCGCAGCTTCGGAATTCGCCCATGCGTGGAGCCAAATGACAGGTGATGAGTTGCTTACACAAAAACACATCGCAGACAACTCTCTTATTTTTGCTTTGGCGAAAGATAAAGTTGTGCGAAATATGCGTCTTTCAACTGAAATGAAAAAACTTGGCGATGAAGGATTTCTGATTCGTACAATTACTTATCAGAATAAAAAGCTGACTCTTGTGGCAGCTAATACCGATGCCGGTTTACTTTACGGATCGTTTCATTTACTGCGTATGATTCAAACCAATACTTTTTCCGATCAGATCAAAGTAGTTGAAAAGCCTGCTTATGACTTGCGGATTCTGAATCACTGGGACAATTTAAACGGTACTGTGGAGCGCGGTTATGCCGGCCGTTCTATATGGAAATGGGACGAATTGCCTGCAAAACTTTCGCCACGTTACGAAGCTTATGCACGTGCTAATGCTTCTATTGGCCTCAATGCTACTGTGCTCAACAATGTAAATGCCACGCCTGATATTCTGACTACTGAGTATATTCAGAAAATAAAAGCCCTGGCGTCAGTTTTTCGCCCGTTCAATATAAAGGTTTTTATTTCAATAAATTTCGCATCCCCGAAACAGTTGGGCCGTTTGCCCGATGCCGATCCTATGCGTCCTGAAGTGCAAAAATGGTGGAAAGAAAAAGTAAAGGAAATTTACAGGGCAATTCCCGACTTTGGCGGATTTCTGGTGAAAGCAAATTCCGAAGGGCTGCCCGGACCTATGGATTATGGCCGTACGCATGTCGACGGCGCAAATATGATAGCTGATGCGCTGAAACCTTATGGCGGATTGCTTATGTGGCGCGCTTTTGTGTACGAACCGGGCGACGACAGAGCGAAGCTTGCGTATAAGGAATTTATCGGTTTCGATGGAAAGTTTCGCGACAATGTGATTATTCAGGTGAAAAATGGACCAATCGATTTTCAGCCGCGCGAACCCTTCAGTCCTTTGTTCGGAGCTATGAAAAGAACGCCTGTAATGCCTGAATTGCAGATTACGCAGGAATATCTGGGGCATTCGAACCATCTTGTTTTTCTGGCGCCCATGTGGGAAGAAGTGCTGAAATCAGATACTTTCGCTTTTGGCAAAGGCTCGACTGTGGCTGCAGTGACGGATGGAACTTTTGTGAAAACAAAAACAACTGCCATTGCCGGAGTAGCCAATATTGGCGATGATATTAACTGGACAGGGCATCATTTTGCGCAGGCCAACTGGTACGCTTTCGGGCGACAGGCCTGGAGCCATCAAATCACTTCGAAGCAAATTGCCGAAGAATGGACTTCAATGACTTTTGATAAATCACAGCAAACCACTAAATCGTCAATTGTCAATTGTCAATTGTCAATTGTCGAAATCCTGCTTTCTTCCCACGAAACCTGCGTCAACTACATGATGCCGCTCGGTTTACATCATATTTTTGCATGGGATCATCATTACGGGCCTGAACCCTGGTGCGATATTCCTGGTGCGCGACCTGACTGGTTGCCAAAGTATTATCACAATGCTTCGAAAGCTGGAATTGGCTTCGATCGTACCGATAAAGGCAGCAATGCTGTTTCGCAGTATTTTTCACCATTACGCGAGCAATTCAACAATATTGAAGCTTGTCCTGAAAAGTATTTACTTTGGTTTCATCATGTGCCCTGGTCGCATAAAATGAAGAATGGTCGTACTTTGTGGGATGAACTTTGCTACCGTTACGATAGCGGAGTGCAGCAGGTGCGCGAATATCAAAAGCTGTGGGATAAGCTCGAAAGCGAGATTGATTCGCAGCGTTTTGCCGAAGTGCAATCGCGGTTACGCATTCAGGCACGCGATGCTGTGTGGTGGAAAAATGCCATTCTGCTGTATTTCCAAACCTATTCGCAAATGCCAATTCCTTTCGATATAGAACGCCCTGTGCACGAACTCGATGACCTGAAAAAGATTAAACTGGATATGAAACATCATAACTAAATAATTGATATTTGCGAAATGACTATCATTCGTAAAAACGATCATGACTTTGTGTATATGCGCTAAACAACAGAATGAAACGACCAAAGACCTTCAAATGATTTTTTATGGTATTTGTAACCTTTCTATAATGCGACATTGTATTCTTTCTATTACTTAATGGTTTTTTAATGAATAAGTACTTAAAAAGAAACATTTAAGCCTGCTGATGTAACTCAAGGAAAAATAGCTGTTACATATTAATCATGGATTGAATAAAACTAACTTTATATTTGTACTGTGTCGTTTGCCTCATTATGAATTCAGGCAATGCTACAAAATAACCTTTTATTCAATTATCATTAAAATTTAATCATTATGAGAAAATTCTTACTCCTTTCAACTTTGTTGCTTTTTGTAAGCCTGTCGGCTTTTTCGGCTCGTTTAAATTTGTCGCTCACCGAACTTGGTTCTGGTTTTGGTGATGCTACTTACGATGCTGCTACTAAAACCATTACTTATCCTGCTGCCTGGGGTGGTAGAGGCTGGTGGCTCGAAGATGTGGATTATTCGGCTTACGACCATGTGGTTGTGAAATTTAATGCTGCCGATTCGCGTGTACAGGTGGTGATCGAATATAATGCCGGAGTAGCCAGTACAACAGTGGGTGTGGATGCAGGTGTGACTACTATTACTGCTGCACTCGATGCTGCTGGAAAAGCCAGTGTGAAACAAATCTATATTCAAAAATCTACTGAAGGTACAGTGACACTCACTGAAGCATATCTCGAAGGGGATGCCGCTTTACCTAATTACGAACTCTCACTTGCAAGTCTTGGCTCGGGTTGGGAAAGTTCTTACGATGCAGCTACCAAAACCATTACTTTCGATGCTGAATGGAAAGGTCGTGGATGGTGGATTGGCGGTAGCGATTTTTCGGCTTACAAAGATGTGGTGGTGAATTTTGCTGTAACCGATGCCACTATTAAACTGGTTGTGCAATATGGCGACGATAGCAACAATACGCCTGATGTGTATGCAAATGCAGGAGCAACCTCTATTAAAGTGGATTTGGATGGAACCAAAAGCGATAATGTGAAACAAATCTATTTGCAAAGAGAAAATGCAGGAACTTTAGTTCTCGAAAGTGCTTATCTCACACCTAAAACTACTCAGATTGATAATCTGCCGAACTCAAAAATGTATCTCTCGAACAATACACTTTTCCTTCATGCAAACGGTAATGTGAAATTATTCGATATGAGTGGTCGACTGTTGCTTCAGCGCACAAATGTATGCACTGTTGATTTGTCGTCGTTCAAATCGGGTGTGTATGTGGTGAAGGCCGCTGTGGAAGGCAAGCAGCTGATGACTAAAATTGTGAAATAATACTGACAAATGATATTGAAAAGCCGGGGTGGAAATGGTTCTTCCCTGGTTTTTCGATGTAATGCTGGCTGTGTTTATTATACTCTTCAAGGATGTATGTACAGATATTTATCATTTTTTGACAAAAAAATATCAGTTTACTGTTCAATTGCTGTGTCATACATAAAACCAATACTTTAGCTTTGTGCTGAATTCAATTTAAAAGACAAACACAATTATATGGAAAAAACCTGGCGCTGGTTCGGCTCCAAAGACCGTATTACGCTCGATATGTTGCGACAAATTGGTGTGGAAGGCATTGTGACAGCATTGCACGAAGTGCCAAACGGCGAAGTATGGACTTACGAAGCCATTATGGAACGCAAATCGCTTATTGAATCGCACGGTTTGCGCTGGTCGGTTGTCGAAAGTCTGCCTGTAAACGAAAGCATTAAATACGCCGGAACCGAACGCGACCGAATGATTGAAAACTACAAAATCAGTCTTGCAAATCTAGGCAAAGCCGGAATTCGTACTGTGGTGTATAATTTTATGCCCGTAATCGACTGGATACGAACGGATTTGAATTACAGGCTACCCGATGGTACTCAAACGCTTTATTTCGATAAAATACGTTTTGCGTATTTCGATTGTTGCATTCTGAATCGCGAAGGAGCTGAAAATGATTACAGTGCCGAAGAATTACAAAAACTCGAATTGCTGAAAGCGACCATTACCGATGCCGAAAAACAGGAGCTTGTAAATACGATTATTGTGAAAACGCAGGGTTTTGTAAACGAAAACTTTAAGGGCGATGTGTCGAAACCGGTAGAACTGTTTAAGGATTTGCTGGCATTATATCGCGGAGTGGATAAAGTGCAATTGCGTGAAAACCTGCGCTATTTTCTCGGAAAAGTGATTCCTATAGCCGAAAAGTACAATATACATTTGTCTGTTCACCCCGACGATCCTCCGTTTCCTGTACTCGGATTGCCTCGTATTGTGGGCAATGCCGATGATATCTCATGGATTCTGAATGCTGTCGATTCGCCTTCGAATGGTTTTACATTTTGTGCAGGTTCACTAAGCTCGGGTTTGCACAACGATGTACCTGCTATGGCGCGAGAGTTTGCCAAACGAACCTATTTCGTGCATTTGCGAAGTACTGAAGTTTCACAAGTTGGAAATTTTATGGAATCGTCGCATCTCGAAGGGCGTGGACATTTGGTGGAACTGGTGCGCATTTTCGAAAACGAGCATCCCGGATTGCCTATGCGGGTTGATCATGGGAAACTGATGCTCGACGATGTGAATCAGAATGATAATCCGGGCTATTCATTTCTCGGGCGAATGTACGCGCTTGCTCAAATTTCGGGAATAATGGCGGCAGTAAAGAAGTCAGAAGCATAAGCAGAGACGTTTTTTTATGTACAATTTAGTAATTTACAATTGGTTAGAACTGTCAATCACCCAACCAACCAATCAACCAATTAACCAATCACCACTAAACGTGAAACGCGAAACACAAAATAAAAAAATGGAATTATTCAGTATAAAAAATAAAGTGGCCATAATTACAGGAGCCACAGGTGTATTGGGTGGAAGTATTGCCCGTAGTTTTGTAAAGGCAGGTGCCCGTGTGGTGGCGCTCGGAACAAAACAGGAAAAACTAGATAAAACGCTAGCTGAATTGCGTGAAAATGGTGGTCAGGCCATTGGCTTTACAGGCAATGTGCTCGATGTACAGCGATTAACCGAAATTGCCGGTGCGGTGGTGGCCGAATGGGGGCGCATTGATATTCTGCTCAATATTGCCGGTGGAAATACACCGGGAGCAACGCTGAAACCCGATCAGAACTTTTTCGATATGCAATTGCCCGAGTGGGATTATGTGACCTCGCTCAATCTGAATGGGGCGGTTTATCCAAGCTATGTATTCGGAAAAGTAATGGCGGCTCAGGGAAGTGGTGCTATTGTGAATATTTCGTCGATGGCTTCCATGCAGGCTATAACGCGTGTGCCCGGATATTCGGCTGCTAAAAGTGCCATCGATAATTTCACCAAATGGCTGGCTTGCGATATGGCGCTGAAATTTGGCGATGGCATACGTGTGAACGCTGTAGCGCCCGGCTTTTTTATTGGCGAACAAAACAGAGCAGTACTTATCAATCCTGACGGCTCACTGACCGAGCGCAGTCATAAAATTATTGCCAACACACCTGTGGGGCGCTTTGGCGATATCAGCGAACTCGATGGTGCTGTGCAATTTTTGTGCTCACCGGCAGCCTCGTTTATTACCGGTATTGTGCTGCCTGTGGATGGTGGCTTTAGCGTGTTTAGTGGAGTGTAAAAGTCAATAATTGCAGGTTTTAATCCGATTAAATTCTCTTTGGCAACATTTGAACCCTATTTTGTAACGATGACAGTGCTTTATGTTACAACAGAATTTTGAATCTTTGCACTACAAAAGTATTTTTGTGATAGTTTTGTGTGAATGAATTTTTACTGGTTACTGATAAGCTAATCAGATTGATTAATCAGACTTTTTAGTCTGAAGTTATTCATAATAATTTAAGTAAAGGTGTTTATGTGTTGAATGCCGAAATGTCCCTGTGGTTTGTGTAAAAAGTGTGGATGTGGAGGTATGTCAGAGGTGTTATTTTTTTAGGTTTAGAAAAAAGAAAGGCTGCTCTTATTACAGGGCAGCCTTTGTGTTTTTTTGTTTATTGCAGAATAAGACGGGCAAAACTGGTATTTCCATTGGCCTCGGAAAGCCGTAGAAGATATAGTCCCGGACTGAATGCTCCGGCCGAAAGATTTTTCTCTCCTTCGATGGCATGAGAGGCCAGCAGCTTTCCCTGCAGATTGAAAATGTCGAGCTGACTTTTTGCATTATCGGCCGGCCGAATACAAATATCCGAATTTCTGTTTGCAGGATTCGGACTAATGTTGAATGTCTTTTTTTCTATTTTTCCAATAGAAGTATTTCCCTGTTGTAATTGTACAATTTCTTCAGGTGTCAGAGCAATGTTGTAAAGCATAAAGTCGTCGATAGTACCTTTGAAGTCGATGTTGTCGGCAGCCACCGAGCTATCCCACCACTGTGTGCGGCCTATGTAGTTGCGGTTGTCGGGAGCAATGGCGTAAAGTTGCCAGGGTTCGTAAGTGATATTGGTGCCTGTGGCCACCTGCGAACCGTTCGAGTATATGCGTGTGGTTTTGGTCGTGGCATCGAAACTCACTGCCAACTGTGTTTCGGCATTTACAGGAATAGTGCCCGAAGCATTTATTAATGCCGTACTGCCGCCATTGTATTTAAAACCTGCCGAAAAGGCCGACGCCCTGAGCAAAATGCTGTTTCCGCTTCCTGAGCCAAAATCGTACACACGTGGTTGCGAAGTAAGTGCCGAAGGCTTTATTTTTAGCAAAAAAGTATAACTGCGCAGGTTTTGCAACACGCCTGCAGGCGCTATGGCATGCCCGTTTGTCGAAAAGGTTGTGGCTGTGTTTGCAGTCAGGTCGAGTGTGCCATTCACTTGTGCATTTCCCATGATACGAGCGTGATTTTCATTGCCCGAATGGTCGGTCACAAACTTTTGATTGTCGCTTGTGAAAAGATCGCTGCCCGCAAAACGATAAATCAATACTTTGTTTTGATTTATGTCGCGTGGGAAAACCGTGCATGTAAATTGTTTCGATTTTGTGGCTATGGTAGCTGTGAGCATTACCTGAGTGGCACTTTCGGGAAATTTCACCAATCCGCTACTCAATAAAACATTCGAATTATTGCTGATCCAGCTAATGGTAGCGCCTGAGGATGTTTTTGTGGGCAAAACCACATCGGTATAAATTTGAGCAGGCACTGTAAGTGCTAAAAGTTCGATATCGGCCAGTAAAGCCTGATTAAAAGTGTAAGCCAGCGATGTTTCGGTGAGTTTTCTCACTTCTGCCTGATTGAGAGCGCGGTTGTAAATGCGGCAATCTTCGGTCCAACCGGTAAATCCTCCCACATTTAGGGTCGCGGGTGTCAGGCCTGTCATTTCTATGGTTTGGTCAATCAACCCATTGCGATAGGTACGTAAAATGCCATTTTCGTAAGTTACCGTCAGATTGAAGTATTTATGTTTCGTAGGTGTGTACCAAATGCCTCCGGTTCCTCTCGATTGTGTTTGCCATACATCCGAAGTGCCCAGTAAATTCTGACTTTCAAAAGTATTATTGCCGATTTTTACATAAGGTTTCTGTGTGCCGGCGTTTACTCCGTAGCTGAATTTATCGGTACTGAAAATTACTCCGCTATAAGTACCTTCGTATAAATATGGAGTCAGCGATACTGAGAAATCAGCATTTGCCGATACATTGAAAGTAGCGTAAGTGTCGGTACTTGTCACCAAAACGCCATTGCTGGTAGTGGCATTTCCGCTTATTGTGCCCGAAAAGTCTTCGTTTGTCAGCAATCCTTCGGTCAGATTTACCGCACCTGCATTCAGTTCGTAGTTGCAGTGAATGGCAGTAGGGTAGCCCAATGGACGTGTTGAACTTACAATCCAGTCGTAATAATTTCCGTACATCCAGGCTAGTTTTAGTGGAGAATTACCTGAATTCTGAATGACATAAGGCCTGCTGTTGTTCAGTTTTGAGTTGGTGGTAATGGCTTCTGAGCTCAGCAGGTTTCCTTCGGGCGACATTGTATATTTAAAAATTTCGTACACAGTACCATAAGTGCCGGTCACCGGTACCGAGCAATATACAAATCGCGGATCGTTGTCGTCGAGCGTCATTCCGCCGCTATAGCAAAGTTCGAGACCTGAAGTTTGATGAAATTTCCCGCCACCGTTGGCCAGAAAAGTCTTTTTCCATTCGGTGCCTGTCCATTTAGCATAGTAATAGTTGTGCGTATTTTTGTCGCTGCTAATGCGAACCATGGCAATTACCGGAAGTCCATCGGTGCCGATAGCTGTTTGCCAAACCCAGTCGCGTTCACTTGAGGGCATATCTACCATTGCAAAAGGATAAGATGTCGGGTAAGTGCTTTTGTTTACGTTGTGTATACCACTTCCAATGGTGCCGAGCGTATTTCCTTTAATGTCTTTCAACTGAAAACTGTTGATATCGATATAATTGAAGTAAATATAATTAGGCGATTCGTTGTCGGGGTGGCCTGTGGTGTAGGTCAGGTAAATTTTATCCTTGCCATTCGATGCATATTTGGCGTATGGACGTGCACCTGTCGATTGCACAATCTGAAATGGTCCACGATTAAAAGCCACATCGTCGTTGCTGTCGGGCATGCTGAGTCGTGCAATGGTGGGATGCCAGTTCAGTCCACGCCATGCAAGATAAATATTGTTCGGATCGTCGGAAAGAATAAAAGGCGAAGGATAAGTGGTATTGTGCGAAGTCACTAATTTTTTTTCTTTGCCAAGCGTAGTAATATCGCCGGGTTTTTGCGAAATGCGGTAGTAAAAGCAAGCCTCATCGGTGTGCCGTGAATAGAAAATCATTACCCTGTCGTCGGGCAGAATCAGAAAAGTGGGATTGTCGTGGTCATCGGGCTGAAAATACGAACGAATCAGCACTTCGGTCGATTTGCCCGTAATGAAATTTTGCTGTGTGGCTTTTATATTGCCATGCACATCGATATAGCCAATGTACGCATTTTTGATAGTTCCCGCTGTATTTTCGTGATGCAGTGCGCGCGGGTCTGCAAACCAGCACCATGCGCCTTTGGGTGTCACCTCGTAACCACTAAATGTGTTGTTTGCGCGGGCACTTAAAGTACCGGGAGTAGCTGTGAATGCTAAAAATAGAAATACCAGGCGAAATAATCTGTTCATGCGATATAAATTGTAAAGTGCGATTGCGTTATAATATTTTTCAGGAAACAAAGATAAGGCTATGCTTTTATTATAATGGGTAAAATAAAGTCATTTTGTGTATAATATCGTCGTTACAGTTACTCTTGAATGCAATGAGAATTGCGATTTTAAGAATTCTGACTCACAAATCAAAAATAACTTTGTATTTTTGTTTCAAATCCATTGCCCGAACATTTTTGATGTTCTGGAGAATGTTTTCAATCCTATCGTAACTCTTTAAATTGTACATTGTAAATGCAAATTCTTATTTCACCTTCTCATAATCCTGCATTCAATCTGGCTGCTGAGGAATACCTTTTTTTGCACAGTACCGAAAATGTGGCATTTCTGTATGTCAACAATAGCTGTGTAGTACTGGGGTCGAATCAGGTGTTGCGCAATGAATTGAATCAGGAGTTTTGCAGGGCTGAGAATATTCCGGTTTTGCGCCGCATGTCGGGTGGGGGAACGGTGTTTCACGATACCGGAAATCTGAATTACTCCTTTATTACACAGGGCGACGGACGGCCTGCCGATATGACCGGTGCTTTTCTGCAACCCGTTGTGGCTGCACTTTCGGAAATGGGTATAGAGGCTACAATCGGTCGTCGCAAGGATTTGTGGCTCGATGGAAAATATAAAATCAGCGGGACAGCTTCGCACTTAAGCCGCGGGCGTGAGTTGCACCACGGTACTCTGCTGTTCGATGCCGACCTGCAAAAGTTGCAAAAAGCCCTTGCAGCCGATAAGCCCGACCACAATTTGCGTGGTACAGCTTCGGTACCAAGTCCGGTGATGAATATCCGCGAATATATGCGCCGCAATGGCATGCCCGATATGAATAGCGAAGAGTTTGTTGCTGCATTTACATCTGCCCTTGCCCTGCAAACAGGCACTATTCCACAAGTGCTTGTCTCTCAATCTGAAATTGACGTGCTTATGGCTGACAAATACAATTCGGATGCATGGAATTTGAGAAAATAATGTGATTTATCTTTTCTTGATATACTCTTTTACTTCAGCCTTTTTGGTCTCGTCGCTTATCAGTTCGTAAATGGGTAACAAACCATTTTCATCAATTCTTATTAACGCTGGTCTGAAATTTTCCGCAGAGTAAACCGAATTCAAATCGATACTGATACTGTCAGGATTATGATCGGTGGCACTAATACAGGTGCTTATTTTGTGCAGAGAACCGATAGAGTTGCATATTAGTTTTTCAGTTCCTGTTGCAGGTTTTGTGGTGCTGCTACTTCCGTAAATTATCCCGGGAATACCGCCTGCAAATTCTTTCATTCTATCATTAAAAAGAAGTTTTGCTTCTTCCTCAGCTATTTTTACTCTGTCGTTAATCTGAAACAAAACCTCAAACTTTCTACCTGTACACACATTGGTCAGCACATGCGTACCATATTTCGAAACAAGTTCTCCCGCCGAAAGTGCAGTAAGGTCATTCTTGAAATTGTCCGTCACAAGTTCTGTATAATCTGTAAACATTGGGAGAACGCTGTTCGACGTCAAACTAAGTGAACTGTAATATATAAATTGTGCATTGAGGTCGATCGAATCTCTTTTTTTTGCCAGGTAAATTAATGATTTCAGATGCGATTCGATGGCTGTTGTCGACTGATTGTTGATATTTTGAATCAGTTCGGCAAAACTGTCGCCATAAAATATTACTGGATAAGTAGTAGTTGGATAGCGTGTAATTGCTTGTTTCTGAAAGTCTTCGAGCATCTTTTCTTTTACCGACACATAGTCGCACAATCCTGTGCCATCGTATCCAGAGCCCAGAAATCCGGTCACCGAATCGCCTGCGCTGCCCTCGTGTACAGGATACATCATATAGTTTTCGGTACTTGCCACAGGTTCTTTCTGATTGTTTTCGATATTTTGTTCGTCGCAGGCTGTTGATGCGAAAACCACTAACAGAAGGTAAATAAGCTTTTTCATTGTTTTATTTTTCAGGGTTTATAAATGTGTTTTGTTTGATGATATTTCCATTAAAAAGGATAATTCATTGAGACTTCAAAAATAGTGAATTATTTACAATTAACAACCACCAGGATGCTTTCTTTAAGAAAAACCGGAAAGTGTCCTGAAGATAGATACTATACATAAGTAATTGTCGATACTGTAAACTGCAGCATCTTATTAGGGCTGTTGATTGGTAAAACATAGGCTGGTTTCTATCTACATATCCGGGCATTTTTCTTTTTCCGACATTGCTAATTGTTTTTACTCCGGAGGATAATCTGAGATAACCGACGGCAGTTTAAAAATAACCGCTTCTTTGTGTTTTATTGCCGCCCGGCATTGTAAAAGGTCCGAATATATACATAAAAGGCAGATAAATTATACAAAAACGTAAACACGACATTCAAAAAAATAAATATAGCATAAATAAATAGAAACATAAGTACTAAAAATGCAATTATCCTAGATATAAAAACTATATGCTATTACATAATATTGTTCTTGTTGATACTATAAATATGATTTATCTATATAAAAAAATATATAATATGGTGTTAGAGTATAATGCTTCTTAGATTATGTATAATTCATTGCATATTATCTATAATGACTTATATTTTAATGTTATGCTTTATGGTGTTTTTCAACAATAAATTTTATATCAAATCAGATGTATATGTGTTAAAGTATAATGTTTCAATATTTTAGTATGATTTATCCGGCATTTATGTAATTAATGCCATAATATTCACTATATTTGAGGCCTAAATGCTTCAACGCTAATTTATTTTTAATTACCCATTCAAAAATTATTAAAATGTATAACGCCAAACCAATGCCTCACAATGGCAAATTGATCGAAAGTTATGCTTTAAGTCGTAATTTCAACAGAGCGGAACTGTCGCGTGCCTTATCGAGAAATGTCAATACGGTATACAGATATGCCGGGAGCCCATCGTTGCAAATGCGCATTATGTGGAATTTGAGTATTCTGATGAAGCATAATTTTATAGGAGACCTGGCCAATAAGCTGGAGATTGACTTTGAAACGCCAAAGGAAATTGAATTGAAGGAAAGACTTCAAAAGCTGGAGTATGAAATTCAGGAAATGGAAAGAACAATTTTAAGCAAAGATGCTGAAATTGAGGGTTACAGAACTGTAATGAAAAATATCAGGTTCTGACTGTAAAGCCCTGATAAATTTATTAAATCTGTCAGGGCTTTATTTGTGTTTTAATGTTTTGATTCGTTATTTTGTGGCTTTTGCGCCATCTTTCTTCAGCTCTGCCGGTTTTTGTTGCAGAAGTGGCATTTCATTTATGCGCCAGCTTTCTTCGAATTCCCAATTGGCACGCAGGGTAAGTTTTTTGTGGTAATAATACACTTCTTCGGGTTGAGTACGGGTTTCCACGTTACCGGTATCCCAAATGCCATTGGTGTTTTTGTCGATAAATGCGCGCACATAGTAATCGCCGGGCTTCAGATATTCGAACAAAGTTCCGCTTTCGGTGGCAGGCTTGGTTTGTATTACGATATCTTTGGTGTTAAGTAGCTGAAAAACTACCAAAGAGTCGTATGGTTCGGTAGCAAACCGGAGCGACGAATACTCATCGAGCGATTTAATTTTCATCTGTGCTTTAAATTTATTGGTCGTCAGATTGTAAATGCTGGTAAATGCTGCCGAATCGACATTTATTTCGTAGCTTTTTTCGGGTTCCCATTTGTATTTCAGAGCATAAATCATCTTTGTGGAGTCGTGTGGCGCCCAGTCGAATTTCAATGGTTTGAGCACCGAATCCACTTTTTCGGAGAGCTGAATTTTTTCGATGTCGAAATTGTGCAGTGGTGCATCGAATCTGAAATACAAAGGATTGTAAACGTCGAACGAATTTGAGGCATTGCTGCTAAGTTTATAATGCACAGTGGCCGGTGTTGATTGGCTGCCGCGATTCCTGTTCGTTGTTTTGGGTTTTCGTACAAACACGCTGATAGTATCCGATTGTGGTACCAGATTGAATACCGAGTCGGTTTTCAGGTAGTTTACAACCATTTCGAGGGTGTCGGTTTTAATCAGACTGGAATCGGTAAGCCAGTACGAAATGCTGTCGAGGCTATTGTTTTGCTGAATAATATATCCGCCTTCCCAGTCGAAATTCAGTGGTTTGATGTCAGGCAGTTCGGTCAGCGTGTTATTGAAAAACATTTTAAATAAATGATCCTGCGTACGCTCGGTTTTTACTAAATACTGACGTTTTTTGTTTTCTTTGAAGAAACGTAGCAGTACATTGTCGGGCAGAAAACGGTTGCCCTGATAAGTGCGTATGCTGTCGATGATCAGCGAGTCTTCCCATACAGTGTCGCGCATTTCTTCAATGCTGACGGTTGGTATAAAAACCGAATCGGAAAAAGCCACCCCTTCGCCCGGTTGAAAATAAAAATCCTTGTTGGCATCGGCAAGGGCGAATATTTTATATTTTCCGGCACGGATATTATCGATCAGGAAATGTCCGTTTTCGTCGCTACGTCCGATACGCAGAAATGGTTTGCTGAAAAACAGATTTTCGTCACCATCGGGGTAAATACCCACAATGACGCCCGATACGGGGTTGAGGTCGGCTGCATTGATAAGCTGACCGGATATTTTCAGAGTGTCGATTTCGTTGCCTGTGGAAAATGAAAAGCGGTAATCTTTCAGCGGATTTTTTTCGTTCAAATCCACAATGGCATTTCCGAAATTGATGGTGTAAGTGGTACTGTCGATAAGGTCATCCTCGAATCGTACAGTTACTAAGCGTGCATTGCCCCTTACCTCAGGTTGTTTGAGCTGTGGTGGCGATATAAGTACATTGTCGCTGGCTTTTTCGATGCTGATGTTTTCGTCGAAATGAATCAGGATTTCTTTCTTTTTAAAATTCAATGCTCCGTTTAGTGGTGACGATTTGGTTATATTGGGAGGGGTTTCGTCCTTCGGTCCGCCTGTAGGTCCCTGACCCTTGTTGGCGCAGGAGTAAACCACAAACCCAATCGATACAAGAATAACGGCAGTATATATTTTATTTAAAGTGTTCATTTTATATTATATTCTTATTCAGTGTTGTCCGGTATAAATTTTAAAAAGAGGAATTTGAGATCTCTCACTCCGTTCGAGATGACAGTCAGTTAGTTTTACATTTGGGAGGGGTTAGGTTGGCGGCGAAGCCGCCAACCTAACCCCTCCCAACCAAATCCACCAAAAAACACTGTCATTCAGAGCGAAGCGAAGAATCTAATTATTTATACCGGACAACACTAATTCTTATTACTCTATAGTCCTTATTTTAAAATAATCTTCAAAACTTGTTTCACAGCGGTGAATCCTCAAATCTTCAAATCTTCAAATCTTCAAATCCTCAAATCTTATTGTCAAAACTTTATGTCCTATTCTGCAACGCAGGCAGTTGCGTTTGTCGCAGTATTCTTTTTTGAGTTGTATAAGCGCTTGCGAGTCGTAAGCCGATTCGCAGCTTATGCCCATTTCGTGCCATGTGCGAATAATCACATTGTTCTCAGCAGGCAGTTTTTCGAGCAGGTCAATGGCCTTGTCTCTGAGCTCCTGCATGCCACGCGCTTCGGCAAATCCGAATACAAAGGGAACGACAGTATTGATAATAATGCCGTCGATGGCTTTTGTACCGATGCCTTTCAGCGACTTCGGACTTTCGCAGGTAAAACGATAATGCGTTTTCCAGTATTCCGAAGGTTCAGCCCTGAAAATGCTGTGCAGATACTGTATGTCAGTGTTTTCAGTGATTTTCGAAAACAGCCCTGTCGATTTATGTATCAGTGCTGCAAACTGAGCTATGCGCACATGCGGAAAATTATCGGGTCGCAGTCTGAGCAGCTTCCATTGAGCGCCATCAATGTTTTTAAGCTTGTATTTGGACTTCAAAAAGTTATATTCTTTGTTCAGCGATAACAGGTAGCTGTCAGTGTCTTTGGCTTCGAGCAATCCTGCCTGTCCAAAGAGTAGGGCTTCAATTTGCATCAGGTCGTTTTTGTGTTTTCCCAAAACCTGAATGGGCAGCGAGTGTGCCAGCATTTCGAAAGCCTGACCGTTGGTGCCAAAGCCAAAGCTGCGTGCCAGACTAATGTAAAAAGCTTCTTCCCAGTGGCGATTGTTGTCGGTTAACATTTGCGAAATAAGGCCTGTGCGTTGCAAGAGGCGTTCGGTGAGCAGGGCATTTTTCCAGCTGCGAATAAAAATACCGGGTATTTTTCCGATTTTATTTTCGCAGGGAATACGAAGGGTGTTTTTCATCATCGCTTCGTAGTTTAGCTCAATATCGGCAGGATAAATTAATTCCAGTTGTGGGATTTTTTCTCCGTTTGCTCTGATAATTTCTTTGTCGGCATTTTTTACCACATGCAGCACTACACTTTCGTAGGCTTTGTCGTCGTCGTGTCCGTGTCGTGTCCATTCCGACGAGCGGGTGTGAATTTCTACATTGCCCGCCCAAACAGTAGCTCCGATTTTAATTTTGGCATTAAAAAAATCGGGACCCGCGTCGGTGTTCAGCCTTCCCGGATCGATTACTTCCACTTTTTCGCTATCGGTTGTGCACAGCGAGTGCGATTGAAAAAGTTTATATTGCCAGATAAAATGTAAAATGGATTCTTTCACAGGCAAATAAGATTAAAGCAAATCACCCCCCGGCCCCCTAAAGGGGTAGTTCCGGATTGAGATTCAAGGTTAATTAATATTTACAGGCAATTTATATATACATAAATAAACAGAAGGTCTTTTTGATATCTTTCTTTATCCCGGAGGGATAATATATTTATTGGACAAAAATCAGAACATATACATTCGACCCCGTTGGGGTCGTATTATTGTATCAAAATAATATCTATAAATATTTGAATCCTACGGATTCGAAACATATCATTAAATACCTGTTATTATGCGTGTTTGTTTTAGATTTATCAAATTCACTCATCCAAAAGCGCCCAGCTAAAGCCATTGTTTTGCCAGAATTCGATGGCGCGGGGCAATGCTTCGAGTACATTTTTTTCGGCTTTCAGCGAGTCGTGAAAAACCACTATTGAGCCTTTTCGAAGATATCGCTTTACATTTCCGAGAACTTGTTCCGGACTAAGTTTTTTATCGTAATCGTGGGTAATTACATCCCACATTATTATTTTATATTTTTTTTTCAATATCCTCAGTTGCGAGGGTTTTATGCGTCCGTGTGGTGGCCTGAACAATTTCGAATCGATACAGTTTGCAGCTTTCTCCACATTCTCCACATATTCCTCTTTGGAATGCTGAAAACCTTTCATATGGTTGAAAGTGTGATTCGCGGTGTTGTGTCCCCGTTTCAGTATATCGGCATAAAGCTCCGGATATTTGGTCACATTTTCGCCTACACAGAAAAAGGTGGCTTTCCAGTTATATTTGTCTAATATATCCAATACTTTGGGTGTCACTCCGGGTACCGGGCCATCGTCGAAAGTGAGATAAATCACTTTCGACGGGGTGGGTATTTTCCATGTCACATTTCCAAAAAATGGTCTCAGAAAACGAGGAAATTGCATTTTAATTAATTCATTTCCGCTTGTTGTGTATATTTCATATATACAGGAAGATATTTATCCATAATGGTTTTTTGACCTTCCTGATCGCAAATGCGCAGAATTTGTCCGAGTACAGCAATATTGTGACCGATGCGATTATTTACGCTTGCACGCTGATTACGACGCAGGCTGTTATACCAATCAAGATTTTCGACACAATCTTTGGCCACAGCCTCCATAATGGCATCGCCTTTCTGTGTTTCGCCTAATTTGTAATAATATTCAGCGAGTGTAGTCGAAACATAATCGTGACGAACAGTGCTTCCGGGCAGTTTATCTTCTGCAAAATCGAGTACTTCGAGCGCTTTTACCGAGTCGCCTTCGTTGTACAGTGCAGTCACTAATTGTGAAAACATAAGTCGGTGAGTGCGACACATGCGTAGTGAGTTCTCGTCGAGATAAACTTTCGGGTCGTTCACATTTCCCCAACGGAATTTAGTCATCATGTTTTCGTACATTTCTTTGGTATTTACCTGCGGGCCTGCACCTTTCACTCCTTTGGGCACAATCTGATATGCCAGGCCTGTGAGTTCGAAATGGTCGCTCAATCCGAGATAGTAATCGTCGCCTACTGTTACAGCAAAATACATTGGGCGTTCCCAATTGTTTGTTTTCAGCATTTCGAGCACCATGAGTTCACTTTTGGTCAATCGGCGGTTGAGCGTAAAGTCGATTTGCGGAACAATTTGTGCTGCATGGGCAGTATCCACAGTTCCTGTGCTGAGGGCTTTCTGAGCATCCACAGTCAGATAAAGCTGTTTCGACGGAATGTAGGATTCGCCGTTTTGTTTGGCTTCCGGATCGTCGAGCAGCAGGAAGTCGAAAGCTGTTTTCATGTCAATCGGTTGTTTGATAGCATCTTCTACCCATACAACTTCCCGTTTTCCTGAAATGTAATCCTTTTCCTCCCACGAAATAGGCAATGGTTTTGAGTCGTATGCCTCGCGTTTCATTTGGTTGATGTACCAGTCGGTTTGCAGGTAGCTGAGGTTACAAACGCGCACATCGGTGCGGTTTCCTTCCACTTCCTGATTGTACCAAAGCGGGAATGTGTCGTTGTCTCCATTCGAGAATACAATGGCATTCGGACGAAGCGAGGCTAAATAGTTACCACCAAAATCGCGTGCTACATAGCGGTTGCTGCGGTCGTGGTCGTCCCAGTTTTCTGAGGCCATCAATGCCGGAATACCCAGTGCTGCAATTGATACAAGGCCTGCCGCAAGTGTTTTGGACATGTATTTGTCAATTACTTTGATAATACCCAGTACACCAAGTCCAATCCAAATAGTGAATGCATAGAACGAACCTGCATACGCATAGTCGCGTTCGCGTGGCTGGTAGGGTGTCTGATTCAGATAAACCACAATGGCAATGCCTGTGAGCACGAACAATAAGCCGGTAATCCAGAAACTGTGTTTTCCCTCTTTTCCTGATGTAAGCTGGAATACAATACCCATGATACCCAAAAGCAGTGGCAGCATATAATACTTATTACGGGCTTTGTTTTCTTTTAGTTCCGAAGGTAAATTTGTCTGGTCACCCACTAAATGTTTGTCGATAAAGTTGAAGCCCGTTATCCAGTTTCCGCGGTCGATTTCGCCATGTCCCTGAATATCGTTTTGTCGGCCACTAAAGTTCCAGAAGAAATATCGCCAGTACATAAAGCGTAGCTGATAATCGAAGAAAAAACGTAGGTTTTCACCAAACGTAGGTTTTATATCGGTTTTTTGCTGACCACAGTAGTCGTATGTCACCGGTGTTCCTTTTATGTTTGCCCATGTTTTATAAGCATTTACATGCGAAGGCTGCGAACTGTACATGCGGGGAAAAAGCATATCGAAACGCTCATCCATTTCGTAATCAACTTTGTAGCCGGTGATGATATACTCATCCTTTTCGTCGGGCGATGTTTTCGGTTTTGGAGCGTATTGTGCAGCGCCTTTTTTCTCGGCAGGTACACACATATTTCCTTTAATATCGAGCTTTACAGGTGCATTATATACCGAGCCAAAAAGCAATGGACGATCGCCGTATTGCTCACGATTCAGATAATATTTCAGTGCAAAAACATTGTCGGGCGAGTTCTGATCCATAGGTGGATTGGCTGCCGAACGAATCATGATAACCGTATATGACGAATACCCAATCAGAATAACGGTTATCATGGCCAATGCAGTACTCAGCCAGCGGCGACTGATAAATTGTTTTTTGTAATAAAACAGAATCGCCAGAATGCCCACAATCAGAATTCCCAATACGATATGCGCTCCGAGGAACGGAATACCCACCAGAGTCACTGCCAGTATAAACGAAATGGTTAAGCGTATGTGGCTGTTTTCGCTGTTGGCTTCGTATAGTGCCCACGATAAGGATGCTACAGTTAGAATAATATATGCAAACAGGCCTGAGTTGTATGGCATATTAAACGTATTCACAAACAGTAGTTCGAACCAGCTGGCCACTTCTACAAATCCGGGAATAATGCCGTAAAGTACAACGCCCAGAATAATACCTGAGATAATCATGGCGCCGATTACACCTTTTGTACTCGGGGTATATTTGCGGAAATAATATACGAGTACGATGGCCGGAATGGCCAACAAGTTTAGCAAGTGAACACCAATCGATAGTCCCATCAGATAGGCTATAAGTATAAGCCAGCGGTCGGAGCCTGCACGATCGGCAATGTTTTCCCATTTCAGAATGGCCCAGAAAACCACAGCCGTAAACAGCGACGAGTAGGCATAAACCTCACCTTCGACAGCCGAAAACCAAAATGTATCTGAAAAGGTGTAAGCCAAAGCACCTACCATTCCTGCACCCAAAATGCCAATGGTATTGGCAGTTGAGTAATCATTTTCGTTTTTTACAATTACTTTCCGGGCCAAATGTGTAATGGTCCAGAACAGAAACAAAATTGTAAATGCACTTGCCAGCGCCGAAAGCGAATTGACCATCAGTGCAACCTGAGTAGGGTCGGAGGCGAAAAGTGAAAAGAACCTGCCCGTGAGCATAAAGAACGGCGCTCCGGGAGGGTGTCCCACATCGAGTTTGTAAGCCGATGAAATAAATTCACCACAATCCCAAAAGCTGGCTGTGGGCTCCATGGTCATTAAATAAGTGGCTGCTGCTATGGCAAACGCCACCCAACCAAAAACATTGTTCAGTAATTTGAATTGTTTCATGAACGAGGTTATAAATTGTGTTTCTCTTAATTTTTATGCTGTCGATTTACTCAAAAAAGCGTTCAAAGATACAAAGAAATATTTGTACCTCATCTTTTGTAAACGCTTTTTAGTTAAAGCTATCCGACAATATTAATGACTGTTACATTTTTTTACAGGAAAAATCTTTTTCGATTCTTGCAATAAAGCATTTTTACAAACTTTTGCCGTCAGGTGGCCATATAAGTTCGTTGAAATATTAAATGATATGTTTCAAACACAATAGAACACATAGAAATTATTTGAAAAAAAACTTAATTCACATAGTAAAAGTACCTGACAATACTTTTATCGCTCTGAAATTATCCCGTTATTCGGGATAATCCTGTGTGTTCTTAGTCTTTTCTGTTGTTTTCAAAAATCCTGTGACTCCCGATACCCGGGATGTTCCATATGCGGTGAAAAACATATCAATAATAATTATCGATTACTTACAACATTTTTTTTTCGAAAATAAATTGTTTTTATTCTGTGATAAATCGAAACTAAACACCGACTTTCGGGAATAATTGAAAACTTTTGAATTGAAAAACAAATAAACTTTTAAGTCGATTGTAAATAATTAAATTACAAAGTATTATATCTGTTGAACGATAGCTTGTGCCGAATTGTTTTACTTAAAAAATATACTTACATTTGCCTTAAATAATTCTTTTAGTTACATGGACCGTATCTCCTCATTTGCCGGATTAACTGCTCATTTACAAAGTGTAAACAACCGTAAGCGCATTGCTGTAGCCAATGCTGTGGACTCGCATACGCTCGAAGCTGTGTTGTTGGCAGTGGAGAAAGGCATAGTAGAGGCTTACCTTATTGGCGACGTGGCAGCCATCGAATCGCCTGAACTTTTTGAGCATAATCTGTCGCCATTTATTCACATTATTGATATGCCCGATGTGCAACAAGCTACTCTCGAAGCTGTGCGTATGGTGCGTGAGGGTGAAGCCGACATATTGATGAAAGGATTGGTAAATACGGATGTGATTCTCAGGGCTATTCTCGATAAGGAAAAAGGACTTCTGCCTCCCGGACGCGTGATGACTTATAACGCTGCGCTAGAAATTCCCGGTTACCACAAACTTGTTTTCTTCTCTGATCCGGCTGTTATTCCTTCGCCTTCGCTGGTACAACGCACGGCCATGATTAAATACGCCATCGCATCTGCGCGGAAGTTTGGTATCGAAAAACCTAAAGTGGCGCTAATACATGCCACTGAAGTGGCAAACCCGAAAATTCATTATATGCAGGATTATCTCGACATTATGGATGCCTGGCGAAATGGCGAGTTTGGCGATGTGATTATGGATGGGCCCGTCGATATTTTTCTGGCCCTCGACAAAGAGCGTGGAAGTATTAAAAATGTACCTACGCCTGTGTTGGGCGATGCTGATATTATGATTTTTCCGAATTTCGAATCGGCTAACATATTTTACAAAGGTGTTTCGCTTTTTGGTGGTGCCGAAATGGGTGGGTTGCTTCAGGGGCCCGACAAGCCTGTAGTTATGACTTCGCGTAGCGAAAGTGTGCAATCGAAATTCTACAGCATTGCCATTGCCTGCATTCTTGCCTGAGAATATTCAGAGTTTAATATTCGTCGGATTTGTAATCAGCTTTTCTATCATTAATGCCATACGCTCTACTTTCAGATTGTCGCTTTTGGGCGCATAAATCCAGTCAGTGATTCGCTTCTTCTCATTATCGCTCAGGTTCGAAAAGTTATCAAATGCCACTCTGTCTTCGCGCAGACAGGTCAGAAAATCATCATCTTCCACAGGTGGCAGTCCGGCCAAAAATAATTTTAGCTGTACTGTGTCGCCCACTGTTTTTTCTATTGCTTTACGGATACCGGCATTTACTGGCAAAAACATAATGCCTTTGCTGTCGGGCATAAGATTCACGCCCATCAGCTCGTAATCGTCCACAAAGCCATTTACTTTTACTAATCCAAACCAGGCATGTTTGTCTTTTTCCACTTCGGGTACCGGAACATACATCCAGCCGCCCTTTCCGGGAAATTGTTCAATAACTGCACTTTTTTCTATCAGTAAAATGCCCTGTTGTTCTACTTCTTCTGTCATTGTGTAACTATGGATACTACTGACCTCAAAAATAGTTGTTTTGTAATTGCTGCGCAAGAGAGACTTTTATGAAAATGTATGATGGATAATCAGGTGTTATTTAAAATGTATTTAAATAGTGATACTGTGGTGATTTAAGTATATTGAATCTATAAAAAACAACTAAGAATGGTTAATGTTGAATTTTTCTACAGAACAAATAGAATATATTTACGTTTTAATGTATGAAATTATAATTATAAACAACCAAAAAAGAACAAAATGAAAAAAAGAATTGCCCTGATGTCTCTCGCTGCAATTTTTGCTTTTGCTACTATAGCGACTGCACAAGATACAAAAAAAGCAGCCGAACCTACCAAAAAGGAAGTGAAAACTGAGAAAAAAACCGAATGCAAAGATACCAAAAAAGGGGAATGCAAAGGTGAGAAAAAAGTAGACTGCAACAAAACTGAGAAAAAAGCCTGTTGCGGAGATAAGAAATAAAAAATTTCTTTATTCAAAAAAGATAGTCCTGTTCGTGATTTCACGTGCAGGACTTATTTTTTGTAGGTTATCAGGTGATTGATAATTTTCATGGCTGCATTGACAGCCGCGTGATTTTGTCCGAGATTTTCAGCTATTTCAATATAATCTTTTTTCATTTGCAATGCATAGTCCGGCATTGTAAGAATATTTCTGAGCTCGATGCTTACATTTTGGACAGTAAACAAATGAGCTATCAATTCCCTCACCACTTCGCGTTGCGCAACAATATTGACTAACGAAATATATTTGGTTTTGATAAAGATGTTTTTCCCCAGGATGGCTAATCGACCACCCATCACGTGATACACTACGAGCTGCGGAGTACCTATTAATGCAGTCTCGAGCGTTGCAGTTCCTGAGTTTACTATTGCAGCTTTTGCATGTACAAGTATTTGATAAGTGTCATCAATGATCACAGGATGATTAGATGTATTGCTGAATTGCTGATAATATTCCGCTTCGATGCCCGGAGCACCTGAGATGACAATTTGATATTCGGGAAACGATTCAGCGGCTTCAATCATGGTGGGCAGACAGGCATATATTTCCTGACGCCGACTGCCGGGTAGCAGTGCAATAATTGGTTTTTCGCTTAAGGTATGCCGCTTACAAAATTCCGATGCATTTTCATCTCTGCGACAAAGTGCGTTTACCGAATCCATCGTGGGATTTCCTACATATTCAACCTTATAATTGTGTTTGCGATAGAAGTCTGTTTCGAAGGGGAAAATGGTAAACACCTTATCGACGTACTTTTTAATTGACTTTATCCGATATTCCTTCCACGCCCAAAGTTTTGGTGCAATGTAATAATATACAGGTGTCTCCGATGTTTGTTTGACGTATTTTGCAATACGAAGATTGAACGAAGGGTAGTCGATGAGAATGACCGCATCGGGTTTGAACTCTGCGATAGCCATTTTGCAGTCGTCGATATTTTTCAGAACCGTTTTCAGGTTTCGCAGCACTGCTACAAAGCCCATAAAGGCCATGTCGCGGTAATGTTTTACCCTTATGCCGCCCTGTGCCGCCATAAGGTCACCGCCCAAAAAGCAAAAATCAGCAGCGGGATCTTCTTTCTTTAATTCGTACATCAGATTCGATGCATGCAAGTCGCCCGAAGCTTCGCCGGCAATCAAAAAATACTTCATTTTGTATCAGGTCAGAGTGTCCACGGAAAGCGGAAACAGTTTTCGTTGTAGAGTGCGTAATCGGCATTTCCGTTTACGGCAAATGTTTTAATCAGTGCAGCCTCTTTCAGTAATTCTTTGGCAAGTACAATGGTGGCGCCGCTTTTGATACGGTCGTCGACCAATAGTATTTTTTTTTCTTTAAAATTGAAATTTATTTGTTGCAGAAGTTGTGGCGAGTCGTAGCGGGGATTTTGCTTTTCGTCCTTGAAGTTGATGCGCAGCACCTGCACGTCCACATTCAGTAGCTGATTGATCAGGGCGGCAGGCACCAAACCACCATTTGCAATGGCCACAATCATATCGAAATGCTCCTCAAAATGTATTTCTTTGAGGCGGGCGGTTATTTCATCAAAACTTTTACTGTTCATCTTTCAGGAACTGTATTGCAAATCAGTGGCTTACAAGCGTGAAATGGCTTTAAGCAACAGATAGCCGCCAAACAGTTGCAAAAGCATGCCGGGGAAGCCGATGCGGAAATCCTGCACAGCTAACTGAAAATCGCCAAGCATAATCCATTCAATGCCTGTGCCAACAATCTGGTAGGCCAGAATGATAATAGCAAGGCTCAGGAAGCTCACCTTTTTAAAGTAATTTGCTGCAAGCGAAGCTGAAATAGCCAATAATGATGATTTAATCAGTATGATGGGTAGTATAGCCAACATGGGCATGCCAAAAAGCACACTGTTGAGGACCGGTGAAAGTACAGCGGTAAGTAAACCAACACGTAGGCCGTATTTATAAGCCGCTATCAGTGTAAAGAAATAGATGGGTAGAAAGGTGGGGCCTCCATTGGGAACTGAGTGAAAGAGTTTTGGAAAAATAAGATTGGCGGCTATGAAAATGACTGCAAAAAGGTAAGTCCTGGCAGTTTTAAAGTCGTAACTGTAAAGTCTTGCTGTTGTGACCATAATTGTTTCAATTGATTATAATGATTAGAACTGTTTTTTACATTCAGAACGCAAATATAAAGAAAAACAAGTTATTTGCTGTGCTTTTTCTGCTTTTTTATGTGTGTGAATTGCTTTTTTTTCAAATGTTTCGAATGATCGTGTATAGCTAATAAAAATAATGCATGAAAATGTTTCTGTTTATATTCATATGTTGAAAATTCAATTAGTAAATGCAACTTTGCAGACAAAATAGGAAAGTTTATTTTTTTTCAGAGCCAGGAGGAATAACTCCCCCTTG
>JAFGVV010000034.1 GCA_016937795.1 Paludibacteraceae bacterium
GTCGCCTGCGTTCTTGGTTGGGTTACTGAAAATACCTTCCACAGGAATGGTAAGAGTAGCCCAATCATTACTTGGAGTTACGATGTACCCATTTTCTACCATCAATTTTGTTCTTACGTCTTCGCCACCAATTTTGATGATAAATTCGTAATCGCCTGTAATTTTAATAGGAGTTGTGGTCTTGATATCAATTTTAAGATTGTATGTCAGAGGATTAGCTTGTTTCCATCCACCATTCGGATCGGGATGATTACAGCCAACAATCCACCAACCCGGACGGGAAATAAGTGTTAGATATCCATCGGCTTTGGCTTTGGCAGCATCGTAAGAATTTCCCCAGTTATCCCAGTCGGGAGCATGCCAGTCTGAAGCAGATCGGGTTTCGAAGTCCATGATCATGAGCGTTTGTTCGGTAATCGGATCTGTTCCGGCCACAGTAAATTCGGTTGATAAAACTTCGTCGCCATTGAAAGCCACCAATTTAGCTTTTTGTTTACCCAAAGGAGCAGTTTCGGGGACAAACACTTCAATAGAGGTTTCGGTGCGAACACCGTAAAGTACAGCTTTCACAGTTCCGAAATAAATGGCTTCTACCAAATGAAGTTTTGTTCCTTCAAGAGTCAGTTTCTGACGGGGTTTCAGTGCGGCAGGAGTCACAGCAGTGACTACAGGTTTATTGGCAGCTTCCACTACCAGTTGGTCGGTCGATGCTATTTCTGTTCCATTGGTGGTGATGAGTGTTACCACATCCGAGCCCACACATGCAGGAGGTACTGTTACTTCGAACGAAGTAGCCGTTGCAGGAGTTACATCCACTGTAAGTCCGCCCACAAATTTCACCTGACGAACCAAATCGAGATCGGTACCGTTAATGGTAATGTTGTTTCCGGCCATCAGGGCGAGCGGAGCAATGCTTGTAATGGTGGGTTTTACCAATGTAAGCGCTTCGGTTTCTGCTGTTTTACCTGAATGTGTATTGAGCGTTACTTTGCCTTCAGTGGCGGTAAGCGGTACAGCCACTTCGAGCGTGGTAGCTGTAAACGAGCTGATTACTCCTTTTACATCACCGCCAAATACAACTTCGGTTACCAAATCGAGATTTGTTCCGGTAATGGTCAGCATGGCGCCGTTTTTCACAGGAGCTGGAGCAATGGCGCTAACGGCAGGACCTACAAGCTTAAGTTCTTCTGCATATTCCACTTCCACACCCGATAAGGCAACCATTTTCAGTGTTCCTTCTTTGGCTGTTTCGGGTACATTTACAGTGATTTGCGTTTTTTCGGCATTTACTGTAAACTCACTTACTTTCAGGTTATCGCTGAAAATAATTTCATTTACCAACTGAAAATCAGTTCCGTTGATCTGAAGAGCAGTTCCGGGTTTTACAGGATTCGAACTAATGCCTGTAAATTTAGGAAGTGTTACGTTCAGTTCGGTAGCAGTGAACACCATTACAGGAATTTCAGCACCGTTTGAAACAATCACTTTTCCTGTTTGTCCTTCCACAGGCACGGTTACTTCAATTTTGTTACGGCTTTGGCTTACAAAGTCGGCGCTGTCCACAGTCACTCCATCGCTGAAAATAACCTGAGCAATCAGGTTCAGATAATCGCCATTGATGGTCAGCTTGTCGCCCGCTTTTACTGTGGCGGGAGCAAAATTTTCGATGGAGATTGGTTCCGAGAAAGTCAGCGGAGTTTTAGTTTCGATATTTCCCTGAGGAGTTTTCAGGGTTACTTTTCCGGGCATTGCATTCTGAGGAATGGTAATTACCAGTTCGGTAGCCGTTTTCGAAACGAACTCTGTGATTTCGATATTGGGTTGAAGCACAATGGCGGTCGCTTTATCGAGATTGGCCCCGATAAATTTCAGTTCACCGCCCCGAAGGGCAGGTGAAGGACCGAACACGCTTAGTTTGACGGTGGTGAGATCTTCTTCATCGCGATCGCACGAAGTGAACAATGTTCCACCTATCAAAATGCAGGCCATAAGGCTGGCATACAGAAATTTATTTATATTGTGTCGCATAAATCTGATTTTTTTAATGATTAAAATTATTCAGCCGGAACTACACGGATATTGTCGATGCAGATTTCAGGATTACAGTCTTCGCCTTTGGCCTGATCGCCGCCATGCCACAGGAAGAAAGTAAGACCTCCCCAATTGCCTGCCGAAGCAAGATCTAATCCAACACCTTCATGATTGTATTTAAAGTCTTTGATTGGAAGTGTGATTGTTTCCCAACCATCTGTTGTGTACGATCCTGTAGCTTTCCAAGGTATCCAGAGTCCGCGTGGTGTGGTACCATCGCCCAGGTAGCTATTGGTTCCTGAAGTAGCCCACGAAGTGAAGATCATTTGCAGTGCACCTGATTTCCATGCCTGTGTTACATTGATTTCAAATTTAATGACAGCATCGGCAGGAGCAATGCTGAACAAATCGCCTTCGGGACGACCATTGGAAGTTCCCCAAAGGTTGAACGAAAATGCATCTTCGTTCCACGAGGCGCTTGCATCGGCAGTCATAGCACCTTTAAAGCGAACATATTTTCCGGTGATACCAGCCACAGGGTCAGAGTCGGAAGTTACTCCGGAGCGCCAACCACCGTTAGCATTCAGATTGTCCCAGTCGAGAATCATACCACGGTTGTCGCGGAACCAGAATTTCGAACGGGTGGTGCCATAGCGGCTTTCTACCGAAACCGGACCGGGTTGAGCTCCTGCAGGAACTTTTACCTGTATTTCGTTCAGACTGTACGAAACGATCTCTGTTGCTTTGATGTTCGGGGTGAAAATCACATTCGGATTTTCGGAACCGGCTACTGAAAGGAAATAATTTCCTCTGATCACAGCGACTTCGCCATCGGCTGCAAATTCACATTTCATGTTACTTACAAGCGGTGCAGGTACATCCACTTTAAAATCCAGCTTTACAGTGTCGCTGTTTTGAGTGATGAGGTACATTTTATTGGTTACTACTGTTGGAATTACAGTAGGAACACTCGTAATAAGCGCTGTTGGAGTAATCAGACTGGTATTAAGTACGGTTTTCTGGTCGTTGAACCAGATTTCCTTCACACTGGTGAGGTTTTCGCCCACCAGAGCAATGGTTTTTCCCATAAATGCACTGGTAATGAGCGAGTCGGCGCTCACTGCATCGGGAATGCGCACATAATGTACCACAGGTACACCATTCGTCAGTTCAAAGGCATCCGGATTGTCGTTACAGGCTGGCAGAAGCGCAAGTGCAGCTAAAGCCACCACCGGGAAAACGATCTTTGTGAGTGATTTATATATAGTTTTCATAAACTTTTGATTTATTATTTTGATTAATAACCAATTGAACTAAAGTCGAATGCTACCGGATCTTCGCTCAGGCGTGGATTGGCTGCAAGGTCGGTATCGGGGAAAGGAATGGTGAACACAATGTTCGAACGAACCACTTTCCATGAGCCCAGCGTAACGGTGGATGCTTCTGCTTCGCCTTTGTAATATGCATCAATATTGTTCCATGAACCGCGTTCCTGTGCAGCAAGTTTATCTTTTGCCAGTTCGGGATTGTAGTAGCTCAGTCGCACAAAATCGTACCAGTTGTCGCCTTCGCAAGCCAGTTCTTTGCGACGTTCGTTGAAAATATCGTCGAAAGTAATGCTTGTTTTAGGGCTTACGCCATTGATACTACGGCTACGTACGGCATTGAAAGCTGCAAGCGCTTTGGCATCGCTGGTGGAAGCTCCGTTTCCGAGAACAGCTTCAGCATAAACCAAATATACATCGGCTAAACGAAGAATATGAGTAGCCAGAGATGTAGCCATTCTGTCCATCCCGCTTCCGATTCCAATTACGTGGTCGTTGTTGTTGCCTACCAAATGTTTCACCACGTTCGATCCGGTTCCTACGCCGTAGGTTATGTCGCCGTTTACCCAGTTGTAGGTAAATCCACCTTTGTCGGACCAGAAATATTCGTATTTGTCGCCCAGCATCATCATAGTTGCTTTGCGTCGATCGTCATTGTTGATGCGGGTTGTTTTGTTGGTTGCATCTTCTCCAAAAAGATTTTGAAGGTCGATAGTTATACCTGCCCATGTTCCCCAGGTGTCGGCAAATTCAGAGAATCCATTCAGTCCGAGATCCGACTGAAGTGAGTTTTGACAAGTCCACTGTGCACCTACAGTCCAGCGCCATGAAATCAGACTTTCGTCCGAGATATTGTTTTTCAGTCGGAAAATGTCGGAATACTCAGGAGTAAGTATGCGTCCGCTTTTTTCGATAACCTCATTGGCATAATAAGCTGCCTTTTCGAGGTCGGCCTGCACGCGTGTACCGCTTTGTCCGTAACCCGATTTGGTGAGATATACTTTTGCCATAAGTCCCATTGCAGCATATTTATCGATACGGCCGGGCTGATTTTCTTCAGGAAGCAGGTCGATAGCCTGTTCAAGTGTTTTCACAATGTAGGTATATACATCTTCTACACGATTTTTGTAAATACTGTTCGAATTATTGTTGGCAATAATTTCGCTGTTGTTGTGAATAATAGGCACTGCACCCCAAATGCGTACGAGATAGAAGTAAGTCATGGCTTTCCATGTCAGCGCTTCGCCTTTTACGGTGTTGAGAGTGGTTTTTGATACTTTCGGACCGGCTTTCAGATTGAGGTTTTCAATCAGCGTATTGCAATAAGCATTTACCGACCACAGCGAAGCCGAAGCATTACGCAAGTCATCGTCGCTCGATTTGAGTATAAAAGCCTGATATCCATTGTCGGTTCCGTAGAATATATTTCCGGCCAACACATCCCCAATTTTCACAAAACCACGTTGAAAATCGTACCATGGTGAGTTGTAAATAGGATTTACGGCCTGAAAACACTGTTCGTCGGTCTGGTAAAAACCATCGATGGTGTAATTGTCCATCGTGGGTCGGTTGAGGAAGTCCTCGCAGGAGGTAGCTCCAACCATCAGCAAAGCTGCCAAAGCCAGCGATTTTATATTTAGAATTTTCATATTATTTCCTTTCAATTAAAAGATTAGAATGACAGGTTGATACCAAATGTGTAAATCTGAGGTGAAGGATAGCGTCCGTTGTCGAGTCCGTACACGTTCACGCTGGCGGTGCTCACACCAATTTCAGGATCGAAACCAGAATATTTAGTGAGCGTAAGCAGGTTTTGTACGTTGGCATACACACGCAAATTGGTCAGGTGAAGTTTACGAACCAGTTTTGATTCGAAGTTATAACCCAGTACAATGTTTTTTACGCGCAGGTATGAGCCATCCTCTACATAGCGGTCCGAAAGGCGGTTGTTGTCGTTCGGGTCGTTTTGAATAGCGCGGGGCTGTGAGGCATTGGTATTGCTTACGCGTACATTGTCGATATCGTCGAACCAGTTGTTTACTGTCCCTCCTGTTGAATTAACTCTTGGGTAAGTAAACGAAGGATCAATCTGTTCGAGACGTGCGCGGTCGGTCACTACTGAGAGCTGATTGTTCCACAACGATTCCATATTGGTAAGGTTGCGCGACATGTAGTTCAGCACTTTATTGCCATAAGTACCGTTGATAAATACTGTAAGATCGAAGTTTTTGTAGTTGAATGTATTATTCAAACCAAAAGTGAAAACAGGAAGTGGCGAGCCGATAAATGTACGGTCCTTGTCGTTAATCACTCCATCTTCGTTTACATCTTCGAATTTCAGGTCGCCCGGATAAACTGTATTTGTACGGCTGAATGAAACGCCATCAGCAGGATATTTTTCGGCAGTAGCCCATCCCTTAATGTCGTCGATATCTTTGTAAATACCAGCGACCTTATAGCCATAATATCCGTAAAGCGATTCGCCAACCAGTGTACGCGAAACCACATCACTCCATTGTCCGTAACCTTCGAGGTAAGCAGCGTCGGTGCCATCGAGTGCTACCAATGTGTTTTTGTTGAATGAAACCTGTAGTTCGGTGTCCCAGTTTAATCCCTGACCTTTCATATTGTGCGAAGTAATTGAAAACTCAAGACCTTTGTTATCTATTGTTCCGAAATTACCTCTTGGAGCAGCGAGTGCGCTCGAACCATTTCCACGTGTTCCCATGTACGAAGGTAACTGCATTTGCATCAACATATTGCGCGACACCTTGTCGTATGCATCAACGGTAAGATCAATGCGATTGTTGAGGAGAGAAAGGTCAAGACCCACGTTGAATTGTTCCTGAGTTTCCCACTGCACATAAGGATTAGCAATGTTGCTCTGGCGGTAACCAAGTCCGAGACCTGTTGACATTTTTGCAATAGACGCACCCCATGCATATCCGCCAATGTTCTGATTACCGGTTTGTCCCCAACCTACGCGCAGTTTTCCGTTGCTGAAAATTTCATTTATGTTTTGCATAAAATCTTCGTTTGTGAAACGCCACGAAGCTGCGAATGAATGGAATGGAGCCCAGCGGTTCAGCGGACCAAAGTTTGATGAACCGTCGTAACGGAATGTATAAGTAGCATAATACTTATCGTTGTAGTTATAATTTCCACGGGCAAAAGCCGAAGCCATAGCTGAGCTACCAAATCCGTAGTTAATTTGTGGATCGGAACCCAGTGCAGGATTATGAATGCTGTTGTCGGGAAGGTTGGTTGCAGAAGCGGCCAGGTATTCCCAGCTCGATTCCGACATTTCCTGTCCGGCCATCAGGTTCACTTTGTGCAAATCGAAATCGCGGGCATAGGTCAGGTAGTTTTTCAACTGCCAGTACATTCCCTGGTTGTGCTGACGGGCACTACTATTAATATCGCGTTTCCAGCTACCATATTTTGCTGTAGGGCGGAAGCGTTCGGCATCCGAGCCATTTATAGAAACTGCAATGTCTGAATGGAGAGTAAGATATTTTGAGAAATTAATATCCACATAGAAGTTTGCATTCAAAAGTGTACGTTTCAGAATATTATCCTCATCCATAGCTTTTGCAATAGGATTGATACGTGAAGCCACACCTTCGCGGATGATACTGGTGTAATTTCCGTCCATATCATAAATAGGTATATCGGGAGTTGAAAGTAATGCAATATTCAGAATACCTTCGTCGCTGTCCACCAGTCCGAGGCGTTCCTGAGTATCAGAGTAGTTGATATTCAACCCGAGTTTCAGCCATTTTTTCAGTTGGGCATCGAGGTTGGTGCGGAATGAGAAACGATTGAAAGTGGTTCCGATCACGGTTCCATCCTGTCCCATATACGATCCTGATACATAATACTTCATAATATCGTTACCACCCGAAGCATTTATGGTGTGGTTTTGCATGGGTGCAATCTGAAAAACTGCATCCTGCCAGTTTGTACCGTTACCAAGCAACGAAGGATCGCGGAACTCTTCGCGCACATCTCTGCCGGCAGTTTCGCTGGCCATGGCATTGCTGTATTCGGCAAAGTTGCTGAGGTTCATTACCTCGAGACGTTTGGCCTGACGCTGATAGCCGTAAAGTCCTTCGTACGAAAATTTAGCTTCGCCGGCTTTACCGCGTTTGGTGGTTATAAGTACAACCCCGTTTGATGCACGAGAACCATAAATGGCTGTAGCCGAAGCATCTTTCAGGATTTCCATCGAAATAATATCGGAAGGGTTGATAGTGGAGAGCACAGAAATAGTAGAATGAGAACCGTTGCCAAGTGCATCGCCCAAACCGAATGAAGTCCCTGAGTTGCTTCCACCGCCTACGGGTACACCGTCGATTACATAAAGAGGTTCAGCGTCGGCGTTGATTGTACTATGACCGCGCACACGAATTGAAACAGACGAACCCGGAGCTCCCGAAGTCTGAACGGCTGTTACCCCTGCCACGCGACCCTGCAAAGCCTGATCCATGTTGGTAATAATGGAACCTTTCAGCTTGTCTTCGCCTACAGTGACCGAAGCACCTGAGAGGTCGCTTTTGCGGGCGTTACCATAACCAATGGCTACTACCTCGTCGAGCACACGTGCATCCGACTGCATTTTTACATTGATTACTTTGTTGCGAACCGAAATTTCCTGTTTCTCCATACCGATATAGCTGAAGACAAGAACCGAACCCTGCGCAGCATTGATACTGTACCGGCCATCAATGTCGGTCACTGTACCGCTTTGGGTTCCTTTTACCTGCACAGATACACCTACCAATGGACTTCCATCGGACGCATCGGTTACAACTCCCGAAACAGAAATGCTTTGCTGTGCATTCAGCAAAAATACTCCGAACAGGAGTAGCACTGATAGAAAAATGATTTTTCTTTTCATGGAATTAGAATTTATATTTAATGGTTAGTTATTCCGAAATGAATAATCCTTATACAAAATGACACATTTCGACTTTGCAAATGTAGAGCATCTTATACAAGATTAAACATATTTTTTTATCATTAAATGATACTTTTCCGACGTTAAAATGACATATTTTGCCGTGATATGGTTAAATTGGGGTATGTTATTATGATTTTCTGCTTTACAACATGTTTTTATAAATATCGAATTTAGTATTTTTCCTGTTTGTTAAGTGATACTTTTCGGATAAAAAAAGCCGGACAATCAGAGACTGATCATCCGGCTTTTTAATGTGCGTTGAATATGAAATGAGTTGTTTTTTTAGAGGTCTTTTATCTTTAGAGGATTGTACGAAATGTCCTCGTCGTACACATCGACTCCCTCAATTTTTTTCACCCTTTTTACAATCACGTTAGTAAGTGGTAAAATAATAATCTCGTAAGCTGTTTTCATGGCTGTTTGTGTGGCCACCAATACCAACATATCTTTGGTTGGAATAATGGCATAAAAAGCCAGTGTGAAAAACACTATCGAGTCGGCACCTTCGCCAATAAGTGTCGACACCACTGCACGAATGGAAAATCCACGACCGCGTTGCAGTATTTTCATTTTACTCATAACATAGGCATTCAGAAACGAACCAACCAGAAATGCAGCAAAGCTGGCCAATGTAATACGCAGGGTATTGCCCAGTACCAAGTCGAAAGCATCGCCGTGTGTGAAATTTTCGGAGCCCGGCACCCAAATGCTCAGTCGGAAAATAATTACAGCCAGAAAGTTCATGGCAAATCCGTACCAGATAATCAGACGCGCCTTGCGGTAGCCCCAAACTTCGGCTATCAGGTCGTTTACTATGTACGATACAGGGAAGATCAATAATCCGGCAGTAGCTTCGATAGGGCCAATGCGGATTAATTTTTGTTCAATAATGTTGGCTACAATCAGGCAAACGGTAAAGAGTAAGCCTGCAGCCATAAAAGCGACAGAAACTTGTTTTTTCATTTTTTCTTGTTTTTTACGTGGTATTCAAGCACACGTTCCGGCATTTGCGCCGAAAACGGCTGCAAAGATAATGCAGTAATTTGGATTTGGCAAACATAGCAATTTACAATTTAGGGATTTACAATTTACAATTGGGAGGTGGTGGAACTTTGAAACCTGAAACTTTGAACAAAGAGTAAAGAACAAAGGACAAAAGACAAGAATGATGGAGGCGTGATTAATTTAGAATGACTTCCGAAGCCCGAAATCTTCAAATCCCAAATCTTCAAATTTTCAAATCCACAATACTGAAACGTGAAACCTTGAATCTTGAAATTTCGGGTACTGATAATAAAAAAAATAATTATCTTCGCAAATCGAAAAACTCACACTCTATGCGACGAATACTTGCACTCGTCATTATTCTCCTTCTGGCAGGAGAATTAGCCTTTGCTGTACGCAACAGGCCGGTGGCTTCTGTGCCTTTCGAAATGGTGGGTAGTTTCGTAGTGATCAATGTATCGGTAAATGGTTCGGGGCGGTTGCGGTTTATTCTCGATACGGGCGTGCGTAATACCATTATTACCGAATTGCATGCCGAAGATTCTGTGGACATGGAATACAGTCGCATGCGCGAATTGCAGGGGCTGGGTTCGGGAAATGTGATGAATGCTTATGTGAGCGATGGGAATACTTTCCAACTTAACCGAAAATTTAAACTCAGCAACCGAAGCGTATTTGTACTCACCGACGATATTTTTAATTTGAGTCGCCAAACAGGTTCCAAAATCAACGGCATAGCCGGAGCCGATTTCTTTGCCAATCATGTGGTGGCTATCGACTATTCGCGCCGGCGGTTGCGGTTTTACGATCCGGCTACTTTTGTAGCTCCCGACGATTTCGGCGTGATGCCCATGACGCTCGAAGGGCAGAAAATGTATTTGCATCTTTCGGTGCTCGAAACAGAGGAAGAATTACGCACCATAAAAATGCTTATCGACACTGGCGCTGAACTGACAGCATGGTTTCAGACACTTACCAACGATGCCGTTTGCATTCCTCAAAAATCGGTCAAAGGCAGGATAGGAGAGGGTTTGAGTGGGGAAGTTACCGGGATTTATGCACGCGTACCTCAGATTTGTATTGCCAATTATTGTGTGCGAAATCCGGTGGTGGTTTTCCCCGATCCGCAATCGATAGCCGGCATTATTCGCGACACCGACCGCGATGGTACCATTGGCGGACAGCTCCTGCGACGGTTTAATGTGATTATTGACACGCATCACCGCAAATTTTATTTCAAACCAAATGCCTATTTCAAAAAGGAATTCAAGTATAATGTGGCTGGTCTTGAAGTAGTGCAGGCTACGAATGGAATTCCGCAGTTCGAAGTGATTCATGTGTGGGACGAATCTCCCGCTGCACGTGCCGGCTTGCGCGATGGCGATATGATTACCGCCATCGATGGGCAAAACGTATTTAGCATGACGCTGGCCGAAATGCGTGCTGTTTTCGAAAAATCCTCATCGCGCCTCCTTCGTATAAAAGTACAGCGCGAATCTAAAATGCTTGACTTTGAGCTGGATATGAAACCCCGCATCTAAAAATGTCAGCGTGGCGAGAAAAACTCAACTTTGCCGCATTTGGGACAAATATAAAGATCGAAGCTTTCGCGGTTGTTGAACATTTCCATTAAATTTCCGAAAATGCCAAAATTGGTACCTTCGTGGAAATTATAAACGCCGGATGGGATCATCTGTACATCCGGACACCGCAGGCAGTTTATTTTGCGTTTGGGTTCCGAACCGGATTCAAATTCAATTACTTTATCTTCGCTGATGCTGAAATTGCAATTCCAACATACATCGAAATTGTCTTCCATCTCCTCGTGGCAATTGGGGCAGTTTTTCATAGGACTATTTTTTTGTGGGTTATAACAATGATTTGCAAATATATGTTCACCGGTAAAATATTTGGATTCTTCGCTTCGCTCTGAATGACAATATTTGGGGTTGAATTTTGTTGGGAGGAGGTAGATTGGCGGCTTCGCCGCCAATCTACCTCCTCCCAAATATATAACTGACTGATTGTCATCTCGAACGGAGTGAGAGATCTAAATTTTCCTCTTTAATTTTTTTTATCGGACAACAATGATTTGCAAATATATCAATCCCTTTTGTTTTAAGAATTATTTCTGTAAAGGTTTCAAGATATTTTTATTTGGCTGATTAAAAAAAGAACTCCGCCAATCCATCTACATTAAAAACCAGTTTATACCACTTTCAAACAGTCTGTACTCTATATATTTGCAAAACCGGAATTGCGATATTCCACAATTTGTATAATCTTTCAAACAGATCTGCTAAAATGAAAAAACTGCTACTCTCTTTTGTTATTCTGTCTTTAAACCTTGTGTGGCTCAATGCACAACAAATTACCGAAGCTGCCGGCTGGTTCGAAGCTGCTTATGTGAAATGGACGCCGGTGGAAGGCGCTCAAAGCTACAATGTATATTATAGCGGCGAAGGAATTACCGATTGCAAAATCGATAATCATCTTATTCGCAGCTACGGAACTTATTTTCGCGCCGACATTCCGGGACTTAAAGCTGGCACTTATACAGTTAAAATAGTTGCGGTGACCGATGGAGTTGAAGGAGCACCAGTGACATCACAATCTATTACGGTTTTAGCGCACAATCGTGCTGGTTTTGCGTTTGCCAATGGTCGCGTGCCCGGTGCCTACAAAGCCGATGGCACTCCGAAAGACAATGCGGTGATTATTTACATTACCGAAAATACAAAAAACACTGTCAGTCTCGATGTGACCGGCGCCAATGCCAATCCATGTGTGGGCTTACAGACTATTCTTGATGGTTTCAAAAAAGGCAGGGATGCCCGTCCGCTTATTGTCCGCATGATTGGTCAGATTAGTGACCCATCCTATCTTTTGAATGGCGATGTGGTGATTGAAAATAATAACAATGCCGCAAGTTTTATCACGCTCGAAGGTATTGGCAACGATGCAGTAGCCGATGGCTGGGGTATTCGCATCAAAAATGCAACGAATATCGAAATCCGGAACATAGCCACCATGAACTGCAACAGTGGCGAAGGCGACAATATTGGCTTACAGCAGGATAATGATTATATTTGGGTACACCATAACGACTTTTTTTATGGCGATGCCGGCAGCGATTCCGATCAGGCGAAGGGCGATGGCGCACTCGATGCAAAACGTTCCACTTATGTAACTTTTGCGTACAACCATTTTTGGGACACCGGAAAATCGAATTTGCTCGGACTCAGCGAAAGTGGCACCGAAGGACTTTTTGTGACTTATCATCACAATTGGTACGACCATTCCGATTCACGTCATCCCCGTGTGCGTTATTATTCGGCACATGTGTACAACAATTATTACGATGGTATTTCGAAATATGGTGTAGGAGCTACCGAAGGTTCATCGGTTTTTGTGGAAGGAAATTATTTTCGTAATTGTAAATATCCTATGCTAATTTCCATGCAGGGTTCGGATGTGTTTAACGAAACAAAAAATGCCAACGACTATAGCGATATGCCCACTTTTTCGAAAGAAAACGGAGGAATTATCAAGGCTTTCAATAATTACATGACCGGTCAGCGTCGTTTTGTGGCTTATGGTGCCGATGGGTTTCCCAATTCTACTGTCGATTTTGACGCCTGGATAGCTGCTTCGCGTAACGAAACTGTTCCTACAACCGTAAAAACCTATCAGGGAGCTACTTCCTACAATAATTTCGACACCAATGCCTCGGTTATGTATGCCTATACAGCCCAAAGTCCCGAAGATGCGAAAGCAACTGTAATGCAATATGCTGGTCGTGTAAATGGTGGCGATTTCAAATGGACATTCAACAATGCAGTGGACGACACTTCGTACGATGTAAACACTGCGCTCAAAACCGCTCTGAAAACCTACAAAACATCGCTTGTGGCTGTGCAGGGCGAATCCGGAAACAATGGTGGCGACAACGGAGGTGATGATGGAGGAGATGATGGTGGAGATGGCGAAGTAAACCCCGGCGACAAAGTGCATAACTTTACGCTTTCGGGCAAAACAAGCACATTTTTCAATATCACCGGCAATCTATCCGACTCAAAAGGAACTGTGAATTATGGCGGGCTTACACTTACAATGTGTCTGAAAGTGGAATCGGCCACTGTTGTCAGCTTCACAACTACCGAAGAATCGACACTAACGCTGGTATTCAACGATGGCTTCAGCGGCAAAGTGAAAGTAAATGGTAATACGCTTAATGCCGTAAACGGTGTGCTTACACTTACACTTACTGCCGGTACGCACGAAATTACCAAAGGCGACACAGCCAATCTGTTTTATATGAGCGTGGTTTATAATACCACTGCCATTGAAAGCTTAGAAGCCGTTTCGTTGAAAATATATCCGAATCCGGTGGTTAGCACTTTGAATGTTTCATCGGACAGCAAAATCAGAGCCATCGAGGTATATTCGCTTACCGGAACACTTATGATGCGCTCCGAAGGCAATGCACACACACTGGAAATGAGTGATCTGAATGCAGGAACATATCTTGTAAAAGTAAACACTGCAGCCGGCTCACATCAGCAACTGATTATCAAAAAATAATCGCTCATTCATTGCTAAAATAAAACCAGGGGGAATTGTATTGAATTTTCAATATAATTCCCCGTGTTTTTGTATAAATACTCAATATTCCGCCTGTGTTAGAAAGTGGATAAATTGAACGAATACACAACGAATGCACAACGAACCTACAGCGAAGATAAAATTGTAATATTATAGATTTAGAATAGTATAAATATTCAGAACTGTTGGAGTTGTGTTTGGTATAGTGTCTTCGTTATGTCAAAGATAAAAGGAAAGTTTTACTTTCCATATTGAAACGCTTTGGGATTTCGTTTAAAATGTGCCAGCCATAAGCAGTCTTTTTGCCACGGCACAGGCCGAAGCCTATGCCGGACGAAGGGATGAATGTTTATTTGGCAGAGCAGTTAAACATCCACTGAACGCCAAACTTGTCCTTCAAACTACCGTAATAATCGCCCCAGAACATATCCTGCAAAGGTTGTTCGATTTCTGCACCGACCGACAAAGCGTCGAACAATTGCTTTGTTTCTTCACGCGTATCGGGTTGAAGCATGATATAGGTATTATTACCTTTGTTCAGTTTATGGCCCATTGATTCCGGCGCATCTGAGCCCATTAGATAGTAACCGCCTAAAATAGGAAGTTCGATATGTATTATCAGTTTTTTTACTTCTTTAGGCATTGGTGGCATTCCGGGTGAGGCTGGTACGTCTCCGAAACGCATAACACCATGTTCGAAATCAGTTCCAAATACTGATTTGTAAAAATTGAATGCTTCCCTGTTTGGCATAGCGTCTTCGCTATGTCAAAGTTAAAAGGAAAGTTTTACTTTCCATATTCATTCTCAGTGCGAATACTTTTCGATGCAGAAACTGTTTCCACAGGCATATATTGTACCAATACGTTAAGCAGGCAAGGTAAAGCGGCGTAAGCCGAAGCGCTCGAATAAAGATAATCTTCTGCTTTTGCAACCAAACCTGCCCTTACCGGATTTTCATGAATATAGTTTATTTTTTGAAACAGAAATTTGTCACTGAAAATATATTCAGAATGATTTTCATGAGTCCAAATCTGATATTTCTCGTTTCTTTTGTGTTGTTTTGCTGAAAATTCGAACAAATTCAGCATCCAATCTTTTCTGCTTTCAGGTTCCGATGCTATAGACGAAAGAATTTCTTTTGCGGTAAAACTTTTAAAATCGCGAATTGTGTCACTCAGCCTGCCAATATCGCTGCGCAATAACAAATGTACATGATTACTCATTATCACGAACGCATAAACTTCCAAACCTTTATTTTGTTGGCAATAGCGTAAACTGTCAATCACAATATCGCGATAGATCTGACGTGTGAATAAATCGACCCATTTTACAATCTGAAAAGTTACATAGTGTAAACCATTCTGTTCTACAATTTGATAGCCAGTACTCATTGCGTGATGATTTTTTCATTAGTTTCGCAAATGTAATGATTATGTTGAAATTAACAGACATGGAAGGACTTTATTTTTTCATTTTATTGAATTTATTCAGACAAGATATGCACAACGGCTTATGTTTTTTTCAGATTATGAATATGCCAGCCAGAGGCCGGCTACTAACTGCGACATAGGCAGAGCCTATGCCGAACGAAGTATAAGTGTGTTGATTTAATAAATATGCAGATTTATTTCTTTGCAAACGAATGTGTTTCGCTTTGTCCGTTGTTTTGGCTTATTCTGATCAGATAGTTGCCTGTGTTTAAGGCTGATGTATTTACTGTGCTGGTGTTCGAAGCGGTCATTAATTCCTGACCACTGATGCTGAAAACTTTTATTTCATCAGGTGTTGCGGGTCCTTCAATACGGAGTTCCTCATTGGCCGGAACAGGATAAATGCGGTATTGCTGGTTGTGCGAAAGGGCGGGAACGCTTGTTTTGCCTTTACTGTACAGCTCTTCGCCGGCCACACCTTTCTGATATACGCGTACAAAATCGATGTACATTTTCGCTTCGTAATTGTTGGCAGCATTTAGTGCGGTGATTTTGTTGATGTCCCAAAGTTGTGTAAAATTGCCACCTATGGCTAAGTTCAGAATCACAAAGTTTGGTTTGTGGAAATATCGGCGCGGATTACCGGCCACATCTTCGCCATTGATGGTCATTTCGTAATAAGGCGCATTGTTGGGATATTTGTCCAGATCGAGGTACATGCGGATGGCTGTTTCGTCCCAAATGAGTGTGTAGAGATGAAAGTCGTCCTGCAGACTGTATGGATTTGTGGTAGCGCGTGCATAATTGGGATAAGCGCCGTTGTTCCAGCTTTCGCCCCAGTGACAGGCACCGTTGAAATAAGTTTCCTGAGTGCCGTTTTTGATACCGTTGGCATTTCCCATTTCGAGAATGTCTATTTCGCCACATTTAGGCCAACCTACAGTGGGAATGTCGGCACCAAGTGTCCAAAAGGCAGGCCACAGACCGTTAGCAGTCTTGGGAAGTTTTATGCGAGCTTCAATTTTGCCGTATTTTACAGTCATTTTATTCTGAGTGGTGAGCCGTCCCGAAGTGCCTGTTTTACCCAGATAATTTTCTTTTTTAGCAGTAATAATCAGACAGCCATTTCCTGACACAGGTTCAGTGCCCACGCTGATATTTTCGCGACGATAGTATTGCAATTCGCTGTTTCCGCCACCATTTCCATTTACTTCAATGCTCCAGTTGTTGGTTTCGTTGAGTGCACCGCTGTTAAAAGTGTCTTCCCACACCATTTTGTAGCCATTGGTTTCGCCGGACCCTATATCGGTTTGCGGTGTTTCGTCAGCGGGATTGGGGTTGGGTTCGTTTACAGTGGTGCAGGCTGCAAAACTGTAACCTGAGAATAATAATACAAGGGATAATAGTTTAATTTTCATTTTTAAATATTTGATTCTTAACTCCTGAATAAGTATAGGAGATGTGAGTATTCAATGGTTTTTTTATTTGATTAGAGTTTATATAAGTTTGATATTTATCGAGTAATTTTCCGTTAACCGCAAAGAACGCAAAGTTATTAAGACGCAAAGAAAAACTTCTAAGTTTTTCACTCAGCGTTCTTTCTTAGCAAGCCAAGCGGCAAATAATTGATTATATGATAATTGGCATATTTTGAGCTTTGCGTTCTTTGCGGTTATTGTTTAATCTAATAGAAATTCACTAACATATATAATGACTTTTGAGCCGTAAATTTTTACAACAGTATTTCGGGCACCACGCGCAACCAGTTAAGGGCAATGTTGCCTGAACTGATTTTTATTCTGATGGTGTGTTTTCCTTTTTCGAAAGGTACAGGTGTGAGGGTGGTTCTCCATGCATTATCGGCGCCTGTGGCTTCGAAATTGCAGGTAGCGCTTATTTCACCGTCGATATAAATTTCGGCTGCGGAATTATTATTTGCTGCGTAGCGAAATTCTATATAGTGCTTTTTGTCGGTTTGGATATCAACTTGATATTCTGTCCAGTAAGATTTCAGAAATCCATAAATTTCCAGTTCGCCTTCGGTGTCGGTTGTAGGGCGCACCCGTACCGAGTTGGCAAATGCATTTTGTGCTGCGGCTTCGGCCATATTGAGCGAACTGTAATGCTCTGCCGGAATTTTCTGCGATTCGGGATAATAAATGTTTTTGTCCTGCGTGGACATATTGACATACACTTTTCCCAAGTCGGAAAGCTTGTAAGGTGCCGATTTTGTGAGTAGTTGCATAAAAGGATAGGATTCCAGCGCACCGCTTCCACGCGGAATAAACCATGCGTAGCGAACCGTATTTTCATGCGCTTCGAGGTAATTCACGGCATCGCTCATGTAAGTCATTTGGTCGGTAACGCTTTTAATGTTGTTTTCCCAGGCACAGAATTCGGTAAGCCAAACGGGTTTGTTGTATTTGCTGAAACGGTTCAGAAACCAGGCCATTGCACTGGCATTTCCCATATAACAATGTACTGCAATGCCATCGACATCGTCCAGCGGGACAAGTTCGATAAACTCGTCGAGCCAAACTATAGGATCGCCGTAGCCCGAAAGTGTGCCGTAATTCATGGCCGGCGAAATGATTTTCATATTCAGTTCATCTGCCAGACTTTTGAGTGCAGGCCAGTTGGCCGCAGCCTGAGCAGGTGTCATATTGGCCTGATCGGTGAGATTAGGCTCGTTGTATGCCAGCAGATATTCGCATTCGGGATGAGCCGCCTTGTATGCACGGATTTGGTCGGGATTGAAGTTTGCATTCCATGCCATTGGGAAATAATCCATTGTGGCATTTGAGGTGGCTGTATTTACGGAAGCAGAAATATTCGGACCCCAGTTGTAAAACCACGATACGCCCGTTCCAAGAAGTTCGGCATCTTCCGGAATTTGAAAACTGTAAGAAACACCACGTTTTGCGCTGCGGTTTTGATGTTGTTCGGACTGATATTCGAACTCACCGGTGCAGGCTGCAAATAAAAGTGTAATTATAAAAGGGAGAATGACTTTTTTCATTGGTATAAGAAATTAAATCAGACGCTTAGCAGAGCATAGTTTATGCTCTGTTAAGTGACTGCCAACTAAACATCAAATCATGAAAAATATCTGAAAAAACTATTTTCGCTGATATACGCGCACGTAATCCACTTTCATTAATACCTGCTCGTTGAAAATATTGTCGTCGAGGGTGCCACCCATAGTGCCGCCCAGAGCCAGATTCAGGATAATGAAAAATTCCTGTTTGAAAGGCCATTTCTGTACGGTTGCATCTACATGAGGTTCCCATACAAAAGTGGTTTTTACATCGTTGAAATAAAAGTTGATGCAGTCGTCGCCTTCGTTGGCTTTCTCTTCCCATTCGATGGCGTAAGTATTGAAATTGTTTTCCACATTATCGAAATAATGTTTGCTGTGCCAGTGTTTTCCATTTGTTCCGTTGCCCGCACTTGTATGCAAAGCATGCGATACCAAACGCGGATCGGAACCAATATGTTCTATAATGTCAATTTCACCACACAATGGCCATCGGGCTATATCGATATTGGCTCCCAGCATCCAGAAAGCAGGCCAGGTTCCTTTTCCCTGTGGCATGCTGATACGGGCTTCAATACGTCCGTATTTGAATGAGGCTTTTCCTTTTGTGTTGATACGGGCCGAAGTATAATTGTTGCTCTGATAAGTTTCTTTTTTTCCTTCAATAACCAGCATACCATTTTCGATACGCAAATTTTCGGGACGATTGGTATAAAACTGTTTTTCCTGATTTCCCCAGCCGCCACCACCGGTTTCGATACGCCATTTGTTCAGGTCGAGTTCAGGTCCATCAAACTCCTCGGACCAAACCATTTGATAAGGTAAATCCTCGCGTGTGACTGTCAGATTGCATTTTGCCGAAAAGCCATTGGCTGTGGCTGTAATGGTGGAAGTTCCGCGTGCAGTGGTTTTAATTTTACCGTTTTCGATAGTAGCCACTTTTTCGTTCGACGATTTCCAGGTGACTTCGCTGTTCGAATTAGCTGGAGTAAGTGTGATGACAAGTTCGGCCGAGTCGCCCTGCTCAAGTGTAAGTGTCGCTTTATCAATGTTGATGGCCGTAGCAGGCACATCCACATCTACAGGCGGGTTTTCGGGGTCGCACGAAAGGGCTAAAATACTTATTGCCGAGAAAAGCGAAAGGATATAGAAAGACTTTTTCATTCAGTGTTTTGTTTTAAAGCCTGTTTGATACAAGGCTTGTTTTGTAGTGTAGCGGGGACATTCAACCCCGCTACACATTCATTTATTGCAAAGCTGCTTTTATTTTTTGTAGAAGAATATAGCATCCAAATCAAGAGTCACACCTGTTACACCACCGCTAAGGAATGCAAATATATTTGGATTTGCAGCAAAATTGCTATAGCTTAATCCCATATCTGTAAGTGTTTTTACCGGAATTTCCACACGTTGCCATTCGCCATCGCGCGTAAAATCGCCAAGTGCAGGATAAGTTGCAGCACCATCCACAAATCCGCTTGCGCCGATAGCAAATTTCACTTCGGTTTGTCCGCCTAAGATAATGGCATGAATTCCATTGTCTTTGCTTTTGATACCAATGTGCAGATAATAATCTTCAGGATGATCGGTAATGTCTTTCATACTTGTCAAAAGATCGGCATTAGCTGTAGAGTTGATGTTAAAACCAGCTCCTGACCAACCTGCTGAAGCAACAGTAAGGCTTGTCCATGCTTCTACTTCGCCAAAGAAGTTAGGGCCGGTAGAAGTTCCTGCATTGTAAGTTCCATCCCAGATATAGAGGAATTTATCCACATCGTTAGGACGAAGGTCGCCAACGATTTTCGATTCGATAGAAGAAGCAGTAGTACCATCCATGATGATTACATAATAGTTGCTTCCTTTCAGCGATGCTTTTGGATCCATTGTTTCTTTAGTTACAGTTAGCACGCAGGTAGCGTTGAATGACCCAACTGAAGCTATTACGTTTGTTGTTCCCTCGGTCAATCCGATTACTTCACCATCGGCAACTGTGGCAACTGCCGGATTTGAAGATGTCCAGGTCACAGTACCTTCGGCTCCTTTTGGAAGAATAGTGGCTGTAAGCATTGTTGTATCACCTTTTTCGATAGAGACGCTTGCTTCACTGATGGTAATACCTGTTACTTCTACGGTTTGTTCACATGCGCTGAATAATATCAGTACAGCACTTGCGAGGAATAAGATTTTTTTTAGTTTCATGATAATAAAAATTTTAAGTGTTTACGAAAGATTTATTTTAAAAGTTATTCAAATACAATTATTTATGGGTTCTGATCCATAGGATTCAAATCAATTTCCTTGCTTGGAATTGGGAACAGTTCGTGAGTTCCTGCAATAAATGCAGCCATGTGCGAGCGTGCTTCGGCACTTTCGCCGGCTTTGTATGCATCCATTGTTTCTTTGGCAATACCCCAGCGGCAAAGGTCGAACCAGCGATGTCCCTCCATAGCCAGTTCCACACGTCGTTCGTGGCGAATGGCTTTGCGCAAATCAGTCTGATTGTCGGCATAAGTGCCATAAGGAAATGCCGAAAGCACAGCATTGTTTCCACGTGCACGTTTTCGTACTTCCTCCAGTGCATTTTTGGCAGGAGTGAGGTCGTTCAGTTCGTTGCAGGCTTCGGCATACATCAAAAGCACATCCGAATAGCGGATTACTTTTGTATTAATTGGTCCGCGTGTGGCATGCGTAAGCTGGTAATAGCTGTTGTCGGGATTCATTATTGCATATTTCCGGTTCAGATAACGGCTTCCCAGATATATTTCCTGTTCAGGCGTTTCAATTTCATCGTCGGTTGGATTCAGAATAGTGGCATCGCGACGTGGATCACCTGCTTCGAATTCGTTGTATAAATTCTGGGTTGGTTTATTGAAACCCCATCCACCACCAAGTTTCGACGAGCGTGAGCGGGTCAGAATCACTGTAAATGTGCCGCGTGTAAATCCGAAACCTTCGCCGTAGTCGCTGTTTGGATCTTCCATGTACTGAATTTCGAATACCGATTCTTTTCCGTTTTCTCCGGCCAGTGTAAAGTTGTTGGCATAATTATCAAGCAGTTCGTATTCGTTCGAAAGCATGATAGAATCGCCCCAGCGTTTTGCTTCAGAATAGTTTTTGTTGTAAAGATGTGCTTTTAGCAACATGGCCTGAGCAGCACCTTTGGTAGCACGACCCAAATCGGTTGCGGGGTACTGACTTTTTTTCCAGAGACCATCGTTGGCATCCTCCAGATCGTCGACAATAAGCTGATAAATATCGGCTACACTTGCGCGGTTTTGCTGCCAGTCGTTCGACGATTCGATAGGAGTGGTTACTTTGGGTACGCCGCCAAATACGCGAACGAGGCGGAAATAATACAAAGCACGCAAAAATTTCAGTTCGCCAACCAGACGATTTTGTACGCTGGCAGTCATTACCGAGTCGGTTTTCATTTTAGGAATTTCCTGCAATGGAAGATTGCAACGTGCAATGCCCTGATATTGTGCACGATAATAATCGAGCAGGAGCGTGTTGTTCGAATTGGTTTTGAAATTTTCCATATCGTACACATCTGCCATATCACCAATGGATTGACCGCCTTTAAGTGCGTCATCCGACACTACATCGCCGATAAACCATTCGGGGAAGTATGTGGAGTTGTATTCCCACATCAGTGGCACATAGGCTGCATTGGTACTTTGAATAGCAGTTTTTCCCACCGAAAAGAAATCTTCGAGTTTGGTGACACCCGGCGATGGTTCGAGTAACCACGATTCGCAGGAGGTAAAAGTGAGTGTCAATCCCGAAAGTATGATAAAAATATATTTTTTCATTGTAAATGAATTTTTAAGTAGTTCAATATATTGGGTTGTAATGCTGCGACAGCATCGCTTAAAACACCTGATTAAAAATCTAAGTTAACACCGAAAAGGACTGTACGCGCCTGCGGATAATTTCCGTAATCTACTCCGTTACCCACTTCGGGGTCGTAACCCGTATATTTGGTAAAGGTGAGCAGGTTGCTGGCCTGTGCATATACGCGAAGGCGACTGATAAATGTATCGTTCAGAAGCGATTTGGGCAGACTGTAACCAATTTGAAGGTTTTTCAGACGCAGATACGATCCATCTTCCACAAAGCGGCTCGAAGTTTCGAAGTTCATCGAAGTTCCGTAAGGATTTGGAATGGTTCCGTAAGGATTTGCAGAGGTCCACACATCGCGCATCTGAGTGCCAAGGGTAGCTTCCACTCCTTTTCCTTCGGTACGAATGCGTACAGCATTGAAAATTTCGTTTCCGGTCACACCCTGGAAGAATAGTTGCATGTCAAATCCTTTATAATCAGCACCAATATTCAAGCCATAAGTCACGGCAGGGAACGGATTTCCGATATCGGTTTTGTCGGCGTCATCAATTTTTCCATCATCGTTCAGGTCGGCAAATTTTGCATCGCCGGCATGGTAAGGAATTGTTTCGGCTGTGTAGGCATCCAAATGTTGAAGAGCTTCAGCATTCGAAGCGTATATACCTTCATATTTATATCCCCACAAAGTATAAAGTCCGTATCCTTCGTCCGAAATTGTACGGTCGCCATACACTCGGTCGCCACCATTGAGCGAAGTAAGTTCGTTTTTCACAAACGATACGTTTCCGTTCACATTATATTTCAAATCTCCAATGCGGTGCTGATGATCAAGTGTAAGTTCGATACCCATGTTGCGCACTGTACCAACATTGGCTACAGGGTCGTAGCGGTTACCCACATGTGCGGGAGCTTTTACCGAAAGCAACATTTCTTTGGTATCGCGAAGGAACACATCGACATTACCACCAAGCAAGCCATTGAAAAATCCGAAATCGACACCGGCATTCAATTGCTCGGTTGTTTCCCATTTTCCACCTTTGTTTACATAAGTGAGTACAGCTGCTCCGGTGGCCAGACCCTGCGATTGTCCCAGTACATAATCCACAAAAGTAGGACCGGCGTTGAACATTTTCAGAATAAAGCTATCGGAATTAATTTTGTCGTTACCAATTTGTCCCCAACCTGCACGCACTTTCATAAAGTCGAGATTAGGCACTTCTTTCATCCAGCTTTCCTCGCTGATACGCCATGCTACAGCTGTAGAGGGGAAATAGCCCCAGAGATTTTCGGGGAATTTGCTCGATGCATCGGCACGGAAGTTCATGGTAATCATGTATTTGTTGTCGAATCCGTAGTGCAGGCGGCTTAAGAGTGAGAACATACGGGTACGTGAAGCACCATCGCCTGTATAGCTCTTATCTTCGGTTGATTGCGAGATAAACCAGTTGTTAGGAGTTGGATTCAGAATAGAAGCACCCGAACCTCCGATAAATGTATAATTGAACTCTTCAGCGGTTTGTCCCACCATTGCCGAGAAACTATGACGACCAAAATCTTTTGCGTAAGTAAGGATATTGTCGATAGTCAGCGTATTGTAACGTGCCATGCTGCTCGAGATAAAGTTTTTATCCGATTTGTCGTAATCGGAATAAGCATAAGCATATTTAAAAAGTTTGTCACGATTGTTCGACATGTCCATGCTTACAGATGAGCGCAGTGTCAGGTCTTTGAACGGAGTAATTTCCAGATACAAATCGCCCACCCAGCGTTCGGCTATACTTTTGGGTTCGCTGTTCTGAACCATCGAAAACGGGTTTGTAACGTTACGGAAGTTCGACGAAGCAGCAATCTGATTGCTCAGGTCTTTTCCATCCAGATTTTTTGTACCTGCAGGATAATGAGTCGGATCCCAGGGTGCCATAGCAAGAGCGGCAGAAAGAATGGAGGCACCGGGACTTGAATTGTTGTTCATGGCATTACGGCCTGTTGACGACATAAACGAAAGGTTTTCGCCGATTTTCAACCAGCTGCGTACTTTGTGCGAACTGTTCAGACGCAGTGTGAAGCGTTCAAAATTCGAACCCATAATGGTTCCATCCTGATTAAAATAGCTTCCGCTAATGGCAAAGCGGTCTTTGTCGTTTCCACCATCTATCGAAAGGTGATAATTTTGAATGGCTGCATTTTCCTGAAAAACTTCGTCCTGCCAGTCGGTTTCAACGGTTGAATAATCCATTCCATTGGGATTTGAATTGGAAATCAATGCAGGGTAATACGGCGAGCGTCCCAAACGATAAGCAGCAAGCCACTTATTAAAGCCGTTGTCTTTATAGAATTTCTTTTCTGAAGCAAGATTGTTGAGTGAGATAATTGTTTCGGCAAATTCGTCGCGCTGCATCAGGTCGAGCTGACGCCAGCGGTTTTGCATACCATAATAAGCGTTGAACGAGATATTGCTCTTTCCTTCTTTTCCTTTTTTTGTAGTTACCAAAATCACACCATTGGCGCCGCGCGAACCGTAAATGGCTGTCGCAGAAGCATCCTTCAAAATTTCAGTTGATTCAATATCATTCGGGCTCAGGAACGAAATATCGCTCACAATCGCACCATCCACCACATAAATTGGAGAGCTGTTGTTTACAGTACCAATACCACGAATGCGGATAGAAGCCGATGCGCCGGGTTGTCCCGAGTTGGCATTTACTGTAACCCCTGCAGCACGACCCTGCAAAGCCTGATCGAGCCCGGCTGCCGGTGTTTTTTGCAAAGCATCCGCTTTTATCGAAGTTACTGCGCCTGTAAGGTCGCTCTTTTTCATAGTACCATAACCAATGGCCACCACTTCGTCGAGCAACAAAGCATCCGATTCGAGAACCACGTTGAGTGGAGCTGCCGAACGAATCGCTACTACTTTTTCCTTGTAACCTACATATTTGAATACAAGGCTTTTTCCCTGAGGAACCGAAATGCTGAATTTGCCATCGAAATCGGTAATTGTACCTTGTCCGCTGACACCCTGCACCACCACATTTACACCGGGCAGAGGATAACTATCGTCGGCTCCGATAACCACACCGGTTACCGTAATATTCTGTGCGGAAACCAGCTGGGCTGAAATAAACAGAATGATAAACAATAATGTTTTTTGTAAGTAATTCATGTGAATTTTTTTTGAATCAGATTTATTTATAAAAATTCAATAATCGACATTGCAAATATAGGGTGCTGAGGTTTTTTATCGAAATTTTTCACCTCACAAAAACTCATTCAGCACCTGACATTAACTCATAATAATACAACAATTTGAAAGCGTAAAAGTCAGATTGACAGTAAAATAAAAAACTAAATGTTTTAGAACATATTTCAGCAGGTCTTTTCCGACTACAATGTTGAGAGAAAACGGGTACAAATACCTGCTTTATTCATCAAAATGTACAATTACATTTTCAATTTCATTGCTTCTGGCGAAAATCGCAGCGCTTGTTTCAGCATTTAGCTGATACAAATCTGTAATTTCACTTTTTCCCGATTTGTACAATAACTCTATGCCCTTCTTTCCATCTTTTAAATACAAAAAAGGCACAGAGCAATAACTGAACGAAAGCTCTTTTACTGAAACTTTTGACTGAATGAACTCACTTGCGTTCAGCATTTCGGGCTGAATACGAATGCATCCATTCTCCACATTGATTCCCAGTTCGAAGAAGCGACTGATAATGTCTTCCTTTACCTGACCAGTCATGCCCGGTTGTTGTACACCGGCCATAGTGGGCGTATGTGAGTAAGGGTCAAACGGAAACGAACCGTATTCTTCAGGAGATTTGTGCGCACCAATGCCCGCTTTTACCTCGGCGTAATGTTTTTTCAGGCTATCAATCAGCTCTTTGCCTTCCTTTTGTTCCAATGCCCAACCAATGTTCTCGCCTATGGTAAGCAGCAGTTTCGACACCATGTGCCAGTAAATGCAACCCAAACCTTCGTACTTGTAAAAAGTGCCCGAGCGACCTGTAAACGATTGATGATCGAATATTTCTTCATAAATATTTTCAAGCGTTTGAACGTCCGATTCGTTTACATTATAAATACCTTCTTTCTGTATTTTTTGTAATGCTTCGCGCAGAAATCCTGCATTGTTGAATGATGCATTGAAATGATATTTTCCCTTTTTATCGGTAGTGACAATGCGTTTATCTCCTTTTGCAAGCAATTGCGTAAACAATGCGCTGGACTGAATCTTTTCAGCCGGAATATTATTCTTTTCAAGGAACGAAGGCAGTCTTTTGTTGGGATAAAGAATATAGCTTTGCTGATCAGCACGGTACAAAGCGCTGTTTCGTAATGCGTTGAGCAATTCAAGTGCTTCGGCAGCAGTCAATTTGCCTGAACTCAGCACAGCCACCTGACCTTCGAGCATTTCGTACAAATGACGGATTTCGAGTTTGTTATCGCCGAAACTAACCAGATTGTAAGCGTGATACATTCCATCCGGACGTTTGTTTTTTTCGATAGACTGATCGATAAATGCCTGTGTAAGTTCGAGGAAATTCAGCAAATCGGTTTTCGAAATATTGCGCTTTTGTCCGCTAAAGCCACTGTAAATGCGGTTGCGGTATTTTTCGCCTGCGAGTCCGAGTTCATCAGCCATTGCGCGGCGTGTTTTATTGTCGAAACCTTTGCCGGACAAACTCTCAAACTGAATAAATGTGCCAAAAATTCCTTCGAAAAATCCCTGCATCTCTTCCGACACCGCAAAGATTTCCTTTTCCGATTTTACAAAAGTATCTTTTATAAAATGTACAAAGCGACGCATGTAATAAAGTGTCACCATAGAAGCACCTGTGCCCACCAATGCGTTGTTGGCATCGTTCCATTCGGGACGAAGTGTGTTCATCCAAATGCCCGCCTCGGGAATAAAGTTGTTGAGTTTGGCCAGCAATGTAGCCAGGATTTTTTCGGTGAATCCGGCCAGAATCACGTTTCCATCTGCATTCAGCATGAGCTTTGCATCGGCACCGTAATCAGGTTCGAGTTTTGCAATGGCATTGTGCAAATCATCGTCGAAGCGAATGCTGTTTTTCGGATTTTCCACGATTTCAGCATAACTTTTCAGACGATAAGGCACATTGGCATAAGCAAACAATTCACTGTCGAGCCACGAATTCAATTTGCCGGGATAATGTTTTTCGGCCACTTCGAGCAATTTCAGGAGATAAATCATCTGATGATCGCCCCAATAACCAATGTTCGACCATGGATTTTCGGGTTCAATAACTTCCCATTCGATGCCTTCGTGCGTTACTTTGTACGGATTGTAGCCATCGGCAGTAGTGGCGTTCAGAAATTTGGCAATAATACCATTGATATAAGCCGGATACGAAAGCGACAACGCTTCCCAGTTCTGGAAAATGTCGCGCCAGTTACCCTGATACGAGAGCAGTTTGTCACCGTTTTCGTCTTTAATATTGATGCTGAACAGATTCCACGGACGACTCGGATCGCCATGACGGCGACTAAAAGTGAGCGGCAGATATTCCAGAAACAAACGGTAGAGTTGCGGATCATTTTGCGCTGTTACCAGTTTTTCGAGTTCAGAATATTCAATTTCGCCCGATAAAGAATTCAGAAAAGCATTGTGTTTATCAGCTACTTTTTTATTGAAATGCTGAATGTGTTTTTTGAAAAAATCGCTGTTTATCTGATAATTATCGCTGTAAATACCACCACGCATACTGTTGAAAAGCACATTGGCAAAATGTCGCGCCATACCGTTTTCGTCGGCGGTGTGCTGTATGCCATCGGCCTGTGCCACGATGTTCTTCAGTGCTTCGGTGCCTTTTTGCACGTTTTCTTCGAGAATTTCCGGGATATTTCCGGTGTTTTCAATAAAATCAATCAGATTATTCACCGCAGCAATGTCCTGACCCGTTTCGGCCACGAAATACCAATCTTTGGAATTATTAGCTTCAAGATTTACTTCAGCACAGGCAAATAAAGCACCTCGTACACCTTTTGCTTCGGTTTCGGGTTGCGGTTTCATGCCTTTGCGGATGGCAGTCAGTTGTCGAGAACTGAGCAGAAAAGCAACATTTTCAAGTCCGTAATTCCAAATAGTATTCGCTCGCAGCGATTCACTCGGTTCGGCTCTGTCCACCAAAATTGATTCCATGCGGAAAAGTGCCAGGCCACAATTTTCAACCAATTCAGTTTTTTTATAACCGTCCACCAAAGTGGAAAATGTGTTTTGCGTAAGTCTGTCGATGCCCGAAGGAAGCACGTTTTGCAGTCCATCCACCACAAGAATTTCCACTTTTTGACTGCCATTGTTTGTCAGGCAGCTTTTCTTTATCCAGCCAAAATCATCGGCATTCATCCATTTGTAGCTGAATGTCAGGCCTAAATCGATGTTTTTCTCGGTAAAAATAAGTTTGTTTCCAATGGTACTTTTGGCGATGCTTCGTTCGAGTTGATACGCGCCCGCCTGACGTTCCGAAAAAGGTTCCCACAGTTTGGTTTCACCATTTATTTTTAGCTGAAAAATGGTTTTACTACCGGTGATTTCGAAAGATTCACTTATTTTGTCGTCGGTATAATACGGAAAAAGTGCATTGTCAGGATTTTTTCGTCCTGCAGTTAATCCGCCTGTACTCGAAATATACATCCAGTGATTTGAATCGCTGGCCAGACTGATAAAAAACGGTTGCATGGCATCGTAGTTTTTTATCACATAATATTTTTCATCATCAACATGGACAAAATGTCCTTCCACTTTTTGTTTTGTAGTCATTGGTATATTATTTCAAAAGTCCGATTTTTTATATTAACTACATAGGCTTGTAGTTAATGTAGAATATTGTAATTTAACCACATAGGCACATAGGACACATAGAATAAATTGTATTCTTAAAAAAGTACTGAATGTCTTATGTGGATGTTAGTTAATTGTTTTATAACCACATAGGCACATAGGACACATAGAATAAATTGTATTCTAAAAAAACGATGTGTTCTATGTGTCTATGTGGTTCAGGAAATATTAAACTTCCAAAGCTCTTTTTGCTTCCAGATCTTTCTTCATCAAGTCAGTTGTTTTTTTATCGATATTATAGAATATCATAAAAATGGCACACGACATATACAGAATTCCCGGAATGACCGAAACGAGCAATTTAATTCCCGTAATGGCTTCGGAGCTTTGCTCCACATTGGGCATAAAGTGCGAAATAGTCAGAATCCAGCCTGCAATGGCTGCTCCGATCCCCCATCCTGCTTTTTGTGCAAACACGGCTGCCGAGAAATAAAGTCCCGTGGCACGACGACCGGTTTTCCATTCGCCATAGTCGGCTGAGTCGGCTATCATGGTCCACAAAAGCGGAACAGCAGGTGCGTAGGCCATTTTGGCAATAATATTAAATACATAAATAGTTGTCATATCGGTGACGCCGGGCAGATAAATGAGCATAAAGAACAAACCCGAAATCAGCGAACTTCCGATAAACACGTTTTTATTTCCAAAACGTTTGGCCAATGGTTTCGAAAGTGGCAAAGCTACAATCAGCGCCACAGTTCCAAGTACGTTGAAAAGCTGTACATTATCCTCACGACCAAGATAATATTTAAAATAATAAGCAATGGCTGCATTTTGCATGGCGAACATGATAAACGAAACCACACCTACAATGGCCAGTATTATCCATGCACGGTTTTTAAAGAGGTTTCGCAAATCTTCACCCAAGGCATTTTTCTGTTCTTTTGGAGGTAAAACACGTTCTTTAGTGGTTTTAAAGGTGATATAAAAGAATATCAGACTAAGACCTGCAAAAAGCAGAACAGTATATTGAAAACCTTTTGCTTTGTCGCCATCGCCAAAAAAATTGGCTAAGGTCAGTGCTAAGCCTGTAACCACAAACTGTCCGGCAAAACCTGCAATAAAGCGGTAGGAGTTTAGGCCGGCACGCTCGTACGAATCGTTGGTCATAACAGCACCAAGAGCCGAGTAGGGGAGATTGATAAAAGTGTAAGCTGTCATCAATAATATGTAAGTCGCAGCGGCATAAATCACTTTGCCTGTTTCGCCCAGATTTGGAGTGGTGAAAGTGAGTATAGCCAGGGCGGCATACGGAATGGCTGTAAAAAGAATATAGGGACGAAATTTTCCCCAGCGCGAACGTGTTCGATCGGAAATAATACCTACCAGTGGATCGGTAGCCATGTCCCAAAAACGTGCTATCAGCATTATTGTACCTGCTGCAGCTGCCGAAATACCGTAAATGTCGGTATAGAAAAACAATAACCAAAAGCCCACCATGTCCCACACAAAATGCGATGCTGTATCGCCCAGACTATAACCGATCTTCTCTTTTACGGATAGTTTCATATTGTCGCTCATAATTTTTACTTTAAAGTGATTGATTTAAAGGTATATGTTTTGTTGTAAAATATCTTTGTGAAACTCAGTCCCCTGAGTGCCTTAGTGGTTTAAATTCAGTTCTTCGCCCGGTGTTCCGTTCTGATAAATACGCACATAATCGATGTACATTTTAGCCGGACTTCCATCCTGCGGAAGCGCAGTAATCTGGCGGAAGTTTTTGTTGCGCGACGAAATCCACCATGCTTTTTTCGAAGGAGAGCCAAGTCCGGTGAAATGACCACCCACAGCCAGATTGGCAATCAGATGAAATGGTTTGTGGAAATATCTGCTCGGATGATTGGCCGAACCATCGCCTTTAATACCTAATTTGAAATAAGGTTTTGCAACCGGATATTTGTCCTTGTCGAGATACATGTTGATAGAATCCGGCGTCCAGATAAGTGTGAAAAGGTGAAAACCTTCCTGCATGGAGTATGGCGAAGTGGCATCCATTCCGAAGTTTGGATATTTGCCGCCATTGAAACTTTCGCCCCAGTGACAGGCACCGTTGAAATAGCGATCCTGAGTTCCGCTTTTGATACCATTCACATTCCCCATTTCCACAATGTCGATTTCGCCGCAGCGTGGCCAGCCCACTTCAGCATGATCGTCGCCCATCATCCAGAATGCAGGCCACAGTCCGTTGGCAGTTTTGGGCACATGCACCCGCACATCAATTCTTCCGTACTTCACCGTCAGTTTGCCGCTCGTGTTGATGCGTGCCGAACTGGCCGGACGGTTTTTGTAACGACCTCTCGTTGCGTTGAGAACCAAGGTATTTTCGCCGTTTTTATGTTTCTCGAACGAGATGTTTTTAGGTGTGTAGTACTGCATTTCAGCGTTTCCACCACCTTTGGCATTGTTTTCGGCAGTCCATATTTTTGTATTAAGTGCCTGACTGTCGAAATTATCTTCCCACACCAATTTGTATTCCTGCGCCTGCGCAAGCGTAATGCTCATCATCAGACAAATTCCTGTCAATACTTTTTTCATTTGAAATTTTTGTATGATTAATTCTTTATAATTTTTCCTTTCAGAATTTTATCTTTGATTTCGGCCACAATAAAGTAAATGCCCGGTTTGAAATGGCTTACATTCAGATTGAACGATGCCGGAACAATTCCTGAAAATACTTTATGTCCGATGATATCGTAAATATTCAGGGATGTTTCGTTGTGACCGGTTTCAAGGCGTAACATGTCCTGTACCGGATTCGGATAGAAAAACGGTTCGGTGGAAACGACTTTTTTAACCGCTGTGGCATCGCAATTTGAGCCCACCACATAGTCGAAGTATTTTGTAACCGACATTCCTCCTGCAAAGGCAAACTTACATGCATAACTAATGGTCGTTCCGTGAGTGAGTCCTCCGAGTGTGGCGCTGAATGTTTTTCCGCTTACCGGAGTCATTTGTGTTTCGCCAAAAGGTGACTTTTTCCATAAATAAGCTACCACGCCCGCTTTGTCGTCGAGCAGTTCGAAAGTGATATTTACATTGCTGCCCACTGTTTCGAAAACGGCTCTGTAGCCCACACTGAACGAACCCTGCGTAGCTTCTTTGGATACAGTGGTGCAAATCATAGCCGGATCGATACTCACATTGACAGTTGCCGAAGTAGTTATTGCACCCTGATTATCGGTGGCTTTTGCAGTGAGCGTGTATTGACCTGCTGCCGGATTCCACTCAATGCTGTAAGGTGCAGTTTCGTCGCTTCCAATCAGTGTGCTATTCTGATAAAACTCTACTTTCTGAATGCTTCCATCGAAGTCCGAAGCTGTGGCTGCGATTGTCACTGTTTTACCCTGAGTAAATGCAGCATTATTTGACGGCGATGTGATAGCAACTGCCGGAGCTACATTTTCGGTGCTTGTAACCATTACCAATACTTCATCTTCGTGGCTGCGGTTGTCGGGATTGCTCACTTTCAGACGGAATTTGTACAAACCTTCCTTTAGATTGCTGATGGCTGGTTTTGCTACGTGAGCATCTGCAATAACAGCTGCTGATGGTCCGTACATCTGTGTCCATTCGTAACTCAGCGTTTTCCCGGCCGATTCAGTACTGCCCGAGCCATCGAGTGTGGTTGTAGTTTGTGGCAGAAGGACTTTTATATCGTTTCCTGCATTTGCTGTGGGAACACTGAATGCAAGATTTCCCGTGCGTGCAAAAGTGAGTTTTCCGAGATTAAATTCTCCGGCCGAGAATTTAATTTTCAGAATATGATTTCCATCTGTCAACGGAATGTCGTTTACGGTTTTGGTTGCCCACACATTCCATGAATTGGACGAAGTGGAAGGAACCGTAATGTTTGAAATAACTACTTGATTGTCAATTTCGAGGCCGAATGGTCCACCTCCGGCTGTATTTCCCGATGCGTAGCGGAAAGCCATTGAATATAAGCCATTTTCGGCCACCTGAATGCTGTAGGTTACCCATTCACCTGCATCAATCCAGCCAATAGTAGCGCCTTCGGAAGTGAGAAGCGCCGCATCCACCGATTCATCCATTCTGAAATCGCCTTTGTTTTCGGGCGAAAGATCGAAATAACTGATGTTTTGGCCTTTTCCTCCTTCAAAAATATCGTATTTGCCGGGCTCAATGGTTCCCGGAATTGTCCAAACCGATCCACCGTAAGGAAGTTGATTGCCCACAGTCACATTTACACTGTTGGTGGTATTGAATTTTTCGCCTTCGTAAATGCGGGCATAAAAACTGTGAACACCAATGCTCAACTGCGTGGCATCAATTTTATAGGGAGCAGCATTTACCGTTCCCACGGAAGCAGAACCATTCATAAATTCCACTTTTGTAGGTGTACCTTCGGTAATATTGACTTGCAATTCCACGCTTCCACCGGCTGCAGCCTGATCGAAACTGCTTGTAAGATTTCCTTTTACGCTTATATCTCTGCTGGTTTTCATTTTTCCGGCAGGAACCGACAATTGATATCCATCGGAGAAGTTTACAGTGGTTGCGCTTGTTCCGTAATTATGAGCCACATAGGTTTTCTCTCCGTTTTTTGAGAATACGGCTGAAATCGGATAATCGGCTGTTACATTAGCCACCACCTGACCCAAAGCATTCATAGCATGTAACCAATGATAAGTCTGAGCATCCGAAATGCCGAATTTCAGTGATCGGTTTGGATATGAGTTGTAAAGCGAAATGGCTTCGGCCGGATTTGTAAAGGCAGCATATTCCCACATTACATCGTGCCAAAGATTGTCGTTGGCCTGATTGCTCATAATGCCCGTGTTGGCTTTTATTTCGTTCCAGAGTTTGGCAGCGTAAGCGGTGTTGTGACCGAGATAAAGCGATCCGCCATGAATGGGATAAAGTTCGATGCCGTACGAAGCTGCAATGTCGCTGGTCCAGAAAGTACCGTTGTCGAAATTATTTCCCCAGACGCGCGATACAAGGCTGTATTGTTGCGATGTCGGGAAATTGCGGTCATACACATCGAGCCAGTATTCTTCAATGGCAGTTTGCTCTGTGGTGTAAAGGTAAATTCCCAAATCGCGGATGGCTTTGTTTCCGGTAATTGTTCCCCAGTGAATGAGCGAAGAGTTGAACTGCATACTTTCGGAAGTTGATTCCTGATCGTTTCCCTGCGGGAATGTGGCAAAACCATTTGCCCAACTGTGTCCGGCATACGGACTAAAATTGCGAATATAAGGGAACATTGTATCGTTTCGGTCGGTTGTAGCAGCATCGCGCACCAGAAGGTTTATCATGTCGCCAAACTGAGCTGCCCAACCGGGTTGAAACTGTTCCACAAAAGAGGCAGCATGAATAAAATATCCCCAATGAAAATGGTGGTCGTTGATGTTGTTGTCCTGACCATGACCGGCCGGATATCCAAGCAATGCCGACCAGGTGGAATTGTAATAAAAAAGAAATGCTTTTTCGCCCGTTTCAGCTTTCAGCCAGTTTTCGAGTCGATCCTTTACAGTGGCGAGCATTTTGTCGCGGGCTGTAAAATTACCTGTTTCGTGTGCAATGCGGGCAGTCTGAATAAGGCGGTTCATTACCTGCCCTTCGTTGTATGAATCGGTCCAGAGTGCCAGTCCATCGTTTTCGAGGGCTGTCACTTTTTCGTTGAGTGCAGCGGGATTAAATCCTTCGCTGTAATTATTTACATAAGGCAAAGTGGGTAAAATACCTTTGAATTTGTTTTCGACTGAAAATGAATTTCCTTCGAGGGTCTTCAGCTCGCCACGAATGGTTGCATAGCTGTATTTGTCGGGCTGGGCAGAGTTTGCAGCCAGATTGGCCCATTGATGCGGAAGCAGTCCGAGCAACATTTTATTTGCTGTTCCTTCTTTTACTACAGTTTCAACAGTGAAATCGGTGCGTACTACAGCGGTAGATTCGTTGTAAGTATAAGCAGCTGTTGTTTTTACAGGAAAAACATATGCGTATTTTTTATATTCGTTTGCTACTGTGGCTACATTGCTGGCTGTAAGTGGGATAAAGGCGAGCGACCAATAATTTTTTCCGTTCAGCGTGGAAGTATAAGTTGTTCCGTTTTTGGTCCATGTGCTTCCTGCAGGTGCATAAATGGCAAAGTCGGCACCATTGCGGGCATTTTCCACTATCAGCATTTCGTTACTTACGGTCACAGTTCCGAGATTTACCTTAACCTGAGCCACATCGCTGTTTCCTTTTGTAAAATACAGAAAAGGCATTCCGATACCCGAGCTTGCTTCAAAATTGCGCGTGCCATCGTTCCAGTTCATGGTTACTGTCCAATCCGAAAAATCGGACACGGTTGCTTTTGTAGTAGCCAAATTTGAAACTCCAACCACTACAGGAAGCTGATCGTCAATTACACCGCGTGGAATATAGCTTACCACCAAGCCGTCGTTTACAGTTTTGAGTGTAAAAGGATAATTGAAAAGATTATCGGCATGATTTTCTTTCACGAGTTTCGACCACCAGTCGTTTGTGGGTACAGGTTTTCCTGCAGCAGCGCCACTCAGTTGCGGAGTGCCCGAGGGGAAACCATTTCGTCCGGCTGCATCGGTGCCTGGAAATGTTTTGGTATAACTTCCACTTCCCACATTTACTACCTGAGCCTGTAAGCCCGATAGTATCATTAGACAAATGAATAATACGAGAGAAAATGTTGTGTTGAGTTTTTTCATTTTGTTTTTATGAGGGAGAATGGAAAATAATATCAGGGCATGATTGCATGAAACAGCCTCATGCCCTGATAAATAAAAGAATTATAGTTTTACAATTTTATGAGTAGAAACAAGTCCGTTTTTCATACTGATATTTACCAGATAGTTTCCTTTTGAAAGGTTACTCAAATCAATTGAGTTTAATGAACCTGTCTGAGATTTTACAGCCTGACCAACCAAATCGTAAACAATTACCTGATTTATTTCATCGTTCGATTCAATATTCAGGATATTCAATACAGTTGTAGGATATACCAAAGTTGATTTATCAGCTTTAGTGTTGTTTAATGAGGTTGTGTTTGAGTGGAAATAGAGATTGTCCATATAAAAAGTACCAAAGCTATTGGTTGTCACAAATCCAACTTGTTTGACGTCAGTTTTTGCTGTCATTGCAAATGAACTCAGCGGAATACTGATGCTATTCCATTGAAGTGGTGTAAGAGTTCCGAGTGAAACCCACCCTGCAGATTCGCCATTTGCAACAGTCACAAGTTTGAGTCCGATGTCCATTGCACTTGTTGGGAATACGTCAACATGAATCTGTGTCATATCGGTTACATTCAGCGGTGTGCCATTAAAAGTAGGACTACCACAATTGCCTCCAGCAGTAGTTTTCATTATTTTACCATTGTCACCTGTTGAAAAAGTACAGTCAGTAATAATCATATCCCACCAGTTGTCAAAGGCAGTGACTGTTACTGCGGGCGAATATGTATCGCTGTAAATTGATTTTACAGATGTTGACGGTTTATTTGGAACAGGTGCACTTGCAGGTATCAGAGAAGATTGAGTAACAGTAATGTTTTTGGTTGTACTACCACCTGTTACTGTTACTGTAGCTGACCTTGTGATGTACGCAGGGTTTTCCTGTGCTGTAAGAGTAATCGTTGCATTTCCGGTTCCGGCTGCACTGCTTGCTGTCAACCAGCTTTGGTTACTGGTCACAGTCCAACTACCCGATGTTGTGATATCGAAGGTTTTTGTGCTGTTGGCCGGTTGATTGATAGTTAATGAATTAGCTGAAACTGTAAGAGCAGGAGCTACATCTGTCCAGAAGTACAGATTGTCAAGATAAATAGTTGTATATTTTGAAGAACTTCCTGCTGCGCCAAGTGTAAACCACTCATTCGACTGGAATTTAAATTGTATGGCATTGGTAAGCACTGCACCTGTAAATTCAGACAGTGGAATGTCGAGTGAAGTCCATGTTCCGTTAGTTGCAACCGTTTTTGTTATTGTTTTTTCAGCTCCCCAGATTAATGTAACAGGGAAAGTAGCGGCATTTGCATCGTTTGTCCAGATATCAATATGTAAATACTTCATCGCTGAAATATCCTGAGTACTACCAAACTGGATACCCTGATAATTCATATTTGCATATTTAATCACATTGTCCGAAGCTCCTACTGTAACGGCTTCGTAAGTAGTTGTCTGTCCCCAGTTTGGGAAATAATTTGTACCAGCTACATTTGTATAGGCATTGCTGAAAACCGATACAACTCTTGCTGCATCAACAGAAGGTGTTGGGGCCGATGTGGTTGGCTGAGCCGAAACCACCATGCTTCCTGCGAAAAGGAGGGCTGTGGCCATGGAAAGAATCTGAGTAATTTTTTTCATACGCGTAATTGATTTTAAATTGTATCAGTCTGCTGTAAAACTACAGCAGACTGATACGGTTGATTATTATTGTTTTACAAACTTTTGAGTTGAAACCTGACCATTGGCCATTTTTACAGTTACAAAATAATTTCCGGCAGCTACCGAACTCATGTCAACCGATTTTTCAAATCCGTTTACCGAAACATTCATCACTGTTTGTCCCACCAAATTGCGAACAACTACTTCTTTAATGTCCGATTGAGCAGCGATGGTGAGCATATCTTTTACAGGATTAGGGTATAAGCTGATTTTATTTCCTTTTTCTGTATCATTCAGACCAGTAGAAGTGTCATTGAAGAAATACAGATTGTCCAGATAGAAAGTACCGTTCAAATCCCAGAATCCAACCTGAGCTACGCTTGCTAAGTTTGCTCCTGTCAGTTCAGAAAGAGTAATATCAATTGAATTCCACTGATTGGCTGTCAGTGCTATATTTGATTTCTTGAATTCTCCACCTCCGGTAATTCCCATTGTCATTGAAGCCAGGGTTTCAGGATAAATATCCACATGCAGTTTGGTCATTCCGGTAATATTGATAGCTCCACCATTGAAATTATATCCAAAGCAACAAGCACTTGTGTTTTTCAAAGCAGCGTTGCCATTCAATGAAACAGTTGAGAATGTGTTAGCATACCAGTTTTGTAATTCGGCTGGAAGATTGGTGTAGGTATCACTGTATACCGAAACAACTTTTTCGGCACTTACAAGTGGAGTTGGTGCTGCAGGAATTGAGGCCAGAGTGGTTGCAGTAACTACAATCGGGCTGTTTGTTGCTGTATTTCCGGTAGCGTCTTTTGCTGTAATTGAGAACGAATATTCTGTTGAGCCATTCAATCCTGTTACAGTGTACGATTTTTCAACACCAGATAATCCGGATGTGCTTAACACAGTAGGATCTGAACCATAAGATATTTCGTATACTACAGATCCTGAATTGTCGGTAGCATTCAGCAATAATTCCACATCAAAAGCAGTTACGTTGCCTTTTGTAGCAGTGAAACCTGTTGGTGCTTCACTATCCACGTCAGTCGACGAATCATACAAATAAATATTGTCGAAATAAACAGTTTTTCCACCTGTTCCTACAAGTTTCAATTGATATACGTCGGTCATTGTCAGACCCTGAGACGTGAAATCGGTCAGAGGAATATCGAAACTTTTCCATACGCCATGATCAGCTGAACCGAAATTGAGCGATTTGAATTTTTCAGGTTCGTTTCCTGTACCATTCCAGCAAATAGGGAATACATCCACTTTTGTTTCGGTTTCTGTCCACACATCAATATGCAGAAAGTCCATGCCGGTAGCTATAGGGAAAACATGTGTAAACTCAGTTCCCTGATAGTTGAAGTTGCTATATTTCAATACATTATCTACTCCCACCTGAATGATCGATTGTACTGTAGCCTGTCCCCAGCCCGGATTAAAGTTCGTGCCGGTCAGGCTTGTAAATGCATCGCTGAAAATGGAGATTACTTTACCTGATTGGTAAGTTGGAGGAGTCGGCGCTGAGGTTGTCAGTCCGGCAGTTGTAGTAGCGGTTACAATTTGTGGATTATTGGCAGCTGCATTTCCGGCCGCATCTTTAGCCTCAACGCTGAATGTATATTCTGTTAAAGGGGCTAAGCCACTCACAATAATCGACTTTTGAGTAGCTGAAGTACCTGTGGCGTTTACAACTGTAGGACCAGCGCCGTAAGAAATTGAATATTGTACCGATCCTGAATTGTCGGTAGCATTCAGTAATAGTTCGACACTTGTCGAAAGCACATTTCCTTTTGTGGCGGTAAAAGCTGTAGGAGCTTCTTCATCGGCTTCGCCTGAGCCGCATGTTGCTAAAAATGGAACTGTAAGACCATCGATCATCCAGCGACCACCCCATTCAGGATTACTCCATAGAATTTGTAAAGTTACATTTTCGGGGGCTGTTGCATAATTAATAGTAGCATTGTATTCAGGGAGAATTGATCCTTCATCGGTTCCAACAGTAACTGCAGCAGCACCTGAAGCGTTTACCTCTAGAAAGTCAATGGCTTTTCCTCCCTCTCTTGGTTCAACTTTCACACTGATGTTGTTGGCATCAATATTTGTGATAGTTAAAAGTATGTGTGAACTCACATCTCCAAAATTGGCATCGTTTAAATGACCCGAAGGAGTTTGACAATAAGCAGATGCCTGAGCATTTGCCACAGTTCCGGAAGTTGCTATCGCAACCATTAGGAAAAATAAAAAAGTAATTTTCTTCATACGATTTATATTTTAAATTTAAAGATTAAAAAATTCCGATTTTCGGGATTTTGAGTTTTTCAAAGGTATTGCTTCCCGTTTTAAAGACCTAATAATTTCCCACACATTAATTCAAATAAAATGTTATTTCACTACGCAAAACCTCAGCAGTGTAATTTATAAATACATGTAATACAGCGATATAGGTATTTTCATGCTTTAAAACATATTTCAGTTAGGTCAACAGCTCATCATTTTATATTAATATTGAATGTGTTTTAGCAACGATGAGTTATAAAATGAGTAAATTTTGAATTATGAAACGTAAGTTATTTGTGATGATTTGCGGGATAGTTCCCACAATGTTATTTGCCATACATCCAATGGTTCGGAATTTCACCCGAAAGGACTATAAATCGGGTACTCAAAACTGGGCCATCACACAGGACAATAATAATATTATGTACTTTGCCAATAACGATGGAATGTTGATGTACGATGGGAAAAACTGGGAAACTACTCCTATCCGAAATGGCACGAATGTCCGATCGCTGGTTTTTGATGGAAAGAGTCGTTTTTATGCCTCCACTTTCAACGAATTTGGATATTACAAGCGAAGTGCTATTGGTTCGATGGAGTATTATTCGCTTTCGGAGGAGCTTGGCATTTCGGCTTTGGGGTCAAATGTATTATTCAATATCCATATCGATAGCGGACTTGTATATTTTCAGGGCGAAAAGACCATCTACAAATACGATGGAAAAAACGCTCAGGCGCTTTCGTTTGAATATATGATCGATGCCTCAGCAGTTTTACACAATATATTGTTTGTATCTTCGAAAGAGGCGGGATTGTTTATGCTCAACGGTTCGATGTTTGTGAGAGTGTCAGGGTCTGAAATATTGCTGAATAAGAAAGTTGTTTCGTTGCTGCCATTATCAAAAAACAAAGTACTGATAGTGACTGCTTTCGATGGGGTATATTTGTACGATGGAGTCACCGTCGCTAATTTTGCAACGGGAATTGATGATTTTCTGAAATCGAATCAGGTATTTTGTGCTGCCACAAATGGCGATAAAGTGGTTTACGGAACCGTACAACGTGGTATTGCGATTCAGGACTTGAGGGATGAAAGTACAATGTTTGTAAACATATTCTCGGGATTGCAAAACAATACGGTTCTGAGCGTGGCATTTGATAATACGCAGAACCTGTGGCTCGGACTCGACAAAGGGATTGATTATGTGTTACTGAATAGTCCGGTGACCAATATCTTCGGAAACAATAATCTATACGGAGCCGGTTATACTTCATTAATCAAAGGAAACAAAATATATTTTGGAACCAATCAGGGTTTATATTCAAGTAGTTATCCAATCGATAATAATCCTATGCCCCTGCAAATTAATATGATAAGAGGCATGGAAGGTCAGGTTTGGAGCCTTAGTGAGATTGACAACACTCTGTTTTGTGGCGACGATCAGGGCGCATTTATTATTCATGCCGATAGGGTAGAACGTATTGAGGGCTTGCCCGGAACCTGGAATTTTAAAAACCTTAGTCAACATCCGGATATGATTTTGGGTTGTTCGTATCAGGGGCTTTTTATTTTAAAGAAAACAGAGGGTAAGTGGAAGTTTTCACATTTTCTCAAAGGTAGTTTTAAAGAATCCAGTCCGCTTTTCGAAGAAGATTCAGATGGGTCTATCTGGTTGAGTCATTGGCAAAAGGGTCTTTTTCGCCTGACTCTGAACGAAGCTAAGGATAGCATTACCAAGGTGGTGCTTTTCGACGAAAGCAAAGGTCTACCGGCAATTCGAAATAATACTATGTTCAAAGTGGCGGGTGAAATAGTTTTTTCGTCCGAACGTGGATTCTTTTCATATAATAACAAACTCGATAAAATGGAGGAAAATACTAAATGGAATAGCCTTTTTGCCTCCGATCCGAGTTATATGCGTCTGCACGAGAGCCCTTCGGGAGATGTGTGGTGTGTGTCGGGGCGGTTTGTGGGTTTGGCCCGTAAAAAGGCAGATAATACATATGAAATGGACTCGCTTACTTATCGTATGTTACAACCTAAAATTCTGATAGGCTTCGAACATTTTAATTTCATTGAAAACGAAAAGCTACTGCTTGCCACCGAAGATGGGTTTAGCCGGATTTATACCGGACCTCTCAAAGAAATGAATCATACCTTTAGGGTTTTAATGACTTCGATTACGGCTCTGAATGATAAAGATGCGCTTCAGGAAAGAAAAATTGTGCTTTATAATTTCGATCAGGACATAGAGTTGAAGGCAAATTTCAACAATGTCAGATTCGATTTTAATGCACCGGAATATCGCAATGAAGGATTAATTGAATACTCTTTTAAACTCGAAGGATACGATCAAAACTGGTCGGACTATTCTTTTAATTCGTTCAAAGAGTACAATCAGTTGCCACGGGGAAAGTATGTTTTCAAACTAAAAGCCCGCGATATGCTCGATTTCAGAGAGGCTGTGATATTTTTAGATTTTGAGATTCTTCCGGCCTGGTACGAAACTCAGCTGGCTTTTGGCATTTATATCATTTGGGGAATTGTAATTCTGATACTTTTGATTGTCTTTATCAATTATCGTTCGGGTAAAGGTGCTGCCGAGATGAAGAAAATTAAAGAAAAGGAAATGCAGGAGCAAAAGAAAATATTTGACGAAGAAACACAAGCCAAAAAACGCGAAATTAAAGAACTCAAAAATCAGCAATTGCAATATGAACTCAGGCATAAATCGCAGGAGCTTGCGAGTTCAACTATGAACCTGATTCGTAAAAACGAAATACTGCTCGAAATTGTGGAGACCATCAACAAAACTACGGAAGACATTCAACGAAACACGGACCTTAAGGTGGTTGTTAAGCGGCTGGCTAATGTGGAACGAAACATACGCCAGAATATTCAGAATGACGATAACTGGAAAAAATTTGAAGAAAACTTTGATCTGGTATACGAGAATTATCTTCGTCGGCTTGGCGAATCGTACCCCGATCTGAATATTACCGACAAGAAAATATGTGCGTATATCAAAATGGGACTATCGTCGAAAGATATGGCCCCGCTGCTCAATATGTCGGTGCGCAGTATCGAAACCAATCGTTACCGTATTCGAAAAAAGCTTGATTTAGAAAGGGAAGTGAATTTGTCCGAATATCTGCAAAAGTTTTGAAAAAGGGCTACGTCAAAATGTTCTTCTTGACACAGCCCTCACTGAAATAAGTTTGAATTGAATTTTCAGATTAATGTTTTGTTGTTGGCCCTTCCACTATTAACAAGCCATTGTCATCGATCTTCATTTTGTCGATAAACACCACACGTTTTTTACCGGTATTGCTTGTTCGACCGTGATACACGCAATACATCCGGCCTTTTTCATCCTTCACCAGACTGTTATGTCCGGTGCCGGTTACAATGCCTCCTTTTTGTGTGTTTTTCTCCAGCACAGGATTGTTTTCAGCTTTTACAAATGGTCCCAAAGGGTGCTCGGCAGTAGCGTAACCCACAGCATAGTTTTCGCCTCCGTAGAAGTTGGCCGAATACATCATGTAAATCTTATTGCCGTGTGTAAATGCATATGATCCTTCTGTCCAGCGACGATTCACTTCGGCCGATGTCACCGAACGACTTTCCCATTCAGTCTGTTTGTCATTCATCGATTTTGGAGGTTGAAGTAAGAGCTGTGGTTCTCCGATAATTCGGCTGAAATCGGCTGCAATTTCCACACCATAAATCCAACTCTCTTCAATTTCTTCGAATAAATTGTTTGCTCTGGCCCAATCGGCAATTTCACTTTCCACTGGGTTTTTGTAACAGCAACGCGAATAGTATATATAGTATTTTCTGTTGTGTTTCATGATGTTGGCATCGATCACAGGATATCCGGGGTCGAATAGCGGTTTGTCCGAGAGATCTATAAATGGCCCTGTAGGTTTATCGGAGACAGCCACGCCAATCCGAAAGTTTTCGAGTTCGTTGTTTGGGTTGTGACGCCAGTCGGCACTGAAAAACATATAAAATTTACCATTTTCCTCATAAACCTCGGGTGCCCAAAAGTTTTTGAGTGTCCACGAGCCTGTTTGATTTCCTTTATATACCTGACCTTCGTACTTCCAATCGTTCAAATTTGATGACGAATATGCGCCAAAACCGGTAATATTCCCCGTTTCATCGGTTCCATACATATAATATTTACCATCGGATGCCCGCAATACATATGGATCGCCCATAGCCACGTTCAGGGGATTGCTGATTTTAATTTTCTCGGTGCAACCCGACAGTGTGACAAGAATGCTCACAGAATAGATAAGGGTCTTTAAAAACCCTTTTTTCCGGCACTTTTTTTCTTTTATCATATTCTTTTTTTTTAAAAGGAATAAAACAAGCATTTCAAAATCACTTCTGAAACGCCTGTTTTGAAGTTAATCTACAACACTACTTTTTGTACAATCTTTTCAATACCTTTTGAAATATGTACCAGATAAATACCTTTGTTGACTGAAATATTCACATCCGAATTTGAATTTGTTTCTTCAATTAATGCGCCTGCAAGATCATACACGCGAATATTCAGCATATCCGATGTACTGTTTCGTACACTTATTTTTTGATCGAACCCCGAAACAGAAACGCCGGAAATTAGTTTGTTCAACCTGGTAGCAGAAATTGTGAAAGTTTTTGTTTGTGCAAAACTACCTCCCATAAAGTTAGCGTCGATGGCCTGAACTGTCCACTCGTAATTACCTTCAGGAAGGTTATATACTTCCCAACGTTTGTTGCCAAACACATTTCCATGTGCACTTAGCATTCTCCAACCGCTGGTTTCGCCACTTGTTACAGCCATTGGATTGTAAAACCATTTACCTGTGCTGGTGTTTTTCAGCGCCATGTTGTATGTGAGCGCTTTTTGTGGTGTTTGTGCGTCGGTGGCTGCTGCCCATGTGAATGTAACCAGGGTTTCGTCGCCCGATTTTGTTATTTCGTGTGCCAATGTTGTGGGAGCAGTCGGTTTTGTATTTGCTATAGTCGATTGATTCAGATAATAGCCGCAAATGTTACGGTTGAATTTTCCAACCTGCGAAGCCTGATCGCCATTGTAACCTGTAATCAGGAGGTCAATTTTTCCATCATTGTTTAAATCGGCTGTTTCAATGCTGCTCTCCGATACTCCCGGAAATGCAGTGTTGCTTAGTTCATGTTCGGTGTATGTGAATGTGGCAGGATTTGTACATTCGAAAAGCATTGTTACCTGTCGTCCTTTTGATCCACTCCAACCTGTGAGGATAATGTCCAGATCGCCATCATTATCCCAGTCCAGGAGCCGAGCACCATCACCCACACTTATCTGACGGTAATCGTTGAAACTGGCTTTGGCTTCAAGCGAACCTCCATTGTTTCGATAAAGACGGAAAATATCGGAGCTTGCTTCGCCATCAGCGCCACCATCACCATTGAGCAATAAATCCATAAAACCATCGCCATCTACATCGCCCCAAACAGAGCTTCCGTAACCTTTACGAATCACATTTGGCTGAGCCATTACTGCAAATCGTCCAAATCCATCGTTGGTAAGTACTGAGGAATAACGCGATTTTCCATTGTCATCCCAGGCACTGATAAACATATCGATATAACCGTCGTTGTTGAAGTCGACCAAAGATACATCGGCATCCACAAAATTTGTCCCTTCAAACGACGACTGATCTTTTGTAAATGATCCATCTGTATTTTGAAAAAATAGTGTTCCGATATTGTCTGCATGATTGCCGATCACATAATAATCGATCAATCCATCGTTGTTGAAATCGGCAAAACCACACGAAATAGTGGCTCCTGTTACATCCAGTGTAGAGCGTGTGAAAATACCGGTGCCATCGTTCAGGGCAATCCCTTTGCCCATGTCGGCATTGCTGTTTCCGTTGAAAATTGCATCCAAATCGCCATCTCCATCAATGTCACCCATTTTTATATCGGCAAAATGTCCCGGAGTAATAACGCTTTCGCTTCCCTGAAGTGTATAAGTACCTGCGTTGTTGATGAAAATCGCACTTTTAGCGACTCCACCACCTTCGCCACTCACGATAATGTCCAGATCACCATCATTGTCGATATCCACTGCCACAATATCTGCATGTTGCAAATCGAATGTGGCGTCAAATTCTGTAAACTGTGCGTTTGCTGTAATAAAAGCAAACATTGCTGCGAAAAAAAGAGTAGATTTTTTCATTTTTCTTTGAGTTTTAAGAATTAATAATTGTGAGAAATTTATTTTTTGATTTTTGGTTTTCTTTGAGGTTCCAGACACGGTTTCTGTCCCTGAATTTCAGGCCAGTTTTTAACCCATTTTAGTTTGTCTAGCATCATGGGCCGGCGTGTGGCTCCTCCGGGTAAGTGCGGGTTTTTTATATCGATGGCATGATAAAACATGTAATCGTTTCCTTTGTTATCCGTAATAATCTTTGAGTTATGACCCGGGCCAACCCAACCTTCGGCTTTACTACCTGCTATCAGTAGCGAACCTTCAGCGCCAGGAGTAAGAATGCTGATACCATTTTTATCTTTGTACGGGCCTTTGATGTCGTCGGCCATTGCCACTGCCACACGATACTGACTGTTTGCACCATCGCAACAGCTACCAAGTGAGCCAAAGGAATAAAATTTACCTTTGCGCTCTTTGATGTAGACAGCCTCGAATGCATTGTTGGCAATCTGAAACTTTTCGCCTTTTACACTTTTCAGGTCGTCGTTAAGTTCCACTCCGAAAATTCCGTGAAAACTTCCCCAGAAAATGTAGTTTGTGATTTTTTTCTTCGTTTTAACCTGTATAAAATACGGATCGATGCTATTTGCCACACCAATCGACTTCGAATCGAACACTTTTCCCTGATCGACAAACGGGCCTTCGGGTTTGTTGGCAACAGCCAGACCTATACCCGGATTCGGATCGCCCCATGTTGAGAAACTGTAATACATCAGATACTTACCGTTCAGAAATGTAACATCCGGAGCCCAGATGCCACCTTTGCTTTTCCAGTTAGGGCGCGATTTAAAGGCATCTGCCACAAATTGCCAATCGGTCAGATTTTTTGATTTGATAATGGGCACAATATGATGCACGCCATCGGTCCATGTGTTTTCAGTGCCGTAAGCATAATACCAGCCATCGCCGGCTTTAATCACTGTCGGGTCTGCAAAGTCGGGGGTGAAAACGGGATTCTGATACATTCCGGACTTATTCTGATTTGCTTTTTGTGCAAATAACCCTGTGATACAGGCCAAAGCCAGCACAATAATGTAAATTGATTTCAAGCGCATAATTTCTTTTTTTTGTAACTACACAACACTATTCTTTTTTATACCTTTTTTATACCTTTTTTTCTTTAATTTCTCTCGAAATAGGGAGCTGCCTGTAAAGTTTTGCTTGGAAGTCCATCTTTAATTTTGGGCCATCCATCTACCCACGAAATTTTATCGATCATAAGCGGACGACGTGTTGCACCGCCTGCCAGATATGGATTTCGCACATCAATGGCGTGATACAGAATAAAGTCGTTGCCATTATCGTCGGTCACAATTTCGGCATTGTGCCCCGGACCAACCCAGCCCCATTCTCTGTCACCGCTAAGAAACAAAGTGCCTTCCCGGCCAACCTCGTTTATCGAATTACCTTCTTTATCCAGATAAGGGCCGGTAATGCTTGTAGCTACAGCTACTCCTAAACGGTAGCGGCTGTCGGCTCCTTCGCAGCACGAACCCAGCGAGCCAAAGAAATAGAATTTTCCTTCGCGTTCGAGAATATAAGTGGCTTCGAAGTTGCTGTTTGCAATTTTGAATTTATTGCCCACCGGAGTTTTCAGGTCGGCGCTGAGTTCAATGCCGTATATGCCCTGAAAACTGCCCCAGAACAGATACGATTTTTTATTACGGCCAGTTCCTGTTTGAATAAAATACGGGTCAATACTGTTGTTTACACCTATCGACTTTGAATCGAATACTTTTCCCTGATCGACAAACGGGCCGTAAGGAAGATCGGAAATGGCTAATCCAATTCCGGGGTTCGAGTCGCCCCAGGTGGAAATGCTGTAATACATGTAGTATTTGCTGTTTACAAAAGTGACATCGGGAGCCCAGATGCCTCCTTCATTTTTCCACGAAGGACGGGCTACAAATGCATCGGTCACATATTCCCAGTTAACCAAATCTTTCGATTTCAGAATGGGAACCATGCGATGAATGCCTGCACTCCAGTTGTTTTCGGTACCATAGGCATAGAATGCACCATCGGCAGCGCGAACCACTGTGGGGTCGGCCAAATCGGGTTGAAAAACAGGATTTTGATAAAGTGTATCGGCCGTTGTAGGCGGATCGTTCCAAATCAGGATGTCTTCCGGTTTTTCGGAACAGGATACAGCTATTACAACGAAAGATAACAAGCTGATTGATATGCGGATAAATGACGATTTCATGCTTCTTTATTATTATTTATTTAATTAATAACCATAATTTTGTTCGATAGGCACCAATACAACTTCGCGATACGGAATTGGAAAACGTTGTGTAGTACCGATAATGAAATTATTAAAATCGGCATCGCGATTTTTGAGCCAGGCCACATTCGCAAGGTTTTCGAACATTCTCCAGCGCTCAAGGTCGAACCAACGGGTCGATTCGCCACCCAGTTCGCAGGTTCTTTCGTGCATTATCTGCCATTTCATTTTTTCCTTATCGTTACCAATGCCTGTAAAAACTGTGGAATTTTCAAGATCGGGCATTCCCACACGGCGACGCACTTTGTTGATGTATTCGTAGGCTTCGGTAGTACGGTTAAGTTCGTTCAGTGCTTCGGCATAAAGCAGATAAATATCTGCCAAACGCACTACGCGGAAATTAATTCCTGAATTATAGTCTTCCACAGTGGCTGTTTCGTAATTGGTGTACTTTTTCCAGTAAACCATGTTGCGGTTCAATCCCATACCATCCCATGTTTTGCCGTAGAATGTTTCGTTGGGTTTGGTGGCGTCGTAATAAGCAAGCGTATGTTTCAGACGAGGATCGGGCTGATTAGTAAGCGTTTTTTCGAGCAGAAACTCATCGTAAAGCGATTTGCGCGGATAAGCATCGGCCCACGAAAGACCATCGGCTGCAATACCCATAAATTTGGCGCGATTGCAACCCACTTCCACACCCGATTGCAATCCGGGTGCAAACTGCACTTCGAAAACCGACTCGGAATTATTGTCGCCAGCCTGCGAAAAATTATCTTTATAATTATTTACCAACGAATAAAGTGGTTGTCCACCGCTGTTTTTCATTGCAAAGAGCGCGCGACATTCAATTTCAGCTTCAGCCCAGTTGCGTTCCTGCATAAGCACTTTTATGCGCATCCCGCGTGCTGCACCTTCTGTGGCGCGACCCAGATTTTTCAGTTCGCTGTAGTAGGGTGGAAGTCGCTTAATGGCTTCGTCGAAGTCTTTGCGCGCCTGTTCGTACAACCGTGGTTGTTCGGCAATTTCGGGTGTTCCTTCACCAGCAAAAGCTGTGAGCGTAAGTGGTCCGCGACCATATACTGCGGCAATATTGAAAAAGTGCAACCCGCGCAGAAAATAAGCTTCGCCCTGAATGCGTTTTTTCAAATCTTCGTCCATATCAATGTTAACACTATTGTCGATTACCTGATTGGCCCAGAAAATGCCTTTGTACAAATCGAGCCAGGTATAAAGAACTGCCTCGGCCGAATCGTCGTTGTAATTCTTGGTCAGAAAGTTTGAATACGACTGAAAATAAGGATTAGGCGAATCGCTGTAGCCCTCGTCGGAGCGTGAAACATAAAGTATGTGCAGCCAGCGCGAATAAACACCGTTGAAGCGAAGCGGGCGGTAAGCTGCATCAATTCCTTTCTGAAGGTCTTCGCCCGTCTTCCAAAAATCGGTGGTAGTCATTTCGTTTGGATTATTTCGGGTCAGAAAATCCTCCGAACATCCGGTAAGACTTATTACTGCAAAAAATGCAGCTATGATATGTATGTTTTTCATAAAATCTTTACTTTTAATGTGTTGCGTACTTGTTTTTTAAAATGAGATTTGTACTCCTGCATTAAAGCTTCTTACAGGTGGAAAATGTCCGTTGTCGTTTCCTTTTCCAAAAATATCGCCTCCCGAAATTTCAGGGTCGAAGCCCGAGTAGTTGGTAATGGTGAACAGATTCTGAACACCTGCAAACAATCGGCAACTCTGGATGGCTTTGGTAGCTTGAAGCAGTTCTTTCGGGAAGTTATATCCTAGCTGAAGGTTTTTCAGTCGCACGTAATCACCATTTTCTATCCATCGATCCGAATACGAGAGTGTATTGTCGTTTGGTCCCATTACAGCACGTGGTGTGGTGGTCGATGGGTTTTGCTCTGTCCAGGGTTTGAGTCCTGCGGGCAGGTTGGCAGTTTCGTCCATACGTTCGAGCCAGTATTTGGTGTTGTTGAAAATCTGATTTCCGAATACACCTGTGAGGAACATCGATAAATCAAAATTTTTGTATTCGCAAGAGAATTGCAATCCTAGTTCATAATCGGGGAATGGGCTACCTACAAATTCACGGTCGTCTTTGTTTATCATCCCATCATTATTACTGTCTTTGTAGCGTATATCACCTGGTTTGGCATTGGGTTGAATCATAGTGGTTGTTTCTGCATTTGTGACGGGATCAGTTGTTGTGAAGGTATGAGCATACACTTCGTCCCAACTCTGGAAAATACCATTGGTGCGAACCACATAAAAATCGCCAACCGAACGACCTTCTTCCGAGCGGTTTACACCGTTAGTACCTCCTTCGCGATAACTTTGTCCGAGTGCAAGGACTTCATTCTCAATTTTAGTCAGATTTAGTCCTACATTGTATTTAAATTCTTTCTTTTGTTCTCTGTATCCCACAGATAGCTCAATGCCTCTGTTGTTCACACTTCCGAAATTTGTCCAGGGAGTAATGTCGGTTCCATCGGTCCAGGCCACAGGTAGTTTTACCAGAATGTCTTTCGATGTGGCTGAAAAATATTCGAACGAACCGTAAAGTTTATTTTGCAACGCAGTAAAATCGAGCCCGAGGTTGAGTGTGGTTTTCGATTCCCAGCGAAGATTCGGATTGGCTCTTCCTTTTTGAATTGCGCCTACATTCAGCACCTGATCTGATCCTAAAATACTTCCTTCGCCTACTGAAATATAGGTTGAATAATCGTAGTCGCCAATGGTTTGTTGGTCGCCAATAGTACCATAACTTCCACGAATCTTAAGGTCGTCGATATATTCCTTTGCTCCATCAAAGAATTTTTCCTGACTGATTCGCCATCCTAAAGACGCTGAAGGGAAAACGCCATACCGATAGTTTTTACCAAAACGCGATGACCCATCCCGACGCACATTTGCCTGTATCAGATATTTATCGTCGTATGCATAGTTCACCCGACCCAGTATCGAGGTCATGGCGTTTTCGGAGTCGTTACCGCTCATTACCATATCTGTTTTACCTGCGCTCAGTACCCAGAAACCGGGAACCAGATCGTGTACTGTAGAGCTCATTTGTTTCCATTGAGTTTCCTGAGCTGTGTAGCCTGCAAGCACATCGAATGTATGTTTGCCAATGGTTTTGTTGTATGTGAGTGTGTTTTCGAGTATCAGAGTGCTGAAATCGCCCCGACGTTCGGTCATACTATTTTCGTAGTTCGACACTTCGAGATAACGAACCTGTTCGAAAGTGGTTTTTTCTCTGTCGTTCCATGCATGATATTCCAAGCCAAGATTTGTTTTGAATTTTAGATTTTTGAGAATGGCTACTTCTGCATATATGTTAGCAATCAGGCGGTTTGAATTTTGTAGAAAATCGCGTGTCTGCTGCAGCCCAACAGGATTTGTGCCATATGTTTGATAAGATGAACTACCTGTTCCCCATTTTCCGTTATCGTCTTTTACCGGAATAATGGGAGGAAGGCGACACAAGTCGATAAAGGGTGAACCTATCATCGGTTTTGTTTGTGTGCGTGAGTAAAGCAAGTTTTCGCCAAAAGTAAAAATGCCTTTTTTCATTTCGGTATTTACGCGAAAAGTATATCTATCGTGGTAAGGGCCTTTTACAACTCCATCCTGCGAAAATACATTTCCTGAAATCAGGTAATTTGCATCTTTGTTGCCACCCGAAATGGTGAGGTTGTAGTCCTGTGTGTTTCCTGTTTTGAAAAACTCGTCCTGCCAGTCGGTGTTTACCAGAACTTGTCCCTGCGTGGGTTCGCCCGGCCACGACATGCCTGCATTTTCGTATCCCTGGCGGTTGATGCGTAAAAACTCCAGACTGTTCATCATGTCGATGCGGTTGGCAATTTGCTGACTGCCATAATTTACCGACAGGTCAATTTTTGGTGCCCCATCTTTTCCTTTTTTAGTGGTAATAATAATCACACCGTTGGCACCACGTGCTCCGTAGAGTGCTGTTGCTGAGGCATCCTTCAAAACCTGCATCGATTCGATGTCGTTTACATTAAACTCGCGTTGACTACCGTTCAGAATCATTCCATCGACCACGTAAAGTGGTCCTACGTTCGAAAAACTACCTACACCTCGAATGCGGATATCTGCTCCTGAACCCGGTTCGCCCGAGGTGCTTACCGAGACACCCGAAACCTGTCCCTGAAGTGCCTGACCAATGTTTGGCGACTGCAGTTTTTTCATTTCTTTGGTGTCCACCACACCCACAGCGCCTGTAAGGTCTTTTTTTCGCTGCGTGCCGTAACCAACCACCACTAGCTCATCGAGTTCGCGTGTGTCTTCGGTCATGGTAATTTTGAGCGTGGCACCTGCTTTGGCCTCAATTTTTTGCGTGTTGTAGCCCAGATAAGTAATTACGAGCGTTGATTTGGCTGAGCCAGTTTCGATGTTGAATTTACCATCGATATCGGTAATGGTGCCTCGTGTAGTACCTTCTACCATAACGTTGACTCCGATTAATGGTTCGCCGTTCTGGTCGGAGATGAGTCCGTTCACCTGGCCTGTAGTTTGTGCATTGAGCAAACTACTCTGCAGTATCAATAAAATTAGAATAAAACCAGACAATTGGCACGGTATTGCCAGAAGCCGTTTCCTGAAGTACATTTGCATGTTTTTGAACATAGTATTTATAGTTATAAAATTGGATTTAAAGTAAGTGACATTTCAGGGCTGCTGCCCGTTTTGCTGCATTCGGATTTTTTAGCCTGATGCATCGAAACAAAGATATACTGTGCTAACCTGCAAAATATTGTACAAAAGAATTTATATCTTGTAATTATGTACTAATTTGTAATTGATACCTTACAAAAGGTTATGTAGCATAGGTTTTAAACATGAGTTCAAACATTCGAAACAGAATTTCAATATTATTGCTGTTTCATAAAGTTCTACGTATAAAGATTTCATTTGAAATAGTTTATATTTGCAATGATAATCAAGAAAAGCTAAAGCCATGAATTTTAATATCTCCAAATACATCAATCTCCGTTCATTCTATACTATCCGGTCATTTTTATCCATGATGTTAATGGTCTGGGGCACAAACATGGCTGCTGAAACTCCTGCGGCTTATACTTTCAGCGCTATAACTAACAACAGTGGTCTCAGTCATAACACAGTTTACGATATATGTCAGGACGATAAGGGTTTTATGTGGTTTGCCACCGATGGTGGGTTGAATCGTTATGACGGACAGAATATTAAGCATTATTATCCGGATGCAAGTGAACATTCGTTGCCGGCAAAATCAGTACAATGTCTGATATACAGTTCACACAATCAGCTTTTTGCCGGTACCTCGGACGGGCTTGCACTTTATAGACCCGAAACCGATGATTTTGAACGAATTCTGTACAACAACAAGTCGATAGGTGAAATAATATCGCTCGGACAGGGCCCCGGAAGTGAAATAGTGATAGCTTCGGCCAACAGAGGGGCTTTTGTGTATAATTACGAAAAAAAATACTTTAGAGCACTCGATTTTTTACCCGAAAGAGTATATGGTGTTTCTATTGATAAAAACGGTGATTACTGGGCATTTTCACGTTTTCGCATTTATCGTTTTGATAAAAATTTTAAAATTATCAGTGAGTATGCTGTGAGTCCACAGTTGTTTAATTCTGCGATTTCGTATCTTGGCACCGATAGCAAAGGGATTTTATGGCTGGGCACATTCGAAAAGGGTCTTTATACTTTCGATTTCGAAAGAGGTTTATTTTTGCCTTTTTTATCGTCGAATGGGGTTGAAATGTATTATGTGCGTACGGTTGAAGAAGGTCAGCACAAGGATGAGTATTGGGTTGGTACTGAAAAAGGTCTTTATATACTGAATGTAAAAACAGGCTATTTCCAACATTATGTGCAGTCGTTCGATCAAAGCCGAAAAACCATCAACGACAACGCCATTTACAAAGTATATCGCAACACACAGAATGTGTTTTTCGTAGGGACTTATTTTGGTGGTGTGAATGTGGCAAAAACGCGTCATATAGGCTTCGAAGCCATATACCCCGACGATAAATCCGGGTTCCTGCAGGGAAAGGCATTAAGTGCAATGCTGAAAGCACCTGATGGGAATTTATGGATAGCTACCGAGGATGCCGGTATTGCCATTCTTAATCCCGAAAGCGGTGTGTTCAGACATTTAACCAGCGTCGAAAGTAATCCGAAAACCATTTCTACCAATAATGTTCATGCCTTATTGATTGATGACCAAATATGTTGGGCAGGTCACTTTATGGGAGGAATTTCGAAAATTGACATTAAAACAGGGCAGGCCAAACGCTATATGCATGAAAATGGAAATCCCTTTTCGCTGAATAATAATTTTGTTTTTTCGCTACACTTTCTCTCGCCCGACTCACTGCTTGTGGGTACTATTGCAGGAGTTGAGTTGTTTGACAAGAAAACGGAGAAATTTATTCGTTTTCGCGAAAATGAGCTCAACGATAGTTTTGTATACAGTTTTTTTACAGCTCCCGATGGAAAAGTATGGATATGTACTTATAACAATGGCATCTTTGTGCTCGATAAAAACCGACGAGGATTAATGACACATTACAGGGCAGGCGATGAGTCGGGGTTGCCCGGAAATTCCATTATCAGCCATTTGGTGGATAGTAAAAAGCAAATATGGATTGGTACGCGTGGCGACGGATTATTACGATTCGATAACAATACTCAGAAGTTCATAACTTGCAGCAATGACAGAATGCTTGTAAACGATGTGGTGTATGGTATTTTGGAAGACAATAAATCGATGTTGTGGATAAGTTCGAACAAAGGTATCAGCCGACTCAGTTTTGCCGACTCTACGGCCACACATTTTAATTTTCGACACGGGATTGCCGGTAATCAGTTCAACTACAAGTCATATTTTAAGGACAATAACGGAACTATGTACTTTGGAAGTGTGAACGGATTGACTTGTTTCAAGCCCGAACATATTGTGACGCCCAGGGAGAGCCCGGTTGTGTATTTTAGTAATTTTAAGGTTTTCAACGAGATAATAGTGCCAAATACAGGCAATGTGCTCGACAATCAAATCGATTTCAGTAAAAATATTCATCTCAGTTACAATCAAAATTCCTTCACACTCGAATTTGCAAGTGTCAACTATCTTGAGGGTGACATTGCATTTGAGTATTATCTCGAAGGGTTCGACACCGATTGGTCGCCCCTTTCCGAAAAGCTCGAAGCTAATTATACCAATATCTCGCCCGGACGCTATGTGTTTCATATTCGTGCCAAAAATCGGATTTCGGATATTTCCGGGCCGGAGCGAAATATAGAAATTGTTATTGCATCGCCATTATGGGCTACATGGTATGCTTATTTGCTTTATAGCATTATCATTTTGAGTATTGTATATTCGCTGTACCGCAACCACCAAAACCGGCAAAAAGAAAAGATGGCCCTGGCTATCGAAAAAATTGAAAAGCAGAATCTGAATGTATTGCATCAGCACAAAATGAATTTCTTTACTTATATTTCGCACGAGTTTAAAACCCCACTGAGCATTATTATTGCTTCGGTAGAAATGCTTTTTCAGCGTAGCGAAAACGAAACCAGCGATATGTCTGAGATACATCAGTCGATAAAACGGAGCGCAACGCGATTGTTGTTCCTTGTAAATCAGCTTATGGAGTTTCGAAAAATTGAAACCGATCATGCTGTCCTGAATATCACTAAAGGTAATGTGATGGACTTCCTGAATCAGATATTGGCTGTGTACAGGCCATTGTTGAGTAAAAAGGGTATCGAACTGAATGTTCAAATGAATTATTCGGTGACCGAGATTTCTTTCGATTTCGATAAACTGGAGAAAATCCTGACCAATTTGCTGACCAATGCTGTAAAATATACAGCACAAAAGGGTTCTATCGGTTTTTCGGCCCAGATAAATGCTGATATGATGGAGTTTTCGGTAAAGGATAGTGGTAAAGGCTTGAGTGAAAGTCAGAAAGATAAGATTTTTGAGGTGTTTTATAGTGAGGACTTTTCGAACGACCTGGTCGAAAGCAGTGGTATTGGATTGGCTCTGACTGCCGGGCTTGTAAAGCTACTCAAAGGACAGATATCTGTACAAAGCGAACTTAACAAAGGTACCGAGTTTGTGGTGGTGCTTCCACTTGAGTATGTCGATACCGGACTGACGGAACTGAAGGCGCCCGATAATGAAACAGTAGAGCTTTTACAAAACAGCGAATCCTTGTCCCATGATACTGAAAAACAAACGAACACAGTGCGCGAATACAGTATAGTAATTGCCGAAGACAGCAAGGATTTGTTGATGTTGCTACACAAGAATTTCAAAGATAAATACAAAGTGAAATGTGTGGAGAATGGGAAAGAAGCCTGGGAGCATATCAACGAAAAGATGCCCGATTTAGTAATTACGGATATAATGATGCCTTTAATGAGTGGTACAGAGCTATGTCAGAAAATAAAAACAGATGTTAATCTGTGCCATATTCCTGTGATAATGCTCACGGCCAAAACTACTCCCAAAGATAAACTCGAAGGATTGCAGCTTGGCGCCGATGCTTATGTGGCCAAACCGTTTTCGATGGAGGAACTCGAAGTGCGCATCAACAACATTCTGAATGCACGACGCGTGCTCAAAAATAGATTAAAGGAACTTGCACACTTCGAGGGTTTGTGTATACCTGCAACCAATCACGAACAAGCTTTTGTCGAAAAGGTATTTGCACTTATCCAGGAAAACATCGACAATAATGAGCTTGATGTGCAATTTTTGTCGCAAAATCTCAGTATTAGTCGCACAAACCTGCACAACAAGTTGAAGCAGATACTGGATATGAACACCACTGAGTTTATCAATACTATTCGCATTAATAAGGCAAAGGATTTGATTTTGAAAGAAGACCTTACTTTTTCCGAAATTTCGTACATGGTGGGATACAACGATGTGACTTATTTCAATCGAGTTTTCCGTAAAAATACAGGAAAAACACCTACCGAATTTAAGAACGAACACAGAGGAAAGGCAATTGTATAAATTCTCATTTTCTTTGTGTGATTGGATTTGTACAGAATAAGTACAGGATTAGCTTATGACCAATATTCGATTGGTTGGCAATTACTGTATATACGATATAGTGTTTTTCTTTGTATGACTGTTTGCACACTCCATAACATGTCTCCCTTTCGTTTTTTTGAGCATCGGGTTTTGATAAAGGGATGCAATTTCAGGATTTATTCTTTTTATATGAAAAAACAAAAATGTCTGACTATCAAATTAGATAATCAGACATTCTGCTTTTAAGTAGTTGTCTCACAAAGATTCGAACTTTGACAGGCAGAACCAAAAACTGCAGTGCTACCATTACACCATGAGACAATCATAGCTGCCTTTTTTCAAAAGCGGTGCAAAGATACGATTGTTTTTCTTTTTGGCAAAGATATTGTGAGAAATTATTGAGTTTTTCAACATTTTTTTGCCTTCGCAGAGCCTAATAACCTACTGTTTGGGCTACTATAAACTGATATTTATCATTCAACCCAATTGTTTGGAGCAATTCCTCTTCCTTTGCACCGGCGCGCACCACACATTTCAGACCTTCGGAAGCACAGTACAGATACACATTTTGAGTGCTATGACCGGCATCGAGCGATGCAAGCCATAAACGCTTTTCAGCGTCAACCTTCCGATCGCCTTCGTAGACTTTATAATCAGCAATAAATACCAGATTGAGTGGTGCTGCTTTTACAAAATCCTGCTGTCCTGCCAAATCCCGAAAATCTCCTTCCTTCACAGGTTCGAGCAAATGTTTTTCTACATTGTACAAATATATCCCATTAGCCAGCACTGCGTATGTCTGAATGGGGTAAAGCGCCAATGCCGATGGAACCGTACGCTTACCACTCCCGCGGTTTTGTCCGTTGGCAGCCCAAAGAACTTCGGACAAATGTTTGAGCGAAAGATTCTCAGCAGAAAACTGTCGGTCGGATTTACGGTTTTGCATGGCTGATAGCAAAGCTACTCCTTCAAGCGTATCAGGAGCCTGTAAATGTATGGTATCGAACTTGTTCAACTCCATTGGGATATGTTTCTGCGAGTGATTGTCGCAACACTGAGTGGCAGGCTTACTACAAGCTAAAACAATAAACATAAAAAATCCAATTACAATACTATTCAACTTCATATTAATATGCAATAAATTAAATTTTTATTCGTCAAATATACAACTTTTTCCATTAATTTTGCATTCAAAATCATCGTTAAGGTGAATGTAATTTCAAATTTATGGAGACATCAAATATATTATTTGCGCTGGGACTAACACTTTTTGCAGGTTTAAGTACCGGAATTGGGAGTGCAATTGCATTTTTTGCAAAAAAAACAAATACCAAATTTTTATCCACAGCTCTTGGTTTTTCGGCTGGCGTAATGATTTACGTGTCGTTTACCGAAATTTTTCCCGAAGCACTGCATTTACTTGAGCAGGGTAATGCACGACTACCCGAGCTTACAGTTGTTTTGGCTTTTTTTGGAGGTATTGCCCTGATATTTATGATAGATATGCTTATTCCTAATGCTGAAAATCCGCACGAGATGCGTTCGGTTGAAGATATGGGTGGACACAAGGAAAAACAACTCAAACGAATGGGCGTGATGATGGCACTTGCCATTGGCATCCACAACTTTCCGGAAGGGATGGCCACATTTGCTTCGGCAATGGTGTCGCCGGAGATAGCTATTCCCATTGCTGTAGCCATTGCTATTCACAATATTCCTGAAGGAATTGCTGTTTCCGTTCCCATTTATTATTCAACCGGAAGCCGCTCAAAAGCATTCTGGCTTTCATTTTCTTCGGGTATGGCTGAACCAATCGGGGGTCTTGTGGGTTACTTTATACTCATGCCCTTCCTGTCGCCGTTTACTCTTGGTCTGTTAATGGCTTCGGTAGCGGGAATTATGGTGTTTATTTCGGTTGATGAGCTTTTGCCCGGCGCCGAAAAATATGGCGAACACCATTATTCAATTTCAGGATTTGTGGCAGGAATGGCAGTAATGGCTATCAGTCTGCTCTTGCTTTAATGTACAAATGCGTACAGACATATTTAAATAATTAAACAATAAATTGGTATGAAACCGAAATATCCGGGCATAACCCGATTTGACGATATAGATTTACGCGAGATAGTCCCGTTTATTCACTGGACATTCTTTTTTATGGCCTGGCGACTGAATGGGAAATACGATGATATTCAATCGGTTTGCGACTGCGGCTCGTGCCGTGTGGGCTGGTTGCAGAAGTTTCCGGAAAACGAACGGGCGAAAGCCGAAGAAGCCCTGAAACTTTACAAAGATGCACAGGAAATGCTCAGACGCTTTCTCGACGAGAAAATTGTGACACTGAATGCAATGGTGGGAATTTTTCCGGCGCATTCCGAAGATGAAGACATTGTGGTAGCGTTTGAAAATAAAAAAATCACCATTCCTACATTACGGCAGCAAATACCTGCAAGCGATGGTTTTTGTTACGCGCTGGCCGATTTTCTGAAACCTGCCGACGATTATGTGGGCGTGTTTGCAAATACTGTGGTTGGTGCTGAAGCACTGGCCGAAACCTACGAAAAGGACGACGACATGTATCATTCTATTTTGATAAAAACGCTGGCCGATCGTCTTGCCGAGGCTACTGCCGAATGGCTTCATTACAAAATTCGCACAGAAATATGGGGATATGTGCCCAACGAAGAACTGAATGTAAATGAGTTTTTCAAAACTCATTATCAAGGCATTCGTCCGGCTGTAGGATACCCTTCGTTGCCCGACCAATCAATCATTTTTACAATGAACGAGCTTATCGATTTCAGTTCGTTGGGCATATCGCTTACCGAAAATGGCGCCATGTATCCCAATGCTTCAGTATCGGGATTGGTTTTCGATCATCCAAAATCGAAATACTTCAACATTGGCAAAATCGACCAGGCTCAGTTCGAAGATTATTGTCGCCGTGCCGGAAAATCGCCCGAAGTACTGCGCAAATGGCTGGCTGCAAATCTCTGACCAATGCTGTTTTATAGCGTCGGATTGCAGAAAACCAACTAAAAGTTAGTCTGTTTTTTCGTATCTTTGCAAACAATTTACAATTCTGCTACTACTTGCTCTAAAATTGTAAATGATTAAATTGAAAATATAAAAAGATGCGCATCGACATTATCTCTGCTGTTCCCGAATTACTCGATAGTCCACTGAACCATTCTATTGTGAAACGTGCCCGCGAAAAAGGTCTCGTAGAGCTTTATGTGCATAACCTGCGCGAATACAGCACCAACAAACATCGCCGCGTGGACGATTATGCCTTTGGTTTCAGTGCCGGAATGGTATTGCAAATTGAGCCTATCGACAGCATTATTACAAAACTGAAAAGCGAACGAACATATGACGAAGTAATTTACACTTCGCCCGATGGTGAACAGTTTAATCAGAAAATGGCAAATCGCATGTCGATGCACGAAAATCTGATTATCCTTTGCGGACATTACAAAGGCATCGACCATCGCATTCGTGAACATCTCATTACCAAAGAAATAACCATTGGCGATTTTGTGCTCACAGGTGGCGAACTTCCCGCTGCCATCATGACTGACGCTATCGTACGACTTATTCCCGGTGCTATTGGCGACGAACAATCGGCACTGTCGGATTCGTTTCAGGATAATTTGCTGGCGCCTCCCGTTTACACGCGTCCAGCAGAATATAAAGGGTGGCGCGTTCCCGATATTTTGCTTTCGGGCCACCAGGCCAAAGTTGACGAATGGAATCACCAACAGGCAGTAGAACGAACACGACTTTTGCGCCCCGATTTGCTCGAAGATTAGACGTTTTTTTACCTTAAAATACTTTGAATTATGAGTCAGATTAAACTTTTCGAAAGCAAACAAATTCGTTCGGTTTGGAACGAAAAAGAAGAAAAATGGTATTTTTCAGTGCAGGACGTTATTGAAGTGCTCACTGATAGTATTGATCCAAAGCAGTATATAAAGAGGATGCTTAGTAGGGATCAGAATTTGAAAGCCAAGTGGGGTACAATTTGTACCCCGGTTGAAATGCTTGCAGCAGATGGAAAAAGAAGAAAAATTCAGGCTGCCGACACTCAGGGGCTTCTTCGCATTATTCAGTCGATTCCCTCGCCAAAGGCTGAACCATTTAAACTGTGGTTGGCTAAAGTAGGTGCTGAGCGTTTGGCTGAAATCGAGAATCCTGAATTGGCCACGCAGCGCACACGCGAACTTTATAAACTCAAAGGCTATCCCGATGACTGGATTGAAAAACGTATGCGAAGCATTGCCATACGCGAGGAGCTGACTGAGGAATGGAGCAAAAGAGGAATTAAAGAAAAAATGGAATATGCGATACTGACTGCCGAGATATCGAAAGCCGCATTCGGGCTTACTCCCAAAGAGTACAAAGAAGTAAAAGGGCTTAAAAGTCAGAATCTGCGCGACCATATGACCGATCTTGAACTGATTTTCTCGATGTTGGGCGAGGCTTCAACCAAAGAAATTGCTGTGAATACTGACACTCAGGGTTTCGACGAAAACAAAAAAGCAGCTCGTGCAGGTGGGAAAATTGCCGGCGACGCACGAAAGCAACTTGAATTAAAATCAGGTAAAAGTGTGGTAACAGGCGATAACTTTTTGCCCGAAAACATAAAGAAAGAACTGAAAAATGATAATGACTAAGCAAATAATATTAGCTTATCTTTTTATAATCAGCGCAATAAGTGCCACGTTTTTTATATACGATAAATATGCTGCCCAAAAAGGCAAAACACGCATTTCAGAAAAATTTCTGCACTTTTGTGAAATGGCAGGAGGCGTATTTATCAATATGTTGCTAATGTATTTTATCAGACATAAAAACAGAAAATTCAGCTATTACAGTATTGCATGGGTTATTTTAATTGGCTGGATAACAATTATTTATTTTGGAATAAAACATCAAATAATATGACAAAAATTAAAGCAGGCGTCATTGGTGGCGCAGGATACACTGCCGGAGAATTGCTCCGCATTCTGGTAAATCATCCAAACGTTGAAATTGAGTTCGTAAACAGCAGCAGCAATGCCGGAAACCCCGTAATTGATGTGCACAGCGGATTAGTAGGCGAAACAAATCTTGTTTTTACTTCCGAACTGCCTTTCGAAAAAGTGGATGTGCTTTTTCTTTGCTCGGCACATGGCGACAGCAAAAAGTTTATGGACGAGCACAATGTGCCCGAAAACCTCAAAATCGTAGATTTATCGACTGATTATCGCCAGAAACGCGACGACCACGACTTTGTATATGGATTGCCCGAAATGAACCGAAACGAAATCCGAAATGCTCAACGCATTGCAAATCCGGGTTGCTTTGCCACAGCCATTCAGCTGGCACTTTTACCATTAGCTGCTGCCAGAAAAATTACCGACGAAGTACATGTAAATGCCATCACCGGATCGACAGGAGCAGGCGTAAAACCTTCGTCAACTTCGCATTTCAGCTGGCGAAACAATAATATATCTATTTACAAAGCTTTCGGTCATCAACATTTGCAGGAAATCGGACAGTCGATGCGTCAGTTGCAGGCTGGTTTCGATAAGGATATTAACTTCCTGCCGGTGCGTGGAAATTTCCCCCGAGGCATTTTTGTAAGCACCTACCTCAATACCGATATTTCGCTCGACGAAGCCAAATCATTGTTTAAAGATTACTACCGCGATGCTGCCTTTACTTTTGTGGTGGATAAAAATCCGGACATGAAACAGGTAGTAAACACCAACAAAGCAATAATTTATCTCGAAAAACATGGACGAAAACTGCTTATTGTATCCATGATAGACAATTTACTAAAGGGCGCTTCGGGTCAGGCAGTGCAAAACATGAACCTGATGTTCGGTCTCGACGAAAAAGCCGGACTCAATCTGAAAGCAATTGGTTTTTAAACAGTTTATATGTATATTTGTATTCCTAATTACAGGTGTTTTATAAATCCATCTTGAAAAAACACATCCAAATGAACAGGTTTTTCCTATTAGCACAATACGTTTTATTTTTTCTATCCTTTCCGTCGAATGTGCATGGTTCATACCATTTTCAGCCTTTTGAACTAAACGATAAACTGCCTTCGAACTCCGTGGTACGTATGTACAACGATGCCGAAGGCTATATGTGGTTTGGTACTAAGGATGGATTGTGCCGCTTCGACGGTTATCAGATAAAAATTTTCCGATCGAGCGCACTTACTCCGGGTAAGTTGCCAAACAATGAAATTCAGTGCATTACCGGCGATGGCAAACATAAAATATGGGTGGGCACGCTCGAAGGAATTGTGATTGTGGACAAACAAACCTTTGCAGTGAGCACATTCGACCATCCACTGGTGGCGCGCGAACGTATCAATAGTATATTAATCGATAAAGAAGGATTTGTTTGGATAGGTACTTCAGGAAATGGTGTGCTTAGGCACAATCCCGAAACCGGAAAAACTGAGCAATACTCATCGCAACCACATTCGAAGATTAAAATTCCCGATAACAATGTAAATCATATTTTTCAGGACAGTAAAGGCCGTATATGGATCTCGATGTGGCGAAATGGTCTCTTGTATATTGAACCGGATAGTAATGAGGCTAAAAGAGTCGCTCAGATTGGTAAAGGAAATAATCCGTTTAGGTTTTTCGAAGACAATGAAGGCGAATTTTGGGTGTGCACCTGGGGTGATGGAATGTTTAAATTGAATGAAACGTCTGGTGGGTTCAGTATTTCTCCACTCCGGTTTTCGTCCCAATCGAAAGTTGGTATTCCCGAAATTGCCTATAGTATTACACAGGATGACAACGATGGTCGTATCTGGATAGTCACTTTCAATGGGCTTTCGGTGCTTACAAAACAGACTGATGGATCTGTTACAGTAGAAAACGGAAGATTATTGTTCGATCAATCGTCATCGGGCCTTTTTCACGAAATTATTAAGGACAGAAGGGGTAATCTCTGGGTTGGCTCAATAGGTGATGGTCTTTATCGACTGGACTTTAATCGTTTGCCTGTGCAAAACTATTCTTTTGATTCCATGAGAGATAAGCTCAATGTGCCTGCATATATTACCAGGATAACAGAAACATCTGATCGGGATATGTTTGTGGTGGTTAATCGTGTTGGTGTTTTCTGGTTTAACCCCGAAACAGGTGAATCGGAGAGAATCCAGCAACCTGTGTTAAGAGCATTGAACAGTGTAAGTAATATACGTTATATTCAGCATAAATCAGAATTCTGGATAACACAGGAGGGCGAAGATATTATTTATGTAGCCCGCAAAAAGGGTAACGACTTGGAACTGATCGATTATTTTTCGCTAAACAATGACCGCACGGCTAGCGAAAACAATATTTCCTATATCTATGAAGACTCAAAAAGAAATATCTGGATAGGAACGGGAATGGGATTGTATGTAAAGCGCTTCAGAGGTCAAATTGAAAAACTGGGACAGATGTCCTACAGTATTACGGCTCTTAAAGAAGACAAAGCAGGCAATTTATGGATTGGTGCTGCAAAAGGTGGTGTGTTTCGTACTTCGCTTGCTACTCATGGTGATTTTCGTTTCGAAAACATACCACTCACCATCGAAAATTATAGCAGTTACAGTGCACAAAGTATTAATGTCACACCACAGGGCGAAGTATATATTGGTACCCGCGAAGGCTGCCTTTATCTCTATAAAGAAGACGATAACAAGGCTATTGAAATAAGTGGTTTGTACGGAATCACTGAAGAGGGAATTATGGATATTCAGGTAGATAGTGAAGGCGTTCTGTGGATTTCGACCATCAAAAGAATTGTACGCTATAATCCCGAAAATCATGCATCTACCTATTTTTCGACTGCCGATGGTCTGCAGGTCAGCTTGTTTCACAAAGATGCGGTTGCAAAACTGAAATCGGGTCAACTGCTTTTTGGTGGTAATGGTGGAATTGTGGCCTTCGATCCTTTGATGCAGGTAATGGCCGGAAATGGGAAAAAACAAAAAGTATATATTACCGATGTGTTGGTACAAAACAAATCGCTGTTCGACAGAGATGCAAAACTTAACTTCAACCCACTTAAAAACCGCATAACGCTCAATAATTCACAGAATAATATCAGTATTGAGTTCTCGGCACTCAATTATCTGAATGCAGCAAAGATTCAGTATGCATATAAACTTTCAGGTATCGATAATGATTGGAATTATGTGGACAATACACGAAGGTTTGTAAACTATTCAGGACTTCCGGCCGGGACTTACACTTTTATGGTGCGGGCCAACGACGAAAACGGAACATGGACTGATGAAGTAACTACCATAAAAATTGAGATTGAACCGCCGCTTTATCTTACATGGTGGGCCTATTTAATCTATATTTTATTGATTGCTGTTGTCGCTGTTTTCGTCCTCAGAAATTTAAGTAATCGTATCAGACTTCGGAATGAACTTAAGATTTCGAAAATTGAAAAAGATAAATCGGAAGAGCTGGCACAGGTCAAGTTGCGCTATTTTACAAATATCTCACACGAGTTGCTTACGCCGCTCACTATTATCCTGTTGCAGATTGATAGTTTGCAACAAAAGTTAAGCAGCGATGTGGTGCAGTTCGATGTAATGCGCGACAATGTGCTCAGGCTGAAACGTCTGATACAGCAAATTCTTGTTTTCCGCAAAACCGAAAGTGGAAATATGAAACTCAAAATTCAAAACGACGATATTGTTGCTTTTGTAAATAATATCTGTCAGTCGAGTTTCCGTCCGTTGGTAAGCGAAAAGCACATCCATTTTTCAGTCAGTTTTGAAAAGGAGAGTTGTTGGGCACATTTCGATCCTGATAAACTCGATAAAGCAGTATACAATGTACTATCGAATGCTTTTAAATATACTCCGGAAAATGGTGAAATTAGTGTAAAAATGTCTTTCACTGAACGTCACGAAATTACTTACATGCGTTTGTCTGTTTCCGATTCAGGAAAAGGTATTGCCGAAGAGGATTTGCCGCACATATTTAAACGTTTCTATATTAGTAAAAGTGCCGATCAGAGTCAGAGTCATGGCATTGGACTGGCCCTTACTTCCGATCTGCTTCAACTTCACAAAGGTAATATCAGTGTCAAAAGTGAGATAAACGAAGGTTCGGTATTTACCATCGAAATCCCCGTTTCGGCCAATGCTTATAGCGATGAAGAATTGTCGGGCGACGAAGTCTCACAAAAGGAATTAAATGCAATTCCAATGCTGTCGGGCGAAATAACCGGAGATGAAATACCGGAAGATCAAAACGAAGTGGATAATGAGATACAAAAGGACTTTAGTATACTTATTGCCGAAGACAACAAAGAGCTTAACAAACTGATTACTGATAGTTTTTCCGATAAATATCATGTGCTTAGTGCCGAAGATGGCGTGAAAGCCCTCGAAATTATTCGAACGAATGAAGTGGATTTGGTAATAAGCGATGTAATGATGCCGGATATGGACGGCCTAACTCTGTGTAAATTGGTGAAAAATGATGTGGCCACAAGCCATATTCACGTGCTGATGCTTACAGCCAAAAACACCACCGAAGACCGCATCGATTGCTATAATGCAGGAGCGGATGCCTATATTGCCAAACCTTTTGAGCTGAAAGTGCTTCGTGCCCGTGTGAAGAACCTGATCACGAAACGTGTGCAAAAAACCGAAAGCTTTAAATCGAACCAGGAAATCAATATCAGTTCAATGGAATACTCCTCTATCGACGAGGTGTTCCTCAAGCAAGCAGTTAAGGTTGTAGAGGATAAGATATCAGATGACTCGTTCGACTTCGATCAGTTTGCAATGGATATGGCCACTTCAAAATCGACTCTGCACCGCAAGCTGAAATCGCTTACCGGGCTTTCGCCAGGTGAGTTTATTCGAAATGTGCGACTCAAACATGCCGTGCAAATGCTTCACAGCAATGTGGGAAATATTTCGGAAATTGCTTTTGCCGTAGGTTTCAACGACCCGAAATATTTCAGTCGTTGCTTTAAAATTGAATTCGGAATGACACCAAAAGAATTTCAGGAAGCCCACAGGCTAAAATAAAAATTATGCTAAATATCAGCCCTTTTTTGAACCTGAATTGTTTTGATATTTAAGAAAAATGAACTTACTTTGTGTAGAAATTAAAAACTGTTAAAGTATTAGCACCGGATAATGAAACGACTGAAATCTTTATGTATCGTACTACTGATAATATTCTTCGGAAGTCTTTATCAGGGAGCCGTAATGCCATTTATCGAAGGCTTGAAATACGGATTGGCCATAGCGCGCTACGAATCGGATACGCAAACTCAAACCGAGGAGTTTCTGCTTATGGATGTTGTGCCCAAAATCGACGACTACATGGAAGTGTCGGAAATGAATCTCAAAACAGGTGAGCAAGTCCTCGTTCGTCCTACCACACTTTCGGTCATTGCTCAAAACCTGCCCGATAAGCCTTTGTGGTGGATGATTTTGCAAAGTTTATACGCCTTGCTTACATTGGGTCTGCTCGTACTCGGCGTGTGGATTCCGTTTTTGGTGGTGAAAATTCTCAAGTCACTTCAAAATTCAGATGTGTTCGATCGTGTCAATCTGGTTCGCATCAATCGTATTGGCATTATTTTGTTGGCTATGGGTATTGCCGGAAGCCTGATTCAGTTTTTAAGCATATTTCTGGCACAGTATATGGTTGACCTTACGCATTACGAATTTTCATATGCGCGTGTCATCGATTTCAATGCTCTGATAATGGGTGTGGTAATACTGATAATGAATGAAGTGTTGAGAATTTCGATTGAGATTAAAGAAGAACAGGATCTGACTATCTGATACTGACGAAGTGATTTTCTGTGCTTGTATTTAAATGAATTAATAAAAGTTATGCCGATAATAGTAAATTTGGATGTAATGATGGCTAAGCGAAAAATTTCGCTTAATGAACTATCGGATAAGGTGGACATTACTCCGGCAAATCTGTCGATACTGAAAACAGGGAAAGCAAAAGCCATTCGCTTTAGCACGCTCGAAGCTATTTGCAAGGTGCTCAACTGTCAGCCTGCCGATATTCTCGAATATCGCGATGAGGAATTATAAAGTCAAAGAGGACATCTCTTTGTGAGATGCCTTCTTTTAATAGGTGTTATATTCAACAAAAGTCCGCTTTGTAATCTTATTTTTTTGTTACAGTTTAGTCACTTTCCCCAAAGAAATATAGCATAAGTAACCGTCGGTTTCGTAGCCCATGCTTTTTATCAACTCCTGATATTCTTTAAGCTGTTCGATATAGGCTTCTTTCTCTCTTTTTCCGAATTTATAATCAACAACGGTAGCCTTTTTCCCTTTTATAATCACTCTGTCGGGTCGGTAAACATTTCCACCCGGAGTTAAGATAGTTACTTCGTTCATAATCTGAAGGTCGGGTCCAAACCAGTTTTCCACTCCGGGCATCTGCCAGAATTTTTCCAGATCCGTTCTTATCTGAAGAGCATCATGACTATCGATGCGACCTTCCGAAATCATTCGTAGAACAGCTTTCTCCTGATCAGACTTTTCTCGTATCATATTCAGAATTTCGTGCATCAAAATACCGTAATTCAGACGATTGTCGGTTATTTCGCCCTCGCCTTCAAAGTAATTTTCGCCGAAATGCCTTATCCGCAGTCGGCCTTCGGTCCCGGCAGTTGGATAAACAGAGATGTTTGCTTTTTCTCCCTTTTTTCTTGCGGGCTTTGTATTGCTCCACAATGCTTTTCCTGCTTCAAATACCAGTTCGGCGGTTTGCACGCAGGGTATTTCGGCAGGTTGAAGCTCAGGGTGGCTCAGCGAAAAATATATCAGCGACGACAGCGATTTCAAATCGTTTTCACTTTCGGGTTCCTTTTTAGGGGCGGGGAGCATGCAAATCAGCTCGTGGCGGGCACGTGTAAATGCTACATAGGCCACATTCAGGTTGTCGATAAACTGATGCATTTGCTCGTTGTAATAGTTTTCGGCAAAAATTGATTTACCAAGTGTTTTGTTGTATTCAACGGGTAAAAGCGATAACTCGTTGAAAGGTGCTTCTTGTGTTTCGCACCAAAGTATATTCCGGATATTCCCTCTTGAGCTTTTTTCGAAATCCCATTCGCAGAAAGGCATTACCACTACTTTAAAGTCGAGTCCTTTCGACTTGTGAATAGTCATTACCCTGAATGCATTTTGCTGGTCGGGCGACGAAATACATTGTTTGTCGCCATTTTTGTCCCACCACTTCAGGAAGCTGTAAAGGTCGACCGAACGGTTGGTGCTGAATTTGAATACCACATCCTGAAAAGCCTGTACAAAAACAGCTTCACCCGGCCAGTTGCCTATGTCGAAAAGCGCTATAATGCCTTCGGTCATTCCAAAAAGCGATACATTTCGCAAAGCCATAAGGCCTGCATGTCTGTCGGCTCCCATAAGTCCGGCAAGGTCGTTTCCGATCCCATCGAAGCATAAGTTGAGGGCTTCGTTGCCTGTCATTTTCATTTCGGCACGTGCATATTCGTATCGCACAATAGTACTTTGCAACACATCGGTCGGATGCACGAATAAGCGCAACAGTCCCATGATAAACCGCACTGCATGCGACCCTGCAATCTGCAAACCTTCGTTTCCCATTACATCATACACAAAACCTTCGCGGGCAGCTTCGGTAGTTTTGTAACTCAAAAGCGTGCGCGTCACACTCATAGCTTCGCGATTGGTTTTTACTAAAATGCCTACATCCGAAGGCTGATATCCACGTTCCTGAATATCTTCAAGTATGGCTGGCAAACGCAGAAGGCTTTTTTGTACCCATTTTTCCTCAGTATCGTCGGTAGCGATAAATTCAAACTTTACATATCCTTCGCCTGCTTTGGGTTTGGTTTTTTGTGCCACATTGCTGTAAGCATGTTCTATTTTACGTGTGAGCGACTCTAAGCGTGGGTAAACAGGCAATACTTCGTTCAGGTCGTTGTTCATCTTTTTCTGCAAAAGCCAGGCCCCCATACGGAAAAAGCTGTTGTTCAATTCCACAATGTATCTGTCGCTGCGCCAGTTGGTGTCTAATTCTTCCTCATGAATTTGTTCGGGTCGGAAATCAGTCAGTACCTGCTCGTCGAGTAGTTTCCAGTCGGAGTTTCGCCAGCGGTAAATACTTTGCTTAACGTCGCCCACTACTAAGTTGAATTTATCCGACGACAAACTATTGTCGATGAGTGGAAAAAAATTTTTCCATTGCAGTACCGAAGTGTCCTGAAACTCATCAATCATATAATTGTCGATGTGTATTCCCGTTTTTTCATATACAAAAGGCGTATCGCTTTCGTCGATGATGCGGTTTAGCAGCATATTGGTGTCGCTCAGCAGCATGGTGTTTTGCTCGCTCGTAAGCTTCCGTATTTGCATGGCTAAGTCGGTGAGTATGCCTAAAGTATTGATGTGTTTCAGAATAATTCCGGCCGAATTATACCTCACAATGTCGTTTCGGAGCCATTCGGTGAGTTGCTGAATTCCCTGCTGTAATCCGGAATGATAAATGCGCTCGATGGCCGCCACAGTGTCTTTCGGGGTGCTTTTTGCATAACAATTTTCCACTGTCTCGCCCATAGCTACAAAGGTATCCTTTAGCTCGTATTTGCCTTCAGCAAATTTCCCGATCCAATTCATAGCTGAGCGTGTGCCACCTTTAAAGCTATCGGTGGTTAAGCCCACTGAACTTATCAGATCTGTAATATTTGCAACAAGCGCCTTTACTTTATCGTCGTATTCGGATTGGATATTTCTTAGTTTAGTTCTGTACTCACTCAGAAACTCCCTGTCGTGCAGTTTTCGGTTTGTTTCTTCGGCCTTGTACTGATAGCTTTCTTTAAAAATTTCTTTTCCCAATGCATAAATACTTTCGTGCGTATCCCAGCTTTCAGAATTTTCAATGCGATCCTCGGCATATTTTGTAAGCCATTTCAGCAATTGCTCATTTTCTTTGTCCGACAGTTCGAGAAACAGATTGTCCACAGCTTGCGAAAGTGTTTCGTCGGTATCGAGTTGCAGGTTGTAGCCGCCATGCACGCCAATATCTCGCGCAAACGCCCGTATTACCTGCTGAAAAAACTTGTCGATGGTGCTAATCTGAAAGGCCGAATAATCGTGCAGAATTTGAATAAGTATCCGAAGTGCTTTCTCGTCCACACTTTCGGCACTCAGCAAAAAGCGTTTCACCAGTTGGTTGCGGTAATCCGATTCGGCATGCGAAGCCAGCGCATATAGCTCGTGCAGAATACGCGTTTTCATTTCGTCGGTGGCTTTGTTGGTAAAAGTCACAGCCAGAATTCGCCTGTGCACATGATCGCGTGTGGGGTCGAAAAGCAAATGTATATAGTCCTGAGTGAGCCTGTAGGTTTTTCCCGAACCGGCCGAAGCACGATAGATATTCAGCATATCAGTTTTGGTTTTTTTGTTAAGTAAAAAAATGCCGGTGTTGCTACGAACAACCGGCAATTTCAGCTGCTATGTGCAAAGGTAAGTAACAGGAAGAAAATAACGTCATGTTTTATCGGAAATTTCACTACCGACTGACTAAAAATGTTATTTTCTTAAGAGCTTACTTAATCCTTTTTCTCCAGCTTTCTTTGTATTTTTTTAATAGCTGTTTCAATGGGTTTTTCAGGTTCAATCACATTAAACTCGCCCCAGAATTCAGGGTCGGAGAAGCCGCTTGCTTCGTCGGTAATCACTACGCCCGGACGAAGTCTGTCGCGTCGGCCCGGTGCTTTTGTATCCGAGGCATCCTCCCAGTTGGTCACAGCCATTTCTATCACATTTTCGTATTTGGTATCGAAAAGTTTGCGTTTCCATTTTACACGCAGGTCGAGCTCTATGCGACTATAGCCATAATACCATTTTCCGTTTTGTTCAAAAAAATCCATACGATAGGTAGCCAGTTCAGGAATTACATTGGCGTTGAATGGTTTTTTTACTATAAATATTTTCGAGGCCTCCGTTTTGTTTGTAAGGTTCATGCTGAAAACAGCGCTTTTTATGGCCATACTTTGCGCATCGATATAGACTTTGCCGAAAAACAGAGGTTCGCTCTGCGGCGTGGTCTGCGAAAAGTTTATTACATATATCAATCTCTTATCCATGCGTGTTGAATGATCGAAACTAAACTGATAATTGGCAAACATGTCATCGCTGAAAATAATATGCGGATATTTTATTACATCTAAATAAAGCGAGTTGAAGGGGCCTCCCATAAGCTTAAATACCAGCGTATCGAGCTTTTCGTAATCGGCTTTCTTTCTCGATTTGTAGAGTTTCACCACGTCGGCTTTGTACGAGGGGTAGGGTTGTTTATAAATATCGACTACGGCCTCGGCCACCGACACATAATTGCGGTTACGGCGAATTGTTTCGCGATAAAAGGCTGTCATAGCCATCTCGTTGCCAGCATAGTTTTTGCCCACATTCTCAAATACTGCTTTCATAAGGGCATTTGCATCTTTCGATATTACGCTAACTTCGGGTAACTCAACCGACACCGGCTCCATTAAAACCCGAAAACTGCCGCCTGATGCACTTTCGGGGATCACCAGCTCATTGCGATAACCCACATACCGAAACAAAATTTTGATGTTCTTTTTCGATAGCGGAATTTTTACTATAAATTCGCCGGAGGTGTTCGATACTGTCGATATATTTGTCTCCTGAACTGAGATATTTGCAAAAGCCAAACCATTGCCCGTACTTTTGTCGAGCACAACACCCCTGTACTCCACATATGGTTCTATTGCTTCCCCGGCAAGTGCACTAACCGACCATAACCAGGCTGCAAGTATCAAAAACATTAAAGCAAACCAGTTGTTTTGTGTGAGCATATTTTTCATATCCATTGCATTTATTTAATTGTGATTCATTGTATTTAATCCAATGCAAATTAAATCCTTTTTGTTCGTTTCGACAAGCATTTGAATAAATATTGATTTTTTAGGTTTGGGAGAAGGAAGTGCTGTGAGCTATATTTCATTAAGTTTGCCTAAAAACCTTTCGCTACAGCACTACACTCTGTTGTATGCGTTCTTTATGTTTTTAGCTGTATGGTAGTTGTGTGTATCATCTTTCATGTATTTCAGGTTGAAACCGTCGGCTGTTTCGCGCCTCTTGTAAAAGCGGTATCGACCGCTTTCTGATTTTACAGGTTCTGTAATTGTAGCATGGTGTTTTTTTATTCACAAAACTTAAATAGTGTTACAAACAAAACAGAAAGCCCGGTTAATCGTTTAATATAGAGTTTAACAAAAGCACGCGAAAATACTTTTTATACGATATGAAAACCGGATTTTTTCTCATAGTAACACTTTTTACTCTTTTAATGGCTTCGTATGTGAGTATACGTGGCTGGCAGGCTTTGCAACATTCAGGAAACCTTCGTTTTTGGTATCTTGGAGCCAACATATTGTTGTTTGCAGTCATGATGTCGGGCTTTATGGCACGCGGTGTTTTGTCGCCCGTAGCCATGAAAGTGCTCACGAGTGTGGGCTTCAGCTACATGATCATCATGATTTATCTGCTGCTGTCGTTTCTGGTGGTCGATTTGGTGCGACTGACCAATCTGGCATTTCATTTTGCTCCTGCGGGAATGAAGACTTTCCGTTATGTAGCGTTTCTGATCAGCATTTCGTCCATTGCCATTGCCATGATGTATGGAAATTACAAATTCAATCATCCTGAAATTGTCAATCTCGATTTGAATATCGACAAAGCGCCACAGCAAAAAACTTTAAAAATTGTTGCGCTGAGCGATGTGCACCTTGGTTATTCCATCAACAAAACAAACCTGCAGAAATACGTAAAGCTTATCAATGAGCAAAAACCCGACATTGTACTGATGGCCGGCGATGTGGTGGATAATATCACCCAACCGCTTATTGAGCAAAATATGGCCGAAGAACTGCGACAAATTGTGGCGCCACTGGGCGTGTATGCCATCAGCGGAAACCACGAGTATTATGGCGAAAACCCTTACATAGCTGAGGAATACCTCAAATCGGCCGGTATTACTTTTCTGCGCGACTCCACAATACTTGTCAACAACAGCTTTTACCTGGTAGGGCGCGACGACCGTACCAACCACAAACGCAAAGAAATTGCGCAGCTTACTTCTGCCATCGACCACAGTAAACCCGTGATAATGCTCGACCATCAACCCTATCATTTGAACGAAGCCCGCGAAAATGGTGTCGATCTGCAAATTTCAGGTCACACGCACAACGGACAGTTTTTTCCGGGCAATTTGTTTGTAAAGCAAATGTACGAACTGGGCTACGGATACCGCAAAATTGAGAATACACACTATTATGTATCGTCGGGACTTGGACTCTGGGGCCCGAAATACCGCATTGGCACACAATCGGAACTGGTGGTGATAAATCTGCGATTTTGATAAGTCTGCTACCCCAAGTGTTGAGCCTGATATTGGCAAAAACAAGTCCGTAGGACCCTCCGTCAAGTCCAATATCGCCAAAAATAAGTCCGTCGGACCCTCTACCAAGTCCAATATCGGCGAAAATAAGTCCGTCGGACCCTCCATCAAGTCCAACATCGGTGAAAACAAGTCCGTTACCCCCTCCGTCGGACTTGTTTTTGGCATCGTCGGACTTATTTTCGATGATTTCGGGCTTGCAGATGGCAAAAGTGTACGTCACAGCATGACCTTAGCATAATCCAATCCCCGGGCTAATTTGCGTTCTAACTTTTTAAATGTAAACTGTTTGAATTTATTGTTTTACAATTTTCAGAACATGGGCTTCGTTCGCAGCATTTACAACTTTTACAATGTAGATACCTGGTTCGACACCTGTAAAGTTAATCTTGCTGACATCGTCGTCGTTTTCGATATGTTTGATGATTTTTCCACTTACATCGCAAACGATGACACGGGTCACATTAAAGTCGACAGTTTCTATATACAATGTACTTTTCACTACTACCGGATATGCCCGCACTTTGCCTTTGGTTTGATTATACAACCCTGTGCCTGCATTAACCTGCAAAACATAAGGATGCTCATAATCGATATAATCAATACTTCCGGAATTGAATGCCAGAGTCTGTGTGGGTTGATAATAACTGTCGGTGTCTTTGTTGTACACTTTGAAAGTTAGCGGATATGAGTCGCTTTCGTTTCCGCGCACCGAGATAAACAGTTTTCCATCTGCTTGCGACACAGCCGTTCCCCGGCATTCATCATCCTTAAACACTCCTACCTGAGTGTTAAGCATTAGCTGTTCATCGTGTTTCACGACTGCAATCAGTGGCATATTATCGTCAAACAGACTTTCGTTTACAACCGACCACAAAGGCGATTCGTAGGTGTCTGAGAAATCGGATTTCACACGCAACGATGCTGAGGCCACCGAAGGATAATGGAATGATTTCAGCACATTGTCCACTGAATAGTACAAATAGCCTTTGCCCGGAACGAGGCTTCGAAGCGAGCCAACCCATGCTCCGTTCTCGTAAATGGCAAACTGGCTCTGACCTTTTAGCATGTCGTTCTCTACAGCGTCCAAATCGGACAGGGCCTCATCGACCGACAGATTGAAGCGTGGAATATATGCAATCCAGTTCCAGTTTTGAGTGATTGGAATTGAGACATCGGCCGGATTTAGCTTACGGCCACTCATCAACAATTCCACTCCTTCTTTCATTCGCAGTTTATACATTTTTCCGATTTTGATACTATCGAGCGTTCCGTTCCAAATATCGGCATTGACATCTGTGGGCACTGAGAAACCCACATCATTCTTCAAAACAGTCGATTTGTCATCCACCGATTTAAAAATGTGTGACAATGACATGTTTGCAGGTTTTATATTAAGCGCCAGCCAGTTCCATCCCTGCTGTAACATTGCAGACTGCTCGATGAAATCTGAAGCCCTTACTAACACAGGAGTGCTCATTTTTCCGTACAGTTTATTGCTGATAAATGTGACATTTTCCGACAGATTTGCAGCTGGATAAATTTCGCCTGTAGAGGCGTCCCAGGCTTTGAATACCACAGGTTTATTCAGATGTTTATCGTCGCCGTAAATATCCATTGCCAGATAATAAGCATCGTAGTTTTTATAATATTCAGGCGAAGCCAATCCCACACATTCATTATCGATAAATGCAGCTACAATATCTTCAGAGTCTTCTGATACAACTCCTTCGAAATGCAATTGTCCGATTAAATTCATCGACAATTCATAATCGGCATGATGCGTAGTCCAGCCCGGTTTTATACCAGTCACTTTGAGCAAGATATTCAAGGCTGTATTAATCTGAAGATTTCCTGTGAGGTAAATCGTTTCCTCGTAACTTCCAATCGGGAGTGCCTCGTCTATTGTAAATATCAACAAATCGGTAGCCAGCGGCTTAAGAGTTCCGTGTGTTTTCGAAACCGTCAGCCAGTTTGGAAGTTCTTTTACCGACCAGTTTTCGTTTATGGCCGATTGATTTGAGATGCTTACATTAAACTGTCCGGGTACCAGCATTTCTTTTGAAATACTGACATTCTGCTCGCTCCAGAAAAGCGAATTATTGTTTACATAAGCAATCCACGAGACAGGCTGAACCAAATTGTCGTGCAAATCCTTTACATCTTTTACGCGGACTTCGAGCGTTGTACCCTCAATATCGGCCGCATTGGCTGTAGGCGTAATTACAATTTTATTATCGGAAGCCACAAAGCTGAATTCCACATTTTGCAATGGGCGTTTCACCTGAAGTGTGGGTGCACTTATATCCAAAGCCGTAGCGCCATTCACCGGCGTTACCACAAGCGAGTCGGTCACAGCATCGGTCCATGAATCGTAAGCCACAAGCATACTGCTTTCAATAGCCAGCCTGTCGAATGGAATATATACCAGCAAAGCATCTTCGTTTTCCGTTAACCGATTATAGATATTGGAACGAATTGCTCCGGCTGTAAGTGTCGATTTCCACAAACGGAATTCGTCAATGAAGCCTTTGAAATGCTTTCCGACATTATTCATTTCAGTAGCTGAACGATAATTGTTTGCTCCCAAAAGGTATTTATCGCCATTAACCCATTTAACAGCGCTCGATGGCAATTGTCTGACGGCCTCGCCATCGACATAAGCTACAACGCTACCGTTGCGCAACACATTCAGTGCAAAATGATGCCAGGTGTTATCGAGATAATTGCTGTCGGACAGCACATAAGCCACCCCATTTGTACGCAAACTTAGTTTGCTGTTTTCGTCCACTGCCACCGACATTTTTTTAGCCGGCTCAAGATCAAGAACACCATCGCCGCAGGAGAAAAGTGTTGCGTTTGCCTGACTGTCACCATTGAACCAGAACTCTATGGCAAAGTTATCCTGCGCGAGGAGTGCCACATTGGCTGCCGGCACTTCCACGTAATTACTACCGTTGAGATTCAGCGCATAGTTTCCAAAATTGCTGTACCACATCTGAGCGGATGGCAATATGAGATGACGGCTGCGGGCCTTGTCGATATTTACACTGCCATGACCTTCGTTCATAGGCCAGTAACCTACCAGATTCAACTCATTGCCCGTTTTGGCCGAATTCATATGCTGATCGTTGATACTCGACATTTCCTTTGTCCAGAGGCTAAGTTCATGAATACTGGCATTGAGATTGGCTCCCGTAAACAACCTGCCCAAACCACTATACATCTGACTTAACTGAGTAGTTTTATCGAATTCGAGGGCTGTTGAAGTGGTTCCCGAATAATGATAAACCACAAAGGATTTAGTGGCATTGTTGTAGCTGAAAGCCACATAGCACCATTCGTTTGTTGGAAGAGAATTCAATGAAATATATGAAACACCCTGCACCTTCACAACAAGATTATTCGTACTGTTGAACTCAACAGCAAGGTCGTCGCCATGCGCAAAAAGTGTCCCTGTGGCTCCCGGTTTCCGGTTGTAGAAAGTTTCGAAGCTAAACGACCGGTTTGCCAGAGCAATGCCCGCTTCGGTGTATGCCGGTTGACCTCCGCTAAATTTCACCGCCCTGCTGTGGTCAATTTCGCCCTTATTCAAGGAGGCCTGCACACTGATCATGCTTTCGTATACATTTTGTATTTTCTCGTTGAAAGTAATGGATATTTCTCCATCCGAAGTCAGAATTCCATTCGAAGGCAAAGGATTTCCCAATGCTTTTGGTTTTGAGAAATCGACATATCCGCCTATAGCATCACACGAATAGGTTGAAAGCGGATTACCCACAATTTTATTATCAGCATCGATATTTACCGAGGCTGTGGTTGCACGTAACTCGTAAGGTCCATCCTGAGGAACTTTCCATTTATAAACTAAGGTTGAACGGCTACCAATATCTTCTTTCACTCCCTGTGCTTTAGCAAACAGAGCAGTGGGGTAGAAAGTGGTAATGGTATTCCATGAAGGAGAACTTGTGGGCCTGTATTCAAGTCTGATATATCCAAAATTAGGGAAGTTCACATCGTAGCTGTCTATTACTATCTGCATGGTATCGCCTGTATGGTTTTGCGTATTCACAATCCAGTTATTGACAGGTTCTTTGATAGCTACCTCGCTACAGGCAGGAATAAACTCTACCGAAACCCATGTTGTGTCAGTAATGTCGGGCCAAAAATCAGTAGGGTCGTTCTGACAGGTCGATCGGAGAATAAGTCCGATATTGTTGTACACATCGACGCTTCCTTTGCTCACGAACAATGTTTTTGTAAGCACTTCGCCGGCCTTTACCAGGAAGGTTCGTCCGTTGCCAATAATTCCACCATCTATTTGCAGTTCTGCTCCGTCGGGATTTGTTTCTTCGTCGACAATCAGCTGGAACCATATGTCGTCATTGGTTTCAGATTCGTTTTTCATATGAAGCTTAAATGATGCTGGTTTATTGGCCGGCACATTCAATACTTTTGTAGCGCCAAAGACGTTTATTTTAGGCACTTCTATTTGCATAGTTCCTTCACTCAAAATATGTTTGCCCGGTTCAAAGTACTTCGATCGTGCTTCTGCTTCGTAAGGACACGAGGTGCGCCCGCCACGCGATTTGAAAGCGAATGTTCCCATATCGGTGACTCCATAATCTACGCTGATTTCGTCGCCAAAACCATCTTCCTTCAAAACGAAACCACTATTTACACTATATTCAGCTTCTTCGGTTCCGGTTTGTGCCTCGCTGTGTGTATATTCAACCGAAGTTTCAATTTCAGTACCGATTCCTCTGATTTCAATTCCGGTGGTTAGCCCCAACGAAGGTGAAAGCACCCATGTAAACGTACTTGAATAGGATTTTGATTGAGTAGATTCTATTGAATACTCCATTTCGCTGCCACCTCCGAAACTATAATTTCCGGCTTGTTGCATTTGTACTTTCGACCTCTCGCTCTCAGCAATGGCTTTTGTCCAACCATTTATCTGATTGTTAGCCCATACTACCGAATCCTGAAATGTTTTGTGTTTTTCCAGGCCAAATAGTGACCACGATTCTCTATCGTTCCAACTGGCAGGGAAGTGAATTGTGTAGCTGGGCCCATCGTAAGGTTTTAGCGGAGTAGCAGCATTACCGAAAGCGGATTTATCGGAATTCATTTTACCGAAGTTAACATCATCCCGCTCCAGATTTGAGACGTACACAGGTCTGTCTATTGTAGACAAATCAACGCCTGTTCCCTTTTCTTTGAGCAGGATTTCGATTGCATTTTTCCATTTTGGTATCATTATCTCTTCAAGTTCAACCTGCGTAAATACAAAGCGCGTAGCAAAAGTTTGTCCGTATGCTATGCTTGCCGAGGGTGCAATTTTATACACCGAGTCGTTTCCGGCTTTTGCCCAGGGCGTAGTTGCCACATTTCCTTTTGTTATGCTTACACCATTGGTAATACCGTACTGTATATTAGTAGAATTACCAATAAATACATCGCCGGGATGTCCTACGAACATAGGGTCGTCGGATGTACTGAATCGCTCAGAGAACGTCGTGGATTTGGTTTTTTCGTTTGATTTATTCCACTTCTGTTCACTTTTGATTCCGGTTTTGACATCTAGTTTTGTCTCCGCGGTTTCGATAAAGCCGGCCATCACACCACCACCAAAGCCACCCCAGGCGCCTGCAAACATTGTTATTTCAGCTCCAAAATCGAGGGTCGCATTCACTTCTTTTAGTATTTCATTATCCACAGAAGTACTAATGGTTGATGATATTTTACTTCCTTTTTCGATATATGAATAACTTGAACTTCCGGGAGGGTCGTGTAGCACCATGTCGATTTCGTTAGGACCTGATGTCATGAAATCGGTTCCTGTACTTCTTTCGCCAAGATGCCAGGCAGTAACAGGCTCGCTGCCACGATTCCAATAATAACTGAAATTACCAATTTGTACAGTGGCCGATATCTGGTTCTGTGCAGTAGTAAGGTCAGGCAAACCTCCAATAAATGTGTAACTTGCAGTCCCCTGTTCGTCAAGTTCCACACTAACTATGTTTCCGTTTTGTTCTTCCTGTTTAAGCGCAATGGCATTATCCACATTTACAGTGCCTGTAACAGCTGTATGAGTTGTTACAGGATTATCATTGTCGGTTGAATAGTTTTTGTATTCTTCGTATGCTTTGAAATACATGTTGTATGTATTTCCCTGTCGGAATACAGGTTTCCCGAAAAGATAGGTGACTGAATTATCTGTATTTACAGTGGCAAGTTGCAGGGTGTCCATTTGGTCGGTTAAATCATCCCTGAGTATAAATGTCTTCTCTCCCAAATAGGGCACTGTGTCTTTCTCCACAATTTGATGCATGCTGAATGTTGGTGTCGACTGATAGTACCACTGCCATTTATCATGGTAGCGTACAGTATCCGATTTTTCGCTGTATTCCCAGTGATCAACCATTCCTTTTTTATTGGTTACAAATACAGAGTCTGTCCAGGTACGAACTTCTGTTTGCATATAAGAATCGTTCGGTACAGCTTTTTGACTTAAATCCAGCTGCCCCTTCTGAATATAGATGGACATTTGACTTTCACCATCTTTTACCTTGATATCGTCGATGATATACTTTTCAGGAATAAGCCATGCTACAAACTCACCGGTTTTGGGACTGACATGTATGGTTACCTTGTCTTTCTGATATTTCACAATAGATGTGTCATTCAGCAAAACTCCTGATCGTTTCCATTCTCCGTTGTTATGACTCATTATCGCTGTACTGTCGTTTTCGGCCAGGCGTAAATCGTATTGATCAGATTTTGTGTTTGTCAATGTGATTGAGTCCACTCCGATATTGTTCAAGGATTCGCCAAAACCAAGTACTTTGTCGTTTTCCTTCAGTCCACCGGTGACACGACCAATGAGTTTCACTTTTGTGTTGTCAGTAAAATTCATCTCTATAATATCGTCCTGGAAATCGATAAGGTTTGATTTTTTTATCTGAGCAAAGCCATTGTTGGCAAAAACGTGTCCGCTTTTTTCAATTTGCAGTGTATGTTTGCCAATGGGCACCGAAAGCGTGAATTTCCCTTCGGCATCAGTGGTGATTGCCTGCCCGCCTGCGGCAGCCTGTGTACCATCGATGCGGAAACTACAACCAGCCACAGGATAATTGCTCCCTTCGTACACAACTTTTCCCTGTACTTTGAAGGCTGAAATATCTATAAAGTCGGCATTGCTATACGTAGCTGCTGCCTGACTGAAAAACAATGGTTTATTGTTTGGGCTGAATTTATGAATTCCTAAAAGAGGCTTTAGAATTGCTGTAGAACCTTCGCCGGTATATGGGATTGTCGTAATCAGGTAATTACCATTTACATCTGTTGTGGCTTTGTTGTAGCATGGTGGTACATAATCTGTGGAACGCATCCGGGAAGTGGAAATAATGCTTCCATGGTTTTCGTTGAAAATACCATTTCGACCCGAAACATCGAAGATTTCGTAAACCATTGGTTCGTTGAAACGATAATACAAGAACAGATCCGCTTCTTTTCCAGACAAATAGCTGTCGTAGTTTGCTGCAATGGCTGCAGAATCAAGCGTGGTTTTCCAGAAGCGTAATTCATCCAAATATCCATTCAAACTATATTTTATTTCGGTATAAGGGTTTGGATTGATATTGCTTTGGATTGTTTCGTTCTGATTTACCGGATTTTGGTTCGGATCCTGGTTCGGATCCTGATATGGATCCTGATTATCGGCATTATAAAGAGGACTCAGATATGACCCGCCAATAAAAATATTCTCTACACCGTAATACTCGTTGTACAAAATTTCATCTGTCTGGAATTTTTGTACAGGGTTTTCGTATTCCTGTGTGATGGTTTCGAAATGTTTTCCGTTGATGTATAGTTTTGCAATACCAGTATTTTCTGTGGCTGCGTATGTCACGGTTATATGCACCCATACATTTTCAGGCAGTTGATAGTTGAAGCTGAAATTGTAATGGCCATCGTTGAAAAAGTTAGTGGCTCTGACACCATCCCATGCGTTGAAAGTAAGTTTATATGCTGTAGTACTATCAGCCCGCAGCGAATAACGGTATTTTCCTGAAAAATAAGATGCATTGTATTTGCTTTTTGTTTCGCGCATCCAAAACTGAGCACTAAACGCAGTAGGCGACCAACAAGATGGTTTATAAGGCACTATTACATGGTTGTCGAGTTCGGAGCTAAAAGGCAGTGACCGATTGGCATATTGCGACGAAGCATCGCTTTCGGCAATAATTGAAACACCACTCACAGCATTACCTCCCTCAAATGTAACCTTCCCACTTACTACGCCCAGCGGTTGCACAAATCCAAGGCTACTCATTTTCGAACTTTCGGAGGATCTTTCGTTACAATTGTTCCATGCTTTTATTTCATAACTGTAATATATGCCGGGTATAGCCGTGTTGTCAATATACGAATACTGGGTGGTATGCGCTGAAACAGGCACCAATTCATGCAATTGTTCAGTGTTTGCACTTTCTTCATCAATCATTCTTCGGGTGATGGTATAACGACTAAAAGTATTTCCCGGAGTAACATTCCATTTGAGCACTACACGGTCGTTGAAAAATCCTTTTGACACACTGAGAGCATTTATTGTTCCCTTTGATATGTCGAGTTTCACCACATCGGGATTGTCCATAATACCCGATTCGGCTTTCACCACTGCTGAATTATAGTCTTCTCCCTCTTCAAGCCTTACCTGATAATGAAAAGGGGTACAGGTTTGTGTCAGAATATCATCCATTAATGAAAGTTTATTGCCGACATTGCTAACCATCACTTCAGTTACATAATTCGATGGGTAATCAAATGCATATTGATCAACGGATTTTCGGTAAAGCCTGAAATACCAGTTATCGTTCAGACGACCATTATCCTGCTCCCAATTTACTTTAATACCTCTGGAATCTCCTTCTGCAAAAATTCGAATAAACTTTATAATGTTTGTATTTAAAGACCTATACACAGTTTCGGCTGTAGAGTTAACGCCATTTACAGTCTCATTCCAATCGAAATTAAGCCTTTTGATTCTGAACTGCACATCTTTGGTTCCCTTATTCAGCATGGCTGCTGGATAAGCAAAACTTACTTCCTGAGTGGTTTTGTTTAAGTCAATACTTAAGTTTCCTTTTGTAAGTGCGTTCACTGTATTCCACTGATTTCCATCAAAACTCCATTGAATTACATAATCTCCTGTGGGAGAATTTGTATTGGCAGGTGTCGGCAAATTCCATTTAAGTGTAATATCCGAATCTGTGTTTTTGATGGGCAATACAACCGGATTTACCGGGACAGGATATGCCGGAATCACAATTTTTGTCTTTGAGATGAGGATGTCATTTCCCCAAGCCACATCAGCACGTTTTATGCGAAATTCATATTCTGCATCTGCCTTGTTAATATTGGGGTATTGAATTTCTATAGTTCTTTGTGTCGTATCTGAGTAATTCAGATGACCCTTTTTGAGAACTACATCCTGCCAATCGGAGGCGCCTGCCCTCTTCATTTGAACTGTAAATGGCTGTGGTGCCACAGGTTCTGAACCAACGCTTTGCGTCCAGCTTAATTTTATACGTCCGGTTTCCCTTAGCAATTCGGCGCTCAGCAATTTTGGACGTCTGAAAAATGATTGACCATCATTTCGAAGCGAATCTTTATCGTCTACATACCAGAATAACTCACCAACATTTGCATCGGTGTTCAAATTAAGTTTTTTAATTTCAGCCCGTCCTGTTTTGGCAGCAACATCGCCGGGATTCAGGTCTGTGTTGTAAGGTATTGTTATATTTGAACCAAAAAACTTTAACGTATACCACCAATACCCTGTATACCTTAAGTTCATGTCGTTTGGTGCCATAATACCCCAGTTGAATTTAGTGCCACCTGACTTTTTGACCACAGTATTTCCGTATTCACCAGCAATCAAACCTCTATAGCCCGGTGACGCTATTCCACCATAGTCAAAGTGACCCAACATAATTATTCGTTTTGCATTAAATGCACCGGCTTGTAACCAGCCAATAATACCGCCTATTGTGGCATTCCTGCTACCATCGTTCATCAGCAATTTACCGGCAAACAAACAATCAGACATATTCAGCGTTCCTCCACGCAAGGTACCGATCAAACCTCCCACATCATTTCCATTCCCCTCCATTGGATAAGGATTTATGGTGGTGTTTCTGACCGACGACCCACTCAGATTAACTGTGGCTCCTTCAATTTTACCAATTAAGCCGCCATAGGTATCCAATGCCTTTAGTACGCCGCTTTTTACATGACAGTTCTGAATATTCACGGTGAAACCCAAACTAATATCGCCTGCAACTACTCCTGCTAAATATGTTTTATTGCCATCGATGAATACATTCTCAAAAAAAATATTTTTCACAGTCACATTGGCGCGTATCGTTCCAAAAAGGCCCATACACATATTCTGTCCTGTTCCGTGCGAAATGCTGAAATTGTCGAAACTCCTTGCTTCATCATAAATTGTCATATTTTTGATAGCAAAACAATCGCCATCAAAAACCCCTTTAAAAGTTTTGGTTGGTTGCGCAGAATAAGTACTCCAAAACCCAATTGGTTCCCAAAGGTGAGCTCCGAGGTCAATATCGTTCACTAATTTATAATATTTGCCCTGAGAGTTATATGCCTTTCCGTCATATTCATTCACAAGATAAGCCAAATAAGCTAACTGACCCGCATTAGCTATACGATAAGGATCAGCCTGCGTTCCGGCACCACCATCGAACGATGTAGCTCTAAAGCCGGAATTCAGCCAAAGCTGAGTGTCGGCAGCATAAGTATTTATTGCATTAGTGGACAATGCCACAACACACAGGCAATAAAACAATTGTGTAATTCTCTTTTGCATAATATTAGTTTTAATGTGGGGAAGGGGGCTGATAAATAATGGAAGCGTAAGTTTCTGCTTTAAACATTATTAAAACAACGCATAAAGAAAATACATTTATTTGTAATTGCGGAATTTCGCAGGGGTAGTTGAGGGGTAGTTTTGTGTATATTCTAAAATATGCTAATTTTGCTTCCGTAAAAAATCACATTCCATATGAACGACTACAGAACTTATTTCCATCAAACGATTAATAAAATTGCTCACTGGCTGTTTATTATCAGTGCAATAGGGATAGTAATCGATACACAAACGCCCGCATTCGGACACTCTGCCTGGATAAATTACCTGAATTATCCAATTTTGCTGGTGGCTGTAGTGGGATATATGTTATATCTGTTCCGGCTGATCACATCGCGCATTTTATTGCTGATTTTCAGCTATGCATTTACTGTGTTTTTTTATGTTCCCGGCATAGTGGATCCGGCCATAAATAATACCGAAACACTTTACTATTTCTCAAAAATATATTGCTGTATTATCTATATCTTCTTTGCTGCACTCACAGGAATGGGAAAGCATGTACTCTATCTGGGCGGTCTTAACCTTGCACTTTACCTTACTACATCCTTGCAATTCACTTCAATACAGGGTAGCTTTTATATCGATTATATTAATGTTTTTACTCTTATCGTGGTGCCCGTGGTTATATTTATTGTATTCAGACTGATAGACTCTTTTATTAAAAACACTGAGGCTGAAAAGCACAAAACAAAAGAGGCTGAAAAAAATATTCTGAATTTTAAAATAGATGAAGAGAATAAACGTAATCATTTTTTATCTGTGATTCAACAATCGGATATACAATTGTTGAATGAATTGAGTGAAAAAATGAACGGGTTAATGAAATTGGATAATGTAAATGAAATAAAGAATGAGATCCTATCACTTAAAAAAAAATGTCATCTTTTTCTTTATAATGCCGAAAACAGCGAGAATGCACGTTGGCAAAAACACACTGATGTGGAGTTTATTGCCGGGCTAAAATCGAAATACCCACAACTCACAGCCAAAGAACAATATATATGTTCTCTTATAAGGCTGCGACTTTCTTCAAAAGAAATTGCCGAAAAACAAGGGCTGAGTGTTGAGAGCGTGAAGTGGCACCGGAAAAACATACGAAAAAAACTGAATATCCCCGATAATAAATCTCTGATTGAATTTGTATCGACAAACTCAAATTCTAATTTCAATGAGGGGGCAATATAGCTTTCCTGTTCTCACTGATATGTCCTTTAAGTGAGCAAATAATGGCGTGTGTTCGACGGGATTAAATCAATCTTTCTCCACCTCCACCACAGTCATTTTTACATTGCGATGTGCCACTTTATAGCCTTTGAAGTTGATAAAAATCTGTGTTTCGTATCGCGCCGACACTTCAAAATAAGATGAATTGTCGTTTATCCTGATGTTTTTTATATCGCCTGTGCTGAGTCCGGCTTCTTCCACCAGAAATTCAATCAGATTATTTTTTGTAAATCCCTGAATCAATCCCAGATTCATTTGAATACCAATTGGATGCGTGTGTTTTGTCCCGTTTGCCAATTTGACTGTAATTTCCGAAAAATCAATTTTCAAATCGTTTTCTAAAGTCTTAATTTCCGGCAGGTCCTCGGCTCTGATCAGGCAAACCGACAACCCTGATTTTCCGGCACGGGCTGTACGACCGCTGCGATGTGTGTATTGATCGGACTTTTCGGGCAAATGATAGTGAATAATATAATCGAGCTCTTTTACATCGATGCCACGTGCGGCAATGTCAGTAGCAAACAGTAAATTGATACGACCCTTGCGGAGTCCGCGCATCACTTTGTCGCGCATCTCCTGATTCAGATTCCCGTGAAGTGCATCTGCCGACACCTCGAAACCGGCCAGCTGTTTCGAAAGTCGCTTGGCTGCCGTTTTTGTGCGACAAAACAGGATGCCCCGTTGTTCCTTTCGCTCCGACAAAAAAGCTTTCAGATAATCGAGCTTTTCGCCTTGTTTGTAAATGATATAGCTGTGCTCAATGTTTTGATTAATAAAGTCTTCGGCATTTATACGTAGGGTCACTGCATCGGGGCGAATAAAATCGCGTATAATGGCAGTCACCTCGGCAGGCATAGTGGCAGTAAAAAGCAATTTCCGCACATCGCTCTCGCATTGCCTCAGAATTTTATCGATTTCGGTTTTGAAACCCATATTCATCATTTCGTCGGCTTCGTCGAGTACCACAAATTTCAAATTATCCAGGCTCAGCGCTTTTCGTTCGAGTAAATCGAGTAATCGTCCCGGAGTGGCCACCACCACGTGCGTAGATCGTTTCAGACGCTGAATATGCTCGTCGATAGGCACGCCGCCATACACACATTCGGTAAATATGCGTGGCATGTGTTTCGAGAAAAGAAAAAATTCCCGCGCCACCTGCTGTCCAAGTTCGCGTGTGGGAACAAGTACTAACGCCTGAATTTTAGTGTTTTTTGGATCGATGGTTTGCAGTATTGGCAAACAAAAAGCAGCCGTTTTGCCTGTTCCGGTTTGTGCTACCGATACAAGATCGGTTTCGGATTTCAAAATATGCGGAATAGCTTTTGCTTGTATATCAGAAGGTTCCGAAATTCTGTTTTCGAGCAATGCCTGCGTAATGGCTTCGTTGATGCCTAATTGACCAAATGTCATAAATCATAAATGTTATAAGTAAGCGATAAGGAAACTGTCTCAGAAGAATATTCTGAGCGCAAATTTTCGCAAATGCTACAATTTTTGTATGCTGTATTGTGTTGAATAATAGCCGTATCTGATTTGCGGAAATTTGCGTTTTCTTGCGTAATTTGTGTTCTGCTTTATTTTGATACAGCTTCATCTGGATACAAAGGTACTTGTATTCGTTGGAATAATTGATTTATGCAACATAAAGTTGTCATATAAACATTTTAGGTTGTATGTGTTTGCAAATATCTTGAATTATAAATGTCAAATCATTTTTAACCTCTACCATTTTTTACACAAAAACCATTATCTTTGTATCATTGATAATGTTTGTTTCGTCTATGTTAAAACAACAATTACAGCAGAAATTACAACAAAAACTATCGCCGGCACAAATACAGGTGATAAAGATGCTTGAGGTTCCTACATTAGAACTCGAAGAGCGCATACGTCAGGAGATTGAAGAAAATCCTGCGCTGGAAGAAGGTGCCGAAGAGTCAGCCGATGGAGATGAGTTTGCTGACAATTACGAAGATGATGGCGGCAATAACGACGATTTCGATCCGGAAGAGTACATGGCCGACGATGATATTCCCGATTACAAACTCAAAGCAAACAATACTTCGAAAGATGATAAACGGGAGGATATTCCGTTTTCAATCGGAATGACTTTTCATGAATATCTGGTCGATCAGCTTGGTTTGTTGCAACTTACCGAACACGAGCGTATGATTGCCGAATATGTAATTGGCAACATCGACGATGAAGGTTATCTGCGTCGTTCGCCCGAATCGATGGTGGACGATATTGTGTTTCATGCGGGTATTCAGACTTCCGACGACGAAATGATAAGTATTGTGGAGTTGGTTCGTCAGTTCGACCCGGCAGGTGTGGGTGCATCCACTTTGCAGGAATGCTTATTACTGCAACTCGATCGCCGCACTCAGTCCCGCGAAGTGGAGTTAGCCGAAAGAATTCTCACAGATTATTTCGATGAATTCTCAAAAAAACATTACGATAAAATAAACAAAGCATTAGACATTAACGACGATGATCTTAAAAAAGTCGTCAATGAAATTATCCGGCTAAACCCTAAGCCCGGAAATGCCTGGGGTGGCAATATTCTCGAAAAATCGATGGCTACCATTGTGCCCGATTTTATTCTCGAAAACGAAGAAGGCAAGCTTTCGGTACATCTGAACAATAGCAATGTACCTGAGTTAAGGGTAAACAGCACCTACAACGAAATGTTTCAGGACTACGCATCGAACAAAAAAAATCAGACCCGCGAAATGAAAGATGCGGTAATGTTTGTAAAACAAAAAATTGATGCCGCACGTTGGTTTATCGATGCCATCAAGCAACGCCAGCAAACACTGCTGACCACCATGATGGCAATCGTCGATTTTCAAAAAGATTTTTTTATCGAAGGCGACGATACTTATCTGAAACCAATGATTCTGAAAGATATAGCCGATCGAACAGGCTACGATATTTCAACAGTTTCGCGTGTAAGCAACAGCAAATATATCCAAACTGAGTTTGGCATTTTTCCGGTAAAATACTTTTTTTCTGAATCGATGACCAACGACTCAGGCGAAGAAGTTTCGACGCGCGAAATAAAAAAGATTCTTCAGGACTGTATCGATAACGAAGACAAGCACAAACCGCTCAACGATGATGCTTTGGCTGATGTACTAAAAGAAAAAGGCTATCTGATTGCACGACGCACAGTAGCAAAATATCGCGAACAATTAAGTATCCCTGTAGCACGTTTGCGAAAGGAAATCTGACATTTCGCAATCAGCATTTTGATTCACCATAAAGATGCGACAACAATTCAACGAATGAAAAATTTTTACAAAATAACATCTCTTATATTCCAGCCTTTACTTATGCCCTTTTTTGGCATGTTGATGCTTATGAATATGCAGGTATTCGCAGTACTTCCCACCACATGGAAACTGATATCCATTTCGGGCACGCTGGTATTTACCGGAATCATGCCTGCTGTACCTATCCTGCTTATGTTGCGCAAAGGCGAAGTGAAAGATTTATTTATCTCGAAAAAAGAAGACCGCACATTTCCCTATCTTTTTTCGTTTGTCTCTTATCTTTTCTGGGTGTTTTTTCTGTGGCGCACATTACGTATGCCTTATTTTATTGTAGGAATGGGTGCTGCCACCACGATTTCAATTTTACTGATTACCACCATCAATCTGAAATGGAAGATTTCGGCTCACCTTTCAGGCATTGGAGGCTTGCTGGGTGGTGTTTTTGGCGTTTGCTACCGCCTTGCATATAATCCTTTATGGCTACTGATTGCTTTACTCGCCATATCGGCATTAGTAGCGCTCTCGCGTATCGAACTGAAAGCCCACACTCCCGGGCAAACACTTGCAGGATTCTCATTAGCTTTTGTGCTGGTATTTCTGCCGGCTGTGTTATTGTAATAATGAATAACTAAATATAAATAAAAAAAATGATTACTACAGACCAACTTAAAGATTTGTTGGAACGCGGGACCGCGTTGAGGAGGTATCTTTGACGTCGATTCGAAGATAATACAAATTGAAGAAGAAGAATTGCGCACGCATGCTCCCGGGTTTTGGGACGATGCGAAAGCTGCCGAAGCGCAAATGAAGAAAATCAAAGACCTGAAACGATGGGTTGATGGGTACGAAGGTGTAAGGATTGCGCTCGAAGAGCTTGAGCTTTCGTTTGATTTCTATCGCGAAGAAGCTGTGACTGAGGAAGAAGTGGATGCTGCTTATGCGCATGCATTGAACGAAGTGGAAACGCTTGAAATGCAGAATATGCTTTCGAAAGAAGAGGACAAGCTTGGTGCAGTAATAAAAATTGTAGCCGGTGCAGGAGGTACCGAAGCGCAGGACTGGGCCGAAATGCTTTTCCGCATGTATCAGCGATGGGCCGAACGTCAGGGATATAAGGTAGAGATTACCAATATTCAGGATGGCGACGAGGCTGGCATCAAAACGGTTACTATGCAATTCGAAGGCGATATGGCTTATGGGTACCTGAAGAGTGAAAATGGTGTGCATCGTTTGGTGCGCGTGTCGCCTTTCAACGCTCAGGGCAAACGAATGACTTCGTTCACTTCGGTGTATGTGGTGCCATTAGTTGACGACACTATTGAGATTGAAATAAACCAGGGAATGCTCTCGTGGGACACTTTCCGTTCGTCGGGTGCGGGTGGACAGAATGTAAACAAGGTAGAAACAGGCGTTCGTCTGCACTACAAGTTTATGAATCCTGTGACCAATCAGATGGATGAAATTGTGATTGAAAATACCGAAAGCCGTTCGCAGTTTGGCAACAAAGATAATGCGATACGTTTATTGAAATCGCAACTTTACGAACTTGAGCTCGAAAAACGTCGTGCAGCCACAGCTGTTGTGGAAGCTGGAAAAAAGAAAATAGAGTGGGGATCGCAAATCCGAAGCTATGTATTCGACGATCGTCGCGTGAAAGACCATCGTACCAATTATCAGACTTCGAACGTAAATGCTGTGATGGATGGCGATATTGATGCCTTTATCAAAGCGTATCTTATGGAGTTTGCTGATTAAATATTTTGGAGGTAAGGAAATAAAAGAGGCTTACGAATCAAATCGTAAGCCTCTTTTGTTAGTTTTAAAGATAATTCCAAACAATCGGGATTATTTAAAATCGTCCCAGTTTGTTCCCAGCATGCTGCCTGTTTTCATAAACTGCGTATGCATTCCGAAGCAAGCGTGTAAATTGGTTGGCGTATGGCATGGTCCTGA
>JAFGVV010000035.1 GCA_016937795.1 Paludibacteraceae bacterium
TACTATCTCGATCAGCAGTACGAAAAATCGATTGAAGCCTACATGGCTGCATTAAAAATCGACCCCGAGGATCGCGAAGCCTACTATCATCTGGCATTAAATTACAAAGCACTCGGGAATAAAACGGAAGCCCAAAAAATGGAAACTGCTTTTGAATATTATAAACTCGATGAATCGGCCAACGAAACAGCCCAGAAGTATCGTAAACAAAATCCGGGTGACAACATGATGGCACAAAGCATCAGAATTCATAACCTGGAATTAAAGCACGAATAAATATGAGTTTGATCGACCAATATAAATCCCCGGCACGCCCGATAAAACACCTTTATCATTTGGCCGTTGTCCAAAAATATGCCTTTTATATTTTTCCCCTTGTTATTTTTCTTTCAGCTTGCGGAAGAAAGGAAACTAAAAAAGAATCACCCGAATTTGCAAAGGAGATTCCCGACTACACGGGAAACCGGTCGAACACCTTGCAATCGGCAATAAAAATGACAGATATTACCAATGAATCAGGAATTGCCTTCACTCACGTGACAGGAGCTTTTGGCGAAAAATGGATGCCCGAAACTGTTGGTAGCGGTGGTGGATTTTTCGATTACGACGGCGATGGGTTAAGCGATATTTTCCTGGTAAACAGCAAAGACTGGGATGGCCACCCCACTGGAAATAAAACAGCAACATCGAAATTGTACCGCAACCTTGGAAACGGGAAATTTGAAGATATTTCGGACAAAGCCGGAATCAATTTTTCGATGTACGGAATGGGGTGTAGCTTTGCCGATTTCGATGCCGACGGCGATATGGATATTTACCTTACTGCGGTGGGCGACAACAAACTGCTGCGAAACGACTCGGGAAAGTATACTGAAGTAACACAACAATACAAAACCAGTGGTAATGATCCGCTGGCCGATCATCCTTCCTGGTCAACCGGGGCAGCCTGGGTTGATGTCGACCGCGATGGATGGCTCGATCTGTTTGTAGCCAATTATGTGAAATGGACACCCGAAACCGATATTTATATTACAAGAGACGGTAAAAACAAATCGTATGCTACTCCCGATGTTTACAAAGGCGAATCGTGTCGCTTATATAAAAACCTGAAAGGAAAAGGATTTGATGATATTACACAAAAAGCCGGAGTTTTGAACAATGAAGGGAAATCACTCGGGGTGGCTATCGAAGATTTCAACAGCGATGGTTGGCCCGATATTGTGGTTTCGAATGATACGCAACCCAATTTTCTTTACATCAATAACGGAGATGGAACTTTTACCGATAAAGCCCGTGCCGCCGGAATAGGTTACGACGAGAATGGCCGCGCCCGTGCAGGTATGGGAATCGACGTTGCCGACATTGGAAACAACAATCAACTGGCGATTGCGATCGGTAACTTTTCGCAGGAACCTATTTCGTTGTACACACAAACTGGTTTTGGAGAGCTTTTTCAGGATCGAGCCGGAGCCACGCGGCTTTCGCGTCCTTCGTTGCTACAGTTAACTTTTGGCCTCCGGTTTTGTGATTTTGACCTTGACGGATATCTCGACTTGATTACTGCCAACGGACATATCGAACCACAGATTAACGAAATACAAAAAGACATCACTTTTGAACAAACTCCACAGGTTTTTTATAATTCGGATGGGAAATTTATTGATGTAAGCAAGGAAGCAGGCGAAGTATTTCAGCAAGCAATTGTTGGTCGCGGAATTGCCACTTCAGACTTTGACAGAGACGGCGACCTGGACGTGTTGCTCACCGTAAACGGTGGCTCGCCCAAACTGCTGCGAAATGATTCGGAGGGAAAAAAGAATTTTATTGGAATTCAATTAAAAGGCAAGTATCCAAACATGCAGGCAATTGGAGCCCGAATAATCGCTTTTTCAGGTAGCATTAAACAAGATCGGATGGTAAGAACCGGTTCCTCATATCTTTCGCAATCAGATTTAAATACCACCATCTTTGGCTTGGGAAAAAACATGCAGGCTGACAGTGTAAAGATAATCTGGCCAACTACCGGAAAAATGGAAAAGCTTGAAAAACTGAATGCCAATCAGTTTTACATATCAGAGGAATAGAATCGATTATCCATAATTCGTTTGCAGAAACTCAGGTTTTCAGCAATTTAACTCATATTACATAGTGCCATTTAAAATTAGTTAGGTTACCAAGAATATACAACCGGAATTGTATATTGAGTTAAATGCCTTATCAATCTTTCAAAATCAATTGCAATTTTATATCAATTCTATTCATGGAGAAGTATAGGTACAGAGGTGTAGGCAAAATACACACTTGTTTTTTATCTTTGTAATGCATAAAATTAATGTATAATGTCAAGAGCTAAGGATATGAGGAACATTATCATCTTATTCGTTTCTGCACTAATTATCACTGGGTGTGTTATAAATAGTGTAACCGGGCGTAAACAACTGAGCCTTATACCTGAATCGGAATTGCAGCTTATGGCTGTTAGCCAATACAGTACATTTTTATCAGAGAATAAAGTATTGAATCCAAAAAACAATAAGGATGCAGCCATGATCGATCGTGTTGGTGCACGTATTTCAAATGCAATTACTCATTATTTTAAAAGCCAGGGGAAAGAATCGGTAATGCAAGGATATAAGTGGGAATTTAACACTATCGAAAATAAAGAAGCGAATGCCTGGTGCATGCCTGGTGGGAAAGTAGTTGTTTATACCGGATTACTACCAATAACGCAAAACGAAACCGCACTGGCTATTGTGGTGGGTCATGAAATTGCACATGCGATTGCATTACACGGCAGCGAACGGATGAGCCAGGCCATGATGCAACAACTGGGTGGAATGGCGCTGGAAATAGCATTATCTCAAAAACCGGAGGAGACCAAAAATTTATTTATGCAGGCTTATGGCATTGGAAGTACACTTGGGGCCGTATTACCCTGGTCGCGACAGCAGGAAACAGAAGCCGACCAGTACGGGTTGATGTTTGCTGCCATGGCCGGGTACGACCCACAGGAAGCCATACCTTTCTGGCAACGTATGTCAAAAGCCGGAGGTACCAAACCACCCGAATTTTTGAGCACTCATCCATCAGATGAAACAAGAATAAGCAATTTAAAACAGTTTATGCCCGAAGCAATGAAGCACTATACTGCCACTAAACAATAGCCGTTCAGCATTCTGGCACCCCATTAATCTGCAAAGCAAAACTCTGAAAGGTGGACAATAAAACTCTAATTCAGAGCAGTTTAACACTGTTACTAATAGCCTGAAGTAATCATATTCACGGAAAATAATGCCAAAAATTGTGTCTCTAAAAAGAAAACAAAAATGGTTTTAAGCTTCAAATACAAGAAATATACGTAACTTGCACGCAATTAATATTTTAACAAAATGAACAAAGGAACAGTAAAGTTTTTCAACGAAGCCAAGGGATTTGGATTCATTAAAGACGCCAATTCATCGAAAGAATATTTCGTACATTCAACAGGATTGAAAGATAATGTTGGAGAAAATGACGAAGTAACTTTTGATTTGGAAGAAGGAAAAAAAGGATTAAATGCAGTGAATGTTAAA
>JAFGVV010000036.1 GCA_016937795.1 Paludibacteraceae bacterium
AGTTATCCTCGATTTTTTCGCCAAACATACTTAATGAACTAAAAAATTAAAAATAACTAAAGTTGCATTTAAAACTTGAATTCAGCTACAGCTATCAACACAGAACAATATTAATATAAAAAACACACTTTTCAACTACTGATATCCGAATAATTTAGATTATTTTGTACAGATAAAAAACAAATGCCTCCAACAAAACATTTTAATGCCAGAGCAATAAGTCTGGTGCTGACTCAAACACATTAGCTAAAACAATGCGCTGCAGCCAACACTGAACTGATATTGAATGTTTGATTATAAAAAAAACGAAATGAACAAAATCAAAACCGCATTTATTTTGATGATCTGCATTAATCTGCAAATAGTTTTTTCACAAGACATTGATGTATTTGAACGAAATTTAAACGACCATTTCAACATACCACAAATAGCTGATAGTATGAGTTTTGAAGAATTTAAAACACTTTCAACAAATCTTCGACTCATGGACGATATGGAAGCAATAGTTGTTCCGGGCTTAATTCATTTCAAAGTAAAAGATAAAACTACAGCATGGATATTGGCTGGAACCCGTTTAACAGGATATGGTGGTTTGATTTACGTAAATTTTCACAAGGATGGAATTTGGGCAGATGCATTCAACTACCAGACATTAAACTCCGAAGAGTCGAAAACTGATTATTATATCGCATTGGCTGCGGTGGGCCTGATAGCCGGTTCGTATTTGTACGACTGGATACACGGACGAAGCTTATTGGACAAAAAACAACAAAAAATCAGGTTTAAATATGCTATTAAGCTTCACAGCTCTACACAAGCTTTTCCTCATGCTCACACGGGATATTTTCCGGAACTGGCTTTAAAACTAAGTTTTTAAGGAATCAATCAGAAACAGATATTTTGCAACTATATCTGTTTTTTATCCATTTCTTTCGTATGTTTTTTTTTGCACTTTAAGCAGTGGATTAAAACACTTATATACTACTCTATAAAAACTCACAGAAGACTTAATAGAGAAATTTTATAGTGATATTATTATAATTTATTAGTGATACTATTGTGATTTAATAATACTTATATTACCTTTGCAGCGTCAAACAAACAAAACAACTCCCAGCCCCTAAAGTGGAGGGATAAAAATATTAGTATTGATAAATAAGAACAATTGAAACAGAAATAAAAATGAACAATATTGAGAATATGAAACAAGAAGAAACTAACTTCAACTCAGCTTTAGGGGTTGGAAGTCGTATTGTAATTGTAGGCGGTGTAGCCGCAGGTGCTACAGCTGCAGCCAAAGTAAGAAGATTGTCGCCCGACGCAAAAATCACCATGCTCGAAGCAGGCCCGGATATTTCGTTTGCCAATTGTGGATTGCCGTATTACATTGGTGGCGATATCAAAAGCCGCTCGAAACTGATTTTGCAAAGTCCTGAAAGTTTCAAGGAACAATATAATGTGGATGTTTACACGCACACTATTGTCACAGTAATCGACCGCGATGCACATCAGATAAAAGCCCGCGATACACGCAGTGGCGAACTCAAAACTTACGAATACGACAAGCTGATACTTGCTCAGGGTGGTCGCCCTATCAAACCTGAACTTCCGGGTGCCGATTACGAACATGTATTCACGCTGTGGACGCTCGAGGATATGGATAAAATTGATTATTTCCTGAAGGACAATAAACCTCACAGTGCAGTAGTTGTGGGTGGAGGATTTATAGGACTCGAAATGGTGGAAGCGCTTGTAAAACGTGGTCTGAATGTAAACGTCGTAGAGATGATGCCCCACGTAATGGGCATTATGGAAGCCGAAACTGCAGGTTTTATCGAAACTGAAATGCTTTCGTACGGTGTGGGCATACATACCGGCGCTGGTGTAACCGAGATACTGCCCCGCTCGGTAAAACTAAACAACGGCAAACAACTAGATGCCGACATGGTTTTGCTCTCAATTGGTGTGCGTCCGACCCTGCAATTGGCCAAAGAAGCAGGCCTCGAACTTGGCGAAGCCGGTGGTTTGCTGGTGAACGAATATATGCAGACTTCCGATCCGGATATTTACGGAGCAGGTGATATGGTGGAAATTGAACATCGTATCAATGGTAAAAAAGTGCGCATTCCGCTGGCCGGTCCTGCCAACCGACAGGGACGAATTGCTGCCGAAAACGCTTTGGGCGGAAAACATCCTTACAAAGGTTCCATCGGAACTTCGATTGTGCGTGTTTTCGAAGCTGTGGCCGGCACTACGGGACTTTCGCTCAAGCAAGCCCGTGCGCTGGGAATTGATGCCGATGCCATTGTGGTACACAAAGAGAATCACACTTCGTATTATCCCGGTTCAGAACAGGTAAGCGTTATGGTTATTTACGACAAAGCCACCGGAGTTATCCTGGGCGGACAAACAGCAGGTTATGCAGGCGCCGATCGCCGCTTGGACGTAATTGCCACAGCTGCAGCAGCCAAACTTACTGTGAGTGACCTAGCTGACATCGACTACGCTTATTCACCACCGTTGGGAACTGCCAACGATGCTATCAACATGGCCGCATTCACAGCCGAAAATAAGATGTCGGGCTTTAGTCCTTCGGTTACCGCTTCAGAAATCGACAGTTTTGTTGAAGATAAAAACCCGGTTTATATCGATGTGCGCGATGTATTTGCTTACGAAAAATCGCATGTAATGGGCGCCATGCATATTCCGCTTGAAATTCTTCCTGAAAAACTAAGCTCAATTCCGGCAAATCGTCCGGTAATTGTGTACGACGAAACAGGCAAAAAAGGGCATCAGGCACTCCGCACACTGATTGGTGCAGGCTTCGAGGATGTTACCAACATTTCGGGTGGACATGCTTCACTGCAACGACAAGGCAGAGCAGTTGGCTTTAAAAATCTGAAAATTGACCTTTTGCCAATAGAAGAAAAATCGCTCGAAAAAGAGAAAGCACAAAAAACAGATGAAAAAGCTGAAACAAAACAGAAAGCAGATGAAAATGCCACACTAATTGTGGATGTGCGTACGCCCGAAGAATTCAGAGCAGGCGCTGTACCCAACGCAATAAATATTCCGCTCGACGAACTGATGACACGTTCAAGGGAACTCGGACAAAATACCGGACGCGAGATCATTGTATATTGTGCTACCGGAGCACGCTCGGCTTACGCACAAAGAATGTTGATGCAAATGGGCTACAACAATGTGAAAAACGGTGGCGGACTTCACAGCATGATGCAATGGGCTCGTGCCAATGCGCAACCAAAACAGGAAAGCAAAACTGTGTCGAACGAACCATTGATCGTCGATGTACGTTCATCTTATGAGTTTGCAGGCGGCGCATATCCGGGAGCCATCAATATCGATCTGGATGAATTGCAAAGCCGTGTAAATGAACTGGGCAGCAAAGATCGCGACATTACACTTTATTGTGCTTCGGGAGCACGCTCAGCTTATGCACAACGCATGTTGCAGCAAATAGGCTTCAAAAACGTAAAAAATGGCGGCGGACTCATGCACATGATGATGCGAAGATAAAACTTCACCCCCTCTCCTTTTGGGGAGGGGAAATTTTTCAAATAAAATTATTCGTAAAACTATCGTAAAACAATCATTAAAAATGAAGGCATTTAATCTATTGTTCATTTCTGCATTGGTTTTAATTATAAACAGTTGCGACGATCTGGACAAATACACCAAATTTGACCTGAACTTTACGCAGGAAGTGACCATAAAAGCCTCTACTTCGATAAATTTTCCATTCAATCTGCCAACGCCACCCGTTGCTACCAACAGCGAGAGCGCCTTCAAAACAAAGAACACAAACAAAAATCTGGTAGAGGAAATCAATCTTAGAAAGCTACAATTGAAGCTGACGAGTCCCACCGGAGAAGATTTTAGTATTCTGAAATCAATCGAAATATTTATAATGGCTGATGGAATGACCACAGAGAAAATTGCGTGGCTCGATGCAGTTCCCGAAAACCAGTCGACCATCATTCTGAATGTTTCCGGAGCTGATCTAAAGGATTTTATTTTTGCAGATGAATTTTCGCTGAATGTAAAAACAGTGACAGATGAAGTAAACACGCGCGATTATTCAATTGAGATAGCTTCCACTTTCAACGTAAATGCCAAATTATTAGGTATCTGAATTTAATTAAAAGAACACATAATATGCAAACATTTTTAATCATACTCTTCTCTCTTATCGGCGCATTTATTATCCTGAATATATTTGCCCGCAGAAGAATGAAGAATCTGCCCAAAGTGGCCGACAGCGACAAAATCATCACGCTGACCGACAAAAATTTCAATCAGCAAATCAAGAACAAACGTGTACTCGTCGATTTTTGGGCTGAATGGTGCGGACCGTGCAAAATGATGGCTCCCATACTCAACGAACTGGCCGAAGAACTTCCCGAAGGGCAGGCAGTAGGCAAACTTAATGTGGAAGAATACCAGTCGATGGCGCAGAAATTTCAGGTACGTGGCATTCCCACCATGATTCTTTTCGAAAACGGCAAAGAAATAAACCGTTTTGTGGGAGTGAAAACAAAGGATTTTCTGAAGAAAAACATG
>JAFGVV010000037.1 GCA_016937795.1 Paludibacteraceae bacterium
AGCTGTCCGAAGTCAAAAGTCTGCCAAAAGCGAAAAGTCTTTTCATGTCGAAAAGCGGACAGTTCCTCAAAGACTTTTCATACAAAAACTTTGTCTTCTTGTTTTTTACACTGACCCATAACATTTTATAGCGGCACCCAGGTGACGCTATTCAAACTTTAGTTTGATTTGTTTTTTGTGCTAAGTTGCCGAAAATCATAGATATATGAATTTATAGGCAAATTAACGTAGTTGCTGATATATTTTTTCTTAAAATAATTTTAATCAATGTCAAGTCGATCGAGTGGATTTTTTATTTGATTAAATCCTTTTACAGTGATATGTGTGTATATCTCTGTGGTCTTCGAACTTTGATGTCCTAACAGGCTCTGAATGTATCGTATGTCTGTGCCGTTTTCGAGTAAATGGGTTGCAAAACTGTGTCGCAGCGTGTGGGGCGTGACGTGTTTTGTTATTTTTGTTTTCGATAATGCTATTCGTAATGCCTTTTTTATGCTTGTTTCGGAATAAGGTCCACTATTTACTCCCTCGAATAGCCATTCGTGGGGCTGATACATACTCACGTATTTTCGCAAAACTTCGAGTGTTTTCTGACTGAGTAGTGTGTATCTGTCCTTTTTTCCTTTGGCCTGTTCGACACGTATTTGCATTCGACTGCTGTCAATGTCTTTTATTTTCAGATTGATAAGCTCGCTTATACGCAAACCGCCCGAATACATAACCATAAAGATTGCTTTTTGCTTTAAGTTGTGTGTGGCGTTGATCAAGGCTTTTATTTCGTCCTGATTTAGTACTTCGGGCAGTGTTTTTTCCTCTCGTGGACGCTCGATCAGATATACTTTTCGCCGGCCTCCTTTTACGCGTTCGTAATAGAATTTTATGGCGTTAATTGCCTGGTTTTGATATGATGTCGATATTTTTCGCTCGGTTACAAGATATTGCAGGTATTTTACTATTTCTTCTTCTCCAATATCGTCAAGTTCATTTTCGGGATAATAATTGATAAACTCACGAAACATAAATGTGTAGGAGTCTATCGTGTTTTGACTATAACGTAACTCGCGCAATTTTGCCATATACGATTCGGGAAGTGGTCGCAATGGTTTTCCGCTTCGTTGTATGGGTGTCACTTTTTGTTTTTGCTCTTCTCTGTAAATCCACTCGAAGCCGTTGGCTATGGCAAATTCCCGTATATACTTTAGAATTTCGTCGCTGTAGGGCAATGTCCAGCAGTTTTCGACACCGTTCCATTTGCTCAATGCTACTTGCTTAATCACATCGTTCATGGCTCTGTTGTATGTGGAGTAAAGTCGCAACACGCGATTATGCATATTTACAGCCAAAAATTGCCCTTTACTTAAGCTGTATTGTGTCGATTCAGGGTTTACTCTCAGCGTTATTTTTTCATTTATAAGCAGTCTGCGCCCTTCAAAAAACTTACGGAGTAAATCCAGATTCCGCTTGTAATTTGGTACTATCCACTGAAAGTTTACGCTGTCCCATTTTACAAACTTAAACGATTTTAGAAACAGTATGTCAGTGTCGTTACGCGGCAGTTTTACAAACAAATGCATAGGTGTGACTGTAATTTCCACTTCAGGATTTGTTACATTGCCTAACTTAGGTACATTTTTCGAAACATTTTTCGAATTCTGCTGATCCCCGTTATTGTTGTTGCTGTGTTGATCGAAACTTTTTGTTTCTGTTTTTCTTGTTATTTTTTCATGTTCAGGCAGAACAATTATTTTGCGTGTGCTACCCGAAATCGATTTTGTATTTTCGTCCGACACCGGCTCGTGCGATGTTTGAGCTGATGTTTGTATACCGGTGTTTTTTACAGCTTCTTCGTGAATTTGTATTTCAAATTCGGGAAATGTGTTTTTTAATTTGTCGAAAGCTTCCTTCGTATAAGGTATATGCCATGCTTTCAACGTCCGACTCCAACGGCTATCGGCTATCTGCCTGAGTTTTTGCACCGTTTCTGTGTTGTACGGAAATTCAACTTTTATCCGATTTTCGTTGCGATGTACAATTTTTGATACTTTCATAGCATTCGCAGTTTTTATTTTTTTCGGGTTAAAAATCATTTGCTTCTTTCATAATGTCTGATATCAGGCACGACAAGTCCTGGTCAGTCCCACAGATTTGAGGCTTACATTTTAATAATTATGTATTTAACTCAACTCTACAGGCAAATAGCTAATTATAAACAGCAGAAACGAACATGACAAAATTTAATCCGTTCTGACCCACAGGGGCATGGTTAAATATTGTTTTGTGAGTTCTATGTGACAATTTATAACAAATATAAACACGCAAAATAAGTGCTGTGTTACTATTGTTTGTGATATTTTGCATAGTTGAAGAAAAATAAGACCTGCAAATATATGTAAATTGTTTTGATTAACAAGCGATTTGTGAATGTTTTTTTTAAAACGAAAAACACCTGCTACTAATTTAAGTAACAGGTGTTTGGGTTTGTGGAGTAAATGCCTGTTTGCGGCTTTTAATGTTGAAGTGCTTTAACCGGGTTCGATTAATGCGAGTATGAATGTATATTAGTGGCTGCGTAAAAATTTAGCACTGTAGTGTCGTCCGTCTATTTCGAAACGAATAAAATAGATACCCGGTATCAGATGTGCTGTGTTCGCAAATGTCCCTGTGTTTGTTTCTATTTTTAGGCCCTGCGCGTCGAAAATTTCGTACTTTATCTCATCGTGTAAGTTCCCAAAATATATCTTGTCGTTAGTTGGATTGGGATAAATGTTTATTTGAGACTCGGTTATGTCGTTGGTTGCATTTGGTTCTGCATGTGAATAGAGCTGACTTTTCGGTACTACTTCTCTTAGTTCGGCATTGCTTTCCCACTCGAAACAAATGTTTGCGCCTCCCGCTTCTTCGAAATATTCAATTTTGATTTTATGTTTCTTCATTTCAGTGAGGTTTATTGTTCCTGAATATGTAACATCCCAGTCGCTGATCCATTTGTCGATAATCAATTTGTCGTCGATCCATAGTCGTCGCCCGTTGTCGCTGGTGATATGAAAAGTATAAGTGCCGTTGTAGCGTGGCTGAATGAAACCTGTCCAGCGAACCGAAAAATTATCGTTTGCGATCGGGCTGCCGGGATTTGATTCGCCCCAGTTGAAATTAATTTGTGGGTCGATTCTCGAATATCGGAGTAATGTAAAGTTTTTTCCGGCGTAATAATCACCATTCAGTCCATCACCATCGCCCTCGCGATTGGTAGTTTCAATCAGACTCCACATAGCACTAAACTGGTTGAGGTTGCTATTCATTTGTATGTTTCCTCCACTTGTATTTGTGGCAGCATTTACTACCATTCCGCTATAGATGGAAATAAATTTGTAATTGCCGGGTACATTGGTGGCTACTGCAATAAACTTTTGACTTCCCGAGTCGTGGTATTTCCATTGATGAATATTGGCATTTTCCTCGTATCCCATTTTGGCTACAGTAAGCACCATTTTGCTGTGTCGGGCCATTATTTTGTATATACCATCGCCTAAATGTTCGAACTGGAAAATTTGATTATTGGCACGTGTAAGCGAATACTGATATATGTTGGTATTGTAACCGGTAGCACTTGCACTATTACCTACATTCATGTAAAAGCCGTTCCTGCGGTTTTTTATCAGGTAGGCACCCTTAATGTCGGTTACCCCATTGGCTTTTATGCGTACCGACATTGTTTTGTTGTCCCAGTTTTTATCAGTGAGACTGTCGGTTGATGTTGTGAGTATCAGAGAATCGCCTGTAAAGTTGTCGGCCGAATACAAAATGGCTTTAAAGCCTTCATTGATTTGTATCGATGAAATTTCGTTTGCTGTTATGCCTTTTTCAGTTAGTTGTGAACTGTTGTAATTTCCAATTTTCAGGCCTGCCGAAAAACCGTTTTGTTTTTCGTCCTTAAATACTGTAACCAATCCTTTGGTGGGTAAGGGGTTGGCATATAGCTGTGTAAATGGTACTATCTGACGTATTTGCGACGGGCTTTCCCATTCGAATATGCAGCTTGCATCGCCTGATTTCTCAGTATATTCAAGCTGAATGTCGTATTTGTTTCCTGCCGTAAAAGTGAATGTAGCATTTCTTTCAGATTTTCCGGTTTCTTCGGTTGCATCTATCAGAGTCTGACCATCGATCGTGAGTTTAACACCATCGTCAGAGTTCAGAAACAAATTGTATTCTTCGCTGTACAATGCCTGTATCTGACCTGTCCAACGTACGCTGAAATTGTCGTTTTCAATGCCTTCTACAGGTGATTTTTCGCCCCATTCGAAGTCGATTTTTTTATCAATACGTGTATGCGTGGCATTTTCTGATATTCGGTTGTTAAAATACTCGGCTTTTAGCCCGAATCCATCTCCAACGGGCAATCGGGCCACATTTTTTTTCACCAGCCAGACAAATTCATCGGGAGCTACAACCCTTACGTTTGGTCCGAGTTTGCTAATCAAATTCACAACATCGTGTGGTTTTTCGGTCCATATATGTACGGGAATAAGACTATAGCCAGCTTCGGAATAAATATTTGTCGATTGACTGTTCAGTATATTGGCCATATTCTGTGCCACACGTTCCTGAGTAGCGGCGCTGTTATCTTCTGAATTTCCCCAGAATGCAAAACGGGCACCAATACTTGGTTTGCCTTTGTACCAGCTTATTTTGCCTTTTTTGCCTGTATACTGTGCACCATAACTATAATAAAAAAGTGCATCGATGTATTTTTGTTTCAGATATTCAGCCGGGTTATGTGTTCCATTGTCAATGTCTATTACATTGACTATACTCATGTCGGCTTTTCGCATAAAATTGTTAAGCTCCACACAATGCTGTGCATGATTCGGACTAAGGCCGGGGAAATAGTAACCTGCACCTGAGGGAGCTGCAATAGCTACATTTCGGCCTTCGGGTGTGGTTTGTAGTCCGTTGATAATATCATTGTAAATAATGGGCGTAAGCTCTGATAGTGCGGGGGTAACAGTGAATCCAAGGTTCAGGCGACTCTGATTGTCGCTTTTCCATATCCACTGATCCCAATAACCGGCGCCTGCCACCCAACCGATATGGTCGCCATCGGTAATTACAAAACATACAGTATGCACGTTAGGCACTACTTTAAATGGTATCAGTGGTTCTTTTTGTTTGACAATGGGCACATCAATGTTGGTGTGAGTAGCCAGGTTTTTCAGCCCGCCTGAAGGGAGCATTTTGAATCCTTTGGTCGACAGTTTTTCAATCATTTCGTATTCCGAAACCCACCAACCAAAGAAATATGCGCCCGGGTTCATGAAATTGTATACGCTTTGAGCCAGTGTGCCGTTTATATTTTGGTCGAAATAACGTATACCACCCGTGTAGGCAGTGTAGTCTACCAATCCCAACCAATTGTCCAGACTTTCGGAAAATGCAAAATTCTTGTTTATCCGGTCTCCATAGTTTGATATTGCCCAAATCTCATCTTTCCCTCTTACATCGAGCAGCATGCTGAGCCCGGCTGCTTTTGCTTTCGATTCGATATTGGCGGGGATAGCGACAGCATTCAGTATGCCCGACAGGGTTGCTGCAACATTGGCGCTTGTCGATTTGGCATCGCAAAGTATGTAGCCGTCGAGCCTCCCGGCAAAGAAATTTAGTAGCCCCTGAAAGTTGTTGCTATAAGTGTCCAGAATCTTGATGCCCGGATTCGATTCGCGTACAATTTCCTGATGAAAATATTGCCATTGCATAATCATGGGCTTTGTGCGTGCGAGTATGCCGCTGAGCGAACCAGTGGCAAATACTTCCGAATCGGTCATCGATTTACCGGTGTAAAAAAGCGTGTCGGGTTTGTTGGTGCCCGGAAATGGCGTGTTGTCGATTCTCGATACATTTTGAGCCAACAGTACTAACTGAAATAAACTGCAGAAAAGCAGAAGCGTAAAGAGTTTTTGCATTAGATTTTGGTTTTTTTTTGGAAAATTGCGATAGCTATTTAGCTATTGCATTTCGAAATTAAGTTTTTGTAAAAGTACATCTTAGTATGATATGCATTAGTCACTCATTCTTCAAAAAACATCAAAATTGTGTATTTGAGCGATATTTTTTCGATAATAGTATTATATTTGCAGCATAGCTCAGCACACTTGCTGAATTCCTTAAATCAAATCCGAGAAAAAACATGGCTACACACTCCCGGGGGGCATCCGCTCCTGTCAGTCAATATTCCCGTCAACGTTTTTGTCAGACGCTTCGTCTGAAAAACGACCCCGCTTCCATAGCGCAATATAAATACTGGCATAGCGCCGAAAATTGCTGGCCCGAAATTCCGCAGGGAATCCGTACTGTGGGTATTGTCGATATGGAAATTTATATCCATCATGATTTGCTTTTTATGATTATCGAAACTGAAAAAGACTTCGATTGGGATTGTGCGTTCGGTAAACTGGCTACACTGCCGCGTCAGGCCGAGTGGGAGGGTTTTGTGTCGCAGTTTCAATTAGCCGATCCGCAGGCTTCATCGTCGCAGAAATGGCAGCGCATGGAGCGAATCTTTAAGTTATAGATTGTACTGATAATAACCAATATGAGTAGTTAAATAGTTGACAATCAGAAATTATACCGGAATTTCATTATGAGCAATACAAATAAACAAACTTTACTGCGGGATGCCGATGGCCGCAATTATATATTTCCTTTTATTATTGTGACCTCGCTTTTCTTCTTTTGGGGATTAGCCAACAATATGACCGATACTTTGCTTGCTGCATTTAAAAATATTATGGAAATGACCGATTTCCAGACTTCGTTTATTCAGCTTGCTTTTTACGGCTCTTATGCCGTTTTTGCTATTCCGGCGGCCTTGCTAATTCGGAAATTCAATTTTAAAACAGGTATCATTGTGGGGCTTGCTATGTATGCAGCCGGTACTTTTCTGTTTTTTCCGGCCGGACAGTTGAGCTCCTATGGTTTTTATCTTTTTGCCATTTATGTAATGGCGGGAGGCTGCTCTGTCCTCGAAACTACAGCAAATCCCTATATTCTTTCGATGGGACGGCCGGAGAATATGACACGTAGGCTTAACCTGGCACAGTCGTTTAACCCTCTGGGATCTATTTCGGGTATTTTGCTGAGTCAGGTTTTTATTTTATCGCAATTAAGTTCCAATAAAAGTGAAATGACCCACCAAATGTTGATCGCTGCACAGGATCGTGAACTGTCGGCTGTGACACTTACTTATATGGGAGTGGGCGTGGCTTTGCTGGTGTTGCTTGTCATTATTTTGATATACCGGAATATGCCATCGTCCAAAGATAATACGCAAATGACTTTTAGTACTACTGTGTCTGCCATTTTTAAGAATAAGCATTATCGTTTTGGTGTTGTCACACAATTCTTTTATGTAGGAGCTCAAATTGGTGTGTGGTCGTACAGCATACGTTATGTGATGAAAGCTTTAGGACTTGTTGACCCGGTGACCGATCAGATTGTGACTGAAAATATCGGCGCTTTTATGCAGCAATATGCCGGATGGAGTAATTTATGGGGCTTTGGTGCCGATACAACAGCTGAGAATATCGGAAATTCGTTTTATCTGACTTCAATTTTGCTGTTTTCGGCTTCACGTTTTATTTTTACCGCATTGATGAAATTCTTTAAACCCGGGTTTTTACTGGGAATGGCTGCGCTCGGGGCTTTGTCGTCGGCATTGGTGGCCATTTTTGCAGGTGGAATGACGGGTGTAATCGGGTTGGTGCTTATATCTTTTTTTATGTCATTGATGTTTCCCACCATTTATGGTATTGCGCTCGAAAAACTGACACCTGCCGAAACCAAAGTGGGTGGGTCGTTCCTTGTAATGGCCATTCTGGGCGGTGCTTTGCTTACTTCCATTCAGGGTTACCTTTCTACCGCTTTGGCAAGTGTGGCTTTGTCGTACATAGTGCCTGTACTATGTTTTGTAGTAGTGGCTTTGTATGGTTTTTTGTCGCACAAATCAAAAGTAAGATCGTTGAAATATTAAATGATATGTTTCTAACATAATAGAACATATAGATATTATTTAAGAAAAATGTACACAGTAACTAAAAAATTATGTGTTGCTAATGTGTCCCAAAAAGTCAAGATAAACTTAAGTAATTGGAATGAAATAATGTCGTAATTTTTGAGAGCTATTTTGAAATGGATTTTGGACTTGAAAGAGGGCGTTTAGCGGGTTAAACTAAGAATGTTGTTGAGGTGCTAAACAACCGATTGAAAGTACAAAATACGTTCAAAAGAGCCTCGAAAGGTTTAAATGTCTTTATTGTAATAAATTTTAAATGCGAAATTATTTTGTTCCTATTACTTAGTTGTCAAAATGTATTAAAACAAAAAGAAGCAGTTTGATGAAATGTCATCGAGCTGCTTCTTTTTTGTGTTTGCGTATAAATTTTCAATGATCACATTAGCTTCTTTATGGCCTGCTGTCGAGTTTAAAGCGTAAACGCCAGCGACCATTTTCGAAATCATGACTTATAATACGGAAAATGCCAATTTCGGAAGTGTTGTCCACATGCTGTCCGATGCAGGCGCAGGCATCATAGTTGCCCACACGGATAATCCGCAGTGTGTCGGAGGCTTCGTCGGGCAGTTTGCTCAGATCGACAATGGCGGACGCTTCCTCGCGTGTCATAAGTTGTTCGTATACATCGAGTTTTTGTTCAATCACTTCGTTAACACGTTTAGTGATTTCTTCTACTTGTGCATCGGTAGGTGCTTCGGGTAGTAAATAATCGCACTTGCTTTTTTTGCGCTCGATGTGTGCATTTACCGAGCGGCCACAACCAAACATACGCACCATTGTTTGGTTCAGAATATGTTCGGCAGTGTGCATGTCGCAGGCATATTGTTTTTTAGCTTCGTTGAGTATCCGGTTTTCCATGTTGCTGTTTTTGTATTCACTGACAAAGATACAGAATTTAGTGCTTGAATAAAAACTGAGTTGGTGAACGTTCTTTAAAAGAATGTGTTGCTGTTATCTGGTTTTGGGAATGATGATTTTTTCCTTCTGGATACTTATGTCGTATATGCCGGTTTGCTTGTTCAGTTTAAATTGTAGTGGCACAATACGGGTGCGGCGTGCTGCTACTTCGGATTCGGAATAATGAACGTGATACACATAGTAAGGTTTTTTCTTTTTATCGAAAAATAAATCGCCATGCCCGGCTCCGTTTTCGCCAACATTTGAACGATGAATGAGAGGGTTACCTGAAAATTTTGTCCATGGGCCAAATGGCGATTTAGCTGTAGCATATCCTACTGCATAATCGATGTTGCGAAAATGATTGGCTGAATAAAAAAGGTAATAATAGCCTTTCATTTTAATTACTGTGGGTCCTTCCATTATTGGGTCGGATGGGTAGTTTGCTGTTGTTTCCCATGCTTGTGTGTTTTTCAGACATTGTGTAAGTGTTTCCGATTTTATTTTCCCGTTTTTAAAATCGTATTCGGCTACCCAAATGAAATTTCCCCTGTTGAAGCGAACATGATAGAGATAGTATTTCCCATTATCATCTTTAAAAATGAAGGAGTCGATATTTTTAGCACTGCTGTCGATGGGCTCTACTTTGGTTTGTATGTAGGGTCCGGTGATTTTTTCGGACTTAGCAATAGCAACCTGTTCGTTGGCCGTATAGGTCAGAAAATATGATTTTCCTTTTTTTAGTATCTGTGGAGCCCAAAATCCCTGGTTGCCATAAGTATTATTACCCTTGTTTAGTAGCATTGTTGGCTTTTTACCGTCCTGTTTCGGGTCATACCAATCGGTCAGATTTTTTGATATGAGTACCGAGAAACCCACAGGCGAATGTGCGCGTGTACCCGTAAGATAGTACTTTCCTTTTGCATAATAAATGCTTGGGTCGGCAAAAAATATTTCATTTTGCTGTGCTTTGATAAGGTTGCAAAATGTGGTGATGGCAGAAAATGCAAAAATTAAGGGAATCAATAAATGATGTTTCATAATACAGCATAAAATTTACAACTACAAATATACTACGTGCATTGTATTGTAAACAGAAGATTTATTCCATTTAATGAAAATCCTGTACAAAAGTGGTAGAAATTACGGAAAGAAATGATTTGTTTGTGATGCGATAACGCTCCGGTTTCTTGTTCGGAGCGTTATTGCTTTTGCTGAAGTAATATGTACAATTAGCTTTAGTAAACCACAAAGCGTGTGCTGCTAATACCTTTTGTGCTGCTCATTTTTACAATATAATGTCCGGCTGAAGGTTTCGAAATGCCGGCTATGCTCTGAAAACCTGCACTGTAACTGCGATTGAATACAGCCAGTCGAATGCCCTGAATGTTGAAAATTTCGATTTTTACATCCGAAGGTTCAGTCAACTCAAATTCAATGGCAATTCCATCGGTTTTACTTTGTGCTTTCAGCTTGTGTGCCGACTGTGGGAGCCTCTCGATGGCTGTCTGATACGAAACTGCATTGGCATTGATGGTTTTTACAATGTCGCCACAACTGATGGTGATTTGTTCGTTGCTAATATCGCGACTTCCATCGAAAGTTAGTGTGGCCGTCACAACGCCATCGTTTACTTCGTCGGGTGTAAATATCACTTTGTTGGCTGTGATTCCTTCAGGGATCTGTATGCTCACATTCTCGCGTATATATTTCCCCTGCAGACTTACAGATCGCGATTTGTAGGTTTTGCTGAAGTTAACCAGCGATGGCGTAATGCTTAGTTCGCCGGGAATATAAATACCTTCACGCACTTTCAAGTCGCCTACAGCTCCCATAATTTTATTTGTATTGTCGAATGTTACATAATAGGTGCCATCCTGCACAGGTCTTAGTGTCATGACAAATTCATTTAGCTTGAAAATGTCTGTTTTTGGGATGGTTTTATGATGTGCGGCCATTTGAGTTCCTTTGTTGTCGGCCCTGTTGTTCACGGCGATGCTATATACCGAATGACTGTCGCCATTGGCCTGCCAGCCATATACGCCGCTTACAGTGTAGGTTTTACCACCTTCGAGCTCCACCGGATAAGCATAATTGCTCCCCGGAGCAAGGCTTCCGTCCCATCGCAGATGTAATATGCGGCCTGTCCACTGCTTTTCGTTAAGGGTATAGCTGCCGGTTGAAGTTTGGTCGCTATAGCGTACGTCGGTCGAAGTATTGGCCGTTTTCCATATCACCGACCCATTGGCCGTCCAGCCATGTTTGTTGGGTTCGGTGCCTGTGCCTGTAGCGCCGTTGGCATCCCAACCGGCCATCAGATTTTCGCTTTGCATTTCGGTTAGTGAACTTTTTACGCGCACCGAAGCATTAAAACCACCACCGGATATCACAATGCTTTTCAGACTAATGGCTGTAATTCCGTTGAATGCGGCAGTGATAACTACTCCGTTTTCGGCCTCTTCGGCTGTGATGTGGTCTTTGTCAATGCTAATACCCTCGGGTGCATGTAAAAGCAAATCGTCGCCAAGCCCATTGGCAGTAATTCTGAATGTTTGCGTCCGTTTGGTCAGATTGAAAGAGAGTTCGTTACGCGAAATGCTGACAAACGATTCGTCGGTGTCGTACACTTCTACATTATCGATACGACTGCCTGCAGCACCCGACATAAAGATGCCGCTTTTTAAAGTACCGCTACTGCCGGGCGCCGTAAACACAAATTCTATGGGTTGCCATTCGTGGAGCCGACCGGCAATGTTTATTTCTTTTATGGTATTTCCGTCAGTGTCTTTGGCGGCAAGTTTTACATCGTCGCCTGTAGCGTAAATCATGGCACGAACGCGGTATTTCCTGCCTGCTGTCCAGTGGATGCTTTGTGCAAACGTACCACCGGTGATTTCAGCGCAATTGTTGCCGCAATATACTTTTGTGAGGTCGCGCAGTAGTTTTCTATTACCTTCACCTTCGGGAATGTATCGGTTACACTCGGGATCAGGTGCTAGGTTTCCCGTTGGTTTCAGTGGTTTGAAACAGTTGCTGTCGCTGTTGTCGGGCTGGTAAACTCTGAAATAATCCACGTAATATGTAATGGGGTAGTTTGGTTTCGAAGGGTCGCCACCATTTACGCCACCCAATGCAAGGTTCAACAATACGTAATGATTACGACTGCTAAAAGGATTTGAACCATCGCTATTGCGTGTTTTATAGGTTTCAATGGAATTCAGAAGTTCTCCATCGAGATAGATTTTTATAAACTCGGGCGTCCAGTCCATTACCCATATGTGGTATTTGTTTGCCCAGTTGGCGTCTTTGCCTTTGAAGTACGACATGGGTTTTTTGCTCGAATCCCATGTGCCTACCCAGGCCTGATTCGAGCCCCAGGCTGCGTTGGCCAGTATACCATCACCATAATACTCCATAATGTCAATTTCGCCATTGGTGGGCCAGTCGCCCCAGCTACCTAAAGTCCAAATGGCAGGCCAGGCTCCGGTGGTGGCGGGAATTTTTGCCCGTATTTCGAAACGTCCGTATTTCCACGACTGCTTTCCGCGTGTGTGAATGGCCGATGAAGTATATTCGGCATATTCGCGGTTCTTTTTCCAGTCGCTGCTACCCGATTGGTAGTTTGGATTTTTCACACGTTCCCTGCGTCCGGTTATCTGCAATGTGCCGTTTGAAACATTTGCATTGTCGGACTGATACCATTGATGTTCTTCGTTGCGAACAAAGCCTGTTTCGTAGCTCCAGTTGGCTGATGATGGTTTTCCTGTATAATTAAATTCGTCGGACCACGAGAGTTTATAGCCCGGAAGTATTGTTGGAGGATTCGGGTCGGGATTGTACGGATCGACCTGTGCTGAAGCGTGAAACTGAAACAGAACTAAAGTTAATAATAAATGCAATTTTCTCATACTTTTTGTTGGTTTTGCTTTTGTGATATTTGTAAGTCATTCTCTGATACAAAAATAGATAATGAGCATTTACAAACGGTGTCGGTAATATGCATTTTGGGTGTACAATAATGTCAGAAAATAAAATCGCCGGGAAAACACTGATTTAATTCAGCGTTTTCCCGGCGTTATAAGTGATTATTTAATTAAAGAAACTATATGAAAATATATTTCAGCACAAATAATACCGCCAAAATATACATTGGTATTGAGAGTTTTTTGAAATTACCTGCCAGCAAATTGATCAGCACGTAGCTCAAAACGCCCAGCGTAATACCTTCGGCAATACTGTAAGCCAATGGCATGGCCAGAATGCATATAAAGGCCGGAATCGATTCGGAATAATCGCTCAGATCGAGTTCTTTGATAGGCGAAAGCATAAACAAGCCCACAAGAATCAGTGCAGGAGCTGTGGCTGCGCCCGGAATGGCTATAAACAGCGGAGCGAAAAATAAAGCTGCTGCAAAACACAGTGCTGTCACCAAAGCGGTTAATCCTGTGCGTCCACCTTCCGATACACCGGCTGCACTTTCCACATAAGTAGTGACTGTGCTTGTTCCAATCATAGCGCCCACTGTGGTTCCTACTGCATCGGCCATAAAGGCTTTTTTAGCGTTAGGGATTTTTCCATCTTTATCTAACATTTTTGCTTTGCTCGATACACCTACAAGTGTTCCGAGTGTGTCAAAAATATCGACAAAAAGGAAAGTGAAAACCACAATCATCATGTCGAAAGTAAATAACTGTGAGAAATCGAATTTGAAGAAAATAGGCTCGATAGAAGGTGGCAGACTGGCAAATCCTTTCATCTGCGTAATGCCCATCGGAATGCCGATAAGTGCAGTCACGATAATACCAATCAGTAAATCGCCTTTTACTTTTTTGATAATCAATACCGAAGTCACAACCAGCCCAATAAGAGCCAACAAAGCCGAACCGGTGGTGATGTTGCCCAAATGAACCAATGTGGCATCGTTGTTTACAATAATACCCGCATTTTGCAAACCGATAAATGCAATAAATAAACCTATACCTGCGCTAATGGCTGTTTTTATCGACTTTGGAATCGCATCGACAATTGCCTCACGGATATTAAATACAGTCAGGAAAATAAAAATAATCCCTTCGATAAGTACTGCTGTAAGTGCAAACTGCCAGCTGTAACCCATACCCAATACTACCGAGAATGCAAAGAACGCATTCAATCCCATACCGGGAGCAAGTGCAAAAGGAAGTTTTGCCCACAAAGCCATTACCAATGTGCCCACAATAGCTGCTAAAGCCGTTGAGGTGAATAATGCATTGGCATCCATGCCTGTAGCCGAAAGAATTCCCGGATTTACGGCCAGAATATAGGCCATCGTCAGGAATGTGGTAATCCCTGCAATTACTTCGGTACGCACATTGGTACCGTTTTCCTTGAGTTTAAAATATTTTTCGAACATAATGTTTTACTTTCAAATGATTAGAAATTCCATTTTGCACCCAAGGCAGGACATACTTTCAGTCCGTTTACTGTGCCAAAGTTTGTGGCTACTTCAATCTCTCCACCAAGCGACAGATTTTTGTTTACATTGTACCATACCTGAGGCTCAGTCAGAAATACAAATTTTGTGTTGGTGGGCACAATAGGGTTGCCCTGAGCATCGCTGAAGTTGGTGTTATCTTCTCTCCAGAAATCGGCGAAGCCCGAAACTGTCAGCTTGTTGTCGAGAAAGTTCAGGTTCCATACTCCGGTAATCTGAAACGAAGCAGGATTTTTACCTACAATGTTTTTGTATAAAACTTTCAGATTCAGGAATTTTGTAAACGCTTTATCATTCCAGGCATAATCCACACCGGCCAGATAAGCATTGTTGATAGGAAAGGCAGATCCGCCTGGAGTAGCAAGCAAACCTCCGTTATATTCCACATGAGCACTGAAAGGAGCATCCCAGAATTTCAGACAACGGGCAATTTCCATATAGGCCGACGAAGGATGATTGTCGTTTCCATTGTTGAACTCCATGTCCACAAAAAAGAAAGTGTTACCCCATTTGTCGGGTTTGAACATTTCGAGCGTGGAAGTGACATGTTGACGACCGTTACCAAAGTCGTACATAACCTGAAGGTTTTGTGCCTGCGACGATACCGCACACAGCATAAGCAATGCGAAAATTACTTTTCTCATAAATGATGATGTTTGAATGATGATTGATTGAATTTATTTATTAAAATAGATATTTCTGTTTCGGACATACACGTCTTCGGTTATCAGTAAATAACACGGATCCGGATTTTTCGGAATCCTCAATAAAAAATTCAAACCTGAAAAATCAGGGTGCAGGCAGGTGTTTAAGTCTTTCGTTTTAAAACTGAAAATATATAAATGGCTGAATCTCCGACGAGCGGATTTGTATCACCAAAATTATAATCAGCGACAAATATACAACTTTTAATACAAATGGCGAACGGTTGACCAATGATCCGAAATAGTTTTCGATGCTTTTGGGAGTGAAATGCAGAATAAATCCGCTGAGCATCAGTATCACTACAAGCTTGTATCCTTCAATAAAATTTTCAATAATTTCCGGATGAAAATTCAGAAAAATCTGATTTAATACCTGACTAACAATTTCCATACTGTCGGCACGGAAAAAAATCCAACTGAAACAAACAATATGGAATGTAACGATGACGCCTAAGACTCGTGTAACTTTGTTTGCCGGAACTTTTACAAGCGATGTCCACATTTTTTCGAAGGCAAGCACTACTCCGTGAATGGCACCCCAGATGATAAACCGTAAAGCTGCGCCATGCCACAATCCACCCAAAAGCATGGTAATGAGTAGATTGATATAAGTGCGTAATTTGCCTTTGCGGTTGCCTCCCAGCGAAATGTACAGATAATCGCGCAGCCACGACGAAAGTGAAATGTGCCAGCGTCGCCAGAATTCGGTGATGCTGGCCGACTGATAGGGCGAATCGAAATTGATATTCAGTTTAAAACCCAGCAGCAATGCAATACCAATGGCCATATCGGAATAACCCGAAAAGTCGCAGTAAATTTGCAATGCATATCCATACACGCCCATCAAGTTTTCGAAACCGGTATAAAGTAATGGATTCTCGAAAATTCGATCCACAAAGTTCAGGCTGATATAATCGGAGATAACAGCCTTTTTGAAAAGCCCACCCGCAATTAGAAAAATGGCGCGACCGAAATCGTCCTTGCTCAAAAATGGTGTTTTGTGTATTTGCGGAATAAAATCGGCAGCACGCACAATTGGTCCGGCTACCATTTGCGGAAAGAAAGTCAGGTAAAATGCATAATCACCGAGTTTTTTCAGCGGTTCAATTTTGCCCCGATAAATATCGATGGTATAACTGAGGCTCTGAAAGGTGAAAAACGAAATGCCCACCGGCAGAAAAATATTGAAATTTTCGAACGGTTGATTCAGTAGTTTATAAAAGCTATCGAATAAAAAGTTGGTGTATTTGAAATAAGCCAGCATGCCTAAGTTGATAGTGAGGCTGGTGACTATCAGAAATGTACGCAACCACTTTTTGCGGCTTTTGTGAATAAAATGTGCGATATTGAAATCGGAAACTGTAAGTACAAGTAAAAGAATAAAGTACAAGCCGCTCGATTTGTAGTAAAAATACAGCGAAAAAAGAGTAAGATACAAAATACGGAGTCGAGTGTGCTTGTAAACTAAAAGATAAATGGCCAGAAAGCCCACAAACAGGTACATGAAAAGCGCACTGCTGAAAATCAGCGGAGCATTGGACTGATAGGTGAGTTCTTGTAGTATTTTCTGAAAATCAACGGGTGGCATGTTTCTCGTATGAATTAATTATGGCCTGATAAATAATTTTTCCCTGTAACTCGTAACCATTTGTGTTATAATGTATTCTGTCGGGGCTTATCAAGCCCTGTGTGCGCCATTTTGAAGCCGATTTGTATCCGCCTGTAATTTTGTAGGCATCAATCAAAGCGGTGTTTTGTTGGGCTGCGGTTTCGGCAATACCTGCATTTACTATGCGCAGGTATCTGTTGAACGACCTGCGGCGATAGTAATTGTCGAAAGCAGTGAGCAGCAACACAGGTGTATCAGTGCTTTTTTTGATTTCACGTAGCATGGTTTTCACTTGTCGTTTTATTTCGGTTTTCGTCACCCTGCGGTTTACGCCTTCGTTGGTTCCCAGCGAAACAATGATCAGGTCGGGTTGCAGCATTGGCAACTGACGATAAAATTCCGGCCAGCGATTGTAGTCGGCAAAGTGAGCGCCATTGACGCCAATGCTGTGATAAACCACGCCCGGTCGATTATTGCGAAGTACAAAACCATCCACAATCGTACTTCTTTCTGCAAAGAAACTTACCGATTGCGACGAATCAGGTAGCGAAAGCCGGTGAATGCTGGTTTCGTTTATTGGAAATAAAATATTTTTCTGCTGAATGCTGTCGTGCAAAAGTCCGATGGTGGGTGCTGAGTCGGGGCGACAGATAATGGCCACATTGTCGAAAGCTTGCGAGCTTTTCAAATCGATGCGTATCAGGCTGTCGGTCAGCTTTATTGCATATCCTGCGATGCCGGGTGCAAAATCGTTTTGCGCTTTTCGAACTGCGCTTTGTAAGGCTTCGCTTTTGCTGACGAAAACCACCTCGTGCGAACCATTGGTACGAACAAGCGAATATGGAAACACAAAGCCACGTCCGGCATTGCCAAACTTTTCATGTAAAAGCCTGCGTATTTCAGCAGTAAGGATATTGGCTTGTATGTGCGAATCGCCGATATGTACAATATTCAATGTTTGCTGTCCGCTTTGCAGTTTGTCGAAAAAGTTGCTGAGTACACTGTCGTTTACAATGCTGTCGGCCTGCTGACGCACAAAACTATATTTACTGAGTTGGTCGCTCACATTTTGACCATTTGTAAGCAATGCAATGCAAAGCCATATGCACAGGAATTTAATTCGCCACAAGGTTGCGCCTCCTTTCCGAATATTTTTTTTCTTCGTGAATAATGCTTCGTGCCAGTATTAAGCCAAGCTTTTTAGCTCCTTCAAAATTCAAATGCGTATAGTCTTTATTGGCCAAAGGTGGTTTGGCAGCCACAAATTTTGCCATAGAATTTTCGCCACCCATGGCTTCGAAAAGATTCCAGAAAAGCGTTTTGTTGTCGGAGGCTATTTGTATTTGTGCGGCAACCATTCCTTTTACCGATTGCATGGTGAGATATTCGCCCTGACGACGCTCGCTGCGGTCGGAGACTGACATTAGCAGAATAGGTGTGCCGGGGAAGTTGCGACGAAACTTGGCAATAAGCTGACTCATTCCTTTGATGTACTTTTCGAAACTTCTGGTTTCTGAATTTACAGCATTCAGCCCAAACTGCAGTACAATCAGATCGTAATTCAGCAGACTGTCGAAATTCGACAGGTTTCTGTCAGATATTGCTAACAGTCCTATGCCCGAATTACCCTTTATCGAAAAGTTATCGATATAAAGTCCGGTACTATCTTCGAGCGAAGCGCCATAAACCACAATGTCGTCGCTGTCGGGGAAACTAAGTTTAACTTTGTTGATGTCGTTGTGCTCAATGGAAATCATTTGCGGTTTTTGTGTGCCCGCTAATGTGATTTGCCGACGAATGCTGTCGTTGAGCGATATGCGTGCTTCGGCATTGTACGACGAAGAGTAGAAAAGTTTGAAAACATCGAATTGTCGGGTGTGTTTATAGTTTCGGCTTGTGGCAAAATGCAGGTAGTTAGCCGAATCGGGACGATAAGCATGTCCGTTGATGCCTAGGTAAGGACTTTGTGGACTTGTAATAATGGAACTCGTTTGCCACCCGCCAAAGGAGTGCTTAACTGTTTTGCGAAAGCCCGGTGCTTCGTGTGTAATGGGCATAAAACCTACGCCATTTCCACCATAAACGCTTTGCAACGTATCGCGAAGGTCGCTGACTAATAAATCGGCATCGGTAAATGAATCGCCATACCATGCAATGCGCACCTGTGCTTCACCACGCTTAGCAGCACTCAGTTTGTTAAAGAAGCGCTCGAGCGGAAACTGGTTCTCGCTGAAGTTCTCGATACATTCCACACCGGGAGGACACAAATTCTTTTCGGTCACAATTGTATCTTCTTCAATAATTTTAATATCAGTCTGTTGTTCTGCTAACAACACCTCAGTATCAGTGTTTTTGTTGCTTAAAATATCTGATAAAAAATCAATTGGTTTGAAACTTAAAGGTACAGAAAATCGCTCGTAATCGACAGTCGATAACAAGGTAAAAATCAGTGCAATGGAAAATACAAACAGGAACGAACCGCCAAGATAGTTTTTATTCATCACAAACTCAGAAATCTGATTTTTTTACTGATTTGCAAAATTAATCAAAAAACTGAATATCTGTAGTGAAATAGAATTTTTACAAGTTAGATGATTAACCACATAGTGACACAATAGAATTTATTCTTAGACCTGTTGAACTGAAGAACACATAGCTGTAAATGTTTAAAACATTTACTTTTAAACCCAACAAACTATTAAATTCGATCATGCTACCTGAAATAAGTTCGTTGAAATATTAAATGATATGTTTCTAACACAATAGAACACATAGAAATTATTTAAGAAAAAAAACTTAGTTCACATAGTAAAAGTATCTGACGATACTTTTAT
>JAFGVV010000038.1 GCA_016937795.1 Paludibacteraceae bacterium
ATAAAAGTATCGTCAGATACTTTTACTATGTGAACTAAGTTTTTTTTCTTAAATAATTTCTATGTGTTCTATTGTGTTAGAAACATACCATTTAATATTTTAACGAACCTATGACTGAAACATGACTTGCAAATCGTATATTTTGAATAACTTTGCAGGAGTCATTCATCTAAATAACTTTGCGTTCAATTATGATTATATCTAATTATCATAGTCATTCTACTTTTTGCGACGGTCGGGCTACGATGGAAGAATTTGTGAAATTTGCAATAGCCAAAGGCTTAAAACACTATGGCTTTTCTTCACACGCACCTATTCCATTTGACACACCATGGACAATGGTGGCCGACGATTTTCCTGAATACGAAGCTGAATTCCACCGCTTAAAAGAAAAGTATAAAGATAGTATTGAGCTTTATCTGGGATTGGAAGTGGATTATATTCACGGATGTTGCGATATAAAGAGTGAGTTTTTCAAAAATATAAACCTCGATTTCAGCATCGGATCGATACATTATCTCGATTGCCTGGGTGGGAATAATTATTGGAGCATCGACGGGCCATTCGGGGAATTCGAAGAGGGTTTGCAAATTCTTTTTGATGGCGATATAGAAGCAGGCACAAGGCGTTTTTTCGAAATTTCAGGTGATATGATCGAAAAAGGAGGGTTCGACATAGTAGGGCATGTAGATAAAATTACGTATCACGGGCGGAAATATAAAAATTTCGGTTTGAATAAACCGGAATATCAGAAACTAATGCTCACACTTCTGGAGCAAATAAAAGCACAAAACATGATACTGGAGGTAAACACCAAATCGCTGGCCGATCATGGCATTACCTATCCGCATCAGACTTTTTACGAAACCATCGCCCGAATGGAAATACCTCTAATGGTAAATTCCGATTGCCATTATCCGACGAATATCACTGCCGGTTTCGACGAAACCTATAAAGCACTGCACAAAGCGGGCGTCAGACATTTAATGCAGTTGACTAAGGATGGTTGGAAAAAGGAGAACTTGTGATCAAAACATCAACTCATCATCATCTCATCTCATCCTTCACATCTGCCCCCAATCCCCTAAAGGGGAGCTGCAACCGTGTGCAATTGTATTCGATGTTCTCATTGAAATAGTTTATTGAAGACCAAAGAACTGAATGGTTGTAAATCTTCAAATCTCAAATTTTCAAATCATCACATTTTCTCATCATCACATCAACACATCATCTCATCATCACATCATCTCATCATCACATCAATATTCCTTTGTTGGTTCCCCACGCAATGCCCGTAATCCCGCCATTGCCAGCGCTTCCATTTCGTCTTCGCCGGGATATACCACCAAATGTGCCAATGGCGAAACCATTCGTTTGATGTAATTCACCACAAACTGATTGTGGGCGATGCCTCCTGTGAGTATCACCGCATCGGCTTTGCCCTCGAGTGCAGCCAGCATAGCGCCAATTTCTTTCCCCACATTATAAGCCAGCGCTTCGAGTATGAGTTGTGCATGCGCATCGCCGGCATTGATGCGCTCCATTACTGCTTTTACATCGTTAGTGCCCAGATGCGCAATCATTCCACCACGACCTGCCAACAGTTTCAGGATTTCATCCTGCGTATATTCTCCGGCAAAACAGGCGCGAATCAGAGCGCCTGCATCCATTGTGCCTGCACGCTCAGGCGAAAATGGCCCGAATCCATCCAGCGCCTGATTGGTATCTACCACCTTTCCTGCCCTATGAGCCGCAACCGAAACACCACCACCAAGATGCGCAATTACCAGATTGAGTTTTTCGTAAGTCGTTCCGAGCGACATGGCATATTTCCGTCCGATGGCTTTATGGTTCAGTGCATGAAAAGTAGAACGACGCGGAAACTGCGGCAATCCGCTGATACGTGCGACATCCCGAAGTTCATCAACCACCACCGGGTCGGTAGTGAAAGCCCGACAAGTTGAAATGCCGGAAGCAATTTCACGCGCCAACACAGCTCCCAGATTACTGGCATGCTCTCCACCAATGGCATTTTTCAGATCGGTAATCATTCGTTCATTTACCTCGTACACCCCCGACTCAAGGGGGCGCATAAGGCCGCCACGACCTACTACTGCTGACAAGTCCTGAAGACTCATATCGTCGTCCTGCAATTTTTTCAGAATAATATTCTTCCGAAATTCGTACTGATCCATAATTGAATTGTAGCCTTTCAGCTCATCAGCCGAATGACGTATCGTGTGAAGCGAGAGCAGCTTTTCGTCTTCGTAAACCGCAATTTTTGTCGATGTGGATCCGGGGTTGATTGTCAGTATTTTGTGCATGGTATGATTTTTTTGATAGTATTTTTCCTCACAAATGTACTTCATTTAAATATTTATACAAAAAAAATTTAGCAAAATATTATTCACTTATTCTTCCTGTAAATCCTTCATGCGCGGGTATAAGTTCAAAAACTTTTTCGGGCTTCAGATTTTCTTCATCGCGATGCGAAATATAAATCAAAGCCATTCTTTTTTCAGCTGCAATGGCATTAACCATTTCAATAAACAGCTGACTGTTATAATCGTCGAGATCAATGGTAGGTTCGTCGAGGATAAGCAAAGGCGGATGTTTTACCATAGCACGGGCTGTCATTACCATGCGTTGCTGTCCGGGATGTAAGTGCTGAAACGAACGTTTTTGGAAATCGTTTCCGAGCATATGCAACCAACTGCGGGCAATATCGCGCTGTAAGTCGGTAGGCTCCACATAAAGTCCTACAGAATCATTGAGCCCGGAGATAATCATATTTTCAACCGATTCGTCGCGTGTAAAACGCAGAATCATAGTGGGCGTAAAATAACCAATTTGCCTTTTGATATCCCAAATGGATTCACCCGAACCTTTGCGCCGCCCGAACAGGTAAATGTCCTGTCCGTAAGCTTTGGGGTTGTCGCCTGTGAGCATGGTTACCAAAGTACTTTTCCCTGAGCCGTTCGGTCCTTTAAGTTGCCAAAATTCCTCTTTGCAAATTGTCCAGTTGATATTTCGTAACACAGCTTTTTCGCCATAATCCACTGACACATTTTTTATCTCTATTAAATTATCGGACAATTCACTGTGTGATTCGTAACCCATTGGCAGACTGAAAGTACGCTTTTCGGAAATAAAAACATCTGCATTCAGAAATTCGCTCCGGCTCAATGTAGCCTTTATTCCGGCGCTTGTAGTATCGGGCAGAACAATCCTTTCCACAAAAGGCAGCAAATCACGTTTCCGACTAAAAATCTGAATCATACGCATTTTACCCAAAAGTTCCTGAAGCTTTTTTGTAATGAAATGTTGCGTTTCCACATCGATATTGGCATACACATCGTCGAGTATCAGACATTCAGGATTCAGACTGAGCTGATAGTTAAGCAAAGCTTTGCGCTGCTGTCCGCTCGACATGTATTGCAAGGTAGTTCCTTCGTGCGGGGGAATCACAAAACGATCGTGACGGATTTCCTCGTCAATCATTTGCTCGATAGTCAGTTTCGAGAAAATCACAGTATTGTCAGCACGCAGCACAAGACCCAAGCCGGAAATTCGATTTTCAGTCAAAGCCCTGAGAAGAATATTTTTATCAGTATGATTATCGGTATAAACACCTGTATGGTAGAGGTCGGACATGTTTCTGTTTTTATCTTTTGTACAAAAATACAACGATATTTCTGCATCAGAAAAAAAACAATTTATTACATACAAAAAAATCCAAACTATTTTTAGTTAATCTCCGAAAAAATATCATACCTTTGAAACCTAATCTTAAAATCCGGATGTTATGAAAGCAATAAACTTTACATTAATCCATCATTGTCTGATATTCCTGTTCATTTTTATCATTTCTTCCACTGCCATTTCGCAAACTTATGTCCCCTTCCCCACAAATTCCGATTATATCTGGAGGGAGTTTCAGGTTGTGTACAACGATGAGACTATGTTTTTTCCATCGCAAGCGCACCAAGAATTTATTGTTTCGGGCGACACCGTGATTGCTGAAAAGAATTATCGCAAACTATTTTCTTACAATCACGACAACAACACCGGAACAAATTACGAAGGTGCTATCCGCGAAGAATCAAAAAAAATCTATTTTCTGGCAGATTACATGCCCGAAGAAGAAGTCTTGTTGTACGATTTTAATCTGAACACCGGCGACCTTGCTCCATACGGTCTTTTCGGGAATGTGAAAGTTGTCTCCACCGATTCGATACTCATTGGCAACCGCTTCCGAAGATCGTATCAGCTGGCAAACGATGCGTTGATAGTGGAAGGCATCGGGGATATTACAAATGGGCTGATCCAATCAGTTTACCCTATCCCCACATGTTTATGTTATCATAGCTGGAATTACCATGCTGCCTTTTTACTGAAAGATGAGATACTGTACAACAATCCCCGATTTGTCAACGGGCGTTTAGCCGATTATTTTGGCCTTACTATTTTCGACTCACATTTGGGCAATCAACTAAAATGGTCGGTACTGAAAAACAACTCATTTGCACATTCCGAAGAATGGATCAGCACGGGCGACACCATCATTAAAGTTCAAAACAAATCGCACCAATACATAAAGATCGCAATGGTTGATCGACCTGCATATCCTTTTAGTAATCACGTGACCGATGCAGTTTATCACTGGAAAACAAACAACGACGCCTATCATCAAACCAAAGTCGCTGTGTATATTCGATCGGAATATTCGGCTGCTCAACATGAAAAAATCTACATGTACAACTCCCGCACACAAACCGAGCACCTTATCAGCGATATGAATCTGCAAGTGGGCGACACTTTTCATCTGCCACCACACCATGCCGGCATTTACCCACCAGCTCAGGCCAACTATGTAATTGTCGATTCGGTTTATTACCGTTATAACCTGAAACACATACAAACCAATGCTTTTCTGTCGGGGAACGACCAAAAGCTTAGCTTTATCGAGGGAGTCGGTCCTAACGCTGGCTTACAGTATGCCTGGGAAGATTATAGTATTGAAATGGGTTACGTACTCAATTGCTTCAACAGCGAATATGTTTTCTATAAAAATAACGAAAGTCCATTGCCCTGCAACTGTGACCTTACGGACCGTAACCCATATACAAAGCACACAAATGATTACCTGCGGCAAAACCCTGTGAAGGACATTCTTTTATTGCAAAACGCTGACATCAGTGGACTTGCAGATATTTTCGACATGAAGGGACGTATGTGTTTTTCAGGCGCGTTGCAACCCGAAGGTATTGATGTAAGACATTTGCAGCCTGGCATTTACCTACTGAAGCTAAAAACGAACGACGACATAATTCTGAATATTAAGTTTATCAAGAAATAACTACCCAACTCCTACTACACAGTAACTTTAGCAATATCCCACGGTACTATTTCGACACTACACATATTCTCAGTCGCAGGAATATGTAAAATTAATCCATTATGTATTTTGTTAAACAGGAAATGTTTGCTAATTTTAGCGCATAATTATTCACAAACGGAAATTCACCCACTGCCAACAACAACTTATCAAATACGATATAAAACCGGATGAAAAGACATATTATTATTGTTATCGCATTCACTCTACATACACTTGCTGCACAATCAAATACTGCACCCGGCTACATTGTCACAAACAATTCAGACACAATAGCCGGTGAAGTTAAAGTATCCCGGTACGATATTTATACAGGAGGGATATTATGCTCAGGAATTAATTTAGAGCCATTTCATTCAGTGCTATATTTCAGACAAAGCAACCAAAGTCGCTTTAAATCATTTCGCCCGAAAGACATTTCAGGCTTTGGGTTTACATACAAGTCGGTAGATTACATATTTAAAACCTTTACCATCGAATCGAAAAGCATTGTCAAATCTGAAAGAAGAAGACTCCGGTTTCTGAATTTAATTCATCAGAGCGAAAATATAATTTACAGAGATATAGTAAGAAAAGGAGATGTTGTAATGCCCGGCACTCAAAGTAAAGTGACCGATTATTACGATTATTATTCATACGATAAAACACATGGATTAAAAAAGTTAGATGCCGGTTATCGACCGCACTAAAGTCCTAAGCCACAGCCTTAGGGTTGATCTGTACACAATTGAACTTTCCGATCTTGGGCGGAAAGTTTCCGCCCAAGATCGGAAAGTTCCAGTCCAAGAGTAGAAAGTTTCCGTCCAAGAGTAAAATGTTCCCGCCCGAAGGAAGAATGTTTCCGTCCGAGAGTAGAAACTTTCCGCCCAAAATGAAAAAGTCTCGGCCCCGGAGTAAAAACTTCCCGACCAGGAAGAAAAAGATTTTGATTAAGAAGAAAAAGATTCTGATCCCGGCGAAGGCTCTATTCCAAAAACAGAATAAATTATTCTCATTTGCAAATCCCGCACAAATTATTTACTTTTGTTACTGAAATAACAGAAAGTGTAAAACGCTAAAGGAGAATCAATTTCATGGCTGCATTTAAACGTATATTGCTAAAACTGAGTGGAGAGTCGCTACTGGGCGAAAAACAGTACGGAATCGACGAGAAACGTCTGGGCGAATACGCACAGCAGATTTCGGAAATTGCAGCTATGGGCGTACAAATTGGCATTGTGATTGGTGGCGGAAATATTTTTCGCGGACTGAGCGGTGCTTCGAAAGGCTTCGATCGCGTGCAGGGAGACCAAATGGGAATGCTGGCTACGGTGATCAACAGTCTGGCACTCAATTCGGCTTTGCAGGCTGCCGGCGTAAAATCGCGCGTGCTTACTGCCATTCGTATGGAGCCTGTTGGCGAATTTTACTCCAAGCAAAAAGCCATTCAGAGCCTCGAAAACGGCGAAGTGGTGATTCTCTCGGCTGGCACAGGAAATCCTTTTTTTACTACCGACACAGGCTCGTCGCTGCGTGCTATCGAAATTGAAGCCGATGTAATGCTCAAAGGAACACGTGTGGACGGCATTTACACTGCCGACCCGGAAAAAGACCCCACAGCCACCAAATTCGAAGAAATAACTTACGACGAAATTTACAACCGCAACCTCAAGGTAATGGACCTCACAGCCACTACCATGTGCAAGGAAAACAATATGCCCATTTATGTGTTCGACATGGACACTCCCGGAAATCTGAAAAAAGTTATGGAGGGGGAAAAGATCGGCACATTGGTGAAAAACTAAGAATAAATAGCAAAAACAGTTGATAATGGACAATTGATAATTTATAATGAGGGTCGCTTGATTAATTTAAATTTACTTATGAAACCCAAAATCTTCAAATCTTCAAATCTCAAATCTCAAATCTTCAAATCTTCAAATCTTCAAATCTTCAAATCTCAAATCTTCAAATCTCTTGAGATACAAAACGCTAAACACAAAATAACAAATAAAATCATGCAAGACGTAAAACCCATACTGACTGAAGCAGATGAAAGCATGGAAGCCACTCTGCTTTTTCTTGATGAATCATTGGCGCATATTCGCGCAGGTAAAGCCAACACACGCATTTTGGATGGTGTAAAAGTAGATTATTATGGCTCGCACGTTCCAATTGCGAATGTAGCAACCATCACCACTCCCGACGCAAAAACCATTTCCATTCAGCCATGGGAAAAAGCTTTGATTAGTGTCATCGAAAAAGCCATCCTGAATTCGGATGTAGGCATTACTCCTATGAACAACGGCGAAGTAATCCGACTTGGCATACCGCCACTTACCGAAGAGCGACGCAAACAGTTGGCCAAACAGGCTCGTCACGAAGGCGAAGAGGCCAAAATATCAGTGCGCAACGCACGTCGCGAAGCTATCGACAAACTAAAAAAAATGCAGAAAGACGGACTGCCCGAGGATATGGAAAAAGATGCCGAAGCCTCGGTACAAAAAATTCACGACAAGTATATCAAAAAGATTGATGATATGCTGGCTGACAAAGAAAAAGAGATTATGACCGTTTAATGTAAACTGCGGTATAATTTGGTTGTTTTAATTCATAGATTATAAGAACGGTCAGTCATTCCTACAGTGGGAATGACTGACTTTTTATCATACATATTGATGCGTTTTAAAACTCTAGTATTCGTTTTTCTGACAATCTTTTCTCCGATTGTTGCAAGTATTTCGGACTCAGTGGCTTCACGCCGGAGTCTGTTTATCATTCCGCATCCGGCATATCAGCAGGAAACAAGCTGGTCGGTTGGTGTGGCGGGTGGATATTATTTTAAAAGCAAAAACCTTAGCCGCATCAGTTCTATATCGGGCAGCGCCGACTACACACTGCTCAATCAGTTTATATTCAACATTACTCCCAAAATTTATCTCAACAACAACAAATGGTATTTATATTCCAATCTGAACTTCAGGAATTATCCCGACTTTTATTATGGCATTGGAAATAAGACAACCGGAATTAAACAGACTTTTACATCCAATATTTTTAATGTAAGTTTGCAACCACAATACGCGCTTACAAAGGAAATCTATGCAGGTGCAATTGTGGCTGGGCGTTACGAATCTGTACTTACCGATGAAAGTTTTAATTCGGTGCGCGATCGGATTTTTAATGAGTTTGGCGCCGGGGGTTGGGAAAAACCTTTTTACAGCATTAATGCAGGGCTTCTGTTTTCGTACGACAGTCGCGACAGTCAGTTTTATCCCTACAAGGGTGTTTTTGCAAAAACAACGCTTACAGGTTCAAAGGCTGGCTTGGGAAGCAGTCATTCAATAACCGACCTGAGCGTAGACTTTCGTAATTACCTGCCCGTTTACGGACAACATGTGCTGGCATGGCAGTTTTATTACGAAGCTGCATTCAGCAAAAACGAAATTCCGTTTCAGCTTTTGCCCACACTTGGTGGTCGCGATTTATTGCGCGGATTCCGGCAGGGCATGTATCGCGACAATGTGATGGCACTACTACAGATCGAATACCGTATTCCGGTGTACAAACGAATTAAAGCAGCTGTATTTTTGTCGGCAGGCGACGTAATGAGTAGTAAAAACTATCATATCGACAAGCTGAAAGTGGCTTATGGTGCAGGCTTGCGTTGCAGGCTTAACGATGCCCGGGTGCATTTACGCTTCGATATTGCGAAAAATAATTATGGCGACAAACTGCAGTTTTACATCACTGCTACTGAAGCTTTTTAACCCAAAGTAAGAATTCTATGCGGGGATTAGTCATTAAAAATACAGGCAGCTGGTATCAGGTAAAAAACACTGAAACGAACGAAACTACCGAATGTAAAATCAAAGGCAATCTGCGGCTGAAAGACATTCGCAGCACAAACCCTATTGCTGTGGGCGACTTTGTGCAATACCTCCTCAACGACGATGGCACGGGTATGATTTCGGCTATCGACGACCGCCGCAATTACATTGTACGGCGCTCTTCGAATCTTTCGAAACAGTCGCACATCCTGGCTACCAATCTCGATCTGGTGGTGCTCGTGGCCACCATTAACTATCCCATCACTTCCACCACCTTTATTGACAGGTTTCTGGCATCGGCAGAGGCTTACCGCGTACCCGCCTGCATTGTGATCAACAAAGTGGATCTTTACACAAAAGAAGAAATTGAATATCTGGAGGCCATAAAGTATTTGTACGAAAGTCTCAATTATCCTGTATTTGCCATTTCAGCCAAAAATTCGCAGGACATTACCGAAGTTACAAATTTCCTGAAAGCAAAAACAGCTTTATTTTCCGGAAATTCGGGCGTGGGAAAATCCACTCTGATCAACGCTATTGCGGTGCGACCGATAGCCAAAACAGGAGAAATATCGTCGTATCACAACAAGGGAATGCACACCACCACTTTTTCGGAAATGTTCGAATTACCAAATGGCGCACGTATTATCGACACTCCGGGGATCAAAGGTTTCGGAGCTGTCGATATGGAGGTGGGTGAGATAAGTCATTACTTCAAAGAAATTTTTCAGATAAGCCGGGATTGTCGCTTTTCCGACTGTACGCATACTACCGAACCGGGATGTGCTGTGCAACGTGCTTTAGAAAAACAACTCATAAGCAAGTCGCGTTATCAAAGCTATTTGAGCATGTTAAGCGATTTCGACAGCGGGAAATATCGATAAAATGAATATTTTTCCGTTTTTTGCTTACAATTTGTTGTTTTTCTTGTTTCAAATCAGAAAATAATTAATACATTTGCACAGTAAATTACACTAACAGAAACTTAAGGTCGTAAAACTGAGTAAAATAATTATACCATGGGACACCATCAAATTGACAGATTAGACAAAAAAATTCTTCAGCTTATTTCGCAGGATGCGCGCATTCCTTTTCTCGAAGTAGCCCGCGAATGTAACGTATCGGGTGCAGCCATTCACCAACGCATACAAAAACTCCGGAATACCGGTATTATTAAAGGTTCGGAATTTGTAATCGATACTTACAAAGTAGGATTTCAAACCTGTGCCTACATAGGCATTACATTGACGGATGTAAAACTCTTTCCGGCAGTAGTCGAAGATTTGAAAAAGATACCTGAAATTGTAGAATGTCACTATGCCACAGGGAAATACTCGATGTTTGTGAAAATATATGCTAAAGACAACCGTCATCTGCTTCAGATTATACTCGACCGTATGACTCCTATTAAAGGCATTGCGCATACCGAAACATTCCAGATTTCGCTCGACGAGATGTTCCGTCGACAACTTTCGGTATTCGAAATTGATACTAATGTGGAATACAGCGAAGAAGAAGACTAAATACAGCAAACTAAAAATATGAAACGCCGTGAATCTGTCTCACGGCGTTTTTTTTTGAAATCAATCCTGCAATTCGGTCAGATATTTCCGATAACGCTGTGGCAAATGCTGTCGTTGTAACTTCGGATTGATACGCTCTTTGATGGTAAGCGATTTGTAATAAGCTTTCCACATATTCTGAAATATTTTTTCATCCTCAGCCATAAGTTTTTCATCCAATCGTCCATCTTTGAAAAGTATATCGTTTTCGAATGTAACTTCGCTGATTGTTTTCAGATTGTAATGAAAACCATAACTCCTTTTTGTGTCGAAAATAATCCACTGCTGATCGGCAAAGCGGCTCCTGAAGTGAGAAGTAATCAATGCTAAACAATTGGTATCCGGCGAAATAGCAGCAAAATATAAATTATCGGCAGCTTTCTGGAAACGTACAAATTCTATCATACGATGCTTTTCGGTGTTTACCCGCTTGGCCGTATTCCGAACCCCGAGTACATCGTCGTCGGCAAAGTTCATTTCAACAGACTGCTCATTTTCAAACACTTTTTTGACATATCTGAAAATCAACATATCGCTTCCCTCCTCTTCCGACAGCCACACATAAGCCAACATGTTTTGCGATACGGACATAAGTTTCTTTTTCAAACCACTCCACACTCTTTTCGACTTTTCGTCATCTGTCATTACATCAAATATCTCGGTAGCAAACAAAGGTTCGATATCATTCATCCCTATCAGCATTTCGGGAAATGACTTGCGGTTAAATGCATCGAAAACGGCTGTGAGCAGCCCATCGAAAGATTTATCGTAACGAAACACCAGCATAACTATTCAGGAAATATTAAAGTCGTTTGAGAAGTATGCGGTTGCTTTTTGTTTACTTTGGATTGCGTAAGCAAACTGCGCACATAGGTTGGACTTGTTTCGTTTACGTTGGCAGCGCTAAGCTCGTTGCAGGTAATAAAGTATTGCGCCTTTTTCAGCACAATGCCCATTTTTTTTAAATCCGTTGTTCTGAGCCGTGCAAATCTGCGCGAAACAACAATCAGTTTTGCCGATTTCACACCAATGCCGGGCACACGTAGTATATCGTGATAATCAGCCTTATTGATATCAACAGGAAAATTCTCGGGATGGCGCAAAGCCCACGCCAGTTTGGGATCCACTTCCTGATCGAGCATAGGAAATTTGTCATCCACAATTTCATCTACACCAAATTCATAAAAGCGCATCAGCCAGTCGGCCTGATAAAGCCTGTTTTCGCGCACCAAAGGAGGTTGTTTCAGAGCAGGTAACCGACTGTCGTAACTATTCACCGGAATATAACCCGAATAATACACACGCTTCATACTTGGCCGGCCATACAGCGAAGCCGAAGTAAACAAAATATCCTTGTCGGTTTCGCTGGTAGCACCCACAATCATTTGCGTACTTTGTCCCGCGGGCACAAATCGCGGTGCATACTTATATTTATTACGTTCCTCACGACTTTGAAGCACACCCTGCTGAATAAACTGCATGGGCTTAAACACACTCGCATGATCCTTTTCCGGAGCAAGCATTTTCAAATTTTCTTCGTTCGAAATTTCAATATTCACACTCATACGATCGGCATACATACCAGCTTGCTGCACCAAATGTTCGCTCGCGCCCGGAATGGTTTTGAGATGAATATACCCATTGAAGCGGTGAATATTGCGGAGATCGCGCACCACAGCCACAAGGCGTTCCATAGTATAATCGGGATTGCGCACCACACCTGAACTCAGAAAAAGTCCTTCGATATAATTACGCCTGTAAAATTCAATAGTAAGTTCCACCAGCTCCGACACCGAAAATGTGGCGCGGGGAAGGTCGTTGCTACGTCGGTTTATACAATAAGCACAGTCGTAAATACAATGATTGGTCAGCATTATTTTGAGCAACGACACACAGCGCCCATCTTCGGTAAAGCTATGACAGATGCCCCAACCGGCAGTATTTCCAATACCTCCTGGCGTACTTTTGCGTGTAGTTCCGCTCGATGCGCATGACACATCGTACTTTGCCGATTCCGCAAGAATCTTTAATTTGTCAATTACTTCTTCCTTCACAGGATACAAAGTAAAGGAATTTAATGTAAAAAAACGTGTTGGTAAGTATTAAAAACACTACTTGTTGATAAATATTGAAAACACAATACAACAACAATTTAAACTCTTAATTATTTTTTAACGAGAAAATATTAAAGTCTATACTGCTCTTTACGGAAGGAAAAATAATGAGTTATAAAACGAATAGCAGAAAACAAAAGAGGAGTTCCCATGACCACATAAAAAACCGACATATAAAGCATTGGAACTAATCCAGTGGTACGTAATGTGACTCCCAAAGTAATCATTGACGCCATCATAATGTAGGATCGAAGATTGAAGAAACTATAGAAAGGCTGTCGCTTTTTCTCCAGATTTTTGATGCGATGAATATGCTTTGCACTAATACGGATAAACATAAAATAATAAAACAGCACGCCGGCCATCAATCCGCCAACAAGTTTAAGCCAGAGCACCCAGCCTGAATCAGGAATCCCGGCAACACCTCTGCTCAAAAGCATAATGCCTGCAAAGGCCCATACCATCGCAGCTAAAAGCAGCAATGACGATTTGGAAACATGTGGTAGAAATTGGTTTAGCTTCATTTCAGGAATTATTTTAGGGCGGCAAAAATAATCAATTTCCAGCGAATGTCGACAATCAGATCCGAAAAGCTTTTTTACGATGGGATTTTTTGCTACTTTTGCACTAAATTTGAGCCAAAAGTTGTTCTGAAAACAAGAACCCCGCTGAAAAAAAATATCAACAGTCCGTAAAAAGCAGAAAGATATCATTTTACTCATTCCCCAAACTCAAAACAAAACTGTATGAAACGCATCCTGATTATCAATGGTCCCAATCTGAATTTATTAGGAAAAAGGGAGCCGGGAGTGTACGGAAATCAATCTTTCGATGAGTATTTTCAGGTATTGAAAAAAAAATACCCCGAAGATGGTCTTGAATACTTTCAGTCGAACCATGAAGGCGCGCTGATTGACAAAATTCACGAAACGGGATTCAGTTACGATGGTATAGTGCTCAATGCAGGCGCTTACACGCACACATCTGTGGCCATTGCCGATGCCATTCGTGCAGTGACGACTCCGGTGGTGGAAGTACATATCTCCAATATCCACAAACGTGAGGCCTTTCGCCATCATTCTTTTCTGAGCGAAGCCTGCAAAGGCTGTATCGTGGGTTTCGGACTCGACTCCTATCGTTTGGCCATCGATTCGTTTTTAAACATCTGACAAACAACGACTCAAAAAATTATAATATCCGATCATAAACCTTCCACACTTTCAAGTGTTTAAGGAATAGAAAATTAATTACTCCTGTATGACAAAATCGACTAAAATAGTAGCTACCATTAGCGACAAACGTTGCGATGTGGATTTCGTTCGTGAACTTTATATCGAAGGTATGAATGTGGTTCGCATGAATTCTGCTCACCTTAATAAAGATGGTTTTACAAAAATCATTAGCAACGTACGTGCTGTAAGCAAGCATATTGCCATTCTTATGGACACAAAAGGTCCTGAAGTACGCACGACAGTGGCTGAGAACGATGCCATTGAAATCAAATCGGGCGACATTGTGAAAATTGTAGGAAATCCAGATCTGACTTCCACACACGAATGTATTGCCGTAAACTATCCGTTTTTTGTACGCGACCTTAAAATAGGCGACGATGTCCTTTTCGACGACGGCGAAATTGACCTCAAAGTGCAATCGAAAACTGTTGACTATCTCCTTTGCGTGGCTCAAAACGAAGGCGTACTCGGTAGTCGTAAAAGTGTAAATGTGCCCGGCGTACGTATCAATCTGCCATCGCTAACAGAGCGCGACAAAGAAAATATCCTTTTTGCTATCGAAATGGACATTGACTTTATTGCACACTCTTTTGTGCGAAACAAACAGGATCTTACTGACATACAGGCAATTCTCGACGAGCACAACAGTCCCATTAAAATCATTTCAAAAATTGAAAATCAGGAAGGCGTGGATAATATCGACGAAATCCTGGAGCATACGTATGGAGTAATGATTGCCCGTGGTGACCTTGGCATTGAAGTAGCTCAGGAAAAAATTCCCGGAATTCAGCGCCGCCTGATTCGCAAATGTGTGAAAGCAAAAAAACCTGTCATCGTGGCTACTCAAATGCTACACACTATGATTAAAAATCCACGCCCTACGCGTGCCGAAGTCACCGACATTGCGAATGCAATTTACTATCGCACCGATGCGTTGATGCTCAGTGGCGAAACGGCATATGGCAAATATCCTGTTGAAGCGGTGCGCACAATGGCATCCATTGCTAAAGAAGCAGAGGTGACAAAAATGTCGGAAAACGATATTCCAATCGAAATAAGCACCAACGACCTTACTTCATTCCTTTGTAATTCAGCAGTAGAATCGAACAAAAAATTAGGCACAAAAGCCATCATTACTGACACTTACAGTGGTCGTACAGCCAGATTTCTGGCGGCATATCGCGGTACAAATCCTGTGTTGGCTATTTGCTATCATGAACGTTCGACACGCGAGCTAGCACTTTCGTATGGTGTTTTCCCTATCTTTAAAGAAGGAAAAGGAAATACTCAACAGTATTTTATCGAATCGTTACAGGAGCTTATTGCCAAAGGATGGATCGAGCGCGAAGACTCGGTATGCTACCTGAGCGGAAGTTTTGGCGAGGGATTTGGCACTACTTTCCTCGAAGTAAATCAGGTAAACAAAATTCTTGAATCAAGAGACAAGTATTTGCTACCGAACTTCTGATATTTTTTTCTTTTGGAAAAGCAAATAATACGATTCACATTTCCGGGATAAAAAAAGGAGACAACCAAAGATTGTCTCCTTTTTTATATAGAAATTTATTATACAACAATTATTTAGCAGGCAGCATAACCACTTCGAGCAAATTGCCCTGATCAGTAATTTTTTTCAGTGTTTCCTGTACAAGCTGTGGAGTAAGCGCTTCCACTGAAGCTTTGTAATCAGCTACCATATTCAGTTTATCCTGATAATAACGTACTACAGCCGATTCCCACCAGCCATTTTCGGCCATATCTTCGCTTATTTTTTTCAGCATATTTTGCTTCACTTTCTGCAAATCATCCTCGCGGGGCCCATTGGCTACAATTTCGGCAACTTCAGCATGAATAATACCCATTAATTTTTCCTGTTTTTCAGGATCGGTATCAAACTGCATTAGCAAGGTAGCTTCGGACACTGGCAGATTGCTCATAGCACCACGTACGCCTACTCCATATGAGCCACCTTCTTTTTCACGGATACTTTCGAGATAGCGCATGCTCAAAATATTGCCAATCGCAGTCATCAGTGTACGCGACTGAATGTCATAAGCCATTGATGCATTATAGAGAATAAAGTTCGATGCTTTATTGATCTTCATCTCTTTTGTGAAATATTTCTTTACATTTCCTTTAGGTTTACGAATATTATTATCGCTAAACTTTTCGGCTTTTTTCTTGGATTTCAATCCACCAAGATATGTCAGCACTGCACTTTTTACTGCTTCATCGTCAGGATTTATATTTCCTGTAAACACGAATGTAAAATCAGCAGGCATAGCAAAGCGTTCTTTAAAAATGGCCAGTGCTTTATCCTGATCAATTTTATCGAGCATATCTACATTTACCAATACATTGCGTGGATGGTTGTTGGAAATCCATGTATTTACTGTATCGGAAAATGCCGAACGAGGATCACTGGCACGATTCACTAAACTTGCACGATACATATTCACCAAAGCCTTGAACGAGTTGTCATCCTTACGTGGTGCTGTAAAATTCAGATAGACAAGTTGAAGCATGGTTTCAAAATCCTTCACCGACGAATTTCCATCGAAACCTTCGGAATATTGATCGATGAATGGACTAACAGACGCAATTTTGCCAGTAAGTACTTTGTTTAAATCAATCTGATTATATGATCCTAATCCATTATTACCCACAACACTTGTAGCTAAAATTGCGGAAGGCAGGTCGGCCACATCTTTTACTTTCGAAACACCACCCTTGCTAAATGCCGAAAGTAGAATTTCGTCTTCTTTGAATTTTGTAGGTTTAAACACTACTTTCACCCCATTTTTCAATACCCATTCGGTAGTTCCAAACTGTTCGTTTTTGCTGACTTTTTTAATTTTCCCGGCTTTTGGCGCTTTGTCGATAAGAGGTTTACTCAAATCTTCTTCGGCCTTGGCTGTCAATTCCGCTTTTTTGCTAGCAGCCACCATTTCGCGTATTTCAGCTTCGACAGGCACTTTCACAGTTTCTTTTTCGGGCGAAGTAATATAAACAATTAAATTTTCGTCAGTCACATAAGTTTTAGCCATTTGATTAATCATTTCAGCCTTCAACTGTGGTAAAAGCATTTGCAAAGTCTGATATTCCCACTCAATTCCAGGTATCACTTCATTATCGAGGAAATGACGCACATACTCGCGTACCAGCTGATTGTTCCGCTGATTTTCGCGGTCGTTATAAGCTTTTTCAATGCGTTTCAAAAGGTCGGTTTTGGCACGTTCGAGTTCTGAGTTTGTAAACCCGAAACGTTTTACTTTTTCAGCTTCAAGCAATAGTGCATTCAAACCTTCAGCTTCGCGACCTTCGTGGGGCACTACCAACATTTGGAAAGCATCTTTTGATTTTACAAGATCGCCATAAAAGGCATAACCACCTACAAAAGGAGCATCTCCTTGCTGGCTGATTTCGTTGAAACGTTCGCCAAGCATTGTCGAAATAAGATTGTTGGCCACACCCAATGCATAACCACTGATCGATGTTTTAATTTCTACCGGCAATTTGTCGTGCTTGTATTCGAGACCAATACGGGTTACTCGGGCTTCCGGGTCTTTTACAAGTGCCACAATTGGTTCTACATTGTTTTCTACACCATAAATCGGACGTTCGCCTGCATTTTCAGCTTTTGGGATATTGGCAAACATTGATTTAATTTTGGCTTCAATTTTATCCACATCTACGTCACCCACAACAAGTATAGCCTGCAAATCGGGACGATACCATTTATGGTAGTAGTCACGCAAAGTTTTGTAACTAAAATTATTAATAACAGCCGTATCGCCAATTACATCGCGTTTTGCATATTGCGAACCGGGATATTTAAGTTTATTGGCTTCTTTCCACATACGACGCTCTGCACCTGCACCTGTACGCCATTCTTCCCGAATAACACCACGTTCAGCGTCAATCTCAGCTTCTTCGAGCGACACGAAACTTGACCAGTCGTGCAGCACAAGCAGCGCGCTGTCAATTACGCCTTCGCGGGTTGTAGGCACATCCGAAAGATTATAAACCGTTTCGTCAAGCGAAGTATAAGCATTAATATTTGCACCAAACTTCACACCAATTTTTTCGAAATAATTAATAACCAGTTTTCCGGGAAAGTTTTTTGTACCATTAAAACACATGTGCTCCAAAAAGTGAGCTAAACCATTCTGGTCATCGTTTTCAAGTATTGCACCCACATTTTGAGCTATATAAAATTCAGCACGATCCTTAGGCAACTTATTGGCACGAATGTAATAAGTAAGTCCATTGTCGAGTTTTCCATAGCGCACTTTAGGGTCGATGGGCACAGGAGGCGCCTGCTGAGCCATCAGGTTTACTGTAAAAAACAACAGTAAACCAGCCATCACAGTTTTTAAAATTCCGGTTTTCATTTTCATTCTGTTTTAGTAAAATAATGTTATATTAATTTATTGAAAAATACATTTTATACTCCGCAAAGTAACAGATAATTTTTCTAATAACAAAATATATTTATTGTTTTTCGATAATAATCTCTATTTGCAAATCAAAATTCCGGCAAATAATGACAGTAAGTCAAAATGATTAATGATACTGAAAACCGAATTAACTATGGCCGGGGAGTTTGAAATGAAGGAATAATCAAAATTCAAAACCAATATTATTTTGCTATTTTTGCAAACAAAATTTAGAACAATCATTATGTCAGAAAGCTTAATTATTGGTACCAATGCTTCAAAACAGGAAAAATACGAGACACTTCACCCACAGATTGAAGCACTTATATCATACGAACAAAATCTTACAGCCAATTTGGCAAATGTAAGTGCAGCACTGCACGAAGTATTTGGTTGGTGGTGGGTTGGATTCTATATAGTCGAAAGCGATGAACTTGTACTCGGGCCGTTTCAGGGACCGATAGCGTGCACACGCATTCGCTTTGGGCGTGGTGTGTGTGGCACTGCTTGGAAGGAAGCTAAAAGTAAGCTTGTACCCGATGTGGAAAGATTCCCTGGCCATATTGCCTGTAGCAGTGCTTCGGTGTCGGAAATTGTAGTGCCTATCATTGATAAAAACGGAAAAGTACTGGCTGTGCTCGATGTGGACAGCGAACGCTTCGATGTCCTTGACGAAACTGATGTGCATTATCTTGAAAAACTTGCTGCAATGGTAGCTGAAAAATTTTGATAACTCAATATGATAATATGAAATATTACCAAACGGAAGTTCGTCGTCAGAACCGTTTACTGTCCGAGTCGGATGCCATTACATTATTACGCGAGGGCGAATATGGTTTTCTTTCGCTTATAGATGAGGGCGGTAAACCTTACGGCATTCCCATAAGTTATGTATGGAATGGAAATGACAATATCTATTTGCATGGTGCTCCCGAAGGGAAAAAGCTGAAATGCATTACAAAACAGCCAAATGTATCATTCTCGATAGTGGGGCGCACAAATGTAATTCCCGAAAAATTCACGACAAGCTATAGCAGTGTTATACTCGCTTGCGAAGCTACGGTTGTGCTCAACGATGAAGAAAGAATGTACGCTCTGAAATTACTTATTTCCAAATATTCACCCGGACTCGAAGAAGTGGGCCTGAAATACGCCAAAGGCTCGTTTCAGCGAACAGCCATTATAAAAATGAAAGTGCTTAGCTGGTCGGGTAAAGCAAAAGTAATTTAAATAAACATCTTTCACACTAATGACCTTCTAAACGGATAATGGCTTAAATTATTCGTTTATTTTTTTGTAGAAAAACGAAGCACTATATTTGCACAAAATATATCCGAATCAAATGATTTTGAATTATTTCTGCCTAACAGAATCAATGCTTTGCAACGTTTCGAAACAAACTTTCATCAACAAAGAGAATGGGCGACAAAAGGATTACTGACGAACAAGAACTGATTGCCGGATGCATCGAAGGAAAGTCGTGGGCGCAACGCGCCATTTACGACCGCTTTGCACCTGCCATGATGTCGGTCTGTGTTCGTTACGTTACCGATCGCGAAACCGCCCGCGACCTACTCCAGGAGGGATTTATTAAGCTGTTTACAAAAATTGAAAGTTACTCGGGTACAGGTGCTTTCGGAGGTTGGGTGCGAAGGATCTTTGTGACTACCGCCCTCGAACATCTCAGGCAAAACGATGCATTGAAACAAAGTACCGATATCGAGCTTGTGGGCTATCATATTGAAAATAATGAGATTTCGGTGCTCGAAAAAATTTCAGCTGATGATTTGATGTCCTGTATCGCACAACTGTCCGACGGCTATCGCACCGTTTTTAATCTCTATGCCATCGAAGGTTACTCACATGCAGAAATAGCCGAAATGCTCGGAATAAGCGAAGGAACCTCGCGTTCGCAATTTATGCGCGCCCGAAAAATTCTTCAAAAATCAGTTTTATCACTACACGGAAATGAATATGCAAAAGAATACAGATAATAACTCACACGATGCTTTCAGCGAACTGTTCAGGCAGAAGCTCGAAAACCACACTTTGCCTGTGGACGATGGCGCATGGAATGCCATTCAAAAAAGCATTGCTGCCCGCAAACGCAAACGACTGATACCGCTTTGGTGGCTGTCGGCTGCGGCCGTGATGGTGCTTTCATTCTTGATTTTCAGTAATCCCAACAACGAACTTTCTAAACAAGTAGCCGAAAACAAAACCATTGAAAATACAACAGAGAAAACTATTTCGGTGAAACAGAAAACTGATATTATGCCCCAAAACCTTACAAAACATAATATCGCGGAACAGCAAATTGTACAAAAAAACACACATAATTCAACAAGTTCAAATCAATCAGAGACTAAGCCTGTGTCTGATAATCAACACGCTAATTATATTCGGACAAATATAAGTAATGATTTTGCAGAAACAGCAAAAAACACTGATCCAAAAACTATTGTAGCAGATAGCGTTCAGCAAGAAACTGTTAGTAATGATGGTTCGGAAACCATTTTAGCCGAAAATGACAAAAAAAAGGATTTATCCAAAGAAGAAAAAAAGAACATTATTGAACTTGCTCAGAGTGAAAGCGATTGGGAAGACCCGTTAAAAACAGAGATTAGCAACGAATGGGTGGTGCTTGCTTCGCTGGGGTCAGGACGAAGTTCGTCGGGCAGTCCACAGTTTTTGGATGCATCAAACTCCGACCTTTACACTGGTTTGGTTCGTGCTCCGAGTGTTAAAACTACCGCAACAATATTGGAACCTGCCGATTTCTCATCGAGAAAATTTCACGCTCCAATAAGTTTTGGCTTGCGTGCAGGCAAACAAATAAATAAACAAATCTCAGTAGAAACAGGCTTGGTTTACACTTACCTCCTCACCGACCTCGAGTCGGCAAGTTATAATGCAACGCTCAATCTGCATTATTTGGGAATTCCGGTTAATGCAAAAGCGAGTATTTGGACCAATCGTCAGTGGTCAGTTTATGCGTCTGGAGGTGCTATGATCGAAAAAGGTTTGCGCTCGGTTTACATACAGGAACAACAATTGGGAAATCAGACAATTAAAACCACAGCATCCACCAATATCGAAGGATTTCAATGGTCGGTGAATGCTGCATTAGGTGTCGCTTATAATTTTGCCGGAGCATTCGATTTCTATTTCGAGCCGGGATTTTCGTATTTTTTCGATAACGATCAACCGCTGAGTATACGGTCCGACCGACAATTTACACTGGGGGTTGAAGCCGGATTGAGATACGCTTTTTAACTCTTTAAAAAATATTCCTATGAAAAAACTAACTATTTTATTGCTTTTAGTGAGTATTCTTCCTTCCTGCGATTTGGTGAAGGATGCTGATGTGGAAAATACAAAAGTCAAAGAAATTGTGCTTCGTGCACCATTGCAAAAACGTGTGGCGCAGGACAATGATTTTGCATTCGAATTGCTGCGTAAAACCATTGCCAACAACGACAACGAAAATGTTTTCCTTTCGCCAATGAGCGTAAGTATTGCACTTGGAATGGCACTGAATGGCGCTGAAAACGAAACCGAGGCGCAAATTGCCGATGCGTTGCGTTTTAACGACATGACTTATGCCGAAATTAATGAGTATTACAAGATTATGCAATCAAATCTTCCGGTTGTCGATCCGAAAGTGAAGTTGAGCATAGCCAATGCAGTGTGGTACGATAAATTGTTTTCCGTGAAGCAAAGTTTCTTGGATGTGAATGCCGAAAATTTCGATGCATATATCAAAATGCTCGATTTTAAAAGTGCAGATGCGCTCGATACCATCAACAGCTGGTGCTCGCGAAAAACCAACAAACTGATACCCACAATTCTCGACGAAATTCCTGCTGATGCGGCAATGTATCTGACAAATGCTGTGTACTTTAAAGGGTTATGGTCGCAGAAATTTGACAAGAAAAATACCCGTGAGGCTGAGTTTCGGAACATGAATAACCAAAATGTGCGCGTAAACATGATGTCACTCAAAGATACTTTTATGTACCGCGAAGATGAAATGGCGCAATATCTGACCATGTCCTACGGTGGCAAAGCTTTTAGTATGACTGTTATGCTTCCTGCCGAAGGTAAAACGACTGATGAATTGCTTGCCGAACTCGATGCTGCAAAATGGCAGAATATTCAGGATGGTATGTCAAGTCGCGAAGTGCAGGTGTTTATGCCACGACTGAAAGTAGAGAATAAATTCAAACTGAAACAAACTCTTGCAGATATGGGTATGCCTGTGTCCTTTACCGAAATGGCCGACTTTACAGGTATCAGCGACATACCAATAATGATTTCGGATGTGATTCACAAAACCTATGTGACCGTTGATGAAGATGGCACCGAAGCGGCGGCAGTCACAGCTGTAGAGTTTGAATTTACGTCTATGCCCGAACACAAAGAATTTAATGTAAATAAAACTTTTGTGTTTGTAATCAGCGAAAAAAGTACAGGTGTGATTCTGTTTGCCGGGAAAATTGGAAATCCTGATAAATATTAAAATTCATAATTATGAGACGAACAATATATCTTTTGCCGCTAATGCTCATGTATTTACTGAGCGCCTGTGAAAATAATTTTTCGGAAACTGTTACTTATCCTATCAACGAGCCTGTGTTTATGGATGCTGATGAGTTCAGAGCTAAGGTAAAGGTTACTAACCAGGCACGCGATATAAAAAAACAAGGCAAAATAAGCTTTTACGAAGGTTTCCTGTTTATCTCGGAACCCAACGAAGGCATTCATATTATCGACAACCGCAATCCTTCAAATCCTGAAAACATAGGGTTTATTGAACTTACAGGAAATGCTGACATTGCCATTCGCGATAATTTGTTGTATGCCGATTCGTATATCGACCTCGTGTGGTTCGACATAACAAATCCGCATTCGCCACAATTTGCAGGGCGCATCGATTCTATTTTTCCGGATGCTTTACCTCCGGTTTATAACGATTATGTAATTGATTACAATATGTGCTTCGGAGAAAACCGCCAATCCGGCATTATTGTGGGCTGGAAAGTAGCCGAACGTACCGAAAACATAAATCATTTCACTGGTGGTGGATTTTGGCCATGGGGAGGTGATGTGTTTTATGACTCTGCTACATCCGCCACAAATGGTGGAGGAGGCTCCAAAAATGGAATCAACGGATCTATGTCGCGCTTTGCGCTTTACGACAATAAACTTTATACGGTGATTCGCGATTATATGTCGATTTTCGACCTGAGTGGCACAACGCCCGTGAAAGCTGTTGAAAATATTTATATAGGCTGGAGCGTGGAAACTCTTTTTAGCTACCAGGACAATATGTTTATGGGCACTCCCACAGGTATGCTTATTTATTCGGTGGCCGACCCGCTAAAACCTGAGTATATGTCGTCGGTCACTCACATTTTTGGTTGCGACCCTGTTGTAGTACACAATGACATGGCATACGTTACAGTGCACTCGGGCAATTTGTGTGGACAAAATGTAAACGAATTGTTTATTGTGGATGTGTCAGATGTGCGCGAACCTAAAAAATTAGTCACTTATAATATGACCAAACCCAAAGGATTGGGCATCGACAAGGAAATGCTCTTTTTGTGCGACGATGGGCTTAAAATTTTCAGCATTACAACTCCCGAAAAATCGTATCTGCAAAGTATAAAGCATATTAAAGGCATGGAAGGTTACGACCTTATCGCCTGGAATAATGTACTGATGATGATTGCCGAGGATGGTCTTTATCAATACGATTACAGCGACATAAATGACATTAAAGCACTGAGTGTGATTAAATTTGCAAATAATGAATAATAAAGAAAATCAGATCAAAAGTTTTTTCATCAAAAGTACGCGAATAATCTCTGTACTCATTATTTCGTTGGGCATAGCTTCCTGTAGTAGTGATATGTATGCCGAACCGGAATTGACCAATAATGAGATTTACGGATTATGGACAGATACTATCAAAACAACAGAAGGCAGATATGTGTATAATCTGACATTCAGGCCAAACGGAACTTTTTTATCGACAACTTTGGGATTAGGCTTTTACGACAAACAGGAGGAAAACGAGATGTCGTTTTATAGCGACGAACAAGGTAATTACGTACAAAGCGCCCGTAATATCTACTTTTTGTCGAAAAACACAACAGAATGGGATGCCTTCAAAAACCAACCTCCGGTATCCAACGACACGAGTAAAGTAATTTTCGAGTCCTGTTCATACGAAATAATAATTGATACGCTTACACTTAAATATATTTCATATCCGGCTGATGCTCCTGAGCTTACGACCCGGAAATATATCAGAAAAACACAACAACCCGATTGATGAAGAATAAGTCACGCTTTTTTTTGAACAAAAACGGAGAATTCAGATAAATGAATTCTCCGTTCCTTATTTAACAATAAACGTATTATTTCAGCCACTGATCGAGCCAGCCCACAAAAGTTCGTTGCCAGAGCACACCATTTTGAGGTTTCAGCACCCAGTGATTTTCGTCAGGATAAATAAGTAATTTAGCAGGAATACCGCGTAGCTTTGCAGCATTGAAAGCAGCCATTCCCTGTGAAGCCAGAATCCGATAGTCTTTCTCGCCATGAATTACCATAATCGGCGTATCCCATTTATCTACAAATAAATGCGGTGAGTTGGCGTACGAGCGTTGAGCAATTTCGTTGTCCTTTTCCCAATATGCACCACCCAAATCCCAGTTTACAAACCACATCTCTTCGGTTTCGAGATATTGCTGTTCGAGATTGAACATACCATCGTGAGCTATAAAGGTTTTGAAGCGCTTTTCATGATGACCGGCTAACCAAAACACCGAAAAACCACCATAACTTGCGCCCACAGCGCCCAGACGGTCTTTGTCAACAAATGGTTCCTGAGCCACTGCATCGATGGCTGACAGATAATCCTTCATGTTTTGGCCGCCATAATCGCCACTGATTTGCTCGAGCCATTCCTGTCCGAAACCGGGAAGTCCGCGACGGTTAGGCGCTACGATAATATAATCGGAAGCCGCAAAAGTCTGCATATTCCAGCGATACGACCAAAACTGACTGACAGCCGATTGTGGTCCGCCCTGACAATAAAGCAGTGTTGGATATTTTTTGTTCGGATCGAATTTTGGCGGATAAATAACCCAAACCAGCATTTGTTTATTGTCGGTAGTGGTTACCCAGCGTTCTTCCACGCGACCCATTTCCACATGCGAAAGAATATGTTTGTTTTCAAACGAAAGCTCTCTGGTAGCTCCGTTTCTATGATTTACAGCATAAATCTCGTTGGGTTTGCTCATCGAATGACGCACCGCAACAAGTGTATTGGCAGCGGGTTGCACCGATTCGAAATCGTGTTGACCTTTGGTGATTTGAGTGATTTTTCCATCGGCCATATCCAAACGGTAAATCTGTGTTTTGGCATGCCATACGCTCACAAAATATATCGATTTCGAATCTTTTGTCCACACAGGTGCTTCCACATTCTGATCGAACGAAGCTGAAAGATCGGTTTTTTCACCCGTTCCCAGATTCATTACGAAGAGGCGGTTTTTGTCGGCTTCGTAACCATCGCGCTCCATGCTCTGCCACATGAGCCATTTTCCATCGGGCGAAAAGGCAGGATTCTGATCGTAGCCCATCATGCCTTCGGTTTTATTTTCAATTTTTCCTGTTTTCAGGTCGTAAAAATAAATGTCCGAGTTGGTCGAAACTGCATAAGCCATTCCTTCTTTTTTACGACTTGTATAGGCAATGGTTTTCCCATCAGGACTCCATGCAAGTTGCTCAATGCCGCCAAAAGGTTTCATCGGACTTTCGTAAGGTTCGCCTTCGAGAATATCTTTTGCATTCTTAATTTTTTTACCGGAAAATTCAGCCACAAAGGGATGTGGGACTGATTGTTTCCATTCGTCCCAATGTTTGTACATCAAATCGTCCACAATAATACCAGATGTTTTGGGCAGATCGGGATGCAAATCCACAGTGCGTTTGCCGTATTTTACGTCGGCAATATACAGCAGTTTTGTTTCGTCGGGCGAAATGGCAAAATCGCTGATGCCGCCTTCCACATCGGTCACACGCTCTTTGTCGGTTCCGTCGGCGTCCATAACCCAAAGTTGCATTGAGCCGCTTTTCGACGAGAGGTATGCAATTTTTTCTCCGCCTTTGAACCATTTGGCAGCTGTTTCGCGAAATTCAGTATCGGTAAGCTGATATTTTCCGGTGCCATCGGCATTCATCATAAATAAATCGGAGTTGCTTTTGTCCTGCTCTACAGAATAATAGCTCACTGAGTAAAGTACACGTTTTCCATCGGGCGATACCTGCACCCCGCCCACACGACCCATTGCCCAAAGCACTTCGGGCGACATGCGATTGTCTTTAATTTCAGGATATTGACGGCCAATGTGAGGCGAGTCGGATGAATTACTGCACGAAACTGCTGTCAGGGCCATTGCCATAAGCGATAATTTTAATAATTTGTTAAGCATGCGTTTGTGACTGTGTTGACAATTAGTATTTGTGAATAAGGTCGCCGGTCTGCATTACGACCCACGACCTTACAAAAGTAGCTTTTTTGAATGAAAATTCAAAAAAAACAATTAAATGAACAGGCGACAAAAAAACAAAGAACAAAGGACAAAGACTTTTGACCTTAGACTTTGGTCATTAGACTTTAGATTAGGTTATTAATTGAGAATCATTTCCGAAACTCGAAACTCAAAACTCGAAACTCAGAACTCGAAACTCAGAACTATTCATGCTCCACCCAAATCAGCTTACTCACATCGAAACCAAGATCGGTTGCGATTTGCAGATATTGTGTTTTTACGCTTTCGGGAATGGTTTTTTCGCGGGCCAGAATCCACATATAATCGGTGTTTTTACCCACAATAAGTGCGTACTGATAATTTTCGTCGAGTGCAATCACATTGTAAGGAGCATAAAATGGTCCGAAGAAGGACACTTTCAGACTTGCTACATCTCGGTCGCCCACAAATTTAGCATTCCCCTCTGCTTCCTGCCATTTGTTTTTTACATAGTTATACCCGCGATTCAATACTTTCACTGTGCCATCGTCATTCAGACTGTAACTGGCGGTAGTATTGTTCAGATTGCGCTCGAAACGAAAATCGAAACGGGCAATTTCGTACCATTTCCCCAGATAACGGTCGGCATCGAACTGAGTCACAGCTGTAGCGCCTTTTGGCAACTGTGCACACGAACCAAGACCCAATAAAATTGCCACTGTAAGCATCGTACTTTTCATTTTTGAGTTCATAATAATAGATTTTTATTGAGATGGATTTGAATTAACAACTGTACAGGCAAATGTACTAATTATATTTATTATTCCAATATTTTATTTCTTTAGTATTTTATTTTCCACTGGAAACAATTTATTGCGGAAATTTTTCTCTAATTTTGCAATTCCAAAAATCGGATTGCAGAAATATTTCTTTAATCGGATTTCTGAAGACAATTTCAATTTTTAAAAGAACATCAACAGGTATAAATTAGGTATTGTTAATGAAACATTTAATTGTAGGAGGAGTAGCCGGAGGCGCTACAGCAGCAGCCCGCATCAGAAGGGCCGATGAGCATTCTGAAATCATCATGTTCGAAAAGGGAAACGATATTTCGTATGCCAATTGTGGCTTGCCGTATTATATTGGTGGCGTAATTGACGAGCGCGACAAGTTATTTTTGCAAACACCACAGTCGTTCGGACAGCGATTTAATGTCGATGTGCGTGTAAAATCGGAAGTAGTGGCCGTTAATCCCGAACGCAAGGAAGTGACTGTGCGTAATCATCGCAACGAAACCTATATAGAGTCGTACGACAAACTTTTGCTTTCGCCGGGAGCATCGCCGTTTCGGCCTGCTTTGCCGGGTATCGACAGCGAAGGAATTTTCACGTTACGCAACGTGAGTGATACAGATGCGATTAAAAAATATGTAAGTTCACATCAAATTGGTCATGCAGTAGTGATTGGTGCTGGTTTTATTGGTCTCGAAATGGCCGAAAACCTGCATCACTTAGGCTCCGAAGTTTCTATTGTGGAAATGGCGCCTCAGGTAATGACGCCCATCGATTTTCCTATGGCCGCAATGGTGCATCAACACCTCAGTCAGAAAGGCGTGAATCTTTATCTTGAGGAGACTGTAGCTTCGTTCAAAAAGAAAAACAATGGCCTCGAAGTGCAATTTAAAAGTGGAAAAACGCTTTTTGCCGATTTGGTCATTCTGTCGATTGGCGTGCGTCCCGAAACGAATTTAGCCAAAACAGCCGGACTGAAAACAGGAGTTGCAGGTAGCATCTGGGTGAACGAATATCTGCAAACTTCAGCTGACGATATTTATGCGGTGGGCGATGCCATTGAATTTCCACATCCAGTCACCGGACAATCATGGTTGAATTATCTCGCAGTGCCTGCCAATCGTCAGGGCCGTATTGTGGCCGATAATATGGTTTTTGGAAATAAAATCACATACGAAGGTGCCATTGGCACATCTATTGCGAAAGTTTTCGATATTACAGTGGCCGCTACAGGTATGAACGAAAATCTGTTGAATCGACAGAACGTGAAATTCCTTACCTCCACCACACATTCGGGTTCAAATGCAGGATATTATCCCGGAGCAATGCCTATGACCATTAAAATAAATTTTGCGCCCGATTCCGGACGAATTCTGGGAGCGCAAATTGTGGGTTATACTGGCGTGGATAAACGTATGGATCAGATTGCACTGCTGCTTAAACACGACAAAACCATTTACGACCTAACCGAAGTAGAGCATGCTTATGCGCCACCATTTGCTTCGGCCAAGGATCCGATTGCCATTGCAGGTTATGTGGCTCAGAATATTATTTCGGGAAAAATGCCTGTGGTTTACTGGCAGGATGTGAAAATCGCCGATCCCGAAAGAACTTTTATGCTTGATGTGCGTACGCAGGATGAATTTTCGCTGAGTGGCATTCCGGGTGCTGTGAATATTCCGCTCGACGATCTGCGCGAAAGAATTTCGGAAATTCCTACCGACAAAACTATATATGTATTTTGCGCCATCGGATTGCGGGGGTATCTGGCTACCAGTATTTTGCTGCAACGTGGTTTTAAATATGTATTCAATGTGTCGGGTGGTTTTAAAACTTTCGAAGCGGCCACTGCTCCGATACAAAACCGCACAGGTCTTGGCGAAACCGAAAAACGCCCACAGGAAATGGATCTTGACATCCAAACACCAAAACCTGCCAAAAAATTCCTGAAAGTGGATGCTTGTGGCTTGCAATGTCCCGGTCCGATTATGAAACTGAAAAAGACTATGGACGAACTGCAGTCGGGCGATCGTATTGAAGTGACTGCTACCGATGCCGGTTTTAGTCGCGATTCGCAGGCCTGGTGCAATATGACCGGTAACCGTCTGATTTCGCAAAATGCTGAAGCCGGACGATACACGGTAGTCATTGAGAAAATGGACAAAGAGTCTATGGTTGAAGCAGAAAATTGTCCGGTAAAAAGCTCGGGCAAAGGTAAAACCATGATTATGTTCAGCGACGACCTCGACAAAGCACTTGCTACTTTTGTACTGGCTAATGGTGCTGCTTCCACAGGCGAGCATGTGTCTATCTTCTTTACTTTCTGGGGATTGAATGTAATCAAGAAAACAAAGAAACCTTCGGTAGTAAAAGATATTTTTGGACGCATGTTTGCTATGATGCTGCCTGCACATTCCGGAAAACTAAGTCTTTCGAAAATGAACATGTGGGGCATGGGTAGCAAAATGATGCGTTTTATTATGAAGCTGCGTGGCATCGATTCTTTGGAGTCGCTACGTCAGCAGGCGCTCGATAATGGTGTGGAATTTATTGCCTGCCAAATGTCGATGGATGTGATGGGCGTAAACCGCGAAGAACTAATGGACGAAGTAAGTATTGGTGGAGTGGCAGCCTATATGGAGCGTGCTAACGAATCGAATATCAATCTGTTTATTTAATTTGATATGTCGAAAATACTTTGTAAAATACGCGACTTGCAGAAAGCGCTCGACGCTTATGCGGCAGCATTTGAAGCTGCTCACGGTCTTTCGCTCAAGGAGGGTATGCTGCTGTGTTGTATAGCTGAATCGGAGCGCACAGCTTCCGAAATTGCTTTGGCCACAGAGCTAAGCAGTTCGAATTGTTCAAAGATTATTGCTTCAGCCGAAAGGAAAGAATTGCTCAGGCGTAGTCTCGGTGCTTCCGATAAACGCAATATGTTTTTCGGACTGACCGAAGAAGGCAAACGCATTCTCGGAAATATCAATGCAAATCCGTTGGAAGTCCCTGATGTGATTCGGAAAATAATTGAATGACGCCACAAAAAAGTCCGTAAATTCAAAAAAAGAATTTACGGACCTTTTAAATATATCTAATATTGCTTAAAGCAGACTTTCAGGATTTAGAGTGTCTTTCTCAATATCCAGGAAGTATTTGTAAGTACCCACTTTCAACTCAGCACAGGCATCGTAGTCGCATACAATAATTCCTTTCGGATGCATTTGTAGTGCGCTGATAGTCCACATGTGACTGATAGGTTCTTCTACGGCGTGACGCAAAGCGCGGGCTTTGTTATGTCCGTTTACCACAATCAACACTTCTTTGGCATCGAGCACAGTGCCCACACCAACTGTCAGGGCTGTTTTTGGTACTTTGTTTACGTCGTTGTCGAAAAAGCGCGAGTTAGCAATAATGGTATCTGTAGTCAGTGTTTTCTGACGAGTACGCGACGAAAGCGATGACGCAGGTTCGTTGAATGCAATGTGTCCGTCGGGACCAATGCCGCCTAAAAACAGGTTGATACCACCTACAGCAACCATTTTGGCCTCATAGGCTGCACATTCAGCTATCAGATCTTCAGCATTTCCATTGAGGATATTTGCATTTTCGGGCAAAATATCGATATGGCTGAAAAAATTATTCCACATAAACGAATAATAGCTTTCGCTGTGATCCTGTGGCAAACCCACATACTCGTCCATGTTGAAGGTGATTACATTTTTAAATGAAACCACTCCTTTTTTGTAAAGTTGTATCAAATGACGATACACGCCAAGGGGTGAAGAGCCGGTTGGTAATCCCAGTACAAATGGTTTATCTTTCGTTGGCTTTGCATTTAAAATCTTCGAAGCCACGTAATTGGCCGCCCAGGCCGACAGATTTTGATAGTCGGGTTGAATAATTACTCTCATGCGATTTAGTTTTATGATTCAAGCTTGCAAAGTTAGGCAATTTTTCAAACAAAAGTGTTTTAATCGAGGAATTAATAAGAGAATTTTATAAATATTTTTTATGGAATTTTAATTGCTGATTCGATTCAGATTATTCTTTAAAATACGGATTCAGAATAAAAAATCATACTTTTGTGTGGAAACAAAAATTCAACCTGACAAATGACTTACCACATTGATATCGATTCGCATTTTATTTATGCTGAAAAAATAAGTTTACAGCAAAGTGACGATGCTCCACTTATCATCTTTCTGCACGATGCATGGGGTTGTGTTGCTCTGTGGGGCGATTTTCCTGAAAAACTGGCAGCGCAAACGGGTTGTAATGCTCTTTTGTACGACAGGCGTGGATTCGGACAGTCGGGTGCTGATGAGTCCGGCGAGCGTACACCTGAATATTTTTATGACGAAGCGCAGTCGCTTATTACCCTTGTGGATGTGCTGCATGTAAAAAAAGTTATTCTGTTCGGGCATAGCGATGGCGCTACCATAGCTTTGCTCGCGGCAGCGCTTTATCCCGAACGAGTTGAAGCATTGATGGTGGAAAGTCCGCACACTTTTCTCGAAGAAAGCGGGCTGGAAGCCGTTTTCAAAACAGCTCAAAAGACACAGAACACAGGCTTAATCCAGGCTTTGAAAAAATATCATGGCAAAAAAGCACAATCGCTCTTCAGAAAATGGAAAAATTGCTGGACAAGCGCTGCCTTCGCCGGTTGGTCGGTTTTACCAAAACTCAGCACTATTGAGTGTCCCGTATTGGCTTTCAGAGGCGTTAACGATATCTTTGACACAAATGAGCAACTCTACCAATTACAAGACTATATCCAATCTAATATTGAAATAAAAATTATTCCCAACGCAGCACATTCTCCACACAAAGAGGCTAAGGATGAAACACTTAAAATTTGTCTTGAATGGGTCAAAAAACATACATTGAAATAACAAACAGCCTTATTTGTAATCATTCGAAATTTCCATTTTAGCGATTAGCTACTTTTTTATATATTTGCAAATCGTAGCATTAAAGCCAACGACTGAAAAATTCAGACATGTATTTCTCCGATCTCATTGGACAACAAGATATAAAAAACCGCCTGATACAAACGGTAAAAGAGAACAGAATCCCTCACGCACAACTACTTCGCGGACCTGAAGGCGTGGGGAAACTGGGTCTTGCCATCGCCTATGCCCGCTATATCTGCTGCGAAAACCGTGGCGATACAGATGCCTGCGGCACTTGCCCTTCGTGTGTTAAATACAACAAATTAGCGCATCCCGATCTCCATTTTGTATTTCCTGTAATTAAACCTACAGGAAAAAACTCAGTGGTTTGTGACGATTTTATATCCCAATTCAGGAGCACCATCCTGCAAAGTCCATATTTCAGTATGCAGCACTGGTACTCATACATTTCGGGAGATGCCAAACAAGGCATGATTTACGCCAACGAAAGCCAGGAAATTATTCGCAAACTCAGCCTGAAAACTTATGAGTCGGAATATAAAATCATGATTATCTGGTTGCCCGAAAAAATGAACGATACCTGCGCCAATAAGCTCTTGAAGATTCTGGAAGAGCCACCCGAAAAAACAGTATTTTTATTAGTTTCAAACAATCCCGATGAGATAATTACTACCATTCTATCGCGTACGCAACATATTCATGTGCCCCGACTTACAACCGACGATATTGTGCTGGCACTGATTCATAACCGGGAGTTAGACATTACGCAACAGGACGCAGTAAATGTAGCCCGCATATCGAATGGCAGTTACCTTAATGCTTTGGCAATTTTAAGCGAGAATGACGAAAACAAACTTAATTTCGAACGCTTTGTAATGATTATGCGACTTGCATGGCAGGTAGGGAACCGAAAAGACCATGCATCGCTTAAAACTTTGCGTAAATGGTCCGACGAAATGGCGGCATCGGCCATAGGGCGCGAACGCCAGAAAAAGTTTCTGCAATACGCACAGCATATGACGCGCGAAAACTTTATTCTCAACCTGCAACAAACCGACCTCAATTATCTGACCACTTACGAAACCGACTTTTCACGTAAATTTTCGCCGTTTATCAACGAAAGAAACGTGGAAGACATCATGAAAGAATTTGCATTGGCCGAACGACATATCGAACAAAATGTAAACGCTAAAATGGTCTTCTTCGACCTGGTTCTCAAAATCATTATGCTATTGAAACGCTGAAAAACATGCAATTAATCAATCAATTATATAACCGCAGGCATCAACTCCTGCAAACTAAAAATTAATTTTCTATAATGGAAAAACTACATAACACAAGTGGAGGCTGCTGTATGACAAGCGGAGGCTGCCGATGCACCACAAACAAGAAACTTAGCGTTTTCGACTGGCTTAGCGACCTGCCTGAAACGCAAAAAGACACTGATTTTGTGGAAGTTCAATTTAAAAACACACGAAAAGGATATTTCCTCAACAGCACAAAAATACCGCTCGAAAAAGGTGACATGATAGCTGTAGAGGCTTCTCCTGGCCACGACATTGGCGAAGTGACTCTTATCGGACGATTGGTGTTGTTGCAAATGAACAAAAACAATATCAATCCTGAGAAATATGAAATCAAGCGTGTATATCGCAAAGCAAAAGACAACGATATAGAGAAATACAACGAAGCCAAAGCACGCGAACAGGAAACAATGATAAAAGCACGTCAGATTGCCGACAATCTGAAACTAAACATGAAAATCGGCGATGTGGAATTTCAGGGCGATGGCAACAAAGCTATTTTTTACTACATTGCCGACGAACGCGTCGACTTCCGACAACTAATTAAGGTGTTTGCCGAAACTTTCAGAATCCGAATAGAGATGAAACAAATTGGCGCCCGCCAGGAAGCCGGCCGTATTGGCGGTATCGGTCCCTGTGGCCGTGAACTTTGTTGCTCAGGATGGATGTCTAACTTCAACTCAGTATCAACTACTGCAGCCCGCTATCAGGACATTTCACCAAACCCGCAAAAACTTGCCGGTCAGTGCGGAAAACTAAAATGCTGCATGAACTTTGAACTCGATAGCTACGTAGACGCTCAAAAAGATTTCCCTTCGAAAGAAATACAACTCGAAACACTCGACAATACCTACTATCATTTCAAAACCGACGTTTTCAAAGGACTTATTTCATATTCCACAGCTCCCAATTTTGGTGCAAATGTAGTAATCATTTCAGCCGAACGTGCCCGTCAGGTAATTTCGATGAATAAAAAAGGTAATAAGCCCGATATGCTCGACGACAGACCAGACGACAACAAACCGGCACGCGTGGATTACGAAAATGTGGTTGGACAAGATAGCCTGACACGTTTTGATAGCACAATAAAAAAACGTTCAGGCTCAAAACCAAAACGTAACAACAAAGCCCAAATCAACAAACAAGCAACTGGAGATCAGGCAGAAAACAGCCGCAGCCCGCGACTTGTCAAGAAAAAAGACCAGAACAAGAAGAACGATGTTTAAAAAATTTCTTGCTTTCAGCATATTCATTTGGCTATTTGCATGTGTCAGTAAGGATGTATTTTTTCAATACGAAAAAATACCTACAGAAGGCTGGCACCAGGACAGCGCCATGCATTTTAGCGTAGTTATGAGGGACACTATAGGGAAGTATAATATGTATGTAAATGTCAGGAATCGTGGCGAATACCCACATCAAAATCTCTGGCTGTTTATAGAACAACAAAACCCCGACAGTAGCGTTACAACCGACACTATCAACTTTTACCTGGCCGATGAGCGCGGTAAATGGCTTGGGTCGGGCGTTGGGTCGGTTTTTGAAATGCCGGTACTCTATCGTCAGCAAATTCAGTTTCCCGACTCAGGAGCTTACCATTTCTCGTTCCGACAGGGAATGCGCGATTCGGTGCTTATAGGTTTGAACGATTTGGGTCTTAGAATTGAAAAAGCAAATTAATACCAAAGAATTTTTTCAGAAATTATAATAGTGGGAAAAAATAAACTTGCCAAATTTGCGGAAATGGAGACTTTTCCGCATGTGTTTCAGGTGTCGTCGCATTATGTACGCGAAGGAAATTCATTTTCGATGAAAGGAAAATGGAATCAGGAATTTTTCGGAAACGATAACCCGATAGTCCTTGAATTGGGCTGTGGAAAAGGGGAATATACTGTAAATCTGGCCGAACTTTATCCCGACAAAAACTTTATTGGTGTGGACATTAAAGGTGCCCGATTGTGGACAGGTGCCAAAGACTCCTTACAAAAAAATATGAAAAACGTAGCTTTTCTGCGAACCGACATCGAAATGATAGCGCACTTTTTCGCCGAAAACGAAGTCAGCGAAATTTGGCTTACATTTCCAGACCCACAAATGAAAAAAACCACAAAACGCCTTACTGCTACAAATTTCATAAAAGCATATCTGCAATTTCTGAAACCCGAAGGCATCATCCACCTCAAAACCGACAGCAACTTTATGTTTACCTACACCTGCGAAATGGTGAAGCTAAATGAGTTCCCGGTACTTTTCTGCAACGACGATTTGTACGGTTCAGGACTTGTAGATCCTATTCTGAGCATCAAAACCCATTACGAAAGACAGTGGCTCGAACGTGGTCTGACCATTAAATACATAAAATTTATCCCACTGAAAGATGTTTCGCTTTCCGAACCTGATGTGGAAATTGAGCATGACAGCTACCGCAGCTATGGTCGCAATAAAACGCAACATGCCTGAAACATATTTTCTGTTTCTCTTTCATAAATACAATAGAAAAATAAAATAGCTGTCATTATTTCACTCCAATCACATAATGTGTAAAACAGTTTCAACTTTTTGTAATTTGAACTGTTTAAACAAACATACTTTTATTATAAATTTCCGTTGTAAATCACCGGACAAATTATTTGGTTATGAATGTAACTCTTTATCCCCAATTAGTACTCGATGCATTGGTACATGTACGTTATCCCGGAACCGGCAAAGACATTGTCTCAAGCGGTATGGTTCAGGATAATATCCGCATCGATGGTAACAAAATCAGTTTTTCGCTGATATTCGACAAACCCAACGACCCTTTCGCAAAGTCGGTTGTAAAAGCTGCTGAACAGGCTATTCTTACCTATGTGGGAGAGGGTGTTGATATTAAAGGCAATATCACTGTAGAATCGAAAGAAGCTCCCAAAACCAAGGTGAGCGCTGTGCTACCCGGAGTGAAAAATATTATTGCTGTTTTCTCAGGTAAAGGAGGTGTTGGAAAATCCACTGTATCATCGAATCTGGCTATTGCCCTTGCAAAACTTGGCTACAAAGTGGGGCTGCTCGATGCCGACATTCACGGCCCATCGATGCCCAAAATGTTTGGAGTGGAAGATGCACGCCCATTTACCGATATTATTGACGGAAAACAGGGACTTATTCCCATCGAAAAATATGGCGTAAAATTGCTATCGATTGGATTCTTTGTTGACCCGAACAATGCACTTGTGTGGCGCGGGAGCATGGCCAGCAACGCACTAAAGCAACTTATTACCGATGCTCACTGGGGCGAACTCGACTTCTTTGTAATGGATCTTCCTCCCGGCACCGGCGATATACAGCTTACACTTGTGCAAACATTAGGCATTACAGGTGCTGTGGTGGTTACTACGCCTCAGGATGTGGCTCTGGCCGATGCACGAAAAGGGATTAATATGTTTATCGGCGATAAGGTAAATGTGCCTGTGCTTGGATTGGTCGAAAATATGGCATGGTTTACGCCTGCCGAATTGCCTGAAAATAAGTATTATATTTTCGGAAAAGAAGGCGGAAAGCGCCTGGCCGAAGAACTGAGTGTGCCTCTGCTCGCTCAGATTCCTTTGGTTCAGAGTATTCGCGAACATGGCGACGCCGGATTACCCGTTGCTACCGATGATCAAACTGTAAGTGGGCTGGCATTTAGACAACTGGCTGAAAAAGTTGTGGAACGAGTTGACGAACGAAACACAAATGCTGCTCCAACAAAAAAAGTAGAAATTGTAAAATAATAAAACTGTAAGTTTTTATTGCTACCACAAATGCGTTGTAGCAATAGAAACTACTTTAGGTAATAATTTTTTCAAAGCATCCGAAAATATTAATCTACTGAATATCTATTGCTTATCTCACACTAAACCCATGATACAATAATCGATTCCAAAAATTATTTTTTTTATATAAAATATTTATGAATAATTCATTATTTTTGGACTCAAATAGGGTTGATCTAACATTACGGTTCGAGAATTCGTTTTCAGTTAAGTCCTGATATTTTCAGAAACATGAAAAAACTAACTTACATACTGCTCCTGTTTTTCACTTTAAACAACCTTTATGCTCAGGATAAAGGTTTTTCACGATGGTCAATATGGGCTGAATACGGATATAATTATTTGGATGGAGATATAAATCAGAATACTTCGTCTATTTTTCCAAGTTCATTCAGAGAAATAACTTATGGAGGGGGATTAGAATATGCTTTTTCGCCTGTATGGGGAATCTCAGCTGATTACGCCTATTTTCCACTCAGAGCAGAAAACACCATTCCTTCACAGGTAAACATAAGCACTTACCTTCATGCTGCAACTCTGAATGCCACCATTAACTTTACCCGATGGATTTTTCCTGAGACAAAATCAAAATTACACATTCTCGGCTCTATTGGTTTAGGGTATGCATATTACGAATATTTCCCTATTGACAGACTTACGGGCATTACGCCCACAAATGTAATTTTGAATGATGAAGGGCGTCAGGTTGGTCAGGCCGGCTCTGTGCCTGTTACATTTTCTGCAGAGTACAATTTTTCACATCCATTAGCAATAGGAGCAAAATTCCATTATCGTGCATATACTAAAGATAATCTAGAAGGGGTTTCAAATCTTAACTGGAAGGGTGTGACCAATGACTATATTGCCGCAGCAAGTGTATACCTGAGATATAAACTCAGATCCATAAAGAAGAATCACGTTCGCAATTTGCGTTGGCAGGATTACGCTCCCGACTTAGGGCTATCCACTGCCCTCGAAGCCAAAAAGGAAATTGCAGCGCTGACAAACAAAGTAAATACAGTAGATAAAAAAGTAGGCGAAATTGACACCAAAGTTGAAGCATTAGACGGAAAAGTGAATGCTCTTACGCCGCGCATCGAAAATATGGAGAAATTCATTTCAAACGACGGACCTGATACAGACAATGATGGTGTGCCCGATGTGCGCGATCGTGATAACAATACTCCTACAAACACCCCTGTGGATTTCTGGGGACAAACAGCCAGAGCAATTCCAGTTAGCGACAATAATAAACAGAGTATTGAAGTTAGTTCCGAGATTTCAGCAGTTTACTTTGACTTCGATAGCTACAGACTTGATGACGACGCAATCATTGCCATAAGCAAAGTAGCAATGCGTTTAATATCAGACCCAACTCTTTTCGTTGAAGTAAGAGGTTATACTGATTTTAGCGGCAATGATAGTTATAACCTGAAATTGAGCCAGCGTAGAGCCGAAAGGGTAAAAAAAGAACTTGTAAAGGAATGGGAAATTGATGAAAGACGCGTTATCGCAAATCCAAAGGGAAAAGACCCTAACCCTCCAAGAAAAATATATCGGCCACATCGTCGTTGTGACTTTTACTTCAGTAAATAACCGACATGAGATAGAATACAATAAAAAAGTCTGCTATACTGCAGGCTTTTTCTATTTTAAAAAAGCAATTAGTATATTTCAAAAAAAAAGTATCTTTACGGTTCAAAAAAAACAAATCAGATCAGAAAAAATCAGAAATTATGCGAACAACTATTATCGATCTGCTCAACCAAAGTGTTGATAAATACTCCGAAAATTCCTTTCTGTGGGAAAAAACAGGAAACGAATTCGTACCAACCACTTACAGTGAAACAAAACATCAGGCACATATACTGGCTGCCGGACTAATGAAACTTGGTGTGGAGAAAGGCGACAGAATTGCAATGCTCTCAGAAGGTCGCAATGCATGGATTATTGGCGAACTTGGTATTCTGCATACTGGTGCTATCAATGTCCCTCTTTCGATAAAACTTGAAGAGAGCAACGATTTGATTTTCCGGCTCAAACATTCAGAAGCCAAATATATTTTGGTTTCAGGTGGGCAGCTTCGTAAAATCAGAGCCATTGTAGCTGCACTCCCCGAACTGAAAAATATCATTATTTTCGATGAGCAGGCCGATTACGAAACCAATGAACTCACACTTCAAATGCTAATGGCCTGGGGTAAGGACATTCTTTCTAAAAATTCCGATGCTGTGACTAAAGTAGCTTCGACAATAAAGCCTGACGATATGGCTAATATCAGCTATACATCAGGCACCACGGCCGATCCCAAAGGCATTATGCTTACGCACCGCAACTACACTGCCAATGTGGAGCAGGCGCTCACACTTATGAGCATTCCCACCACTTACCGCACTTTGCTTATTCTGCCGCTCGACCACTGCTTTGCGCATGTGGCCGGATTTTACAGCTTTATGGCTTCGGGTGCCAGTGTGGGTACTGTGCAGGCAGGCAAAACCGGAATGGAAACTTTGAAAAATATTCCGATCAATATCAAAGAACTGAAGCCTAATTTATTGCTCAGTGTACCTGCTTTGGCCAAAAGTTTCCGTAAAAATATCGAAACCAATATCAGGGCCAAAGGTCCGGTAATTAACTGGTTGTTCAATAATGCGCTCGAAATGTCGTATTCGTACAACAAAGAAGGTTTCAACAAAGGTCAGGGACTACAAATGCTGAAGAAACCGCTTTTGTGGCTTTTCGACAAAATTCTTTTCAGCAAAGTACGAGAAGCTTTTGGTGGGCAGCTCGATTTCTTTATCGGAGGTGGCGCTTTGCTCGACATTGATTTACAGCGCTTTTATTATGCTATTGGTATTCCCATGTTTCAGGGATACGGGCTCAGCGAAGCCACACCCATTATTTCGTCGAACGGGCTGAAACGTCATAAGCTTGGTTCATCGGGTTATCTGGTTACCCCTATGGACCTCAAAATTTGCGATACCGAAGGCAATGAACTTCCGCTTTACGAAAAAGGCGAAATTGTGATCAGGGGTGAAAATGTAATGGCCGGCTATTATAAAAATGAAAAAGCCACAGCCGAAACAATCAAGGATGGCTGGTTGCATACAGGCGACATGGGATATATGGACAAAGATAACTTCCTTTATGTGGTGGGCCGTTTCAAAAGTCTGCTCATTTCGAGCGATGGCGAAAAATACAGTCCTGAGGGAATAGAAGAATCGCTGGCCGACAGTTCGTATTTTATCGATCAGGTGGTGCTCCACAATAATCAGGATCCGTATACTACTGCGCTGATTGTGCCCAACAAGGAAGCCTTGAAGCGGTATGTGCATCGCAAAAAGCCGCATCTCGAATGGGAAACCCGCGAGGCAAAAGAACTGGCGCTTGACAAGTTGCAACGCGAAATAAACGAGTACCGCAAAGCCGGAAAATTCGAAGGAATGTTCCCTGAACGCTGGCTGCCGGCAGCTGTGGCTGTGATTGGTGAACCCTTTACCGAGCAAAACGGACTGGTAAACAGTACCATGAAAATTATGCGCGGAAAAGTAGAAGAACGATACGCCGATCGCATTGCAGGACTTTATCTGGCAGGTGCCAAGGAAATGATCAACGAAAAGAATATTGCGGCAATTTCGTAAGTTTTTCTGAATTGTTTTCAGTGTTGAACAATTAAAACGAATGACTGTTTCAACAAAGTAGTAGTAATTGTATAGCTGCTTTGTTGAAACAAATTATTTATTATGAAGATATTTGCTCCATTTTTATTCCTGGCCTTTTTTCTGTTGCCATTAAGTGCACAGGAATCGAAACCGCATGATTTCAGGGCCGGGCTTATTTTCCAAAGAAGTCATTATCTGTATCTCGAAAACGGTATTGGTTTCGATTATAGTAACGAGCGCTTGTTGCAAAAGCAACTACACCTGAAGGCAGCTTATGTCAGTAGTCGTTTTGGTTCGGCCATTGAATCGAATGCGATAAAGCAGGATAATATTTTGCTGGGTGTCGACTGGCGTTTTCGTTCGGGAAAGAGCCTCGAAATTCCTGTAGGTATCAATACCGGGCTTTTTATTGCCGATTACGAAGATCCGACTTTCGATGTACTGCCTAATACTGCTTTGCTGATGTCGGTAGAAGCAGGTTTGGTTTATAATTTCGACTTTCCTGTATCGGCAGGTCTCAGCATTGGATATAATATTAAAAATGGCAACGGTGTGGATGTGCCGGGCACAATTTTTCCTGTATTTTATCGTCTGAGTGTTTATTATCGCCTTTAATCATTTACTGAAACATCGACTATGCAAATCTTTAAATATATTTCAGTGGTCCTGATGCTGACTTTTGTGGCCTGCAATCCGGTTCCCGACATCGACGACAGCACCATGCTCGATGGCGATCAGATATTTGATCTGACACTTACACAGCCCGAAAAATATCTGGTTTCAGAATATATGCCAGAGCCTACCGAAGCGCAAAAAGACACGCCAGTGATTATTGCAGCGCATGGCTATACGGCTACTACTTTTGAGTGGGACGAGTTGCGGGAATTTGCTGATTCAGCCCGTACTTTTTATGTATCGCAAGTGCTTTTGGGTGGTCACGGACGGACTTACGAAGATTTCAAAGCCTCCGATTGGAAGGAATGGCAAAGTTCAATTGTAAACGAATATGTGAAACTGCATTTGTTGGGATTTCGCAATATCTATCTGGCAGGCTCTTCTACAGGTGCTCCGCTTGTTTTACAAATGTTTAAATCGGGAATGTTTGCAAATTACACAAAACCCCGTGGCGTATTTCTGATTGATCCTATTGTAGTTTCAGGTAATAAAACGCTTACTTTGGTAAATCTGCTTGGGCCTGTATTGGGCTACTCTGCTGTGAATTTGGATACAAACGAAGCCGGAAAATGGTATGTATATCGTCCGCAGGAAACGCTGAAGCAGTTGATGGCCTTGATCGATCTGACCCGAAAAGACCTTGAAAATGGTATTACGCTTACACCTGGCACGGAGCTGAAAGTGTATAAGAGCATTGTTGATGCCACAGCCGATCCTGTGAGTGCAGTGCTTATTCACAAAGGAGTTCGAAAGTCGAACGGAGCACTGACCGATGTGGAGATGGTGGACTCGAAACTCCATGTGTTCACACGGCTGAGAGGACGTGATAGTTATACTTCGAAAGACATTCAACTACAACAAAAAGCATTTAAAGATATGGAAAACAGAATGACCCGTTAAGAGTCATTCTGTTTCTCTATTTTTTGTATTGATAAGTTGCTTTTTTCAGACGATCCATCACCGATAATCCTACCCCATTTTCAGGGACTTTTGCAATGAATATTTGTTTTACGGCCTCATTGTCTTCCATTTGATGCAGACTTTCGAATAAGTGCGCAGCCACTTCGAGCAAATTCAGGTTTTCGGAAGTATAAACCACCGAAACCGCATTTGTGTGCTGCTCATTTTTTTCGTGCAAAATAAGTCCGCTACCTTCAGGCAACGCACCCAAATTCAGATTTTCAGTAAAGTAAAGCGGTTTTCGCGGGGAATAATGACTGTCGAGCAATCCCGGCGAACTGAGGTTTGTATTGTGTTGTGCTACTTCTACCTTTAGTTCTGGAATGGCGCTTTCAATATCAGTGGCAGTTATTACTCCCGGACGCAAAACAGTACAAATGCCATTTGCAACCAGCACCACAGTCGATTCGATACCCACCATATTCTCCTTGTCGTCGCCGGCTAGCAGATAATCTATTTCCATGCCTTGCTTGGCCACATGTTTGTGACTTGTAGGGCTGAGTTGTCCAAACAGATTTGCACTCGGAGCCGCCACCGGAACGCCGGCAAGGGCAATAAGTTTTTGCGCTAACGGGTGTGCCGGCATGCGCACAGCCACAGTGTCCATGTCGGAAGTCACCAGTCCGGGCACAATATCCGATTTGCGATGTACAATGGTGAGAGGTCCGGGCATAAATCTTTCAGCCAGTTTATACACCAACGAATCGACAGGCTGTGCGTATAAACTTTTCAACTGCGATATGTCGGAAATGTGCACAATAAGCGGATCGAAAGCAGGTCGTTTTTTGGCTTCAAATATTCGCGCTACAGCCATTGGATTGAGGGCATTTGCGCCGAGTCCGTAGACAGTTTCAGTTGGGAAAGCCACTAATCCGCCATTACGCAGACACGCTGCAGCTTCTTCAATATTTTCGTAAGTAATAATTTTCATTCGGTAATAATTATGCTTTACATTTCTTGCTAATCCGGTCAGAATGTAAAATTCAAATGCATTTATAATGAGAAAAACGGTCAGCCTGAACTCAGGCTGCCGTTTTCCGGACTGCAAAAATACTAAGATTTTTTGTATTTACGGCATTTTAATGCCTTTATCGTTTTGTATTAATCTCTGGATATCAGTGATTCGTAAACTTCTACGCTGGCTCCACGCAAACAAGCTTCAATAATCTCACGACCTTTAGGATTTAATTCCGAAGTGAGGTATTGCGAAAGCTCGGCTCTGAAGAATTCGTAAAGTTTCGAAGCACCTGCATCGTAACCTGCTTTTTCCACTTCGGCCTGTTTGTAAACCTGGAGGAAGCGTGAAGGGATTTTAGCACCTTCGATAGTCAGGTAATTCAGCTCGTAACCTAAAAGCGGACAACGGGCTGCCTGATACTGATCTTTGCGAAGTTGCGCATTTCCACGACGGGTCAGATATTCACGCATCATCAACTGAGGCTTGAAACCCACTTTCCAAACACCAATATACTGGTTTGGAACGAGTGTGTAGCGTGTTTCCGGATTGGCAATAATCTGCTCAAGCAACATATTGGCATGGTGCACCATTTTACCTGTGGCAAATGGCCAGTACGAGCCTACACCTTCAGAGCCCATTCCGGTGCCCGAACCTACTATACTTGGATTGGCGTGTCCGCGTGGTGAAACCAGACGCCACAACCATGCAAGTGCAGGAGGTAAGAGGTGGAACATACCTAAGATTCCGTAGTTAGGATTCTCGAGTGAGCTTGGAGGAGTACGCACACCAAAACTACGCACATCAACCGATACCGGATGGCCAATCACATTCGGAACGATTTCGCGTGGCAGAATCACACGTGGATTTGGGCATGGCTTGCCAGGCGCATCTTCTGTATGATCCCAGATAAGCACAGTTGAATCGGGATGTGATTTTACGTTGAGAAACAATAGGGGAGTGGGTGGTTTGAGTGTAATTTTTTCGAGAAACGGATCGTCACCATATTCAGTAACACCATCCACACGAATAAACCACGCATTCTCGGCATCCATTACGCGCAATTTCCCATTGTTGCCCTGGAATGAAGGATGGCAAAGTGCCATGTCATCGGTCACAGGATTGAATGAAGAAAACAATGGAAGATTGATCAGACGTGATTCGCCTGTCACAGTATTTTTACCAATCATTACCTGTCCATTCGGTTCGCGAATAATGTGTTGAAGCATTTCGCTCTTTCCACCACCACTTGCGCCTTCGTGCATAAAGGTAGTCACGTTATCGTAAGGACTAACTGCTTGTACTGTTGAGCAATGCGCTGTAATCCAGCCTTCTTTTTCGCCTTTGGTTAGCAATGCTCCATAAAGTCCTTTTTTAGCACTTGGCCCGGGATAAAGATTATACGAAAAAATATCGTGTCGATCGTTTGTACGATTGTGAACCACAATTTGCTTTCCGTTAAAGTGGGTATGACGGAACGTTGGAGCCACATAGATAATCGAATCCAGCGTGAACGATTCAGGAATTGCATCAATTGAAATGATCTGCTGTAGCATGGCCAAACCCATTGCAAAAAAACCTGCATTCGCAGGTGCAATGGCTATTCCACCCACACCAATATTCTCGCGACCAGCAAAATAAAGGAATACAGCAAGCTCCTGATCTTTTAACCAATCGAAAGTCTCAGCTTTCAAAGCGTTAAATTCGTATCCAAACTTCGATTTGAATGTTTCTTTATCGGTAGGAAGATCGTCGGCGATGGCCATTGTGTCCGGATCGCGACGACGCATGTAAGGATCGGTATAGTTGGCTGCAATACCATTGCTCACCCTGTGAACAACAGCTTCTTTATAAAGCCCTTTTCCGGGAATTTCATAACTTACCTCAAAGGCATTATTATCGCTACCACCTACAGCAGCTACAGCAAGATCATCAACTGTATTAAACACAGTGTAACCTTTACACGAACTCAGAATATCCAGAAGTTCATCGGGCATAGAAACACCGATTTTTTCCAGTTGCGTAATTAGTTGACTCATAAAAATACTTATTTATAATTTTTAATACCTATTACTTTTGTAACATCACAGAGCTGATAAAATCAGTTTTTACACCCGGGAAACATAATTCCCACACATTCCAGTGATAAAGTACTGCTTAATTTGAGACAAAGATAAATAAATTATCTCTTAATATATAAAGCCGCTCTTAATTATAACATAATTTAATCTATTGATGAATATTCATCGATACGCACAACAATTCGCTTTCTCCTTTAAATATATTCTGAATACGGAAATTACGTTTTGAATTGAAATACATTGTATCGCCCTGTTGTACTACATAGCTCTTATTATCGATATCGAACTGCAACTCACCTGATAACAAGTATGCAAAAACCTGCCCACCACAATGAGAAAACAATCCCAAACTGTCTGAATCTTCTCTGAAACGAACCATAAAAGTATCCATTTGCTTCGACAAGTCATGTTGTGAAATTGAAAAACTCACAGACCCTGAATCGTTTTGTTCCAACAGCTCAGACTCATCGTGCCTGAATACAGGATTATTGACAAGCGATTCATTTTCCCCAATCAATTCACCTACTGTAGTGTGCAGATTCTCTGCAATTAGCTTTAATGTGACAATTGTGGGATACGATTTTGCCTTTTCGATCTGCGACAATGCACTCGACGAAACACCAACCTTCCTGGCAAGTTCGTTGAGCTGAAGACCCATTATTTCTCTTTTATGCTTTATCCGTTCACCTATTCGTTTCATCGTTTGTAATGAATTTAGGCTGCAAATATACAATAATATTTCAAATTAATTAAGCAGTACTTAATTAATCCATTATTATTAAAGTAATTTGGCATAAAAAAAGCCGGAATCATCAATATTCCGACCTTTCAGGCATTTCGAATAAGCTTATCGCAAACCAAAAAATGTGGCGAATGAAGCTATGTTTATTTTTTTTGTCCCCGCGACTTTGGCTTTCCATATTTGTTTCGCATGGCTTCGGCACGACGTACTTTCATATTTACCTTTTTATTTTTATCCTTCTTTTCGTGAAATGCTCCCCCACCCTGTTCGGGACGTATTACCTTCACCAGTACATTTTTCATTGCCACCTGAGGCATTTCATATTCTGTAAGTTCAGTAGATATTTGCACATCTTCAGGCATCTTCATTACTGAAATTTTCACACCCATCAACGCTTCCACAGCCTTACGATAATCATTATCGGATTTTGTAATGAACGACAAAGCTACCCCCTTTTTATCAGCACGACCTGTACGACCTACGCGGTGAATGTAGTTTTCAGGCACATCAGGCATATCGAAATTCACAACATGTGTCACATCATCGAAGTCGAGACCACGGGCCACAAGATCGGTTGCAATCAGCACACGCATTTCATTAGCATTGAACGAACGATAAGCATTTACCCTATAATTCTGTGATTTATTGGAATGAATAACTCCGGTTTGCTCAGGAAAATCTTCGGAAATTCGATCGAATACATCGTCGGCCATCTTCTTTGTAGAAACAAAAACGAGGACTTTTGAAAACCCAGGATTGTTTTTCAACAAAAATTTCAACAGATTGATCTTCGTATTAAAGTTGGGCACTTTCACGCCAGCTTGTTTAATATTAGCAAGTGGAGTACCGGTACGGGCGGCTTCAATTTCAATCGGGTCGATAAAAAAATCGGCAATAAAGGCACTCAGTTCGTCGGTAATAGTTGCCGAGAACATCAAATTCTGACGTTTTGCAGGCAACAAATCAATCACACGAATCAGCTGTGGACGAAAACCAAGATTAAGCATCTCATCAACTTCATCGATAATAAAGCGCTTTACCAATCGCAACTTAAGCGTACCGTTCAACGCAAAATCGAGCAATCGTCCGGGTGTAGCCACCAACACATCGAGCCCGGCCACAATAAGTGGCGTTTGCTGTACCATATTAACACCACCATATACGCCGGCCACACGTATATTCATGTATTTTGCGATGGCTTCCACATCCTCTACAACCTGTAAGACCAACTCGCGGGTTGGCACAACTATCAGTATGGAAGGATGTTTCTCCTTCGTAAACTTCCACTGACGTAAGCAAGGCAACAAATACGAAATGGTTTTACCGGTACCTGTCTGAGCGATTCCGACCACATCGCGTCCTGACATTATTACAGGAAAAGCTTTCTCCTGAATAGTAGTTGGGACACTTATATTCAGGTCGCTAAGCGCATTGAGTAGGGTGGTATTTAAATTTAAATCGGAAAACTGCATGAATAATAAGTTGAAAATGAAGTGCAAAGATACGAAATGTTTGGCATTTTACCATTTAGCTGATTTATATTTAGCCAAATCTACATTACTAATAATGATTAAGTATGATACAAAATCGATAGTTTTTGACACAATTCTTTTTCAGAAAATCATTAATTTTGTAAAATCTGAATACAAAAAAATCGACATATACAAATGAAAAAATCAATCACAAAAATCAGCTTGTTTCTACTATTTACATTTCATGTATACTTAGTCACAGCCCAAAACGAATGGGACAATGTAAATATCACCCATCTAAACAGAGAAAATGCCTTTACAGTAGGCATTCCATTCGAGTCAGAAAATGCTTTGGTCTCCAATAGAACAGAACAATCAGCTTATTACCAGTCGCTGAACGGCGTATGGAAATTCAAATGGGTAGCTGATCCATCCAAAAAACCCATCGGATTTTTCAACCCATCATACGAAGTAAGCGCCTGGGATAATATCGAGGTACCCGGCAACTGGCAAATATACGGCGTGCGAAACGGAAAAAGCTGGGACAAACCGCTATATGTCAACACACGCTATCCATTTACTTACGATGCAAATTACAGTGTAATGGCCGACCGACCCGCAGACTTCACGTACAATAACAACATGAAAAATCCGGTGGGCAGCTATCGACGCGAATTTACATTGCCGGAAAACTGGAGTGGCCGCGATGTCTTTGTTCGTTTCAACGGCGCAGGCCCGGGATATTATTTGTGGGTCAACGGACAGCAAGTGGGATATTCCGAAGATTCTTTTTTACCTTCCGAATTTAAAATTACGGACTATCTTACTACCGGAACCAACGTGATTGCAGTTCAGGTATATCGTTTTACAAGCGGCTCATTCCTTGAATGTCAGGACTTTTGGCGCTTTAGTGGCATTCACCGGGATGTATTTCTTTGGTCGGCTCCCAAAACCCAGATCAGAGATTATTTTTTCACCAGTAATCTCGACAATACTTACAGCAATGCCAACGTAAACATAGATGTGGAACTGAGCGGAACGGCGCTCACCAATGCAAAAATTACGGCTAAACTCCTCGAAAACGGTGCTGAAATTGCCAAAAAGGATCTTATCTCAGCTGTTATTGGCAAAAACACCATCAGTTTCCCTGTCACAAATCCTAAGAAATGGAGTGCCGAAATTCCAAATCTTTACGACCTTGTGCTCACACTCGAAAACGAAAGCGGCGAAATAATGGATATCAGGGGCGGAAAAGTAGGTTTCAAAAAAGTCGAAATCGGTAGCAGAGGAGAACTCCTGATCAATGGAAAACGCATGATTTTTTATGGTGTAAACCGTCACGATCACAGCGAAATAAACGGGCGAACAGTTTCAAAAGAAGAAATGGAACAGGATATAAAGAACATGAAAAAACTGAATATCAATGCCATCAGAACATCACATTATCCTGTAAGTCCTTATTTTTATGAACTTTGCGATAAATATGGCATGTATGTGCTGGCCGAAGCCAATGTGGAAACACACGGAAACACCGGTTTGTCGGGCGTGGAGCTCTTCAGAAAGCCAATGGTGGAACGCAATCAGAATCATGTAAAACGTTTCAGAAATCATGTGTCCATTTTTATCTGGTCGTATGGCAATGAATCGGGAAATGGTAACAATTTCGAATATGTGGAAAAAGCCATCAAAGAACTTGACAAAACCCGCCTGACGCACTACGAGGGAAACAGTCAGTGGAGCGATGTGAGCAGCACCATGTACGCCAGCATCGACTGGATCAAAAACACGGGTGAGCAACGACTCAAAGAGGCCAACCCCCGTCCGCACATTCAGTGCGAAAACAGTCATGCCATGGGAAATGCCATGGGCAATGTCAGAGAATTTTACGATTTATACGAAAAATATCCGGCGCTGACAGGTGAATTTATCTGGGACTGGAAAGATCAGGGACTGAAAATGCCGGTTCCGGCTAAACCCTCAGAATCATACTGGGCTTACGGTGGCGATTTTGGCGACAATCCAAACGATGGTAGTTTCTGTACCAACGGAGTTGTTTTTGCCGACAATACATTTTCGGCAAAATCGTACAACACCAAAAAGATTTATCAGCCGGTCGATTTCTTTTTAAATGATGATAAAACGACTTTTAAATTAAAAAACAAACGCGTTTTCAAATCCACCGACGATCTGGATGTTTATTACACAGTATTTGAAGATGGCAAAGAAATAAAAAAAGAAAAACTCGATGTAGTCCTGTTGGGTGGAGCAAGCACCGACATTACAATTGAAAATTTGCTTGAACAACCAAAGCCTGCAGCTGAATACTTTATTCGCTTCAATGTGTATCAGAAACAGGCCACATGGTGGGCCGAAGGAGGCTACGAAGTGGCATCGGAACAGATAAAACTCAAAGATGCTGTAAAGCCTGTAGCTCAAATCCCAACAGATGCAACGCTCAGCATAAGCCACAGCACTGATGAAATTACAGTGAGCGGAAACAAATTCAGCGCAGTATTCTCCAGAGCAAAAGGTACTCTCATCAGATATACCTACAACAACAAACTGATGCTCAATACGCCGCTACAAATTAATTTATTCCGACTGCCTACCGAAAACGATAAAGCTCAGGCCAAAAACTGGGATGATTTGGGCATTCGGTTATTGACCATAAAACCGGGCATCTGGGATATCAAAGAAACTGCCAATGCTGTGGACTTGAGCATTGTAAACACATACACAGCCAAGGCTCCGAATACATTTAAAAACCAGATTCTCTTTAAAGTAACCGGCGACGGAAATATTTACATAAGTTCGGTGATCGATCCGGCTGTAAAAAATGCGGTGATACCCAAGGCCGGATATCGGGTGGAAATGCCTGCCGGATTCGAAAAACTGGTATGGTTCGGACGTGGTCCGTGGGAATCTTATTCCGACCGAAAAGAAGCTTGTTTCGAAGGCGTTTACACCTCAACCGTAACTGAACAATGGGAAAAATATGTACTTCCTCAGGAAACAGGAAATAAAGAAGATGTTCGCTGGATGAGTCTGACAGATAATACCGGCGATGGAATTATGTTTGTAGCACCTCAGGAAATGACTGCTTCAGCCACACATTTCCGTCCCGAAGATATTTATACCGATAGAAATAACAGACAAAAACATCCGTATCAGGCAAAATCAAAATTCACAGCAAACACAGTAGTCAATGTAAATGCAATTATGCGTGGCCTTGGAAATGCAAGCTGCGGCCCCGATGTGCTTGAAAAATACGAGTTTAAAGCCAGCAACGTAACTTTCAACTTCATTATCATGCCGGTTGAAGGCAATCTGACAAACGATCAGCTATCGGAAAAAGCAAGGGTCAACTTTCCACTGTGCGAACCTGTAACGGTTACAAGAAACACTCAGGGACATATAAGTATGACTACTTCAACAGCCGGAGCACGAATTATGTACAGCGTAAACAATGCTGACTTTCAGGCTTACAGTGGAAGTTTTGAGTTTACTTCGGCCGGAAATATCAAAGCCTACTGCGAAGCCGATGGATATCTGACAAGTATCACTACCAGCACGGATTTCAATCTTTTTGTGGACAAATCGCAATGGAGAGTCATCAGTTATTCAAGTCAGGCCGGAGGCGAAGAAGCCTCTAAAGCCATCGATGGAGATGGAGGCACTATCTGGCACACCCGTTGGGGAACAAATGAACCATTACACCCACACGAAATCGTCATCGACATGCAAAAAACCTACAGAGTGGAAACATTCAGCTATACAGGAAGAACAGATGGCGAAAACGGCAGAATAAAAGAATATGAAGTCTATTTCAGCAATCATCCGCGCATATGGGGAAGCCCTGCCGCCAAAGGCGAATTTTCGAACAGCTCCGCTCCGCAATCTGTCATTATCAGTTCAAAACCCGAAGCACGTTATGTTCGCCTTATTGCAAAATCGGAAGTGAACGGCCGTGCCTGGGCCTCAGCAGCCGAAATCGGCATCGAAGCTTCAGCCATAGTAAGCTCCGTTGAAGTGAGTTGCGCCGAAGTGGACAGAAACAAAAAATATTATATAAAACATGTGCAATCCGGACTGTATCTACAGTTATTTCCCGATGTCATTACCACTCAAAACGAAGGTGATTTCTGCATAAATCCTTTGAACAAAAGCAACACTACATTTCAGTTCGACTTTAGTCCGGTTGCAGGATTTAGCTCGTTTTACAATGTGCATGTGCCCGACACCTACATTAATCACAGAGATGGCTGGCGCTGCGTTGGCGGCACATTGAAAGATAACAACGGAACGCTTCAACTTGAATTTTTAAGCGATTGCACATTTAAAATGAGAGGGTTGTGGCAAAAGTGGAACTACATGAATCTTGACAGAACAATTGCCGGTTCGTATATTTACGCTGACAAAGCTTCCGGCGCTCTTTGGCAGCTCGAAGAAGTGATTCCGGAAACCGCCACTCCCACCATCCGCAACACAGTTATTTCGGTTACACCCACATTAACCACAGGCAATCTGCGCATTATAACCAACAGTAAATCATTGATCAACATAATGGATGCTTCAGGCAGAAAACTTAACATGCACAACTCGGCAGGCGACATAACCATCAACCTGCCATATACCGATGGTGTTTATTTTGTATGTATCAATTCCGAAAAAAACACAAGCCATAAAGTTGTTTTAAAGCGATAAATATCAGCAGAGAAAGCCATCATACATCCTCACTAATTGCACGCACAGTTTTTTTCTTTATTTTTGCAAAAGATTTATACAGAATAATTTCCCGCAGAGGATCGCAAAAACATGAAAAAAATTTTACCTGCCGAATGGGCTACACAGGACTTTGTGCAACTTACATGGCCACATGCCGATACCGACTGGGCATATATGCTCGAAGAAGTCACTGAATGCTTTGTAAACATTGCCCGCGAAATAGTAAAACGCCAGCAACTACTCATTGTGTGCGTGAATGCCGAAGAAGTGGAAACTTTTTTCAGCGAAGATGAATTACAACGCATCAATTTTGCCGAAATGCCCACCAACGACACCTGGGCACGCGATCATGGCGGCATCACTGTATTTGAAGATGGAAAAGGAGTGGTTTACGACTTTACATTCAATGGCTGGGGAATGAAGTTTGCAGCCAATCACGACAATCAAATCACACGAAAACTATATCAATCGGGCATTTTTGAAAATTACGGTTACAAAAACTGTATGAACTTTGTGCTCGAAGGCGGAAGCATAGAATCGGACGGAGAAGGAACTATTCTTACCACTTCCGAATGTCTGCTTTCGGACAATCGCAACAACAGTTCACGCGAAGTAATTGAGCAAAAACTGAAAGATTATTTTGGCGCCAAACAAATACTATGGCTCGACCATGGTTATCTGGCCGGCGACGATACCGACAGTCATGTAGATACGCTGGCACGCCTTTGCCCAAACAATACCATTGCGTATGTAAAATGCGACGACGAAACCGATGAACATTACGAAGCATTGAAAAAGATGGAAGAAGAATTGCAATCTTTCTCTACCTTGAGCATTAAGAGTTCGTACAATTTTATTCCGCTGCCAATGGCAGATGCGGTATACGATGAAGATGGTGAGCGTCTTCCGGCCACTTACGCCAATTTCCTGATTATAAATGGCGCTGTACTTTTGCCGGTTTATAATTCCGACAAAGACGCAATAGCCATTGCACAAATGCAAAAAGCATTTCCCGAACACGAAATTGTACCCATCGACTGCAACGCCCTGATCAAACAACATGGCTCACTGCATTGTGTCACCATGCAATATCCAAGACCCCTAACCCCTAAAGGGGAATAGAGACTCATGAGAAACATAATTATAAAATAAAAAACAACTATATATCTTCTCCAGAAGAGGCCAGGAGGTTTTATGAAAATAGCTTTAATACAACAATCGAACACAGCCAACCGCCACGAAAATGTGGCTAAGCTTGAAAACAACATACGCAAAGCAGCTGCTGCAGGCGCTGAACTTATTGTATTGCAGGAACTTCACAACGGGCTTTATTTTTGCCAGACCGAGGACACCAATGTGTTCGAACAGGCTGAAACCATTCCGGGTCCTTCAACCGAATCATTCGGACGACTGGCTGCCGAACTTGGCGTGGTCATTGTGCTTTCGCTCTTCGAAAAACGCGCTGCCGGACTTTATCACAATACTGCTGTAGTGCTCGAAAAAGACGGAAGCATAGCCGGGAAATACCGCAAGATGCATATTCCCGACGATCCTGCTTATTACGAAAAATTCTATTTTACACCCGGCGATCTGGGTTTTGAACCCATTCAGACTTCGGTAGGAAAACTCGGCGTGCTTGTGTGTTGGGATCAGTGGTACCCCGAAGCAGCACGACTTATGGCCATGGCCGGAGCGGAATTGCTGATTTACCCCACCGCTATTGGCTGGGAAAGCTCCGACACCGACGAAGAAAAAAACCGTCAGCTCAATGCATGGATTACCGTGCAACGTGGTCATGCAGTGGCTAACGGACTGCATGTGCTTTCGTGCAACCGAACAGGTCACGAAGCCGATCCTTCGGGCGTCACAAACGGCATTCAATTTTGGGGAAATAGTTTTGTGGCTGGTCCGCAGGGCGAATTTCTGGTGCAGGCGTCAAATGACAAAGAGGAAAACATCATTATCGACATCGACCTGCAACGCTCCGAAAATGTACGTCGCTGGTGGCCATTTTTTCGTGATCGTCGCATCGATGCTTTCGGCGACATCACAAAACGCTGGAGAGACAAATAACTACCCCTTTCTAACTCTCCCCTGAAGGGGGAGAGAACGCGCATTTATCAAACATTTGTGATAACTACAATCACATCACCTCATCATCACAACTTGTCCGCCGTGGCGGATCATCACATCATCAGATTGTTTTGTTTTTTATGAACATATGTTTAATTCATTTGTTATAATTAATAGCTTAAAACTATTTCAAATAGTTTTTCAATATAGATATAGATAATATCTGTTTGCATTGTATTGATTATTGCTTTTAATTTGCACTCACAAAACAAATGAACATATATTCATGCAATAATAATCATTATCAACAAAACAAATTCATTATGGAAACAACTGAAAAAATCTTTTCGATGCCACGTATTGGCGAAAAAGCTCCTTCATTCAAAGCAGTAACCACTCAGGGCGACATTAATTTCCCCGAAGACTATGCCGGAAAATGGACCATTCTTTTTAGCCACCCTGCCGACTTTACACCCGTTTGTACTTCAGAGTTTATGACTTTTGCTTCGATGCAGAAAGATTTCGAAGCACTCAACACTCAACTGGTAGGCCTCTCGGTCGATGGACTTTACAGTCACATTGCATGGCTTCGAACCATCAAGGAAAAAATTGAATACAAGGGTATGAAAAATGTTGAGGTTACATTCCCACTGATCGAAGACATCACTATGGAAGTAGCCAAAACTTATGGCATGCTTCAGCCGGGCGAAAGTACTACTAAAGCTGTACGCGCAGTATTCTTTATTGACCCGAAAGGTATTATCCGCACCATTATTTATTATCCGCTTTCGCTGGGTCGTAACTTCGATGAGCTGAAACGTGTCATCATTGGCTTACAAACTGCCGACGAATTTGGCGTGGCACTACCTGCCGACTGGCGTCCGGGAGATGCGGTTATTGTACCTACAGCAGGTTCGTGTGGTGTAGCTAAAAGCCGCATGGAAGGTCAGGAAGAAGGTGTAAAATGTTACGACTGGTTCTTCTGTACCAAGGAACTTTCGAAAGAAAAAGTGGAAGCTGCTCTGGGCACAAAACTTTAATCGAAAAAATAATCTGCTAAAAACAGCAGACAATTAACAACAAAACACTATTTTTGCCCTCTGTAATTGATTATAATTCAAAGCAGAAATGAAGTTTTCGGACAACAAGGCAAAAATAATTCAATATATGCTGTGGTGGACAGGTTTTGCAATACTGCAAACGCTGTCGTTCCACAGCATTTTTTCGTTGCCACTATACCTCATTTTGGCCGATGCTGTTTTTCACTCCATGCTTTATGCACTATTGGGCATGTTGCTTTGGAATGCATTGCGCTATGGAAATTTCGGCGCACTTCCTGCCCTGCAACGCATTATCAACTATACAGCACTCGGATTACTCACGCTTGCCATCACTGCCGGAGCAGGCTATGGTTTCGAATATTTTTTAAACCTGTCCGACGAGTTCCTACCTTATCTGCCTGCCCGCACTTTTATCCATTTACTGGTATTTATTCTTATTATTCAGGCCTTTATTATCCGAAACAATAAAAACAACAGCTACGAACAGCCCGAAATATCTGTAGAGACTGAAGAGCCCGAAGATGACCTTCAGGCATTGCAAAACACCGAAATACTCGAACGCATTACTGTGAAATCGGGCTCAAAAATAAATATGATTCCTGTGCAGGAAATACTCTGCCTGCAGGCCGATGGCGACTATGTGCACATCCACACCCTGAAAGGAAAGTACATGAAGGAGCAAACCATGAAAAGTTTCGAGCGGGCACTTCCTCCGGAGCAGTTTGTGCGCGTGCACCGTTCGTGCATAGTGAACATCGAGTCGATTACCGGCATCGAACTTTACGAAAAACAAGGTCGTCTCCTCACCCTGAAAAACGGCCTCAAAATAAAAGTCAGCCAAACAGGCTACGCAACGCTCAAAGAAAAACTGAATTTGTAATTTTTACACAGCCCGCAAATAGTTTCATTTTAATCTTAGAATCGTGCTTGATGATAATGCACAACTCCAAATCCCTAAACCCTTTATGCACGGCAGAATATAACAACACCCATAACTATACCCATATGCTGATTTAATCCCGGGGCGATTCCATTGGCTACGGTGCATGCTGCTTTACACCACTTCCACCTTTAATCCCTACCCTGACATTTCCCGGGTTTTCATTCAGAGCGAAGCATGGAGTTTCCAATTCCTTTTCTTTTATAAATGGGTTATTTGTTTTTGGGTGCAGCAGCAATTAGAATTGATGGCTTATTGATGACATATTCTTCCGGATGTATTGAAACAAAACGTTCAAAATCATCAAACAACTGCGAAAGGTTGCCTTTTGTTTCCTGAAGGAAGAAAGCGTTTAGTTTACTTCGGTTCCTGATAGTATATTGAATGTACAGTTTGCTAAAGTCCTGCAACTTTTCGGTATAACTAAATGTATTGCCTGCGTTTTTTATTTTGGCAATCAAACGTTTGCCATTAGCATCGTTTTGAATTGATTCGAAGAAATCGTCAATAAGCTTTTCAAAGGCTTCAATTTGCTCTTTTATCTTTTCTTCCTGTTTATTCCGCTTTTCAATTTCCTTTAGGATATTATATTTTGCAGCCGGACCAGTAGGGGGCTCACCACCACCTCCTGGCTTCTTAGGCTCATCTTCTATTGGAGCAAGGATACCAATCTTATTATCGAAATAGATTTCCACATCATCCACTTCGGGACCTGTTGTTTTGGTTGCCTGACGATAGATAACACTGAATTTGTGCCAGAACTCAACAAACAATTCTTCTGAAAGCTTTTTATCCAACTCAATCACAAACTCAATAAGGTTGAGAATTCTGAAATAACTGTTCACACCGGTTTTGAGCTCCTGGGCTTGCTCGAAATTGTGTGTGATATATTCCCGAAAAGCAACTTCAATTTCAAGCATCTTGCTTTTGACTGTATATTCGGTGCTGTATTGCCCGAACAATTTGAATTGAGCTACAAAAAGTTCATGCTTTTTTAGCTGCTTGTACAAATCCAACAATATCTTCTCATCTTCCAATGGCGCAAAGTCAGACACAACCACATTGGAATAGTGTTCAAATGCTTGTTTAATGTTTTTGACGTTTACATTGAGGTGCGAGAAGTCGACAATCTTACAATCATTTTTATCTTTTGTAATTCGATTTACGCGTGAAATGGTTTGGATCGCATTGATTCCACGTATCTCTTTGTCGAGAAACAATGTATGTAACTTAGGTTCATCAAAGCCTGTTTGCAGTTTATCCACTACAATGATTAGTCCGTTTTTGGCTAACTTGAAGTTTTGTAACACTTGTTTTTCGTTGGGTACTTTATTTAATTCGTTGGGCGATTCTACTCCCTGGCGTTCCGAATAAACAATATAAATCGGTGCTTCGCTGAAACGATCGTATTTCTTTTGGGCTGCCACTGCTTGCGGATAATATCTGTCAATCAATTTCTTGTATCTGATAGCATTGGGAATACTCGAAACCGCCAACATGGCTTTAGCTGTACCACGAATGTTGTGATAAACCGCCGAAAGCAACCTATCCACCACAAAATGAGCAATAGCATCAATCCGGTCGGGGTCGGAATATATCTTCTCTTTGCGTATTTGATAGCGTGTCTCCAGTTCTTCTTCTGTAAGTCCTTTATCGTCGTAACCTGTATCACCTTCGAAGCCCTCCAGTTTATTTTCGGGTAACTGGAAATACATCTTTGCCGATACAGGTACAATGCCGCGAAGCGGATTGAAGATATATTCATCCTCAATAGCCTCTTTCATGGTATAGCTATCAAAGGGAATCCAGAGTTTTTCGCCCTCAGCGTATTTGTTGTATTCCCCAAAACGGGCTAAAGTATGATCGCTCGGCGTAGCGGTAAAACCGATAATCAGGTTTTTCTTTTTACGGGTAGCCTTGTAAGCCTCGCTATTGTCGAAGCTACTTTGCAGTTCGTCAAAAAGCGAAACCATATCTTCGTGCTGGTCGCCTGAATTGCTCCGGTGAACCTCGTCGATTATAAAACAAACCCGCATTGCTGCTAAACGGTTGATAGCCGCTTCGTCTAAAAACTGATTGGTTGTTGCATTATCCTTACTGGTAACAGCCGAAAACTTCTGAATATTCACTACTACAATCCGCTCCGAACTGCTCAGTGCCTTTTTAAATGACGCTTTATCGTGGGCTTCAATAAACATTCCTTTCTGAATGTTCATATTGTGCAGCATGGTATCTAATTGGTCGCGCAACTGCAAGCGGTCTACCACAATCATTATTTTATCGTAAATAAACTTACCGTGCCCGTCGTGCATATCCTTCAGCTGGAGTGCCGTCCAACCAATGATATTACTCTTACCAAAACCAGCCGCATATTGCAGCAATAAAGAATACACGTTCTTATTGTTCTGATATTTCAGGCGTTTACCCACCAACTCCTGAATTTTAGGTTCGCCGGCACCTTTAGCCCGAAGTTCGGCTTCCAGTTTTTTGATAAAGTAATCAGGTTCTTTCTCGTGTTCAATAAACTCGCCAATTTTATCTACAATTTTATCAGCGCCAAACTTTTGTTTGGGGCGTGGAGCTATCAGACGACCATCATTGTGTTTGTATTCTTTTTTGCCCTTGCCTGTGACAATAAGCTCACGTTCCAGAAAGTTGTAATAGAGGATTTCTTTCTCTATCATCTGTTTGGAGTACAAAGCCCGAAAAACCTCCTCAAACCGTTCGGTCTGCGAAGCCTGAGGATTTCGCAACGGATAGGCTTTGAATACTTTCAGTATAGCCCGTTGATATTGCTCAAAATCGAAATTGGTACTGGCTGCCAGTTTTATTTCCTCGAACAGCGGAACGGTATTTCGCAATACATAGGTATTTTGAATATCGGTAGCTGTAATATGTATGGCTTTATCGAAAATACGCAGGAAATTACGGCGTATGCTTTGCGACACATCATTACCATTGGCAATTTTCAGGTAGGCTTCCACTGCACAGCGGTAATCATTGGTTACTTTTTTGCGTCCTTCCTTGCGGGCATCCTGATTGTTCCAGTTGCTTTTCAGTTCCGAATAGCCCAAATAGAAACCATTCAGAAAGAAAGTCATATCCGGGCGGAACGAAAACAGTATTTTCCCGTCGTGTTTGTATTTGTAGGGCAATTCCTGCACCACGCTAAAAATGTTTTCTTTGAAATCTTTGTCACCCTTCAACTCCGAACCACTGGGAGCATAGAGCGAGAAAGTAAATCCCTGAAAAGTAAAGTTCTTATTACTATTGAAAAAGAGAGCCATATTGGCACTCGATTTTATACGGTCGAGCAAAAAGGTAATCAGTTCGGCAAACAGCGCCTTTTCGTCATTCCCGTACTTGCGCAGCAATTTACGGTAATTGCCCTGATTGAAGGACGTTTCGGACAGAAACGCTTTCAAATCTTCTTCAATCACATAATCTTCCGAAACGGTATTGGCTGTTACTTCCTTGTAGCCCAAACCATCGGCTGAGCAAAGAAAATTAAGCAGGTAGCCACCTTGTAAATCGAGTTCGTACATAGTATATTTATTTTATTTTTTCGTATCAATGAATCGGCTTTTCCCAAAATGATAGTATATTTGCAGCATCATCAATTCATTGATTTGCTATGAAAATTACTGTAAAAATTGATACCGATACTCCTGCCGGAAAACATTTGGAAAGCGAACTTCGTCGTTATCCTGAATCTGTTGAGTTTATAGAACCATCCGTAGTGGCCGACACAAACACTGCAACCTATGTTGAAGCGAAAGATATATTCGAACCCATTAACGAACAGAAAGACTCCATATCGGCAGCCGAATCGGCAAAACTTGCTTTCAGCAGATTAGGCAAAAAATACAATCGCACATTCGACAATAAATATACGCGACAAGCCTACACATTCGGGGCGCGACTTTAAGTCGCACTCCGAATATCCACCTCCGTCACTTTTATTTTCCCCGTTACCACATCATTAATCAATGTTTTGCGAAGCTGAGTAAGCTTGTTTATTTGATTGTTGATATTGGTGAGTATGGTGTCGATTTGGGTAGTTTTGTTATCAAGATAACTGGCAATTTTTTCTTGTTCTTCTAAAGGTGGACAAGGACAATTAAAGCTATTTAGTACTTGAGGATTTAAATGAGGAATCCCCATCCCAGCCGGTATCATTTTTAAAATATACTCAATACTAAAACGCAAATGATAGAGAAATTTAGAATTGTATTTCTTCCTATCGACAACAATTTTTGCAATAGTAGAAGACAGAAAACCTTCCTTTCCTTTTAATATTTCACCAACCCCTGCACCATCCCAAATAATAATCATATCGTTTGTTGTTACTCTTTGATTTTTATCAGGTGCATAGCAATAAGTGTCGAAAGTAACACTTTCATTTCGGAGGTATTCCAAAGAAAGATTTGGCAAGCTATTTTCAAAATATGTATCTGACAATTCGAGATTTCTTCCTTTGACTGTATTTGCAATGGACTTGAATCTTTTCACCTCCCAATGCTCCGGTATCATTCCAATCCACTCAATGCCACTAACTTTCATTTTAGTGAGGGTTTCATTTAGAGTGAAGCCCTCACTTGCGGGCAATCCCCGACATACCGTTTCGCTTATTAAGCTACGGCGCAGGGCTTTGTATTTATCGGCTTTGGCTGTAAGAAGTTCAATCTTACGATCAATAGCAGCAGTTTTGGTGTCGAGATAGTTGGCAATGGCGGTTTGTTCTTGAAATGGTGGAAATGTCCATAATATTCGATTTAGTTTCTCATACGTTAGGTGTTTTATGCTAATAAAATTCACAATACTATCATAACCACCTAAAACCCCTGTTGCAAATGAAAAATAAAGATAATATTTTGCCTCTACATATTTTGGAAAAGAGATTTTGTGTACTGAATTTTGTATATAGCATTCTTGAATTTCATCATTCCAAATGCAAGTTTTTCCAACTTCTCCGCCTTCACTTAAGAGCAAATCATTTTTTTTGATTTTATATTGTTTCATCTCAACTTTAGAGAAATACATTTCTTCAACTGATTCTACATTTACCCTTATCCATCCAATATTTTTGGATTTGAGATATGGTTTTAATAAATATCCAGGTTGAGGTGTATTACATAACATCTTACCCAAAACAACATTACCTATTTCTTTCACCCTCTTCACCTCCCAATGCTCCGGTATTTCACCCAGCCACTCTATCTCCGAAGGTTTATATGTATCGTATCGTTTCATGTGTAAATTATTGTTTTAAAAGGTCACATGGAACTCGTCCCGCAAAACGGGACTCGTTTCATAGCGATAAATCAGTTTCAAGGGTTTTTAATTCGTTTTCGAGCTGAGCTAAGTCAGCCAATAGATCCTGAATGGATTCCAGTTTTTCGGGTTGATAGAATATCTTATTGAAATTAATTTCCACACCAACAGTATTGTCTAAGTACTCAAACGGACGGGTCACATACTTTGCCATAAAGTTGGCAATGTTAGTGCAGTTTTCTTCTTCGTTGGGTGAGTAGGAAATAATTTCGTAGTCCTTTTGCAGGTCGGTAACCAATTCAACGGTTACAATATATTTGAATAGAGATATTTTGGTAGATTTCTTTAAAGAGGATTTTATCTGAATCTTACCACAACCAAGCCGTTTACCTATGCCATTACGAGCATCGTTTTCAGACTTACATTCCAAAATAGTTTCTTCATCACTGTTGTAGGTATAGAATTTAGCTCCTGAAGCTACTATTAATTGATTCTCTTTGTAATCGAATGCATTGATAGCAGGTGCTATGATTCGTTCGTAACGTTGAGTGAGGGTTTCACTCGAAGTGAAGCCCTCACTATCGCTTAGTTCAAAAGTGGTGAGTTCGATAGTGCCTTCTTCGCCCGTTTGGGTGATTTTGGTGGGTTTTAGTTTTATTTTTTCTGCAATAAATTGGCCTTGGCTATCTACATTGGTAAGCATAATCGCTTGTTTGTTGTAGTAGAAATGCCATTTGTCGAATACCCGCGCAAAATCATTGTCTTCGAAATCCTCCAATGCTTTTATAATTTCCACACGGTTATCCGGGCTCATTTCCCGGCGTTTCTTCCCCTTGCTTTTCTTCAACGGTATGTATTTACTGCTTCCGTCAATAAGGATAATCTTATCTTTGCGTTCGGCAGGTTTGTTTTTATTAAACACCCACAAATAAGTATAAATGCCCGTATTGAAAAATTCATCGGTAGGCATTTGAATAATGGCTTCCACCCAGTCCCGGTCGAAGAAGTATTTGCGAATAGAGCTTTCACCACTTCCGGCATCACCACTAAAGAGCGACGAACCGTTGTTTACCACTACAGCAATACCATCATTATCCAGGTGATAAACGATATGTTGGTCGAAAAGCAACTGACCGTCAGAGATAGACGGCAAAGCTACAAATCGACCTGTTTTGTCGGTTTCGATAGCTTTGCGGTAATCTTTCCAGTCCACGCCATAAGGCGGGTTGGCCACAATCACATCAAAAGTTTTGTCCAGAAACTTGGTATCTGTCAGTGTATTGCCATATTCAATCTGAGAATCGATACGGAAACGGCTTTCAATTTTAGCCAATGCATACAGCGACGAATTCCAGTCCATGCCATGCGTTTTTATCGGTCTGTTGGTTTTGGCACTGAGCTTATCTTCAATACCAAAAAGCAGGTTTCCACCACCCGAGGTTGGGTCATATAGGGTAAGAAATTCCTCATTGTCCTGAATTTTGCAAGCTACTATTTCAGAGATAAGAGCAATAATATCATCAGGTGTATATTGTTCCCCCGCTGTTTCTGCGGATATATCGGCCCATTTGCGTTTGATATGCTCTTCGAGGGTGGTTATTTCAGAGTTGTCGAAAGGTTCTAAGTCTATTTTGCTCCATCCTTTCACCACCGAAAATAGAATCTTCTTGGCTCTTAAAATGCCACAAACTCCAGAAATATCGAGGTACTTTTCTTCATCGTTTCCTTTGTCCACGCCCAGCAGGTGACGGGTTTCGGTATCGAATGCATTTAAATACTCTTTAAAGTCCGATTCAAAAGTTTTATCGTTGGCACAAATATCGCTCAGCTTTTTATCTTTTCGTACTACATAGTCGTTGTAACCAAGTCCAATCGTTTTGAAGTACTCAATGTATTCGTCCGTATTGTGATCGGTTTTCCCAAACTCTTCCGATAGGCGTTTGTGTTCGCGAATCAAACGGCTTTCCACCATGCGGAGCGCAAAGAAAGGCATCATGTATTTAGGGAAATCGCTCTGTTTAAGACCTGCAGAGCGCAGGGAATCGGCTGACGACCAAATGTCGGACTCGTATTGGAGAATATTTTGTGGCATGAATGGGCTGTGATATTAGTTGCATTTCTGTAACTGCCCACAAAGAATAAGAACCGTCCGGATGCAAAAAGCGTGGACTAAATCCTTATCCGCCTTCGAGGCCCTGAGAAGCCCACACAGTGTCGATAAGTCAAAAGCCCACGCCATTTGGCGTGAGCATTTTGCTCATTGAATCTGACACTGTGTGTTCGCTAAAAGAAATTTCTCAGGTTTCGAAGGCGCGAACAATAGCAGAATGCTATTTATATGTTATTTAATTTGTTATGTACTTATTGTTGTAAGAATTTTGTTTTTATGTTTATCATTATGCCCCTTTTTTACGAGGCCATTATTTTATTGTTACTTATCTTTTTCTATTCTATATTGCGCTTTTGGCTCGCTGGCTATCGGGCACTCCAATGCTACGCTTTCGGCATACAAAATCTCCGGATCCATATCAGCTTCATTATTCCACGCAATGGTATCAAAACTAATGTGCACAGTATTAAACAGCGATTCGTCTTTTAACTCATTGAATATACCCAGGTTGAGATATGGCTGCATATCAAATACCCTGATTTCTGCATTTTGAAATGTCAACTTTAATTGGTAATTTGCTAATGGTTCTACGTTTATAACTGCTAAATACATATTCTGTTTACTTTAACGATTCAATTTTAAATGGTTTTTCGCCATTTAGGCAAAGATTCCAGTTTGCCATTAATTCTTCCTGATGTATCTCCATCCATGCTAACACTAATCGTAATTGCTTTGTCGGTAGATTTCCCTGCATGATTTCAAAATTCTCAATACTAACAACCGCAACAAAATCATTGTAATACACATGTATATGTGCCGGGTTATGCTCTTTTGGAGCATAATACATACGGATAATAATCCCGAAAAACATTGAAATTGTGGGCATATAACTTATTTACAAAACCTTTTTTAACAATGTCTGACTGCTATCATATTTGAGTATCTACCAATGTGCGAACAATAGCTAACAAGCTTTTTGTCCGTCACAGTTTACAGTTGCAATCGCAAATATACATAAAATTAAGATGGGAAAAACGCAGCTTAGCGTTTTTTTACAATAAAGGAGACAGGAAGCAATACCAATTTGGTTTTGTCAAATACCATTAAGCACGCAAAATTTAGCATAAGCCCACACTTTCAGTTGCTTTACAGTATGATTATGTCCATAGCATCTCCGCTCTGTATAGAGAGTGTAAAGCACAAAATCACAATTAAGATACTGTTTTAATACAGAGATATTATAGTAATATTATAGTCATATATAATACTATGATATTATTTTATAACCAATATGTTACTAACTCAACAATTTTATATATTTTTGCTTTACGGTACGGAACTACTACGGAGATGCACCGTAAATACATAAGCTTTAAACAATACTGATATGGCTACTGTAAATGGAATTTTTAAAGTCACAGGGAGTTTACAAAATGTGTCGTTCTACAGCATCAAGGGGAGCGACAAGGTGTATATGAGAACAAAAGGTGGCCCTACAGCCCGCCGAATGAAAGTAGGGCCTGAATTTGCACTGGTACGCAAGCATCAGGCCGAATGGAAAGGTTGCGTGCTTTTCTCGCAACGACTCAAAATGTGCCTCGACAGCATTTACCGTATGCGCGACTTTAATGTGGCGCCCGTACTGAACGGCATTGCAAAAACAATAATGAAACTCGATACCGAAAATGAAATTGGTAAACGGTCGATACTGCTATCGCAGGCGCGTGAGACACTTGAAGGCTTCAACCTGAACAGGCAGTTTCCGTTCAACTCGGTTTTCAGAACTTCGATACATGTGGAAATTTATAAAAAACAGGGGCAAATGAAGGTTGAAATACCACGTATTGTGACCGCTAATGATTTGTACAATGTACAGAAATTGCCATTTTTCAGACTTGTATTTAATCTGACACTGTTCTCCGACCTGAAAGCATTAGGCGAAAATACGAGAAGCTACTACAACCAAAAAAACGAAAAATACGCATGCTACAGACTGGAAAAATGTAGTGAATGGTTTTCGGCCAACGATATCATTGCAGCACAAACACATACACTTCAGCTCGATTTTGATATTCCGCAAGAAGACGGAGCACAGATTACGACTTTGGGGTCGGTAGGTATTGAGTTTGGAAACACAGCTGTGGGCGGCAAAATTGAGCCGGTAAAACATGCCTGCTGTGCTAAAATTATCAGTGTGGTGTAAGGAAAATACAGAAACAAAAAAAGTGCTAGCTTCACCTGCTGTGAAACTAGCACTCATTTATAATTGCAGATACTGTTTTTTATTTTGCAGTTAGCTGAATGTCGAGTATAAAGATATTATCGATGGCTTTGTCGCCGAGGTTATCAAAAAATGAGTTCGAACCGTAGCGCACGTCGAATTTCGAACGGTCCACTTTCAACTGTGTTTTGTACACATTGTTTTGTTTGGTGACAACAAAGTTTACAGGTTCGGTTTTGCCTTTGATGGTTATGTTGCCCGACACATTGGCTTTTCCGTTGCTGAATTTAGCGGCTTTGGTTACAATAAATGTAGCTGTTGGGAATTTCTCAACTCCGAAAAAGTCATCGGACTTCAGGTGATCGACCAGTTTTTTGTTGACTCCTTCGTTTTCAATGTCGGTGCAGGTAATAGAATTCATATCGATAACCACACTTCCTTTTACAATATTTCCGGATTTCAGTTCGAGGCTTCCGCTCTTAACTTTTATAACACCATCGTGTGAACCACCAATTTTGTTACCTGTCCATTTTACAACAGCATCGGAGGGTTTCACATTAATTTTTTGTGCAAATACTGCAAACGTGCCTGCGATCAAAAGCAGGGCTATCAATTTTACTTGTTTCATATTCAATTCTGTTTTGTTTTAATTTGTTTTCAGTGAATCTCAAACAATAAAACAACACAGTACGATTGAATGTTGGAAAGATTTTTTGTATATCCAATAGAGTATGTCTATAAAAAAAACGAATACTAATGTAACAGACCCCCAACCCCCTAAAGGGGAGCTATAACCGTGTGCAAATGTATCAGATTTTCACATCGAAAGAGCTTACAGTGAAATATAATAGCAAAATGGGTTCTAAACCTGCCCGACGTGACGGATCTTCAAATGTTCAAATCTCAAATCTTTAAATTCTCATTTTCAGATCACCACATCACCACATCATCACAACTTGTCCGCCATGGCGGATCATCACTTCCCTCTTATAATCCGCTTAATCTCATTGAGTTTATTGAGCGCTTCCACAGGAGTAAGGTTGTTGATGTCGAGGTTTTTTATTTCGTCGCGGATTTGTTCAAGCACAGGGTCGTCTAATTGGAAGAAACTGAGCTGCAGACCTTCGCGGTGTTCGGCAATAGCTCCCACAGGTTTCGAAACACCCGCCTGACGGTTTTCCGACTCCAGATCTTTCAGTATTTGTTCCGAGCGTTTCACAATGCTTTGTGGCATGCCCGCCATTTTGGCCACATGAATACCAAAACTGTGTTCGCTGCCGCCACGCACCAATTTGCGAAGGAAAATAATCTTTTTGTCCACCTCTTTTACCGACACATTATAGTTTTTAATGCGCCCGAACGATTTCTCCATTTCGTTGAGTTCGTGGTAGTGCGTCGCAAAGAGTGTTTTGGCATGTGCGTTGGGGTGCTCGTGAATATACTCCACTATGGCCCAGGCAATGGAAATACCATCGTAAGTACTTGTACCGCGCCCAAGCTCGTCGAAAAGCACCAAGCTGCGCCCCGAAAGATTATTCAGAATACTGGCCGCTTCGTTCATTTCCACCATAAAAGTCGATTCGCCCTGCGAGATATTGTCGCTGGCACCCACGCGTGTAAAGATTTTATCCACTACCCCGATTTTGGCACTTTCCACAGGCACAAAACAACCTATCTGCGCCATTAGCGTGATAAGGGCAGTCTGACGAAGCAGAGCCGATTTCCCCGCCATATTCGGACCGGTAATGATAATGATTTGCTGCGTTTCGCTATCGAGATACACATCGTTGGCAATATAGTTTTCGCCCACAGGGAGCTGCTTTTCGATGACCGGATGGCGTCCCTGACGAATGTCGAGCACATCGGAGTCGGAAATTTCGGGACGCACATATTTATTCTCGGCTGATACGCGGGCAAACGAGAGCAGACAGTCGAGTTGTGCAACAAGATTCGAATCGAGCTGCACAGCTGTAATATATTCAGCCAGTGCAATGACAAGATCGCTAAACATGCGGGTTTCGATGGCCAAGATCTTTTCCTCGGCACCCAGAATTTTCTCTTCGTATTCCTTGAGTTCCTGCGTGATATAGCGTTCGGCATTCACCAGCGTTTGTTTACGAATCCAGGTATCAGGCACTTTATCCTTGTGAGCATTACGCACTTCGATATAGTAGCCAAACACATTATTGAAGCTTATTTTCAGACTTGGGATACCTGTTGTTTCACTTTCGCGATCCTGAATGCGTTGCAAAAATTCCTTGCCCGAATGCGCCATCACGCGCAGCTCATCGAGGTCATTGTCAACCCCGGCACGAAAAATGCCGCCACGCTGAATCATTGTGGGCGGGTCGTTGTTTACTTCGCGCTCAATTTTATCAGCAATGCTACGACAGGCATTCAGCTGTTCGGCAATACGGTTTAATGTAGGATTTTCGGATGCTGCACAAGCTTCTTTGATAGGCTCGATGGCCTTGAGCGCTACTTTGAGCTGCACCACTTCGCGCGGATTGATACGCCCGACAGCCACTTTGGAGATAATACGTTCGAGGTCGCCAATGAGTGCAATTTGTTGTTCGAGCAGGTTTTTTAGTTCGGGGTTGCGAAAAAAGTGCTCCACCACACTCTGACGTTCCACAATAGGCTTCACATCTTTCAGCGGGAAAGCAATCCAGCGTTTCAGAAGACGTGCGCCCATAGGCCCGATGGTGCGGTCGAGCACATCCACCAGTGTTTTAGCGCCTTCGTTCATCGATCCGTAAAGTTCGAGATTACGCACGGTAAAGCGGTCGAGCCACACATAGCGATCTTCCTCAATGCGCGAAAGCTGCGTGATATGACCCGTTTGCTGATGGTGCGTCAGATCGAGATAATGCATAATAGCGCCGGCAGCTACTACCGCATTGGGCAAATTATCCACCCCAAAACCTTTGAGCGTTTTTGTTTCGAAATGTTTTAGCAAGCGTTCGTTGGCCGAATCGGGGATATAAGCCCAATCTTCGAGTGCATAAGTAAAGAATTTATTTCCGAAAATGCTTTCGAATTCTTTCTTTTTGGTGCGGTCGAAAAGTACTTCCTTGGGACTAAAGCTACTCAGCAGTTTATCAATATATTCCGCATTGCCCTCGCCAACTAAAAATTCACCTGTGGAAATATCGAGAAAAGACACTCCCACCCTTAGTTTATTGATGACAACAGACGCCACAAAATTATTTTCCTTATGATTGAGTGTGGTATCGCTGTACGACACACCGGGAGTAACCAATTCGGTAACACCGCGTTTTACAAGCTTTTTGGTCAGCTTAGGGTCTTCGAGTTGGTCGCAAATGGCTACACGACGGCCAGCACGCACTAACTTAGGCAAGTAAGTATCGAGTGCATGATGCGGAAAGCCCGCCAGCTCTACTGTTTTTGCAGAGCCATTGGCACGACGGGTAAGCGTAATGCCCAAAATTTCGGAAGCTTCAATAGCATCCTGTGAAAAAGTTTCGTAAAAATCGCCACAACGAAAAAGCAATATCGCATCAGGATGTTTTGACTTGATTTCGAAAAATTGCTTCATTAAGGGAGTTTCTACTATTTCGTTTGCCATTTAAATATTTTATTAGAAGATTTGAAAATTTAGAATTTGAAGATTTGAAGATGAAAAAACACACAAAAATGAATTTTCAAATTTCAAATCTTCAAATTATCAAATTACATATAGCCGCAGTCATTTTCGACCACTCATATTTTAGTTTTTCAGTTTTAATATTTTCGATAAATGCCCCGGCACGCTTGTTTTGATAAAAATCGACAAGTGCATCGGCAATTTGCTTAGGTTCTACATCAACCACATAACCTACTTTTCCGTGTGGCACAATTTCGGCCAATCCACCCACATTGGTCACAAGTATTGGCTTTTCGAAGTGGTAAGCAATCTGACTCACGCCACTCTGCGTAGCTGTGCGATAAGGCTGAGCTACCAAATCGGCAACGCCGAAGTAGTTTCGCACTTCGCTGTCGGGAATAAATGATGTACGCAGTTCTACAAGGTTTTCGAGTTTGAGCTTTGCAATCTGCTGCAGATAAGGCTCAGGGTTTTCGTAGAACTCACCGGCCACAATCAGCTTAATCGGGAAATCGCGCAATCGTGCATCAGCAAATGCTTCGAGCAGCAAATCGAGCCCTTTGTACTGACGGATAAAGCCAAAAAACAGCAGATATGAAAATTGCTCGTGCAATCCAAGCTTTATGGCAGCCGTTTTTTTATCGGGCAATTCACCAAAATGGTCGTAAATAGGATGCGGCGACACAGCTATCGGTTTATTTTGCTTATCGAAATGCCGTATATCGCGAGCCACAGCATCGGCCATAGCCACAAAACCATCCATACTGCGAACAAAATAACCCGGGAAAAGTTTGTCGAGCACAGTAGGTTCGTGCGGAATCATATTGTGTACCAGCGCAATCATTTGGGTGCGTGGCGAACGGGCAAACCGGGCAATAGTCCCAAAACAAGGCGCCATAAATGCCATCCAGTAACAAAAGATTACTCTGTCGGGTTGCAACTTTTTTATTTCGCGCCCTACAGCCAACCAATTAAGTGGATTTACTGAATTCACTCGCCGGCGGATACGCAAACCTGAAGGAGCCTTTTCGTCGGAAAATTGCGATTTTCCGGGGAACAGGAATGATGGATACTGAAGCGAGAAGGTAAATACTTCCACCTCGTGACCTTCCTTTACAAACTCATGTGCCAAACGCTCGTTATAAGCAGCCAGTCCGCCACGATACGGGTGTGCTGTACCGACTATGACTATTTTCATTTTATTGATATTTTTGTTCACAAAAGCTGTTTTGAGGCAGTTTACATCTGCAAAAATACAAAATTTATCAGAGGGCATGGGTTTATTAAAGTTATATTTTTTGAACAAAACATTTACAAGCCTAATGTATATCCGACACAGATGTTTGTTTTTTCTGATAATTCATGTTTTTTTAGAGAAATAATTTTATTAATAGCCGAAAAATCACTTAATTTGTAGCCTGAAAATAACGAACATAAAACATATAGCACAATGAAAACCCTTTTGAAGTTCTTAGGTCCCATTCTGATATTGATTGGTGTAATTATATTGTCGGTTTATTTCTTCACCGGATCGAGCTCGAATACTTATCTTGCCTCGGCTGGAATTATTATGGTAGTAGGATTTTTCGCCCACATACTTATTAACCGTAAAATACAATAAGAAAAAACCAAAAACGAAATTTAAAGAAAGCGACGATGACATTGTTCAGTGTCGCTTTTTTTTTACATAAGTTCGTCAAAGTATTTAACGATATATTTCTAACACAATAGAACGCATAGAATTATTGAGGAAAAAGACTTAGTTAACACAGTAAAAGTATCTGACGATACTTTTATCGCTCTGTTTGGAATGACAACAAGCCGGTCAACATTCATACAACCCGAAGCATCAAATACATTATTAGGGCATAACTATAATATTTATTGAAAATTATCCATATTTCTATGGATATTCCGAACAAACTAAAACTATATCTTTGCATGGTTGTTAGATATTGAAAACATTTTTACGTTTTTTTATGTATCACTTTAATAAAAAGAATTGTTATGAAAAAAATTTTTTGGTCAGTACTTCTGATTATTCCATTTTTTACAGGTTGCGACATGCTGGGGGAATTAACTAAGATTCCACTGCCTTTTTCACAAAGCATAACCATACCTGCCACAGGCCTGGGTGCTTCCACCACAATTGAAACACCTGAAATTGAAACAGGCATCGATAGCGTGCTGAATGATGCTGGCATTTCTTCCGATTTTATAGAAGAAGTGACACTCAGCAAAATGGAATTTAGCATGAGCAGTAGCTCCGACGATTTGAGCTTTCTCGACGAAGTAACTATTTATATTAGTTCGCCGGGTAAGGATGATATGAAAATTGCATCAGCAAAAGATGTGGACAATGTGAGTAATCTAAAGTTCGATGTACAGGATGTGGATATTAAAAGCTTTATTCTAGGAGAAAGCTTCAAATTAAAAATTGACATCAAAACCGACGAGCTCATCTCCGAAGAAAAGGAAATTGACATCAATATGGAATTTATTATGGATTTGAAAGTACTTGGAATGTAATTTTTAAAGTATTTATTTGAAAAAGAAAGAGGATACCGTTTGAGTTATCCTCTTTCTTTTTTACGCAAACAAAGCTATTGTGCAATTATCTCAATCTGCCGGTCGGGCAATCCTTCTACTGAAGCTTTCAAAACTATTTTTCCGGCTTTGCCCGAACTTTGCACTATGGCCATACACTTCCCGAAGAATAAATGGCGTTCTGCTTTCTTCAGCGAATTATGGTCGTTCTGATTACCATTATCGGTACCCGCCACAAAACCTTCACCTGTAATGCTAAACTTCACCAGTTTATCGGCAAGCGGGTGTGCATTTCCCTGTGCATCGAGCAATTCACAGCTTACAAACGAAAGATCGTTTCCGTTGGCAGCTATTGTGGTTCTATCGGCTTTCAGGCGGATAGTGGCTGGCTCACCGGCTGTACGAATTTCGCGCACAAGTACTTCGCGACCACCTTTACGCGATACCGCTTTGACAACTCCCGGATCGAACTTTACACGCCACATTACATGCAAATCGTCGTTTTGCTTGCTGCGCACACCCTGCGAAACGCCATTGATAAAGAGTTCCACTTCGTCGGCATTGTTGTAATAAGCCCAAAGATCAACTGTTTGTCCAGCCGCCTGGTTCCAGTGCGGAAAGACATGCAACACATCTTTCGAAGTCCATTCGCTCTGATACATGTAATACACATCTTTCGGGAAACCGGCCAGATCGACAATTCCGAAATACGAACTGCGCGATGGCCACCAGTAGGGCGTCGGCTCGCCCAGATAATCGAAACCTGTCCAGATAAACTGCCCAGCAATGTGAGGATATTTCTTTACAATTTTCCATGTCGTTTCGTGGGTCGAGCCCCAGGGCGCATGACTGTTGTCGTAAGCCGAACATTTTTGCAGCGGATTGTGAAAAGGTTTGTCCCAACGTTCGGGCCAGATATTCATACTATCCGATGGCATAAGGTAAAAACCACGCGTTTGAAGAGACGAAACCGACTCTGTGACTATAAAAGGAGTTTTGGGAAAACGTTTGCTAATGTCGGCAAATTCGTTTTCGTGATAATTAAATCCAATCAGATCGAGCGATTCGGACTGGAAAAGCGGGTTGATGTCGCGCGTTTCGTTACAACCGGCTGTGACGGGGCGTGTAAGATCGAGCGACTTTAGAATTTCCACCAGGCGACTTGTGAGCAGCGCATTGAAACTTACTTTTCCATCTTTATAATCATCAGGATTAATATCGCGCTTCTGATTAAGCAACACATTGGCTTGTTGCAGGTTTATGGTATCGCGGTTTTGCTGAATCCACTGTTCCTGCACTTCATTGCCAATGCTCCACATGATTACCGAAGGATGATTGCGATCGCGTACTACAAAATCAGTGAGATCGCGCTCGTACCAGTCTGCAAAATCGAGTGAATAGTCGTAGGTTGTTTTGCCTTTGCGCCAGATATCGAAAGCTTCATTCTGCACAATAAAGCCCAGGCGGTCGCAAAGATCGAGCAATTCAGGCGCAGGCGGATTGTGAGCAGTACGAATGGCATTTACACCCATGGCTTTCAATATTTCGAGCTGTCGCTCAATGGCGCGTGTATTGACCGCAGCGCCCAAAGCTCCCAAATCGTGATGATTGCACACGCCGTTTATTTTCAGAGGCTTTCCATTCAGGAAGAATCCTTTTTCCACATCGAAACGAAACGAGCGAATGCCTGTAAAAGTACTGTATTCGTCTTTCAGCAGTCCGCCCACATAAAGTTTGGTCACCACTTTGTACAAATACGGACGATCGATATCCCACAGCACGGGTTTGTGAGCCACGAGTTTCTGAACCATTTTTCCTTTTTTTCCCGGAAGCATAATCATGGTTGCATCGGTTTTGGTAAGCAGTTTGCCCTCCGCATTGAAAAGGCTTTGCTCAACTTTCACCTCGCGACGAAGCGTCATATCGTTTTTTACAATGGTTTGTACATTAATGTCGGCACTATCGGCCGAAATACGTGGCGTTGTCACATAAGTGCCGTGATAATCCACATGCATCGGGTCGGTAAATACAAGACGCACATTGCGGTAAATGCCCGACCCTGAGTACCAGCGCGAATTGGGTTGCTGCGAATTATCGACTTTCACGGCAATTACATTCTCAGCGCCGAAACGAATATGCGGCGTAAGGTCGTAACGAAATGAGATATAGCCATTGGGACGTTTACCCAAAGAAATACCGTTGATCCAGACTTCGCTGCGATGATAAACGCCATCGAATTCCACAAATACCTTTTTTCCGGTCATGTTTTTTTCTACTGTGAAGGTTTTGCGATACCAGCCCAATCCACCCGGCAAAGCGCCACCTCCGGGAGTAGCAGGAGCTTTTTCCTGAAAGTCGGACTCGATGCTCCAGTCGTGCGGAAGACGAAGCACGCGCCATTGCGAATCGTCGAGCGAAACCTGTTCGCCCGCCACTTTGGTATCGTTGAGGCTGAATTTCCAGTTCTGATTAAAATTCATACCCACACGGGTTTTCTTTGAAGTCAGGCATGATGGCAACAATACTACAAGAAAGATAGACAAAAACAGTTTCTTCATTTTTATGCATTTAAGTTCGTTGAAATATTAAATAATATGTTTCTAACACAATAGAATACATAGAAATTATTTAAGAAAAAAAAACTTAGTTCACATAGTAAAAGTATCTGACGATACTTTTATCGCTCTGAAATTATCCCGTTA